>VBLC01000071.1 GCA_005879315.1 Deltaproteobacteria bacterium | reverse complement strand
CAGACGGTCCAGATGCAGGACTTCGCTTCCTACCTCGGCATGCTGCTCGCCAATCGCGCCACGCGCGAGGTCGCCTGGAAGCTGATCCAGTCCCGCTGGGAAGACGTGCGCAAGAAGGGCGACTCGCCGATGATTCTCCGCCGCCTGGTCGAGGCGCTGGGCAACCTGCCCGAGCGGCGTCATCTGAACGAAGTGGAGAGCTTCCTTTCGGCGCATCCGATCGAGTCGGCCAGGCAGGCCACTGCGCAGACTCTCGAGAGGCTGCGCATGGACGTGGCGCTGCGCGAGCGGCTCATGCCCGAGCTTTCGCAGTGGCTGCGCTCTTCAGCCCAGTAGATCGAGCAACGCGCGCAGGGCCGCGAAGGCCCAGTCCTCGCGGCGGCCCAGCTCGGCGCTCAGCTCGTCGAGCGCCTTTTCCAGAAGGAGCGTGTCGAGGAGCAGGCTCAGCTCGGCGCGGCTGCGCGGCAGGAGGGGCGAGCCCTTCGCCGCTTCCAGGTAGGCGGCCAAGAACGCGGCCGGCGTCCAGGTGGCCCAGAGGCGCGCCCACGGCTCGGCCGCGCCGCGCTCGCTCTCGCGCACCGAGGCCGGATCGCGCAGTGTGAAGGACGCGGCGGAGTCGAAGGAGCGCATCATCCAGGCTACGTCGCGCAAGGCAGAGCGCTTGCGGCGGCGCTCGGGGAGCGGCCGCTCGGGGTTGCCGTTGAAGTCGACGACGACGAAGTCCTTGCCGGTCCAGAGCACGTTGCCGAGGTGATACTCGCCGTGGATGCGGCCGCGAGCGGCGGTGAGCCGCGCGCCGAGGAGCGGCTCGAAACGCGCGTAGAGATCCTTCTCGCGGGCGAGAAGCTGCTGGGCCAGCTCGGCGAGTCGGCCCTCGAGCTTCATGGTGCGCAGCTGGCGGAGCACCTTGCCCGTCAGGTTGCGCTTGGTCTGGTAGACGGAGCGCTGGTCGAGCGCGCTGTACGGCTCGGGAGCGAAGGCGGGATCGTCGGAGATCAGGGCGGCGTGCAGCTCGGCGGTGCGCTTGCCGAGCAGCCGCGCCGCGGCCAGCGAGCTGCCGAACAGCTCGCGCGCCTGCGGAGGCTCTTCCATCGCGGCGAGATCGACCGGAGAGGTGGCGGGGCGCGGCGGCGGCTTCATCTCGCGCCCGAGCGCGAGGGCGCGCTCGAAGTAGCGGCGGACCTCCTCGCGGAAGAAATGCCAGGCGGTGCCCTGGTTCTGCACCCAGCCGTGCAGCGTCGAGATGGTGATCGGCTCTCCGCGCCGCGGCCACAATTCCAGCGCGCCCCAGAACGGCGCGATGGGCGCACCCGCAGCGCGCTCGGTCAGCGCGCGGCCGATCTCCAGCTCGGGATTCATCCCCTCGCCCAGGCGCCGGTAGAACTTGAGCAGGAGCGCGTCGCCGTACTGCACCGAGGCGGCGTGATGCTCCTGCCGGTAGAGGCGCGGGTCGCCGCTGGGGAGTCCCGGCCGCGAGCTGCCCCTGAGCATGCCGAGAACGCCACGGCTGCGCCTGCCGGTGCGCATCGACTCGAGCAGCGAGGCCGCCGCCGCCGGATCGAAGAGCGCGTCCATGAGGAAGAGCTGCGTGCCGTCGCTGCGGCGCAGGATGGCGATGAGCCCCGCGGGCGCTGGCGGCTTCTCGCCCCCCACCAGCGAGAGCGGCGCCACGAACTGGTCGGGCTCGCCCTGGCTGAAATCCACCTGGATGACGGCGACGCGGACCGCATCGAAGACGATGACGTCGAGGATGTGGGCCGAGGACACCTCGCGCCCGCCGGCATGGAGCCAGCGGCGGTGTTCGATCCAGGCCGGCAAGACCATCTCCAGCGCGGCTCGCTCGGCGTTGCTGAAGGCGCCCTCCCAGGCGCTGGCCACTTCCAGGGTCGGCGGGTGATAGCTGGCCTCGCGCGCCTGCACTCCGGCGTGCTCCGGCTGCTCCACCGAGAACCAGTAGAAGGCGTGCTCGCCCAGAGTCAGCAGATAGGGGAGGTCGCCGACGGGAGGGAAGCGCGTCCGGCCGATCAATTCGACGGGGATGCGCCCTTTGAACTGCTTGAGATCGAGCTCGACGTACTGGGTGAATCGCGAGAGGTTCACGACCACCAGCACCGTCTCGTCTTCGTGCTGGCGGATGAAGGCCAGCACCTTGGGGTTCTCCGGCGCGAGAAATTCGATGGTGCCGCGGCCGAAAGCCTGGAAGCGCTTGCGCAGCGCGATGAGCCGCTTGGTCCACCAGAGCAGCGAATTGGGATTGCCCTGTTGCGCCTCTACGTTCAGGGACTCGTAATGGTATTCGGGGTCGATGATGACGGGCAGGATCAATCGCTGGGGATTTGCCTTGCTATAGCCCGCATTCCGGTCCGGAGCCCATTGCATCGGCGTCCGCACGCCGTTGCGATCGCCGAGGAAGATGTTGTCGCCCATTCCCAGCTCGTCGCCGTAATAAAGGACGGGCGTGCCGGGCAAGGACAGGAGCATCGCGTTCATCAATTCGATCTGCCGCCGGTCGTTGCCGACCAGGGGCGCGAGCCTGCGGCGGATGCCGAGGTTGATGCGCATGGTCGGCTCGTGAGCGAAGGCGCGATACATGTAATCGCGCTCTTCGTCGGTGACCATCTCGAGAGTGAGCTCGTCGTGGTTGCGGAGGAACAGCGCCCACTGGCAGTTGGCGGGGATGGCCGGCGTCTGAGCGAGAATGTCCATGATGGGGAGACGGTCCTCCATATGGATGGACATGAAGATGCGCGGCATGATGGGGAAGTGGAAATTCATGTGGCATTCGTCGCCATTGCCGTAATAGCGGGCCGCGTCCTCCGGCCATTGATTCGCCTCGGCGAGGAGCAGTCGATTCTTGAAGCGTGAATCGACGTGCGCGCGCAGCTTCTTGAGGAAGTCGTGCGTCTCGGGCAGGTTCTCGCAGTTGGTCCCCTCGCGCTCGTAGAGATAGGGAACGGCGTCGAGGCGCAGCCCGTCGACGCCCAGCCCGAACCAGAAATCGACCACGCCGAGCATCGCCTCGTGCACCGCGGGATTGTCGAAGTTCAAGTCCGGCTGGTGGGCGTAGAAGCGATGCCAGAAGTATTGCTTCGCGATCGGGTCCCACGACCAGTTGGAAGGCTCGAAGTCCTTGAAGATGATCCGCGCGTCGCGATAGCGGTCGGGCGTGTCGCTCCAGACGTAGAAGTTCCGCTCCGGCGAGCCGGGCGGCGCGCGGCGGGCGCGCTGGAACCAGGGATGCTGGTCGCTCGAGTGATTGAGCACCAGCTCGGTGATCACCCGCAGGCCGCGCTGGTGCGCCTCGTCGACGAAGAGCCGGAAGTCGTCGAGCGTTCCCACGTCGGGGTGGACGTCGGTGTAATCGGAGATGTCGTAGCCGTCGTCCTTGCCGGGCGAAGGGCAGATGGGCAAGAGCCACAGCGCGCTCACGCCCAGGTCTTGCAGATAATCGAGCTTGGACGTGAGGCCGGGAAAATCGCCGATGCCGTCGCCGTTCGAGTCCATGAACGAGCGCACGCGCAGCTCGTAGATGATGGCGTCCTTGTACCACTGCGGGTCGTCGCGCAATTGCCCGCGGCGCATCTCCCATGGCCGCCGCTTCATCGCGCCCTCCGCCCGTAGATGCGGGTCAAATCGCGCAGGCGCTCCTGTGGCTCAGACCCCAGCTGTCCGGGAGCGAGACGCCATTCCCAGTTTCCCGAAGCCGTTCCCGGCAGATTCATTCGCCCTTCCGAACCGAGGCCGAGGAGATCCTGCGCCGGCGCAAGCGCCAGATTCGCCACCGAGGCCCAGACGCAGCGGATCATCTCCCAGTGGATCGCACGCCCTTCGCTGCCGAGATAGTCGAGCGCTGCGCGCCGTTCGGTTTCGCCCAGCTTCTCGAACCAGCCGCGCGTCGTGTCGTTGTCGTGCGTGCCGGTAAACGCCACCGAATTTCGGCAATAGTTGTACGGCAGGAAGCTCGGGCCCTGCGGGTCCGTGCCGAAAGCGAATTGCAGGAGCTTGATGCCCGGCAGATTGAAAGCATCGCGCAGCGCCGTGACCTCCGGTGTCACCGCGCCCAGGTCCTCCGCGATCAACGGCAGCGGCCCGTGCGCCTTGCGCAGCGCCTCGAACAGCTTCGCCCCCGGCCCGGGGACCCAACGACCCCTCAGCGCAGTCGGCTCGTCGGCAGGGATCTCCCAGTAGCGCTGGAAGCCGATGAAGTGATCGAGGCGGACGGCGTCGAAGCGTTCGAGCATCTGCGAGATGCGCTGCAGCCAGAAACGATAGCCGCTCTGCTCCAGCTCCCTCCAGCGATAGAGCGGATTCCCCCAGCGCTGGCCGGTGGCGCTGAAATAGTCGGGAGGCACGCCGGCGATCACCGTCGGCTGCCCCTGCGCGTCGAGGAAGAACAGCTCGCGGTGCGCCCAGACGTCGGCGCTGTCGTGGGCCACGAAGATGGGGACATCGCCGATCAGGCCGATGCCCAGCTCCTGGCAGCGCGACTTCAGCGCGCGCCAGTGGCGGGCGAAGACGAATTGCTCGAAGCGCTGCTGCTCGATTTCCTCGCGCAGCGCGTGGCCGGCCCGGTCGAGCGCCTCGGCATCGCGCGCGCGCAACTCGGGCTCCCATTCCGTCCAGGACAGGTCGCGCCGCGACCGCTTGATGGCGGCGTAGAGCGCGAAGTCCTCGAGCCAGAATTGATTCTGGACGGAAAAGACTTCAAAGGCGGTTTGGTCGGCGCGCCGGTTCTTGAATGTCTGGAAAGCGATCTTGAGGCATCGCTCGCGCCAGGCGCGAGCGCCGGGATAATCGGCGCGGCCCTCGGGAAAGCGCGGCGCATCGGCGAGCGCGCTGCGCGGGAGCAGGCCCTCCTCGGCCAGCCGATCGAGACTGATCAACAGCGAGCTGCCGGCAAAAGCAGAGTGCGCGCTGTAGGGGGAGTTGCCATAGCCGATCGGCCCGACCGGCAGCATCTGCCACCAGCGCTGTCCTGCGCCGCGCAGCCAGGCGGCGAATTCGTGCGCCTCGAGGCCAAGGTCGCCGCAGCCGTAGGCGCCGGGCAGGGATGTCGGGTGGAGTAGAACGCCGCTCGCCCGCTCGCTCAGGGAGAAAGCCATTGCCGCCTGCAAATATAACGATGGAGAGTCAGGCAGCGGCGAGGAAGCTTTCGAGCGCTCCCGTCATCGCGCGGGCGTCGCGCTCGCCCAGCGCCATCAGTTCGCTGGCGTACTCGCTGTCGAAGAGGAGATAGCTGAGCAGGTCGGAGGGATCGCCGCCGGTGGCCGCCTCGCCCAGCCGGCGCAGCAGATAGCCGGCCGGGCCCGAGAGGCGCGCCTTCACCGCCGGCCGCTGGAGGATCTCCGCGGCCAGCACGCCCAGGTCCTGCGAAGGGCGGATGAAGAGATCCTGCACCGGCCGCAGTCCGCCGCCGGCCGCCTCCAGCGCGGCCGCGACCGGCTCGTGGCCGATCATCACCGGCGAGTGGCGCTGCAGCTCGGTCAGCGCGGCGTTCACCAGCCGCAGGTTGGCGAGATCGTTCTCCACCCGATCGAGCAGCAGCGCATCGAGCAACTTGCCGAAGAGGAAGAGCGGAGAGGAGTAGGTGAGCTGATGGGCGACGTGCTGCCGGCCCGCCCTCGGTGCGCGCCGCCGGGTGCGCAGGCCGACCACCAGCACGCGGGCCGCGCCGAGCCGCAGGGCGGGAGAGATCGGCGTGTTCTGCCGCAGGCTGCCGTCGCTGTAGACGCGCCCCGCGACGCGCACCGTGGGAAAGATGATGGGGATGGCGGCCGAAGCGAGCGCGTGTTGCGCGGTGAGCCGCACGGCGCCCCAGTCGATGGCGCGGTCGCGCGAGACCAGCAGCCTGGATTCCTGCGTTTCGACGAAGACGACGGTGTGGCCCGTCTCGATGTCGGTCGCGGAGACCGTGACGCCGATGATCGCGCGCTCGGCCACGCCCTGATGCAGTTCTCGCCAGGGGATCGCGGTCCGGACCAGCTCGGCCAAGGGCGCCGCATCGAGCAAGCTGCGCGGGCCCTCGGGGCGGCCGGCACCCGCCACCCAGCGCAACAGGCCGGTCACGTCGCGCCAGCCGAGGCGGAAGATGTCGTTGAGGCGCAGGCTGCACCAGCGCTCGGCGAGCCGCGCGACTCCGAAGTCGGCAGCGCCGTGGTTCGCGGCGATCGCGCAGGCGTTGATGGCGCCTACGCTGGTGCCGCAGAAGATGCGCGGCCGGGCGCGCGGGCCGATCTTCGGCGCCAGCTCGCCGAGGAGGTAGCGGAGGATGCCGACTTCGTAGGCGCCGCGCGCGCCGCCTCCGGAGAGAACCAGCGCGAGCGGCGACTCGTCCACTTAGAAGCGGAAGTCGAGGCCGCCATTCAACCAGAACTGCCAGTTGGAGAACGCGCTCGGAGCGTTCGTCCCGCCACCGAGCGGGAAGTCGGCATCCGCCTCCAGATAGACCTTGAAGGCCACCAGCGGGATGTTGAACCCCGCGCCGAGGCGGAGATCGAACGTCTCGCGGTTCGTGCCGCTCGGCGACTCGATGTTGATGGGGATCGCGCCGCGCACGTAGAAGGGAATGACCGGCGGGCTCACGCGGATGCCCGGCCGGAACACCGTACCAATTCGCGAGTTGGCGCCGGCTGGGGCGTTGAGCAGGAATTGCTCGGAGATCTCCGCATCGAGCGAGACGATCTCGGCCGGGAGCCAGTAGCTGAGCATCAGGTCGCCGGCGAGCGGCCAGTTGTCGGAGATGAAGTGGGTGCCAGCGGCGTCGTGATAGGCGACGTCGGCTCCCACGCCGATGCGGAGTCCGGCGTCAGCGGCGTGGGCGGCGAGGGGAGCGGCAATGAAAAGGGCGGCGAGGGTGGCAAGCTTTTTCACGAGGCCTCCATTGTCCTCGGATTGGACCACCGCGGAGGCGGCTTGGCCACTTTTATGCCGACAACTCGAGCATCCTTTGCACCGGCCGCAGCGCGCGCAGGCGCAGGTCCTCGGACAGCGTGATCTCGGGCTTGCGGTCGCGCAGGCAGAGGTAGAGCTTCTCCAGCGAGTTGAGCCGCATGTAGGGGCAGATGCTGCAGTTGCAGCCCGAGCTGGGCGGCGCCGGGATCAATTCCGCGTCGGGCCGCGCCTTCGCCATCAGATGAAGGATGCCCACTTCGGTGGCGACGATGAAGCTTCTGGCCGGACTGCTCTTGACGTACTCGAGCAGGCCGCGCGTCGAGCCGACGTAATCGGCCATCGCCAGCACGCTGGCCTCGCACTCGGGATGCGCGATGAGCTTGGCCTCGGGATGGCGCACCTTGAGCTTGCTCAGCTGCCGCTCGGTGAACTGCTCGTGCACGATGCAGAAGCCCGGCCATTTCACCAGCTCGCGGCCGGTCTTCTTCTCCACCCAGGCGCCCAGGTGCCGGTCGGGGGCGAAGACGATCTTCTGCGATCTGGGGAAGCTGTTGACGATCTTCTCCGCATTGCTGGAGGTGCAGATGACGTCACTCAGCGCCTTCACGCCCGCCGAGCAATTGATGTAGCTGATGACCTTGTGGTCCGGATACTGCTCGAGCCACTTGCCGAATTGATCCGCTGGACAGCGATCGGCCAGCGAGCACCCCGCGTCGAGATCGGGGAGCAGCACCTGCTTGTCGGGGTTGAGGATCTTCGCCGTCTCGGCCATGAAATGGACGCCGCAGAAGGCGATGATTTTCGCCTTCGTCCGGGCCGCCTGCTGCGAGAGCTGCAGGGAGTCGCCGACGAAGTCCGCCAGATCCTGGATGTCGGGGTCCTGGTAGTAATGAGCGAGGACCACCGCATCGAGCTCTTTGCGCAGCCGCTCGATCTCGCGCAGCAGCTCATTTCCCTGGGGCAGCGGCGCGCTCATGGCGACATTCTAACCAGCTGACCGAGGCGCGCGACGATGGCGCGCCCGCCGTCGTCGGCCTGGGCGAACCGATAATCGCTGCGGCCCGCGGTCAGCTCATCGCAGCGCGAAAGGTCGATGTCCTCGCGGAAGGTCGCGGCGGTGACTGCGCGTCCCTCGATGACGACACCGATGGGCGCGCGCTCTTCCAGCCGGGAGAGGAGGGCCTTCTTCACCGGCCGGGGGAGCGCCTTCTCCACCCGCACGACCAGGACGCCGCCCGCCTCCTCGCGCGCTGTGGCGGCGAGATCTTCGACTGGGGCGAGGGCCTCTTCCTGGGCGCGGGCCAGCTCCCGCAGCCGCTCCTCCAGCGCGGGGGGCAAGGCTCCCTGGACGAGAGCCTCGACGATCTGCTGGCGGAGGGCTTCGCGCTGCGCGGTGCGAAGCTCGGATTGCGCGTAGTCGAGCGCGGCGGAAATGAGCTGGGCGCGCGGGGACGACGAGTGTCCGCGGCCGGGGCTGTCGGCAGCGCGCGCGTCCTCGTCAGCCTCCGGCCAGGGCGGCACCCCACCGCGGAGAAATTTCACCGCCGAAAGGAGGCCATCGAAGTCTGCGTGCGCATAGATGAGATCGACCGGTCCTGCTCGCCGCACCAGCTCCGGAGTGACCAGCTCGGGGCAGGCATGCGCCTCGCGGTTGGGGACCAGCACGAAGCGCGGGTCGCCGCGGAATCGAGACCAACCCAACGGATGCTCGTGGTGATCGATCCAGATCGCCAGCCGCTCCCCGAGGCCCTCGATGAAGGGCAGCGTCGACGTTTCGAAATTCTCGCCGGCAGCGAAGGCCACATCGACCACCGCCACCCGCCCGGTCTTCGGTACCTCCGGCAGCGCCCCGGGTTGCTCTACGAACACGACCTTCACGGCGGGAGTCTACGTTAACCCCCACCTCCCCGCCCGCCATTGCCACCCGCGATCCGGACTCCCCAGAGTGCGCAGAGTGTCGGGAGCTCCCGGAGTCTCCGGAGTTACCAGAGTCTCCAGACTGTACAGTTTGGGGAGATTTTCCCCAGTCCAGCGGCGATCCCCGCCCAGAGTGTCCAAAGTGTACAGAATGGCAACTCTGCGCAGAGTGGCGACTCCGGGCACACTGGCAACTCCCGCCAGTCTGGAGACTCCGGGCAGAGTGGAGACTCTGCAGGGAGCAGAGGGTCCGGGGAGTCAGCTCTGAGGGCCACCCCCACCGTCCCCCGGGGATGTCAGACCCCCGTGGCAGGCTGTGGACCATGATCACTGAATTCAGAGTCAACCTTCTGGAAGCGCGTGAAACGTTGGGGACCATCGTCATGGCCGCGGCGTATGGGAACGGGCGTTTCGTGATCTCTCGCTACGGCAAGACGGTGGCGGCGGTGGTGGGGCTGGCCGAGCTCGAGGCGCTCCGCGACTTGCAGGATGCGGAAGATGCGGCGCCGGGCTCAGGTGATGAGCCACCGCTGCCGCCGGCCCCGCCCGACCCGATCGACGAGCTTCGCAAGCGATACGAACGGGGCGAGGCCATCCCCTTGCCGCGAGACAAGGACGAACGGGAAGCCTACTTCCGGCTCGCGAGGGAGATCGGGAGCAAGATCATCCCACCGCCGCCGGCGGACTGATCACTCGCCCCGGTCCTTCCGCCGCTTGTAGCGGATGAGGGCGAGAATGAACGTCGCGACCGCCAGACCGCCGGCGATGGAATAGCCGAGGGGCGGCGGCAGCGAGCGGGTCTGCGCCAGACCGGCGAAGAGCAACACCATCAGGACGAGGAAATTGATCAGCGGTCCCATTGGCGGCGCTCGATCTCGAGGATGTCGGGGTGGGACTTGCCCTCGCGCAGGGGCGCGATCAGATCGGCGTGGCGCTGCTCGGAGACGGCGCGCACCATCATCAGGGAAGGCGTCATCTCGCCCGTACCGACGGTCGGGGCCTCGGCCACCAGACCGACCCGGCCGACCCTTTCGTGCCGCGCGCCGGCCACCAGATTGGCGGCCTGCAGGGCCTCGACGATGGCGCGGCGCAGCTCAGGGATGCGGATGATTTCGGCCGGAGCCTCGACGTCGCGGTCGAGTAGCCAGCGGCGCGCCGGCCCTGGCGCGATCCAGCAGAGCGCAGTGACGAAGGACTGCCCATTGCCGAGCGCGACCGCCTGCTGCAAGAGCGGCGTGGCGGCGAGGATGCGCGCCTCGACCTCCCCGGCAGAAACCTTCTCGCCGTTCTCCAGCTTGAAGACGCCGTCGGCCCGGCCGTGGAGCTGCAGGCCGAAGCGCGTCCACTCGCCCAGATCGCCGGTGTGGAACCAGCCGCCCTCGAGGGCGCGCGCAGTCTCTGCCGGCCGGCCGCGATACCCGCGCATTACCTGCGGGCCGCGCACGAGGATCTCGCCGGTGCGGGGGGGCGCGGCCGGGATCGGGTCGAGCTTCATTGTCGTTCCCGGCAGCGGCCAGCCCACGATGCCGGGGCTGCGCGGCTGCTGCGGCGTGGTCACCGTCACGACCGGCGAGGTCTCGGTCAGGCCCCAGCCCTCCAGCACCTTGACGCCGGCATCTTCGAAAAAGCGAAAGGTGGACTCGGAGAGCGGCGCGGCCGCGCTGAAGACGAAGCGCAGCCCCGGATGGAGCACCGCCGCGCGCGCCTTCGCGTCGCGCCGCGAGCGGCCCATCAAGGCGCCGTAGAGGCGCGGGACGGCGAAGAACACGGTCGGCTTGATCTCCGCCCAATTGAGCAGCATCCGATCGAGGTCGCGGCCGCGGCTGTCGTCGAGCACGAGCGTCGCGCGATGCCAGAGCGCGGTGAAGAGCTCGAGCAGACCGCCGAACGAGTGGTGCCAGGGCAGGTGGGCGAGGAAGACGTCCTTCTGCGAAAATGGCCAGACCGCGGAGAGGGCGACTTGTTGCGAAAGGATGTTGCGGTGGGTCAGCTCCACTCCTTTCGGCTTGCCGGTGGTGCCGCTGGTGTAGAGGAGGAAGGCGACGTCCTCGCCCTCGCCGGGCTCGGCGGAGAAGGCGCCGGAAAGATCCTTCAGAGCCATCGCGCGCGGATCGTCGGGAAGCGGCTGGTCGTCGAGGACGATGACGCGCTCGAGGCCGCGCGCCGCCGCGATGCGGTGCTGCTGCGCGGCACCGCCGGCGAAACAGACGCGAGCGCCGGAGTCCGCCAGGCAGTGGAGGAGCACGTCGGCGGTGTAGTCGGGGAAGATGGGCGCGGCGACGGCGCCGAGGGAAAGAACCGCCGCCTCAGCGACGACCATCTCCGGCGAATTGCCCGCGACGAAGGCGACGGTGTCGCCCCGCTTCACGCCGAGCGCGAGCAGACCTCCCGCGATCGCGCGCCGCCGCTCGTCGAGAGCGCCCCAGGTCAATTCCCCCCACTTCCCGGAAGGCGCGCGAAAGCGCACCGCCGCCCGCTGCGGATCGACCGCCGCGCGCGCCGCGAACATCTCGCCCAGCAAGCGAAAGGGGATCTCGGGGAGCGCTGTTTCGCCGCCCACCTCTTCGGCGAGCGACGGGATTCGCGCGGGGTCGGGCATTGCGGCTACTTCTTAGCAGCCGCCTGCTTTTCGCGGAACTCCTTGATCATCTGCTCCTGCGTGGAGCGCGGGACGGGCTGGTACTTGGCGAACTCCATGGAGAACTCGCCCTTGCCCTGCGTGGCCGAGCGGAGGTCGGTCGAATAGCCGAACATCTCGGAGAGCGGCACGTGCGCGTTGGCCACCAGGTAGCCTTCGACCGTCTCGGTCGCCTGGATGACGCCGCGCCGCTGGTTGAGCTGGCCGACCACCGACCCCTGGAACTCCTCCGGCGCTTGCACTTCGACGTTCATGATCGGTTCGAGGACGACCGGCTTGGCCTTCTCGTATCCTTCGCGGAAGCCCATCAGCGAGGCGGTCTTGAAGGCCTGCTCGCTGGAGTCGACGGCGTGGGAGAGGCCGTCGTTGATCACGCAGCGCACGCCGACGACAGGGAAGCCGATCAGCGAGCCCTTCTTGATCGCTTCCTTGAAGCCCTTGTCGCAGGCGGAGATGAACTCGCGCGGAATGGCGCCGCCGGCGACGTCGTCGACGAACTCGTACGGCTCGACCGCATCGGGCGGCAGCGGCTCGAGATAGCCGCAGACGCGAGCGAATTGTCCCGAGCCGCCGGTCTGCTTCTTGTGCGTGTAGGCGAAGTCGCCGCGCTCCTGGATGGTCTCGCGATACGCGACCTGAGGCTGGCCGACCACGACCTCGCAGCCGTACTCGCGCTTGATCCGCTCCATGTAGATCTCGAGGTGCAGCTCTCCCATCCCCGAGGCGATGGTCTGTCCGGACTCCTCGTCGCGGTGGACGCGGAAGGTGGGGTCCTCGCGGGTGAAGCGATTGAGCGCCTTGCTGAAGTTCGCCCCGCCCACCTTCTCCTTGGGAGCGATGGCCAGCGAGATGACCGCGTCGGGCACGTGCATCGAGGTCATGGTGACCTTGACGTCGCCGTCGGTGA
Source organism: Deltaproteobacteria bacterium (assembly GCA_005879315.1). Taxonomy (GTDB): domain Bacteria; phylum Myxococcota; class Myxococcia; order Myxococcales; family 40CM-4-68-19; genus 40CM-4-68-19. Next base: position 73,670 of record VBLC01000071.1, on the reverse strand, counting down.
AGGTGTCGCCTGAGGCGCAGTCGACGCCGAACATGGCGATGATGTCGCCCGCCTCCACGGTCTCGATGTCGTGCATCTCGTCCGCATGCATGCGCACCAGGCGGGGGACCTTGACCCTCTTCTGGTCGCGCATGTTGACGATGAAGTCGCCCTTGCGCAGCGAGCCCTGGTAGGTGCGCATATAGGTCAGCTGGCCGTAGCGGCCGTCCTCGAGCTTGAAGGCCAGCCCGACGAAGGGCTTCGTCTCGTCGCTCGCGAGGATGATCTTCTCCTCGTTGTTGCTCTGGTCGTGGGCCTCGTTCACCACCTCTTTCGGGTTGGGCAGGTAGTAGACGATGCCGTCGAGCAGCTGCTGCACGCCCTTGTTCTTGTAAGCCGAGCCGACGAACACCGGCGTCAGCTTGAGCTGCAGGGCGCCTTTGCGGATGCCGCGGCGGATGACCTCGACCGGGGGGTCCTTGTCCTCGAGGAAGAGGTTGGTCAGCTCGTCGTCGAAGTCGGCGGCGGCGGCGATCATGTCGTGCCGGTACTTCTTGCACTCCTCGAGGATGTCGGCAGGGACCTCCTCGACGCGGACCTTCTCGCCGTTCTCGCCGTCGTAATAGCAAGCCTTCATGCGGACGAGGTCGACCACGCCCTGGAACTTCTCCTCCAGGCCGATGGGGTACTCGACGAGCACGGCGTTGTGGTTGAGCTTCTCCCTCAGCTGCTGCACGACGCGGAAGGGGTTCGCTCCGGCCCGGTCCATCTTGTTGACGAAGGCGAGCCTCGGCACCTTGTAGCGGCGCATCTGGCGGTCGACGGTGATCGACTGCGACTGCACTCCCGAGACCGAGCAGAGCACCAGGATGGCGCCGTCCAGGACGCGCAGCGCGCGCTCCACCTCGATGGTGAAGTCGACGTGTCCCGGGGTGTCGATGATGTTGATGTTGTGGGTCAGCCGGGTGGCGTCGGTGACGTCCCACTCGCAGTAGGTAGCGGCGGACTGGATGGTGATCCCCTTCTCCCGCTCCAGCTCCATCGAGTCCATCTTGGCGCCGACGGCATCCTTGCCCTTTACCTCGTGAATCTGGTGAATGCGCCCCGTGTAATAGAGGATGCGCTCGGAAAGGGTCGTCTTGCCCGAGTCGATGTGGGCAGAAATGCCGATATTTCGGATGAGATCGATGTTCGCCACGTGTGTCTGATGCCAGAGTGCGCCCTTGGTCGCAACTTTACGGAGTGACTGAGATCGAGCGGCTTCAGCAGGCAGGCATTCGCCGGCTCGGCTCCCCGAAGAGCGGCTTCCGCTACCGGGGCGGGCGCGACATGAACCGAATCCGCGCACTGCGCATTCCGCCGGCCTGGACCGACGTCGCAATCAACAAGAACCCGCGCGCGAAGTTGCAGGCCATCGGGCGCGACCGAAAAGGCCGCTGGCAATATCGCTACAGCGCAGGCGCCGTCCGCGAGCGCGAGGAGAAGAAGTACGGACGGCTGGTCGCGTTCGGCAAGGCGCTGCCGCAGATGCGCCGCGAGGTCGAGCGCGCATTGCGGCTGCCGGGCTTGCCGCGCGAGAAGGTGATGGCCTGCATCCTGCGCATCCTCTCCACCTGCTTCATGCGGCCGGGCAGCTACGCCTATGCGCGCGAGAACGGCAGCTTCGGCATCGCCACCTTGCAGAACCGGCACGTCACCGTGAAGGGCGACACGGTGCGCTTCGAGTATCCGGGGAAGTCAGGCAAGAAGCAGATGAGCGAGCTGCGCGACCGGCGGGTGGCGCGCATGGTGCGGCAGCTGAAGAAGCTGCCCGGGAAGGATCTCTTTCAGTACGTCGCCGACGACGGCGCCGTCGTCAACATCCGCCGCCGCCACGTCAACCAGCACATCAAGGAAGTGATGGGCGAGCGCTTCAGCGCCAAGGACTTCCGCACCTGGGCGGGGACGCTCATCGCCGCTTGCGCGCTGGCGCGGATGAACGAGGAGATCGTCCCCGGCCGCACCGACCGTCACCGCATGGTGGTCACGGCCGTGAAGGAGACCGCGGCGCGCCTGGGGAATACTCCGGCGGTGTGCAAGGCCTCGTACATCTGGCCGGCGGTCGTTTCGAGCTTCGAAAAAGGCGAGGTGATGCGCTGCTACTACCGCAGCATGGAGGACCTCGTCGACGGCAAGAGCCACCGCCCGGAGACGGCGCTGCTCCAGCTCCTGGGCAGCGCCCGCCGCGCGACGCTGCACTAGTCGCGGCCGCCACGGTTCTCTGTTAAGCCAGATCGTATGAGCTCAAACCTTTCGCCTGCCGGCGGGCAGACGACGGAGGCGCTGCCCGTCGCACCCTCGCTGGGGCCCGCGCTGGTCGAGGCGCGCGTACCGCCCGAGCGCTCCCTGGTCGACGCGCGGGTGGTCTTCATCTGCGGCCTCTCCATCCTGGTCGCGCTCGTGGCCGGCGTGGTCGCCCAGCTGCTCACGCGGCTGATCGGCCTCTGCACCAACCTCTCCTTCTACGGCCGGCTCTCCACCGCCTTCGTCTCGCCGGCGGACAACAAACTGGGTCCGCTCGTGGTGCTGGTCCCCGTCGGCGGCGCGATCGTGGTCGGCCTGATGGCGCGCTACGGCTCGGCTGCCATCCGCGGGCACGGCATCCCCGAGGCGATGGAGCAGGTGCTCCTCAACAAAAGCCGCATTCCGGCGCGCATCACGCTGCTCAAACCGCTTTCCGCCGCCATCGCCATCGGCACCGGCGGTCCCTTCGGAGCGGAGGGGCCGATCATCGCCACCGGCGGCGCGCTCGGCTCGCTGCTCGGTCAGTTCCTCCATACGACAGCTGCGGAGCGGAAGACCCTGCTCGCGGCCGGCGCCGCCGCCGGGATGACGGCGACCTTCGGCAGCCCCGTCGCCGCGGTGCTCCTCGCGGTGGAGCTGCTCCTCTTCGAGCTGCGGCCGCGCTCGCTCATTCCGGTCGCGCTCGCGGCCGCAGCGGCCACGGCGGTGCGCATCGCCTTCGTCGGAACGGCGACGGCGTTCGCGATGCCCAACATCGTGCAGCCCTCGGAGAGCGCGCTGGCGGCATACATCGCCCTCGGCGCCCTGGTCGGCATCGTCGCGGTGGGCGTGACCAAGGCGGTCTACGCCATCGAGGACCTCTTCGAGCACCTGCCCATCCATTGGATGTGGTGGCCAGCCATCGGGGCGGTGGCCGTCGGAGTCTGCGGCTATTTCGTGCCGCGCACGCTCGGTGTCGGCTACGACAACATCGACGCCATCCTCTCTGCGCGCGTCGCGGGCGAGGCGCTGCTCTCGCTCGCGGCGGTGAAGCTCATCTCCTGGTCGATCTCGCTCGGCAGCGGCACCTCGGGCGGCACGCTCGCGCCTCTCTTCACCATCGGCGGCGGCCTGGGCGCGCTGCTCGGCCAAGTCGTCGCGAGCGCCTTCCCGCATCTGGGCATCGACGTCCGCATCGCGGCGCTGGTGGGGATGGCGGCCATGTTCGCCGGCGCCTCGCGCGCGCTGCTCGCTTCGGTCGTGTTCGCATTCGAGACCACGCGGCAGCCGATGGGCCTCTTGCCGCTCCTGGGCGGCTGCAGCGCCGCTTTCCTCTTCTCCTGCCTGCTGATGCGCAACACCATCATGACCGAGAAGATCGCACGCCGCGGCGTCCGCGTGCCGGGCGAGTACGCGGCGGATTTTCTCGATCAGATCACCGCCGGGCTGGCAGCCTCGAAACCCGTCGTCACGCTCAAGGCCGACGACGCCGTAGAGCAGGTGCGCGCCTGGATCGCCACGCACGGGGCCGGGACGACCCACCAAGGCTTTCCGGTCGTCGACGCAAGAGGCGAGCTGGTGGGCGTAGTGACGCGCCGCGATCTCCTCGGCGGCGAGGCAGGCTGCGTGCGAGACCTCATCCGGCGGCCGGTGGCCGTGGCCTTCGAGGACAGCTCGCTGCGCGAGGCGGCCGACCACATGGTGCACGAAGGCGTCGGCCGGCTGCCGGTGGTCTCGCGCGCGGCACCGCGGTCGTTGGTCGGAATCATCACCCGCAGCGATCTGCTCGCCGCGCACCGGCGGCGGCTGGAGGAGACGCACGTGGCCGAGCAGAGCATCGACTGGCGAAGACTGGTGGGAGGCTCTTAGTTCTTCTTCAGGCGAGCGCGGCCTTCTGCACGAGCACGCCGTCGATGATCCGCCTCGTCCACGGCTGTCTGCGCCGCCAGAGGCGCGCCGGCGGCGAGCGCAGCAAGAACGCCCAGGCCTGCAGCGCGATCAGCCCCGGCACCGCGCGGAGCGGAATCGGACCGAAATCGCGGAGCACCGCGTAGGCGCCGGCGGTCGCGGCGCCGTAGGCGAAGTGCGCCTGCAGGGCATAGCGATGCTCGCGGAGCTTGTAGCGGTTGGGCCAGGCAGCGACGCGGAAGAGAGGGAGCAGGAGATTTTCGCTCGTCATCCACACCAACGCGCCGAAGAGCTGCGGGGGGATACGGAAGCTCTCGCGGACCAGACCGTAGAGTCCGCCCCAGGCGGCTCCGTAGAGATAATGGAGGACGCGCCCCGCGCGCGACCGCTGCTCGTCGCTCAAGGGGCCGCGCTTCATCAGCCCCTCGCCGACGCGGCTCGCGACCGCTTCGAGGTTGCTCACCTCGTCTCCTTCGGGCTTGCCTTCGCCCCTCGGGAGCCTGGTGGGCTCGGGCCGCCACTTCTCGGTCAGCTTGAAGAAGAGGCTCTGCGCCGCTGCGCCGGCGGCGCCCGCGATCAGCCCGCGAGCGAGCGCACCCAAGGGAGAAGGAGCCTTCCGACGAAGCGCCTGTCGCAGGAGGAAGAGACGATTCATGGAGGAAAGCTGAGGCCAGGTGGCAGCGCCCGCAACGTCAGGGCAGATCGACCCGGGCGGGCGCAAGGATGGTGGCGTCGCCCGAGGGCGGAGGCATCTTGATCTGCGTCACCTTCCAGCCGTGGTGTCGCAGCACTCCCTTGAAGGGCGGATTTCCCATCACGTTGCCGGTCAGCCGGATCTGTCCGGGGTTGAAGCCGCCGGGGATGGAGACCGCGCTCCCTTGCGGCTCGCGCCGCACCGGCTCCATCGTGAACGACTGCAAGAGCACCTTGCGGCAGCCGCCGTGGGCCATCCGCGCGGCCGCGTCGTCGAAGTCCTGGTGACAGAAGTCGATCAGCTGCCCCTCGCGCTGGAAGAGCGAGAGCAGGTGCAGCGCTTGCTCGCAGCGCGAGAGCTGCGCGGCGTTGATGGCGTGCGGCGTGGCAGGCAGCGTCTGGCGCTCCTTGCTCGGGAGGGCCGGCGGCGGAGCAGGGCGCGCCCGCAGTGCCGCCACCGCCGCCGCGAACTTCTCGTCGAAGACGGTCTGGAAGGCGAGCGAGAGGCGCTGGAAGAAAGGCGGCGCGGGTTGTGCGGGCATGGACCGCGGGAAAAACACAAACCATGCAGGTGGTCAAGGCGTGCTAAAAGCCGCCGCCATGCGCAAATCCTGGGGCATTGCCCTCCTTCTCGCCGTCGCGTGCAAGACTCCGGCGGGGGCAGAAAAACCGGCCGAGGGAACCGTGAGACCTTCGATCGATCAGGCGGCCCTCGTCTCCGCGCTCTTGCAGAAGCACGGCGAGGCGGCGCGTGCGCGGGCGGAGAGGGGCGTGCGGCAGGTGGCGGGGTTCTGGCGCGCGGAGGACGGCGAGGTGGGCGCGTTCGTGCGCGAATCGTTCGTCTCCGATCCGGTTCAGCTCGAGGCGCTCCTCAAGCGTTTCTCCGCCGCCTTCGAGCAGATCGATGGCCACATGCTCGAGATTGGCCGCGCCTTGCGCAGCTGGAGCGAGCTCGAGCTCGGGCCGCAGATGGACCTCGATCAGCTCTTCGCCGCGCTCGACGTCGGCGCCCACCTGCCGGAAGATCTCTTCACCTCCAAGGTCGCCTTCGTCGCGCTGCTCAACTTTCCCCAGCCTGATCTGCAGGAGATGATCGACCGGAGCGCGCGCTGGTCGCGGCGCGAATGGGCAGCGGCGCGGTTGACCCGCCGATTCGCGCTGCGGCCTTCCGGCGCGGCGCTGCAGGCGCGGGCGAAGGCGGTTGCGGCCGCCGAGGCGTACATCGCCGGGTACAACATCTGGATGCACCACGTGCTCTCCCCCGAGGGCAAGCGACTCTTCCCCAAGGGCGTGCGGCTTCTCACCCACTGGAACCTGCGCGATCAGATCAAGGCCGACTACGCCGAAAAGGACCAGGCGGTCGCGCTGCAGCGGCAGCGGCTGGTGCGCGAGGTGATGGAGCGGATCGTCACGCAGGAGATTCCCCTCGCGGTGATCGACGATCCGCGGGTCGACTGGAATCCGGCGAGCGGCGCGGTCACGGCCAGCCCCGCGGAGGAGATCGAGACGGATCAGATGAAGGCGCAAGGCAAGCGGCCCGCGCAGCCGCGCCTTTCCAACGAGCGCGAGCCCGATGCGCGCTATCGCGTCTGGCTCGACGACTTCCTCGCCTCGCGCAAGCTGGACGAAGACTCGCCGATGGGACGGACGGAGATCGACCGCCATTTCCAGCTCGACGACGAGATCCCCGAGCAGCGCGTGCGGGCGCTCCTCACCCAGGTCCTCGAGTCGCCGCTCGTGCCGCGCGTTGCGGCGCTGATCGAGAAGCGGCTCGGGCGGAAGCTGGAGCCCTTCGACATCTGGTACGACGGATTCGTCGTCAAGCAGCCGGAGGGAGAGCTCTCGCGGCTCACCCGCGAGCGGTACCCCTCGGCCGAGGCCTACAAGAAAGACATTCCCCGCCTCTTGCAGGTGCTCGGCTTCACCGCCGAGAAGGCGCGCTGGCTCGACCAGCACATCGTGGTCGACCCCGCCCGCGGGTCGGGCCACGCTCTCGAGGCCGATCGGCGCAGCGAGATGTATCCCTGGTGGGGGCCGGGCGACTCCCCGCACCTGCGCACGCGCATCAATCCCGACGGGATGGATTACAAAGGATTCAACATCGCCATCCATGAGATGGGGCACAACGTCGAGCAGGTCTTCTCGCTCTATTCCGTCGACGATACTTTGATGCAAGGGGTCCCGGGAACGGCCTTCACCGAGGCGCTCGCCTTCACTTTCCAGCACCGCGACCTCGAGGCGCTCGGGCTCACGCGCGCCGACTCGCGCACCGAGCACTCGCGGGCGCTGAAAGCCTTCTGGGACGCGTGGGAGATCGGCGGCTCGGCGCTGGTCGATCTCGACGCCTGGCACTGGATGTACGCTCATCCGGCAGCGACGCCGGCCGAGCTGCGCGAGGCCGTGCTGCAGATCGCCCGCGGCTACTGGGACAAATACTATGCGAAGGTCCTGGGCAAGCCGGGGAATCCGCAGCTCGCCATCTATTCGCACATGATCAATTCATTCCTTTATCTCTATCGCTATCCCATCGGGCACCTGATCGCCTTCCAGCTGGAAGAGAAGCTCAAGGGGCCGGGCAGCGGCGCGGCCTTCGAGAGCGCCGCCTCCTATGGCCGCGTCTTGCCCGACCTGTGGATGGAGCACGCCACCGGAAAGCCGGTCGTGGCCGAGCCCATGCTGCAGGCGACCGAGGCGGCGCTCGCGGCCTTGCTCTAGTTGCGGCGCGCTCTGGCATTTGCTACTGCCCGGCGCGCGCTCGCGCACGCGAGCTGGGGGAGTCCAACATGCTGGCGAGAATGCTCTTGATGCTGTCTTTCGTCGCGCTCGCGGTCTCCGCAGCCGAGGAGAAAGCCGCCAAGAAGACGGCGGCGATGAAGCCGATGCCGGTCACCGTCTCGGCCGACGAGGTGAAATTCGGGCCCGCGCCGCCCACTCTGCCCAAAGGCGCGCAGCTGGCCGTGCTCTTCGGGGACCCGGGCAAGAAGGGCGCCTTCGCAGTTCGCTTCAAGTTTCCCGACGGCTACGTCGTTCCGCCTCACTGGCACAGCAACGACGAGCAGCTCACGGTGCTCTCGGGCACGTTTCTCATGAAGATGGGCGACAAGTGGGATGCGGCGACCGCCACCTCGATGGGCCCTGGCGCGTTCCATTTCCTGCCCGGCAAGATGCATCACTCGGCGGGCGCGAAAGGCGAGACGGTGTTGCAGCTGCAGAGCACCGGACCTTTCGACATCCATTACCTGAATCCGGCGGACGACCCGACCAAGACTGCGGCGGCGAAGTAGCCGTCAGCGTTCGGCGACCAGCTCACTCGACCGTCTGCGCTCGCCGGGCCGGACCGGTCTGGAGGATGCGCTGCTGGCCGGACCCGAGCAGCTGCGGTGTCAGCGGCTGGTGCGCCTTCACGTAGGCGACGATGATGTCGCGCGCCAGCACGCTGCCCACTTGCCGCGGCATCTCCTTGAGCATCACCAGGCCGTCGCCGCCGTTGGCGAGGAAGTCGGTTAGCGCCACCGTGAAATTCCCCGGCGCACAGAGGGCGTCGCAGCCGGTGCTGCTGCAGCTCTTCGTCTCGCACAGCGTCTGGCCGCTCTCGTCCACGACCTTGGTGACGAGCGCTCCGGGCGGGGCGTCCTTCACGTCCCTGGCCGCGACCTTCTCGCCATCGATGGTGTAGCGCAGCCCCGAGACGCGCAGCGGCGTCTTGCCCGCGTGCAACACCACCTCCAGCGCGTCGCGCACCTGGTTCGCCGAGAGTGACAAGACGACCTGCTGATTGTCGAAGGGATAGAGATCGAAAATCTGCCCGTAGGTGATGGGGCCGCGGGGGATTTCGCTGATCCTCAGTCCGCCCGAATTCTGGAAGGCGAACTGCGCCACGAGCCCGCCGCCTGCTCCGGAGCGGAGCGCGTCGGCCGTCAGGTTTCCCAGCAGATCGTCCTTGCCGCCTTTGCGCAGCTCCACCGCTGTCTCGCCGAGGCGGAGGTCGCGCAGCTTCTTCACCTGCGCGTCGTAGCTCTCGAGGATGGCGGCGACGCGGCCGTCGGGCTCGACCTTGTGGCCGCGGAATTGCGCGGGCTGGCCGTTCACGGTGTGGAGGATGGTCTGCGGCCCGCCGCTCTTCGGCGTGTTTCCCTCGTTCACCGCGTAGGACTTGACGTGGTTGGTCGCGTCTAGCGTCAGCTCGATGGTGGAGAAGTTCTGCAGCTTCCACCCGGACTGGACGATGGGGATGTTCGCCACGATCAAGGGCGGCGGTCCCAGCGCGACGTGATGGTGGCCGCTGACGACGGCGTCGACCTTGCCTTTGCAGGCCTCGGCGATGTGCTCGATCTCCTCGTCGGGCGGCAGAGGTCCCGCGTGCGCAACGAGGATGACGACCGTGGCGCCGCGCGCCCGCAGCGCGTCCGCCTCCGCCGCAGCGAAAGGCGCGCCCGGCGCGAACTCCAGATCGGAGATGAGCACGGAGTTGATGATCAGCGGCGACTCGGCGGTGATGACGCCGATGATCCCCAGCTGGATGCCGCCAACTTTCAAGAGCACGCTCGGCTTCGCCCATTGCGGCCGCGTCCGCGTGCCCTTGAGAAAGACGTTGGCGATCAGCCAGGGATATTTCGACTCCGCCATCCGCTCCTGCAGCACCGGGACGCCGAAGTCGAAGTCGTGGTTGCCCACCGCGGCGGCCGTGACTCCGCTGGCGTTGTAGGCGTCGACGACGGACTTGCCGCGGAACTGGTTGGAGATGAGCGAGCCCTGGAACTCGTCGCCGGCGTCGAGAATGACCACCTCGTCGCCGTGCGACTGGTAGTCGGCGCGGATGGCGTTCATCCAGCCGGCGAACCAGTCGGCGCCGCCGATCTCGCTCTTGGTGAGGGCAGCCAGCGACTTCGGCGGAGGAACGGCAAGCAGGCCGCCGTGGGTGTCGTTGACGCCGACCACCATCAGCTTGCGGCCATCCCGGCCGGGCGGTCCGGCGGTCTTTTGCGCGCCGGCGCAGGCGAGCGCGAGCAAAAGGCAAAGCTTCTTCGAAATGCGCATCTCCCCTTTCCAACACGATCGGCGCCGCCGATCAATTGCGGAAGCTTCAGCTTCAGTTGCGGATGGCGTTATGCTCCTCGCCGATGCGAGCCGGTGCGGCGATCAGCCGGGAGCACGACGTGCGCGAGGCGGCTCGCGACGCTGCCAGCCGCGCTCTCCAGCGCGCCGGCTTGTCGAAGGCGGGCTGCGTGCTGGTGGCGGCGACGCCCGAGCATTTCGACCAGGCGCTCGATCTCTGCGCCGAGCTGCGCGCGGTGGCCGGCGCGAGGACGCACATCGTCGGCGTCGCGACGACGGCGGCGACGATGCCCGGCGACGCCGAGACCGAGCAGGGCCCGGCGCTCGGCTTGCTCGCTCTCGAGCAGCCGGGGCATGTCTTTTCGCTGCGCAAGGACGACGTCTCGGAATTGCGCGCGGCCGCTCAGCGCGCCGGGCCGGGAGCGCTGGGGCTCGTCTTCGTCGATCCCTCCGCGCCTCTGCAGCGGGTCTGTTCGGCTCTCTCTCGCGAGGGAGGCCAGGCGCGCATCGCCGGAGGCGGCGCGGCCGTGGAAGGCGGCCTTCTCCTCGACGACGACATCGCCGAGGCGCAGGCGGTGGGCGTCTTCTTCGCTGCGCCGGCGCGGGTGGCGGTGGCCCAGGCGCATCAGCCGATCGGCTCGCCGTTGCTCGTGACGCGAGCCGAAGGCCGCTCCTTGCTCGAGCTCGATTCGCATCCCGCCATCGAGGCGCTCACCGCTCTCGCCGATCAGCCAGGGGTGTCGGGCGAGGCGCTGCAGTTCATCGGCCTCGGCCTCTCGCCCACCGCGGGCGAAGTCTTCCGCGCGGAAGATTTCGTCTCGGTCCCGCTGCTCGGCGTCGACGAGGAGCGCGGTTCCATCGAGACGGCGGTCGCCCTTCCCGAGGGCCACAGCGTCTGCTTCACCTTGCGCGACGGAATGGGCGCGCGCCGCACGCTGCAGGGCGCGCTCGACCGGCTCTCCGGCCCGCCGCCCGGCTGGGGCGTCTACTTCGACTGCGCGAGCCGCGGGAGCAATCTCTATGGAGTCGGCGGCCTCGACCTGGGGCTGATCGAGAAATCCCTGGGCGCCTTTCCGCTGCTCTCGCTACGCACCAGCTTCGAGCTCGGTCCCGCCGGCCGCGCCACCGCCGTGCATCTCTTCACCGGCGTTCTGGCCCTGGGCGACCGATAGGCCTACCGGAGCAGGTTCTTCAAATCCGGCTCGGGCCCGTGGATGAACCGCTCGAACGACACGCCCACGCCGGGCGGCGTGTTCCTCCGCCATCTCACCCGCGCGCGGACGCGCAGGTCCCTTCCGTGCGGCAGCTGGATGGAGGCGACGACATCCTTGGCGTCGAGAGGCAATTCGACGCGCAAAAAAGCGCCGCCGAGCGAGATGTTTTCGGTGATGGCGGGGACTTCCGTCGACCCGAGCTGGAGCCGGGCCGGCAACTTGACGGATCGGCGCACGTGCTTTCGTAGCTCCTTGCCGGTCTCGACCATGCTCTTCGTGGAATGTTCCATACCCGGCCGGTGCGTCAACTTTACGAAAAGTGCCCGAAAGCAGGCTGCGATCCCTGTCACGTCGCAACTTGAACGCGGCGCGGCACCTTGACGGAATCCCACGGCCGACCTACCCCTCGCTCATGGGCGAAACCCGCCGGCTGGTGGTCCGCGGCCGCTTTTACGAGGATTTCAAGGTTGGCGACATCTATCGCCACCACTGGGGCCGGACACTCGAAGCGGGCGAGGCACAATTCTTTGCCACCGCCACCATGAATGCCGTGCCGCTCTACTTCAACAAGCTGCATGCACAGGCGCTGGGCCATCCCGCGCCCCCGGTCCATCCGCTCCTGGTGATGAACGTTGTCTTCGGCATGACAGTCGAGGACCTCTCCGAGCAGGCGCTGGCGCACCTCGGGTACTGGAAGATGACATTTCCGCGCTTCGTCTATCCCGGCGACACGCTCCTCTCGTCCTCGGAAGTCCTCGACAAGCGCGAGAGCGGCTCGAAGCCCGACCGCGGCATCGTCCACGTGCGCACGACCGGGACGAACCAGCGCGGCGAGGAAGTCTGCCTCTACGAGCGCAAAATCCTCGTCAAGAAGCGCTCCGCTTACGGAGGCCGCTGATGCCCATCCCCAATCCGAACGGCGGCGCGCTCACTTCCGAGCACGCGCAGATCCGCGAGAGCGTGCGCGACTTCGCCGAGCGGGAGATCCTCCCCATCGCCAACGAGCTCGACAACAAGGCGGCGGAGATCCCCATGCCGGTGGTGAAGAAGATGGCCGAGCTGGGATATTTCGGGCTCATCTTTTCCCCCGACCACGGCGGCAGCGGGCTCGATACGCTCTCGATGGCCATCGTCGCCGAGGAATTGTCCCGGGCGTGGCTGAGCGTCGGCTCGGTGATGACGCGGATGATCATCACCGCTTCCCTGGTGCAGTCGAACGGCAGCGAAGAGCAGAAGAAGAAATTCCTGCCGGGGTTGTGCACCGGCGAGATTCTCGCTGCGGCTGCCTTTACCGAGCCCGACGCCGGGTCGGACTCCGCCGGCATCAAGTGCCGGGCGGTCTTGAAAGGCGACAAGTATCTGGTGACCGGAGAGAAGACCTGGTGCACCTGGGCCAACCGGGCGCACATCCTCTGCACCACCGTCGTCACCAATCCCGAGGCGGCGAAGAAGCACGACCGCATCAGCATCCTCCTCATCCCCAAGACGCCGGGCGACAAGTTCCATCCGCCCCAGCTGGCGGGGAGCCCCATCCCTTCGATCGGGTACAAAGGGATGAATTCCTATTCGCTGCAATTCGACGGATATGAAGCGCCGGCGGAGAATCTGTTGGGCGGCACGAGCGGAAAGGGATTCCGGCAATTGATGTCGACCTACGAGATCGCCCGCATCCAGACGGCCGCGCGCGCGGTGGGCGTGGCGCAGGCGGCGCTCGAGGCGGCGCTGCGCTATTCGCAGGAGCGGACGCAGTTCGGAAAGCCGATCAGCGAATTCCAGGTGATCGCCCACAAGCTGGCGCAGATGGCGACGCAGGTCGAGGCCGGGCGGCAGCTCACCTATCACGCGGCCCGGATGAAGGACACCGGCAAGCGCTGCGACCTGGAGGCGGGAATGGCCAAGGCCTTCTGCGCCGAGATGGCCGAGCACGTGAGCTCGGAGGCGATGCAGGTCTTCGGCGGCTACGGCTATTCCCGCGAATTCCCCGCCCAGCGCTTCTGGCGCGACGCGCGCGTCTTCCGCATCTTCGAAGGAACTTCCGAGATTCAATACGAGGTCATCGCCAAGCGGCTGCTGGAGTCGTAGATGCACTTCACGCGCGACGACAATCTGTATGAAGACTTCGTGGTCGGCGAGACCATCGTGCATCCGCGCGGCCGGACCATCTCGGACGAGCACATGATGTGGACCAACTTCGTGCTCAATACCGCGCAGCTCCATTTCAACCAGAAGATGTGCGACGACTCGCCGGAGACGACGTTCAACGGGCGGCGCGTCGTCTATGGTGGGATCGTCTTCGCCTTTGTCGCCGGGCTGGCCTCGGAGGAGACCGAAGAGAATGCGCTGGCGCACTTGAGCTACGACGAAGGCCGCCATCTGAACCCGGTCTTCGCCGGCGATACCCTGTTCGCCGAGAGCACCGTGCTCTCCAAGACCGACGACGACCCGCGCCTGTCGGCAGTGTCGAAGGCCGGGCAGGCGGGCGTGGTGAAGCTCCTCTTGCGCGGCAAGAACCAAAAGGGCGAGGTGGTGCTGGAGATCACCCGCGAGCTGGCCGTCTTGAAACGCGAGTTCCGGCCGTGAAAACGAGGAGCGGGATCGAGATCAAGCCAGTCTACGGCCCCGACGACGTCGGGACGGTCCCGCCTCAGCCCGGCGAATTTCCCTATACGCGCGGCATCCACCGCACGATGTATCTGGGGAAGCTGTGGACCATGCGGCAGTACGCAGGCTTCGGCACGCCGCGCGAGACCAACCAGCGCTTCAAGTATCTGCTCGAGCAAGGGCAGACGGGATTGTCGCTCGCTCTGGATCTGCCCACCCAGCTGGGGATCGACGCCGACGATCCCGAAGCGGAAGGCGAGGTCGGGAAGGTCGGCGTCTCGATCGGCTCGCTCGCCGACATGGAAGAGCTCTTCGCCGGCATTCCGCTCGGCAAGGTCTCGACCTCCATGACCATCAACGCGACCGCGCCGATCCTCTCGGCGATGTACGAGGAGACGGCGCGCAAGCAGGGCGTCCCCGACGAGCGCATCTCCGGGACGGTGCAGAATGATCTGCTGAAGGAGTTCGGCGCGCGCGGGGCCTGGCTCTTCCCCATCGAGCCCTCGATGCGGCTCGCCTGCGATCTGATCGAAGACACCGTGAAGAGATTGCCGCGCTTCAATCCGATCAGCATTGCTTCCCATTATCGCGACGCCGGAGCGAATCCCGCCGAGGAGATGGCGTACACCCTCAGCGCCGGCAGAGCTTATCTGGAGAACCTTCTCGCTCGCGGGCTGCCGGTCGATTCCTTCGCGCCGCGGCTGAGCTTCTTCTTCTATACCTATACGAATTTCTTCGAGGAGGTGGCCAAGTATCGCGCCGGCCGCCGAATCTGGGCCGCTCTCTTGCGGGACAAGTATGGAGCGAAGGAGCCGGAGAGCTGGCGCCTGCGGGCCGCCTGCGTCTGCGGCGGCCATTCGCTGACCCGCGCCGAGCCGCTCAACAACATCACGCGTACGACCCTGGAGACGCTCGCGGTTGCTTGCGCCGGGGTGCAGAGCGTCTTCACCGCCGCGTATGACGAAGCCTTCGCGATTCCCACCGAGCTTTCGGCGCGCACGGCGCTGCGGGTGCAACAGATCGTCGCCTACGAGACCGAGGTGGCGCAGACTGCCGACCCGCTGGGCGGGAGTTATTTCGTCGAGGCGCTCACCGACGAAATGGAGAAGGCCATCCGCGCGGTGATGGACGAGATCGACACGCGCGGCGGCATGGTCGAGTGCCTGCGCGCCGGATACATCCAGCAGCGCATCGCCCAGCGCGCGTACGAGCACCAGCGTGCGGTGGAGAAGGGCGAAGTGCCGGTCGTCGGGGTGAACAAGTTCCGGACGGTGGGAGAAGCGCACGCCGACCCGGAGATGGAGATCACCGCCGCTTCTCCCGAGGCCGCTCGCGACGCCGCCGCCCGCGTGGCTCGCCTCAAGCGCGAGCGAGATGCGGGCAAGGCCACCGCCGCCCTGCGCGCGCTGCGCGATGCGGCAGCCGGCGAGGAGAATCTGCAGCCGCACATCCGCGAGGCGGTGCGGGCTTATTGCACCGTGGGCGAGATCGCCTCTGCATTGAAAGAAGAGTTCGGTTCCTATCAGCCCCCGACGAGATTTTGATGGAATCGCGCATCCGCGTCCTGGTGGGAAAGCCGGGCCTCGACGGCCACGACCGCGGCGCGCGAGTCATCGCCGCGGCGCTGCGGGACGCCGGAATGGAAGTGATCTACACCGGCCTGCGCGCCACCATCCCCGCCATCGCCGCGGCGGCGGTGCAGGAGGACGTCGATGTCATCGGGCTCTCCATCCTCTCCGGCGCACACGAGAGCATCTGCCGCAGGCTGATCGGGGAGCTGAAAGGCCGCGGCATCCAGGTTCCCATCGTCGTGGGCGGAATCATTCCCGCCGCCGATCACCAGGCGCTGCGCGAGCTGGGCGTCGGCGCGGTGTTCGGGCCGGAGTCGCCGCTCAGCGCCGTCGTCGAGACGGTGCGCGCCCTCGCCTCCGGCGAGCCGCTCCCCGAGCCGCCGCGCGCGACCGCCGGCATCCCTGCCACGCGGCTCGACCATGCCGCCATCTGCGTCAAAGACCTCGATGCCTCGATCGCCTTGATCGAAGAGGTGCTGGGCGAGAAAGTCGCGCACCGCGAATACGTCGACGCGCAGAAAGTCGACGCAGCCTTCTTTGATTTTCCCAATGGAGCGTCGCTGGAGCTCGTCTGCCCGCGCGGCAATGCCGGACTGGAGAAGTTTCTAACGAAGCGCGGCGACGCCCTCCACCACCTGGCCCTGCGGGTGAAAGACATCGACTCCGTCCTGCAAAGGCTGGCGGCGCGCGGCGTGGCGCTGCTCGACAAGACCGGCCGGCCTGGCGCGCGCGGCCACCGGGTCGCCTTCCTTCATCCCAAGGCCTTCGGCGGGACCCTGCTCGAGCTCGTCGAGGCGCACGAGGAGCCCTCCCCATGAGCGACGTCTTCCCGCTCGGCGAAGTTCCCAAGAGCCTGGGCGAGATCCCCAAGAGGATGCTCGCCTGGGTGATCCGCCCCGACCGCGAGGGCGACCCGGAAAAATCGATGAAGCTGGAGGAGGTGCCGGTGCCCCAGCCCGGCCCCAACGACGCCATCGTGCTGGTGATGGGCGCGGGCGTGAACTTCAACGGCGTCTGGGCGGCGCGGGGCAAGCCGGTGAGCGTCTTCAAGATGCACAACGAGCCGATGCACATCGCCGGCTCCGACGCCTCGGGCATCGTCTGGAAGGTGGGCGATCAGGTGCGCCGCTGGAAAGTCGGCGACGAGGTGGTCATCCATTGCAATCAATCGTGCGGGCAATGCCCGGAATGCAATGGCCTCGATCCGATGGCCTGCTCGGAACAGAAGATCTGGGGATATGAAACCTCCTGGGGAAGCTTCGCGCAGTTCACCAAAGTGCAGGCGCAGCAATTGTTGAAGAAGCCGAAGCAGCTCGACTGGTTGCAGGCCGCTTCCTATGGATTGACCTATTTCACTGCCTATCGAATGCTGGTCCATCAGGCCGAAGTCACCGCCGGCGACAACGTGCTGGTCTGGGGAGCGGCGGGCGGCCTGGGCGTCTTTGCCGTGCAGATCTGCCGGATGCTCGGCGCCAATCCCATCGCGGTCGTCGGAGGGAAGGACAAGGTCGATCTGGTGAAGTCGCTGGGAGCCTCGGCTTGCATCGATCGCAACGACTATCCGGACCTCATGTACAAGCCGCCGGAGACGCCCGAGCGGCAGAAGGCGCGGATGGAAGCCTGCAAGCGCTTCGGCAAGAGCGTCCGCGAGTTCACCTCCGGCAAGGACGTCGACGTCGTCTTCGAGCACGTCGGGCAGCAGACCTTCCCGACCAGCGTCTTTCTCGCCAAGAAGTTCGGGAAGATCGTCATCTGCGGCGCCACCACCGGATTCAATCTCGAGTTCGACGTGCGCCATCTCTGGATGCGGCAGAAGCAGATCCTCGGCTCGCATTTCGCCAACGCCTATCAAGCCGAGCGGGCCAACCAGCTGGTGCACGAGGGCAAGATCCATCCCGTCCTCGACCAGGTCTTTCCCTTCGAGAAGACCGCCTACGCGCACGCGCTGATGGCGGCGAACAAGCACAAGGGGAAGATGGGGATCGCCGTGCAGGCCGCGGCGGCGCAGTCCACCGATGCGCAGGCGGCGTGATAAAGACGCTGCATGCCCTCCCTTCTCCTGGCCGCCGCGCAGGTCGTCGTCATCTCCACTTCGATGGGCGACGTCAAAGTCGAGCTCGACGCCAAGCGCGCGCCTCTCAGCGTCAAGAACTTCCTCGAGTACGTGAAGTCGAAGCACTACGACGACACCGTCTTCCACCGCGTCATCAAGCGCTTCATGATCCAGGGCGGCGGCTTCGACGCGCAGCTGAAGCAGAGGGGCGCCACCAATCCGCCCATCAAGAACGAAGCGGGGAATGGCCTGAAGAATGTTGCCGGCACCCTCGCCATGGCGCGCACCGGCGTCGTCGACAGTGCAACCGATCAATTCTTCATCAACGTCGCCGACAACGCCTTTCTCGATCACAAGGACGACAGCCCGCGCGGGTTCGGCTACGCGGTCTTCGGCAAGGTCGTCGCGGGAATGGACGTGGTTCGCAAGATCGAGAATGTTCCCACCGCAACCAAGCCCTCCGCCGACGGCGTGCCGCTCGCGGACGTGCCCGTCGAAACCGTCGTCGTCAAGAGCATCCGCCTTTCGAAATGACGCCGGCCGAGGCGAGAGCCAAGGTGCTGGAGTTCGCGCGCCGCCCTCTCGCCGCAGTGGCGGCCGTCGAAGACGAGGACGGTCGCGGCGCCCGCCTGGTCGAACCGGGCAGCGGCAAGGAGCTGCACCTCCTTTGGGAGGAGCTCTCGCAGGCGGAGGAAAAATCGAGCCCGCTGCGGCCGGCGCCTTATCTGTTGCTCGCCTTCCAGGACGGACGGCAGGTGGCGCTCGCCGATGTCGGATTCGCCTTCGCGCCCTCGATCGATAATACAGGACCTTTGCCGGATCTGCCGGCAGTGCTTTGCTTCCGCGACTTCCGCCATCTCGCGCAAGGAGTGGAGGCGTTCCTCGAAGAAGAGGGTCGCGAGCGGGAGGCGCTGAGCGCCATTCTCGTCTGCATTGCGCTTCTCGACGGAGCGCGCGCGGCGGGACTCGAGATCGCGCGCGAGGAGCGGCGGCTGGAGGCGCTCTTGAAAAAACTCGAGCAGCGCGGCGTTCGCCCGTGACCCAAATGTTGCAAATCAATTCTGTCGTTGCTTGACAAGCCAACTTCGGCCGCTATCGTTTGCCGCTGTTATCGAAAGCGTGCGCGCCTTTCCTTTCCTTCCATCGGAGCGACCAATGCCACGCGGACGCGGAAGGGCTTCGGACTCCGGCATGGGCCGGTGGGTGGAAAGCCTGGGCGAACAGATCGGCGCTCAGCTCGGCCACATCATCGCCGAGAGCGTCCAGCGCACCCTGGAAGGCGCGATCAACGTTCGCGCGCTGGCCCGCAAGCTGGGCGCCGGCGCCACCGGTCGGCGGGGCCGCCGCGCGCTGAGCGGAGAAAAAGCGATCTGCAAGGAGCCGGGCTGCGGCAATGCGGTGCTGGCGAAAGGATTGTGCCGCTCGCATTACTATCGCGCTCGTTACCGCGCGCAGAAGACGGGAAGCCGCGGCCGCAAGAGCCGGCGCGCCGCGCAGGGAGCGGAAGCCACCACCTGAGTGAGCGCCGTCGTTCCAGGGCGCCGCCGAAATCAGGTAGAGTTGCCTGCGGATGCAATTCAGCTGCGAGAGCTGCAAAACCCTTCTCCAGATCGCCGACGAAAAATTGCGCGGCAAGCGCCTCGTCGTGCGCTGCAAGAGATGCGGCGCGCGGATCACCATCGCCGATCCCGCGCTGGCGAACCGGCCGCCTTCTCTCGCGAGGAGGGCGACGCCGGGCGAGATCGACCATCGCCCGCGCGAGACCGACAAAGAGAGCACCCGCGCGATGGACAGCGAGGTGCTGGAAAAAGCCCTGCAGGCTTCCAAGCGCGACGAGCCCCTCGCGGTGGAGAACGGAGCTCCCCCGGCGCCGGCCGCCCGGGAGTCGCTGTGGTTCGCCATGCTCGCGGGAAAGCAGACCGGCCCGCTCACGCGCGCCCAGCTGGAGGAGAAGACGGGGCAGGGAGCGGTCGGCCCGCGCACCTATCTGTGGAAAGAGGGCATGCCTTCCTGGCAGCGCGCCAAGGACGTCCCCGAGATGGCCGCGCTCTTTCCCGAGCTGCCTCCGCCTGCGCCGGTCGTCAATGCGCATCCCGCGCTGGAGGCGAGCCTCAAGCCCGCCCAACCGCGGGCTGCGCCGAGCGCCAAGCCGGCGCCGCGCGACAGCAAGCCCGTCGAGGCCAAGCCCATCGATCCGTTTCCGCTCGGCGAGCGCGCGCACGAGAAGAAGGTCGGCGGCGAGCTTTCCTCCGGCGGGAGCGGGGCGGACCTGGCGCGCTGGGCGAGCGAGGAGCTGGCGAAGAAGAAGGAGACGAAGCCGGCTGTGCCCCAGAATCCGGCTCTTGCCCAGAATCCGGCGGGCGGGGAGCTGATGTTCGCCCGGACGCTCGAGAAGAGGAGCGGCCCGCCGGTGGCGCTGATCGTCTTCGCGCTGCTCGCGGCCGCGGTGCTCGCCGTCTGGTTCCTCTCCGAGCGGCTCGAGTCGCCGCCGCCCAAGCCCGCCGCGGATGTTCCCCAGAAGCCTGCGCCCGAAAAGCCAGCTGCGGAGATTCCCCCGCCAGAAGCGAAGCCCGTTCCGCCCGCGGAAAAAGAGAAACCGGCGGAGCAGACCGGCCTGAGCGCCGATCAAGTGCGCATGAAGCTCGACGAGAACAAGCCCGCGCTGCAGGGATGCGTCGACGATGCGCTCAAGCGCGATCGGAATCTGCGCGTGGGAAGGATCCACATCGCCACCACCATCGCGCCCTCGGGCGAGGTGACCTCGGCGAAGATCGACAAGCGCTCCGTCGACGACAGCCCGCTCGGCGCCTGCCTCAAGCGGGCGACGATGCGCATCGCCTTTCCGCCCTTCTCGGGCGCGCCCTCGGACGTCGACATCCCCATCGCCGTCACGGCGGGAGAGTAGGAATGTATCTCGGCATGGTGGTCGGCACGGTGGTGGCCGAGCGCAAGTGCGAGGGGCTGGGCGGACAGAAATTGCTCCTGGTGCAGCCGGTCGATCACCGGCGCCAGCCGAACGGCCGGCTGGAAGTCGCCGTCGATACCGTGCGCGCCGGAAGAGGCGACTTCGTCTTCCTGGTCGGCTCGCGCGAGGCGGCGCTGGCGCTGGAGCCGAGCTTCGTCCCCGTCGATGCGGCGGTGGTCGGCATCGTCGATCAGGTGCGCGCATGATCCTCTGCAAGGTCCTGGGTCCGGTGATTGCGACCGAGAAGCATCCCGCGTTCGCCCGCCTGAAGCTTCTCGTCGTGCAGCCGATCGATCAGAAGGGCGCGGCGAGCGGCAAGAGCTTCCTCGCCGTGGATCGCGCCGTGCAGTCGGGCGAGGGCGACACCGTCCTGGTCCTGCGCGAAGGCAACGGCGTGCGCCAGCTCTTCGGGCTGCCGCTGACGGCGAAGTGGCCCATCCGCTCCTGCGTGGTCGGCGTGGTGGACGCGGTCGAATGATGCAGCCGCTCCTCCGCGCGCAGGTGGCCGAGACGGCGCGGCGCCTGCACAAGGCGGGGTGGGTGGCCAACCACGACGGCAACGTCTCGGTGCGGTTGAGAGGCGACCGCTTTCTCATCACGCCGACGGCGACTTCGAAGCTGGAAGTGACCGAGGCGACCCTGGTCGTGATCGACGGCGCGGGGAACGTGATCGAAGGTACCCGCAAGCCTCCGGGAGAGACCGAGCTGCATCTCGCCGCCTACCGCGCGCGGCCCGACGTGGAGGCGGTGGTGCATGCCCATCCGCCGTACGCCACCGCTTTCGGCGCGGCGAGGATGCCGCTCGAGCCCGTCTGCCTGCCCGAAGCCGTCGTCTCGCTCGGGCTGATTCCGCTCGCGCCCTTTGCCATGCCGAAAACTCCCCAGGCGGTGGAATCCGTGTCACGCTGCGCGGCGGAGGCGGACGCCATGCTCCTGCCCGGAAACGGCGCGCTCACGCTCGGGACCGGCGTGCAGCTCGCTTACCTGCGCATGGAGCTCGTCGAGCATCTGGCGGAGATCCTCCATCACGCCCGCGTGCTCGGCGGCGCGCAGCCGCTCCCAGCCGCGGAGATGGCGCAGCTGCTCGAGCAGAACAGGAAGCTCTTCCCCAGGGGAAAGCGCGCTTGAGCGCGGCCGATGCCGACGCGCTGATCCGCAAATTCGAAGAAGAGAAAGCGCGCGCGCTGGGGAGAGCGGGGCGGCGCAGCGCCGGCGTCTATTACACTCCGCCCGAGCTGGCGGCGCAGGTGGTCGAGATCGCGCTGCGCCACTCGCCGGGCGGCGCGGTGCTCGACCCTTGCGCCGGCGCCGGGGCTTTTCTCGTCGCCGCCGCGCGGGCGGGCCTGCGTGACTTGCGCGGGATCGATCTCGACGGCGCGGCGCTGCGGGTGGCGCGGCGCGCTCTGCGGCTGTCGGGAGTCGAGAGCGCGCGTCTGCAGCGCGGCGATGCGCTGCGGCTGCAGCCGCCGCCGGCCGATCTGCTCATCAGCAATCCTCCTTACGGGCACGTCGAGGGCGCGGGCGAGCGGCGCTTCCTTGCTCGCGCGCTGCCGGGGCTGCGCGGGGGGGAGATCGATCGATACGCGGCTTTTCTCCTGCGCTCGCTGCAGCTGGTGCGGCCGGGCGGCGCGGCGGCGCTGCTCATTCCCGATACCTGGATGTTCCTCGCGCGGGCCGGCGCGCTGCGCTCCGCGGTGCTCGAGCAGGCGGAAGTGGCGGCGCTGGTCGATCTCGGCAAGCCTTTTGCCGCGGCGAAGGACACGCGCGTGCAGGCGGTCGTGCTCGTGCGGCGCCCCTGCCGGCGGCGAGCGGCGCGCGTTCTGCGCGGGACGAGGCAGCTCGCGCCGCTCTCGCGCGAGGAGCTGGAGCGGACGGCGCGCGCGGGTTGGTTCGCCTATCGCAGCAGGGAGGAGCGCGCCCTCTGCCGGGCGATGGAGGCCTCTTCCGTGCCGCTCGGCTCCATCTGCGAGGTCGGCTACGGCATGCGCACAGGCGACAACGCGCGGCACGTCGCGCGCCGGTCGCCTCTCGCTGGCGAAGTCGGCCTCGCGGGCGGCGAGGACGTCCTGCCTTTCGCGCTGCGCTGGCGGCCGAAGGCGCTGATCGACGGGCGACATCTGCAGCCCCTGGTCGAGCGGCAGCTCGGACGCGCGCGCGTGGCCATCCAGCGCATCCGCACCAATTCATCCGCGCCCTGGGCGCGCTGGCTGGAAGCGGCGCCGGTGCCGCCGTCGTTGGTGTGCCTCGATTCGCTCTCGACCATCTCTTGCGCAGAAGAGGAGCGGCTCTGGGCGCTGCTCGCGCTGCTCTCGTCGGTGGCGATGAATCGCTACCACCGGCTGCGGACCACCGACGTGAACGTGAAGCCTTCGGCGCTGCGCGAGCTGCCGGTGCCGGGCGCACTCTTGCGCGAGCCTTGGCGGCTTTCGGGGTTGGCGAGGGAGCGGGCGGCGATCGCGGGGATGTCAGACTCGCTTGCCGCGTGCCATCTCCTCGACCGCCGGATCGACGCCCAGGTGTACGCGCTCTTCGCGCTGCCTCCCGAGCTTCGCAAGGCTAGCGAGCGCGGCTTCTGGGCGGAGCGCTTCCCCGAGGAATTGCGGCTGCTTGAGCAGGCTATGTCAGACCCCTCCGCTACTGTCGCAAGCACGACCGATCGAGAGGAGGAAATCGCATGACCGTGCTCCTTCCCGTGCTCGCGCTCACCGCCGTCCTCTACTTCCTGGCCTCGGCGCGCTCGCGCGTGCGCGCGCTCGAGTCGGAGCTCCAGCGCGCGCGCGACCAGCACGCGGCCGATCTTGCCGCCTTTCGCGCCCGCGAGCGGGAGCAGCGCGAGGCAGAAGCCGACATCGGGGCGGCCTTGCGGGAGACCGAGTCCCGCCGCGCCGCTCTCGAGGCGCAACTTCGCGCCGCGCAGGAGCAGCAGCTGCTCTTGCACGAGACCTTCGCCGGGCTGGCCAAGAGCGCCCTCGACGCCAACAGCGTCCAGCTGGTCCAGCTCAACGAGCAGGTCCTCAAGCGCGCGCAGCAGTCGTCCCAGGCCGAGCTGGAGAAGCGGGCCCAGACAGTGGCGGAGATGGTGCGCCCGGTGAACGAGGCGCTCCACCACGTGAACGAGAAGATCGAGCAGCTGGAAAAATCGCAGGAAGGCAACACCTCGCGACTCGCCGAGCAGGTGCGCGCGCTCACCGCCGAGGAGGAGCGCCTGCGCGGCCAGACGGAGCGGCTCGCCACCGCCCTGCGCGCTCCGGCCCAGCGCGGCCGCTGGGGAGAGCTGCAGCTGCGCCGCACCATCGAGCTGGCCGGTTTGCGGCCGCACGTCGACTTCGACGAGCAGCCGGTGGCCTCCTCCGATGAGGGAGTCCTGCGCCCCGACATGGCGGTGCGGCTTCCGGGCAACAAGACGGTCCTGATCGATTCGAAGGTCCCGTTCGAGGCGTACCAGCGCGCGGTCGAAGCGGCCGAGGTCGATCGCCCTGCGCTGCTGAAATTGCATGCCGCCCAGCTGCGCGCGCACATCGAGGCGCTGGCGGGCAAGCAGTACTGGGAGGCCTTTGCCGGCAGCCCGGAGATGGTGGTGCTCTTCGTCCCCAGCGAAGGCCTGCTCGCCGCTGCGCTCGACGCCGATCCCTCGCTCGACAGCGACGCCTTCAAGAGCCGTATCGTGCTCGCCACGCCGAGCACGCTGCTCAGCGTGCTCCTCACCGTCGCGCACGTCTGGAAGCAGGAGAGCATCGCGCTCAATGCCCGCGCCATCGCCCAGCAGGGCCGCGAGCTGCACAAGCGCATCGCCCGGCTGGCCGAGCACATCGCCAAGGTCGGCCGCGCGCTTTCGACCGCCAACGCCAGTTACAACGAGATGGTCGGCTCGTTCGAGAGCCGCGTCCTGCCGGGCGCCCGCAAGTTCGAGGAGCTCAAGGCCGCCGCGGCCGACGTCGAGATCGAGCCGCTCGTCGAGGTGGAGACGCGGCCGCGCCTTCCCGGACCGGCGGAGCTTCCGCTCGAGGACGCGAACTAGTACACCCGTCTGCAAGCTCGTTCCGCGCTCGCCGCCATTGGGCGTGCGTTCTCAGCTTTTTGGAGCCCCCGGCTTTAGCCGGGGGCTCCATAAACGGAACGACTTATCTCTGACCCCTGACACTCGACGGGTTCCAATGCGGAACGAACTTCCGGGCAGCTGTACTAGTCCACGCGATCCGAAGGCCTGACTCGGCTTCCTTGACCACCTGGGGGTCGCAAGATAGCTTCCGCCGCCCGTGACTTCCCCCGCAAAGCCGCCGCGGTTCAAGCGCATCCTCCTCAAGCTGAGCGGCGAGGCGCTGATGGGAGAGGGAAAGTACGGCATCTCGCCCAAGACGTTGCAGCAGATCGCCGAGGAGATCCACGAAGTCATCGAGCTCGGCGTCGAGGTCGGCGTCGTCATCGGCGGCGGCAACATCTTCCGCGGCGTCTCGGCGAGCACCGAAGGGATGGACCGCGCCAGCGCCGACTACATGGGCATGCTCGCCACCGTCATCAACGCGCTCGCGCTGCAGGATGCGCTGGAGAAGCTGAGCGTCTTCACGCGCGTGCAGAGCGCCATCGACATGCAGCAGCTGGCCGAGCCCTACATCCGCCGCCGCGCCGTGCGCCATCTGGAGAAAGGCCGCGTGGTCATCTTCGCCGCCGGCACCGGCAATCCCTACTTCACCACCGACACGGCGGCGTCGCTGCGGGCGATGGAGATCCACGCCGACGTCATCCTCAAGGCCACCAAGGTCGACGGCATCTACAGCGCCGATCCGGTCAAGGACCCGGCCGCCACCCGCTACAAGACCCTCAGCTACCTCGATGTGCTGAAGAAGAACCTCAAGGTGATGGACTCGACCGCCATCTCCTTGTGCATGGACAACGAGCTGCCCATCATCGTCTTCGACCTGAACCGTACGGGGAACATCCTCAAGGTCGTCCTGGGCGAGGATGTGGGCACGCTGGTGGGCGATCTCAAGCCGCAGAAGGCGCAGGAGGGGTAGGGCCATGGGCATGGCCGAAGACGTGCTGAACGATCTCAAGGCTCGCATCGCCAAGACGATGGACGACCTGCGCCGCGAGCTCGCCAAAGTTCGCACTGGCCGCGCCAACCCGGCCCTGCTCGAGGCGGTGCGCGTCGACTACTACGGGCAGCTGTCGCCGCTCAACCAGGTCGCCAACGTCACCGTCGCCGACCCGCGGCTGATCGTCATCAAGCCGTGGGAGAAGACGATGATCAAGCCCATCGAGAACGCCATCAACCAGAGCGGCATCGGCGTCACCGCGCAGTCCGACGCGGAGCTGGTGCGGGTCCCCATTCCCCCGCTCACCGAGGAGCGGCGCAAGGAGTTCGTC
The DNA here is from genome assembly GCA_005879315.1 of Deltaproteobacteria bacterium. Classification (GTDB taxonomy): domain Bacteria; phylum Myxococcota; class Myxococcia; order Myxococcales; family 40CM-4-68-19; genus 40CM-4-68-19. The sequence goes on along the minus strand of VBLC01000071.1, from coordinate 48,005 downwards.
AAGCTGGTCAAGCACAAGGGCGAAGAGCACAAGATCGCCATCCGCAACGAGCGGCGCGACGCGAAGGAGTTGCTCGAGCAGGCCATCAAGGAGGGCGAGGTCGCCGAGGACGCCGGCAAGAAGGCGCTGGAGAAGGTGCAGGCCGAGGTGGACGCAGGGATCAAGAAGGTCGACGAGATCATCGGCAACAAGGAAAAGGATCTGATGCAGGTCTGAAACAGGCCTCGGGCCTCAGGCATCGGGGCAGGCTGCAAGAACGACGACCATGGCCAAGGACAAGAAGACTCGAAAGAAGCTGGTCGAGGCGGCCCGCAAGCATCAGGACGCGCTGCAGGCGGCGGGCCTCTCGCCTTCCGTGATCGACCGCTACGAGGCCGCGCTCAAGGGCGTCGACGCAAGAGCCAAGGGCCCGAGCGCCGCGGCGCAGGTCTTGACCAAGGAGATCCAGCGCGAGGCCGGCGAGATCCAGGCAGCCATGCGCAAAGAATTCCCCGGCAACAAGGGCTTCCTCTCCGTCTTCAAGGCCGACGAGCCGACCCCCGAGGACTCGCGATCGGTGCTCGCTCTCGGCCGGCGGATGGTCGCGGTGGGGCCCGAGTACGCGCAGAACCTGATCAAGTACGCCATCAACGCCGCGACATTGAAGCACCTGGCCGGACTCTGCGATCAGCTCGAGAAGGAAATGGGCGGCGCCGATCCCGGGCAAGAGGCCGAGAAACTCGAGGAGACCATCGTGGAAGTGGCGAGACGCGCGCTGCAAGGCAAGCCGGAGCTGGCCGCGTTCGAGAAGAAATAGCGCTCCGAAACCCCCGCTGCGGCATCAGCAACCAACCATGTCTCTCGATCTCGGCGGCCTTTCCGCCCCGGTGAGCAGAATCGAAGATCTCACCGCCTATCTGCAGGGCGCCGAGCGGCCCGCCGAGCGCTGGGTCGTCGGGGTCGAGCACGAGAAGATCGGTGTGCGCGGTCCGCCGCGATACGAGGCGGTGCCCTACCATGGGCCGGGCGGCATCCGCGAGCTGCTCGACGCTATCGCCCGATCGGCGGACGGGACGCAGCACAAGCACAAGGAGAACGGACAGCCGATCGCGCTGCTCTCGAAGGACGCCTCGGTCACGCTCGAGCCGGGCGGGCAGCTCGAGCTGTCGGGCGCGCCGGCGAGATCGCTGCGCGAGATCGGCAAGGAGATCGACGACCACCTCGCCGAGGTGCGCAAGGACAGCAAGGGCATCCGCTGGCTGGCGGCGGGATATCGACCCTTCGGCACGCGCGATCAAGTCCCCTGGATGCCCAAGGGACGCTACGCGGCGATGAAATCCTCGCTCGGCCCGCGCGGGCGGCTGGCCCTCGACATGATGCTGATGACTGCCACGGTGCAGGTCAATCTCGACTGGAGCGACGAGAACGATCTCGCCGAGAAGGCCCGCGCGGCGACTGCGGTCTCACCCATCGTCAGCGCCATCTTCGCCAACAGCCCGATCGTGAACGGCGCGCCCTCCGAATATCTCGATTTCCGCTACCAGGTGTGGCGCGAGACCGACGCCGCCCGCAGCGGCTTGCTCGAGCAGATGCTGCAGCCCGACTGGGGTTATCGCAAGTACGTGGAGTGGGCCATCGACGTGCCAATGCTCTTCGTGCGCAACGGCAGCGACTATGCCGACGCCGGCGGACAGACCTTCCAGAAGTGGCTGCGGACCGGCCGGCTCGCGAGCGGCGAGAAGCGGCAGCCGACGCTGTCCAACTGGGTCGATCATCTGACCACTCTCTTTCCCGAAGTGCGCGTCAAGCGCGTGCTCGAGATGCGCGGGGCCGACGTCGTCCCGCCGCCGTACATGATGGCCTTCACCGCGCTCTGGGTGGGGCTGCTCTACGACGTCGAGGCGCGGGCCGCCGCCTGGGATCTGATGCGCAAGTGGACCTTCTCCCAACTGCTCCGCTTCCAGGGCGAGGTGGCGCGCTTTGCGCTGCGCGCTCCGCGGGCGCTGGAGCTGGCGCGCGAGCTGATCGGAATCGCCCGCAAGGGACTTGCCGGCTGGGCGGCGCGCTCCGGCCTCGACGAGCGCGCTTTTCTCGATCCGCTCGACGACATCCTCGCTTCCGGCAAAACGCTCGCCGAGCGCGCGCTGGAGGCTTTGCAGAAGTCGCCGGAGGCGCTCATCCGCTTCTGGCAAATTGCTTGAAAGGAGAACAACGATGATGCTCGCACTCTTTCTCGCCGCCGCAGTGGAGCTGCAGGCCGACCCGGCTCACAGCACCGCTTCCTTCACCGCCAAGCACCTGATGGTCACCACCGTGCGCGGCGAATTCAGCAAGCTCAGCTCGACGCTCAGCTGGGACAAGGACGATCCCGCCAAGAGCGCCATCACCGTCACTATCGACGCCGCCAGCATCGACACGCACAACGAGAAGCGCGACGCGCACCTCAAGTCCGCCGACTTCTTCGACGTGCAGAGGTGCCCGGAGATCACCTTCAAGTCGAACAAAATCTCCAAGGCGGTGGGCGCCGGCAAGTACAAGGTGAGCGGAGACCTGACCATGCGCTGCGTGACCAAGCCGGCCACCTTCGACGCGGAGTTCGAGGGCAAGGGAGTCAAGGCGCCCTGGGGCGCGACCGTCTATGCCGCGAGCGCCAGCGGGAAAGTGAAGCGGTCGGAGTGGGGCCTCAACTGGAACAAGATGCTCGAAGGCGGAGGGGTCGTGCTCTCGGACGAGATCGGCCTCGACGTCGAGCTGGAATACACGGCGAGCCCGACCGCGGCCAAGAAGGAAGCACAGGTCGAGAGCAAGAAGTGAAGCGTGCCGTCGGCGGCCGGGGCAGCTCCAAGGCCATCGGTTAACGGCAGTAGGGAAAGGGAAAGGGAAGGGGCCGCAGGCGCGCGCCAACGCCTGCGGCGTTGTCACTGGCGCCTGCATTTTGGGAAAGAAAAAGCCTTCGCCTTCGGCGCGTCTGTTTCTCGGGATTCCAATCGTTCGTCATCGTCGGCTCCTCGCTGCGCTTTTTTGAGAGGAGCCGGCGATGACGAACTTTGGAAGTCTTCCCTTTGAGAAACTGATCGCTTACCAGGAGGCTCGCAAACTGCTCGAGACGATGCGGGAGGCGGGCATCAGCGATGGTCGCCTGCGCGATCAAGCCTTACGCGCTGCGACCAGCGTTTGTTTGAACATCTCCGAAGCGGCTGGACGTGCAGGTTCGGCCGACAAGGCTCGCGTCTATGCGATTGCCCGCGGCGAGAATTGTGAAGCGGCGGCAGCGCTCGACATCGCGCTGGTCGCCGGGACCTGCAAACAAGAGCCTGCCCGGCGGGCACTTCTGCACGCGCGCGCCGTGCACGCCCTGCTCTCAGGGCTCATCCGCCGGTTCGGGATCTGCGGATGAGGTTTTTTCCTTCCCAAATGCAGGCGCCAGTGACAACGCCGTAGGTGTTGGCACGCGCCTGCTGCCCCTTCCCTTTCCCGCTTTCAGGCTTTCTGACGAGCTTTTGAGCGTGGCTTTAGTCGTGCGGCGCACTGCGCAGCTCGTCGGCGATGGTGCGCGCCACTTCGCGAGCCTTCTCCAGCTGGTCGGGCGGGAAGCTGATGGCGGCCACCGCCGGGTGTCCGCCTCCGCCATAGCGCTCGGCGATCTGCGCCAGGTTGTGACGGCGCTGCTGCTGTTTCCAGGGATTGCTGCCGAGCGAGATCTTGCTCCGGTTCGGTCCGCGCGTGACCGAGACGGTGTAGAGCGCCCGCTCGTCGGCAGCGTAGGCGATGAACTTGTTGACGTTGTCGGTGCCCAGGTCGGCGAGATCGTAGGTGGCGACGCCGCGGTCGAGATGGATGCGCGACTCCACCAGGCGGACGATCTCGCGGTGGCGCGCGAGCAGCGGCCCGAGCGGCTCGGTCACCCACTTTTCCCGGAGAACCGCGCTCAAGGGCCGATCGGCCAGCTCCCGGATGAGCCGCGGGCACAGCTCCGGATCCTTGGTCGCTTCGATGAGCAGCATCAGCTGCATCGCCGGATCGGTCAGCGCCACCGCCATCTGCGGATCGGGAAAGAGCGCGCCGTCGATCAGCTCGGCCCACTCGATCAATTCCGAAAGCGGCGACGGATCCCAGCCGAACTTCTCCTGCGCGATGCGGGCGAGAAAGCGCGTGCAGCTCTTGGCGGCCGGGTCCCAGAATTTCTTGCCGCTCTTGTCGGCGCGGAAGAGAGCCTCGTCGGCGGGAGTCTCGAAAGCGCTCTGGTGATGGTCGAACCACCAGGTGAGCCGCCGATCGGGGGAGAAGCGGAAGTCGACGACGGCGTTCTCCTCGCCGCGGAAGACGTCCTCGCCGAAGAGTTGGCCGGCGCGATGAGCCATGCCTTTCAAGGCGACCTCGCGGACCGGCTTCACCTTCTCGCGGTAGAAGCGGAGGAAGGTGGCGCCCGAGGCGACGCCGTCGAAGCAGTGGTCGTGGTAGCAGATCTGCAGCGCGGGCATGGGCGGCGGACCTTACCATGGGGTTTCAACTTCGACCGCGAGGACGCGACGGCTTGGTCTGGATGCTCGATCAACAACCGAGCTCGAGCTCGTGCTCGAGATCGTGCCCGACATCGAGCTCGTGCCCGAGCTCGTTTTCGTTCGTGGGGACATCGGGCGTTAGAGGGTCGGCCAGTGCGCGAGGTGTGGAAGGCGCAGGCGGCCGTCCTGGACGCGGCGCGCGCCGAAAGACTTCACGCCGCGCTCGCGGAAAGCGCGCTTCCAGGAAGCGAACGAGCCGCCCGCGCGCCAGGCGTCGAGCGCCGCCAGCCCGGCGTCCTCGCCGCCCTGCGCGAGCATGTATTCCACCGAAGCCCAGCGCGGGCTCGTCGGGCGGATCTCGGCGCGGCCGCGCAGGAGCATACGCAGATAAGCGATGCGCCGCTCCGCTTCCTCGACGGGAGTGAAGGGCGATCCGTCCATCGGCGTGTTGCGCTTGGCGACGAACTGCGCCACCCCGAAGCTCAAGGGGATGATGCGCGAGATCTCGCCCGCGAGCTGGGCCAGCTCGTCCAGATCGCGGTCCTCTTCGCCGGGCAGCCCGACCATCAAGTAGAGCTTGAGACGCGCGAAGCCGGCCGCGCGCGCCAGCTCGGCGGTGCGCAAGAGCTGCGCCGCGGTGGTCTTGCGGTCGAGCGCGGCGCGCAGCCGCTCGGAGGCGCCGTCCGCCGCCGTGGTCAGGGTCCTCGCCCCCGACTCGGCGAGCAGCGACACCAGCTCGGGCCGCGCGCAGAGCCGGTCGGCGCGCAGCGAGGAGATGCCCACTTCCCGGCCGTCGTCGACGAGCGCGCGCACCAGCTCGACGATGCGCGGGTGGTCGGTCACTGCCGCGCCGACCAGGCCCACGCGGCGAGCATCGGCGGGAATGAGCTCCAGCACGCGTTCGGGCGGGACGGTGCGCATGCCGCCATTGGTGGTCCGGCGCATGACGCAGTAGGTGCAGCCCCGCGAGCAGCCGCGCTCGGGCTCGATGAGGAACATCGAGCGCAGCTCGGTGTGAGGCGTGATGATCTGCGAGCGCGCCGGGAGTCGATCGTCGCCGGCCTTGATCACATCCGGCCATTTGTCTGACAGACCCGGCAAGTAGAATCCCGGATACTGGGAAAGTCGCGCCAGCGTTTCCTGGCGCGGGAGCGTGAGGGCGTCGCAGAGCTGGTGGATCAGGTCTTCCGCTTCGCCCATCACGACGACGTCGGCGAAGGGCGCGAGAGGCACGGCGTTGGAGAAAGTCAGCGGGCCTCCGCAGACCACCAGCGGATGCCGCTCGGAGCGCTCGCTGCGCAGGAGAGGAATGCCCGAGAGCTCGAGCATCTCGAACAGCCCGGTGATCTCCAGCTCGTAGCTGACGGAAAAAGCGAGACAAGCGAAGTCGGAGAGCGGAGTCTGCGTCTCGTAGCTGCAGAGCGGCACGCCCCGCCACTCCGCGACGTCGTCGGGCAAGAAGGCGCGCTCGGCGGCCGCGTCGCGATGCGAATGAATCTCGCGGTAGATGGTCTGGAACCCGAGCGAGCTCATCCCCACCGCGTAAGGGCTGGGATAGCAGAGGGCGATCCGCGTCGCCGCCTGCTTGTACAGAGTTCCTTGCTCCTCGGCGAGGCGGGCCCGGATTTGCTCGCGAAGGGCCCAACGCATTCCGGACGATTATCACGCAAGCGCGGCCGACCTGCTACAAAGTCGCGATGCTGCGCCTTGCGTTGGCCATCTCGCTCCTGGGCTGCAGCGAATGGCAGATGAAGCCGACCTTCCCCGAGCAGGCCAAGGGTCAGCAGGTAGTCTACGAGCAGGCGCTCCTCGGCTTGTCCGCGAAGGGGGACGCGGCGGTGGCGCAGCTCATCGATGCGGACGGTGCGGCGGCGGAGTTGTCGCTGCTCGTCTTCGATCGCGCGGGAGGGCCGTCGCGGCCGGTGCTGCGCGCGCCGCAGACCGTTGCCAGCGCTGTCGCGCAATCGCTGCGGCAGGAAGGGAGCAGGCCGGCTCCGCTTCTCGCCGCCTTGGTCGCGGCCGACTGGTCCGAGGCGGCACGGAAGGCAGCGGAGCTCGATTTCCACGGCCGTCCGCCGCTGGTGCCCGAGCCGGGGCGGCGTCGCTGGTCGGTCCAGGGCGCGCCGCAGAATGGATCGCTCCCCTTCGCGCTCCGCCTCGGCGAAACGAGCGAAGCGGCAATTCTCCTCTTGTCCGAGCGGCCTGCAGCCGCCCTGGGCGAAGACGAAATAGAGCTCTGCCGCATGCCCCTCGCCGGCAGCGCAATCACCCCCGAGCTCTGGATGGAGAATGGCATCGTCTGGCTTCTCTCCGGCTCGGTCTTCGGCGGAAAGCGCGGCGACGCGCTCCACCGCGCGGTCGGCCTGCGCCGCGGCTCGATCGCGCGCGGCGAGGCGCAACTGCACAACGCCCACGGCCTCGCCGATTACGCCGCGGGCGATCTGGACGCCGCCCGGCGCGAGTTCGATCGGGCCATCGCGGCCGACCCTTCCTTCGTCGACTCGCTCTACAACGCCGCCTCCGCCGCAGCGGTGGTCGGCCGCGTCGAAGAGGCGGTGGTCTTCCTCAAGCGCGCGGCCGCCATCGACACCGATCGCGTCCAGGTGCTGGGCCGCCATGACGAAGACCTGCGCGCGCTGCGCAGGCGGCCGGACGTCCGCGCGCTGCTCGGCCTGCGCCGCCCTGCTCCCGAAGACGTGCCTCCTCCGCCGTGACCCTGTGCTAGGTTCCCGCGGCCATGCGAAGGCTTCTTCTCCTCGCGACGCTCGCTTGCGCATCGGTGGCCCGCGCGGAGGCGCCGGCTGATCTGTCCGAGGAGCGCGCCAGACAGATCCTGCCACGCGCCGACCTGTCCGGCCTGAACGGCCAGCAGCGCGCCCAGTTCCTCGAGATCGCCGGCGACACGTTCGACTACGCCGGCTGCAATGACACTCTGGCCCGCTGTCTCTCAGATTCCGTCAAGGATCGCCACGCGCCCCGCATGGCGCAGCTGGTGAAAGCGCTCCTCCTCGAGGGTTACACCCCGAGCGTCGTCATCGAGACCATCGAGCGCTACTACTCGGCATTTCCCCAGCAGAAGCGGCAGAAGCTGCGCGACGACGACTGCGCCGCTCTCGGCGATCCCAAGGCGCCCATCTCGGTGGTCGAGTACTCCGATTTCCAGTGCCCGCACTGCGCCGTTGCGTTCAAGCCGCTGCACGACATGGTCGAGGCCCTTCCAGGGAAGATTCGTCTGTGCTCGAAACATTTCCCCCTGCCCAACCATCCCCGGGCGCCGGTGGCAGCCGGCTGCGCCGAGTTCGCCCGCCAGGGCGGCAAGTTCTGGGAGATGAGCGAGCTGCTCTTCTCCCATCAGGAAGAGCTGGACGACGGCCAGCTCAAGTCCTTCGCCGCGAAGCTCGGCCTCGACGGCAACGCCATGCTCAAGGAGGTCTACGCGGGCAAGTTCGACTCGATCATCGAGCGGCACAAGAAGGAAGGCCTGGAGGCAGGCGTCCGCGCCACCCCTACGCTCTTCTACAACGGCCGCCAGTACGCGCTGCCGTACAAGACCGACTTCCTCGTCTTCTCCGCGCAGGACGAGGACGAGTGGCAGCGGCACAAAGGGTGGGAGAAAGAGTGATGGCGCTCGCAGGCCCTCTGGCGCTGGCGCCAGACTCACGCAAACTTGAGTCTCGGCGGAGTCTCGCGCATTCTGGACTTCCGTGGACGACGATCTGATCATCGACGCCAAGGGCTCGCCGTCCGCGCCCAGCAAAAGCGCGCGCCAGCATCTTTCCCACAACAAGGGCGCCTGGAAGCTTCTGGACGCGCCCGGCGAGCTTTTCCTCGCGCTGCGCGAACGGCCCGATGGCCTGATGGAGGACCTGAGCGAGCTCCATCCCAAAGGAGCGGTGCTCGCCGGCGATCTGGCGGAGATGCAGCCGAGCGATCTGCTCAACTTCCTCCACCAGGGACGCCGCACCGGCGTGCTCCTCGCCCGCTCCGATGGGATCGAGCGCGGCCTCGCGCTCATCGACGGCAACGTCGCCTGGGCCTGCTCGACCAGCCCCGCCGAACGGCTGGGGGAATTGCTCCACCACATGGGTCTGGTCGATCGCGGCCGGGTCGAGGCTGCCTTGGCCGAGCAGGGCGAGAAGGGCCAGCGCCGCCGCATCGGGCAGATTCTCGTCGACAAAGGCGTGCTCGCGCCCGACGAAGTCTGGCGCGGGCTGCGCTACCAGGTGGTCGAGATCTTCCTCGGCCTGTTGGTCGCGCGCGCCGGCACCTTCGTCTTCCTCCGCGGGCTCGACCGCACCAAGCTGCCCGCCATGCTCGCGCTCGACACCCAGGCGATGCTGCTCGACGGCCTTCGCCGCCTCGACGAGATGGAGCTGTACCGCACCCGCGTGCCCGACTCGGACGTGAAGCCGCGCCGCACCGGCAAGAAGGGCGCGATCGACGCTGGCCTGCAGCGGCTGGTTGCGCTCGCCGACGGCAAGCGCACCCTCGCCGAGCTCGCGGCCGTCACCGCCCTCGGCGAGTTCGAGGTGACCAAGGCCGTCTTCAAGCTGCTCGAGTCGGGGCAGCTGGAGATCTGACGGACCCGCTCGCGCCCCGCGAGGTTCCGCTGCTCACGCCGGATCTGCCAGGAACGGGCGGATCGGTGCGCGTCAGCGAGGATGATTTTCGCGTCGAGGAGCTGCCTTTGTACGAGCCGTGTGGCGAGGGCGAGCACCTCTACCTGACGGTGGAAAAGCGCGGCCGGACGACGCAGGAAGTTGCGCGCGAGATCGCCCGCGCCCTGGGAGCGCGCGAGCGCGACGCCGGCAGCGCCGGCCTCAAGGACAAGCGAGCCGTCGCGGTCCAGCGCATCAGCGTGCTCACTCGAGCGCCACCGAGCGAGGCGCTGCAGATCGCCGGGCCGGGATTTCGCGTGCTCGAGGCGAAGCGCCATCTCAACAAGCTGCGGCCCGGACATCTGCGCGGGAACCGGTTCCGCATCCTCTTGCGAGGCTGCGTTCCCGATGCGCCGGCGCGGGCAGGGAAGATCGCCGCCTCGATCGAGGAGCAAGGTGTGGCGAACCTCTTCGGCCCGCAGCGCTTCGGCAAGCGCGGCGACAACGCGGCGCTCGGCCGCAGCATCCTCCTCCGCGAAACGAAGCTGTCCGATCGATTCCTCCGGCGGCTGGCGCTCTCGGCGCTGCAGTCGGAGCTCTTCAACCGCTGCCTGGCCGGGCGCATCCGCGGCGGATGTCTCGCCAAGGCCATCGAGGGAGACGTGCTGCGCAAGCGCGAGAGTGGCGGGCTCTTCATCTGCGAGGACCCCGCCGCCGATGCGCCGCGCGTCGCGTCAGGCGAAGTCGATCCCGCGGGACCCATGCCCGGACATTCCCTCTTCGCCGCGCGCGGCGAAGCGATGCGCCGCGAGGAAGAAGTGCTGGCCGAAGCGCAGATCGACGTGCGCTCCTTCTCCGCCGGCGGCGAGGAGATGAAGGGCGCGCGGCGGCCGTATCGCATCCCTGTCGAGGGGCTGACGGTCGAGCCTGCCGACGGTGGTCTCTTGCTCGCGTTCTCGCTGCCGAAGGGCAGCTACGCGCTGTCGGTCCTGAGGGAAGTGATGAAATCCGGGCTTGCGGACGAGCCTGAGGTCTGAGGTCTGAGGTCTGACGCCTGCTTGTTTGACCCCGCCCCATTCTGGCGGTAGCTCTGAAATCATGAGGACTCGGTTCTGGATCTTTGCTGGGTTGGTGGCGCTGGTCTTCGCCGTCAATCTCGCGCTCGTCTCGCTGCGCATCGCGCAGACGGGCGAAGACACCGTGCGCGCGCGGCTGGCTCTCGCCGGCAGCGCGCTGCGGGCGCAAGTCGATCTGCTCGACGCGCGCCTCTCGCCGCGCGCGGTGGCCACCTTGCCGGAGCTGATCGAAGCCTCCCGGCCCGACGAGCGCACGCTGCGTGCGGCGGCCGCGGCGCTGACGCCCGAGCCGGATCTGCTCGCGGTGGAGATCGGGCAGGGCGCGATCGTCTCGCGGCGCGCCCGGCCGGCGCAGCAGGTCGACGACGCCGGCAAGCTTCCTTTGGGCAGGGCGCCGCTCGAGGGACGTCCCGCGCCTGCCTTCGCCTCCTGGGAGGGTGGCCTCTGGCGTGTCTCGGCCGCGCGCGTTCCCGGCAACGCCGCGGCGGTGCTGGTCGGGACGCTGGTCGACGATCGGCTGGCCGCGCAGCTCAAGAGCCAGGTAGACGCCGACGTGACGCTGCTGCTCAACGGCAAAGTGGTGGCGAGCTCGCTGCCGCAAGGCGATGCGCGCGCGCAGGTGGCGCGCTGGGCGGCGGCGCCTTCGCCCGGGTACGGCGTGCTGCCGGTCATCCTCCCCGGCGTGGGCAGCGCGCTTTCGGGGAAGCTGCCGCTCGCTGCTTCCCGTTACGCCGTGCGGGGCGCGCTGGTGGCGCTCGACTCGGGAGTGCAGGCGGCGCTGACGGTGCCGGCCTCGCCGTATCTGACCTGGCTGGCGCGCTACCAGGCTTTCTACCTGGTGGGCCTGGCGATCTTCATCCTCTTCGCATTCATCTGGGGATTGTTCTCGGGCTCGGCACAGCCGCCGCCGCGCGAAGTGCAGCTGCCTGAGGAACAGCCGGAGAGCGCGGCTGCACCGCCGCCGCCGGCGGAACCATCGTCTGGGGAGCTGCCTTGGAGCGCTCCGCCCGCCGCGGAAGAAGCGCCACCGCGGCCAGTTCCAGACCAAGAGCCACGCGCCGAGTCGCTCGACCCCGACGTGCCGCCGGCGGTCGCCGCGCGCTCTGTCTCGCAGCACCCGATGTGGAGCGCCGATCCTTTCACGCCCACTCCAACTCAAATCGCCGAGGAGCAGGCCAACGAGACGCGGTCAAAGGAGGCGGCGCCCGCGCCGGAGGGGCCGCCCGCCGATCCCGACGAGGAGCACTGGCGGGACACGTTCGAGAAGTTCCGCGAGATGAAGGCGCGGCTGGGCGAGCCGGTCGACCGGATCAGCTTCGAGAAGTTCGCCGCCAAGCTGCGCAAGAACCGCGAGGACTTGATCGCCAAGCACAGCGCCAAAGGCGTGCGCTTCGTCGTCTACGAAAAGGAAGGGAAGGCAGCGATCAAGGCGAGCGCGATCCGCTGAGGCCTCATTTAGGAGCCTGATACCAGTCTTCCTGCCCAGGGTGCTGCTCTTCCGAGGCCTGCGTCGGCTCGGTCCCGGCCATGAAGACTTCGCGCACGGAAAAGGGATCGTTCTCGCGCGCCAAGAGGCCGGTGTTGCGGTTGACCCGCACCATCGTCACGCCCGGCGGCGGCTCGGGCCACTCCTCGCGCGGCTGTCCGGCGAGCGCCGTTCGCATCCACATCAGCCAGATGGGGCCGGCGGCGTGGCCGCCCGTCTCGAGCGGGCCGAGCATCTCGTGCGTGTCGAAGCCCACCCATCCTCCCGCGAGCAGCGAAGGAGTGAAGCCGATGAACCAGGCATCGCGATGCTCGCTCGCCGTCCCGGTCTTGCCGGCGATGGGACGCTCCAGCGCGATGAGCGAGTGCGCCGTGCCCGACGGGTCCTCGATCACCGAGCGCATCAGGTCGGCGGTGAGATACGCCGTCTCCGGCTTGAGGGTCTGCTCGAAATTGCCCGGCGGCGCGAAGATCACGGCGCCATCGCGAGAGAGCACCTTGCGGATCAGCGCCGGAGCGGCGCGCTTTCCCTCCGAGGCGAGAGTGGCGAAGGCGTTGATCTCCTCGAGGACGCCGACCTCGCCCGTACCGAGCGCCGCCGTATAACTCTGCGGGATCTCGCTCTCGATCCCCGCTGCGCGCGCCATGGAGCGGACCTTGTCGAGGCCGAGATCGATGAGGAGCTTGACCGCCACCGTGTTCTTCGATTCGGCCAGCGCCTTGCGCAGCGTGATCGATCCGGCGAATTCGTCCTTCTCGAAGTTCTGCGGCTTCCACGCCTTCCCCGTCCACGGATCGGTGATGACCTCGGGCGAGTCGTCCATGCGCGTCGTCGGCGTGTACTTGCCGCTGTCGAGCGCCGCCGCGTAGAGGAAGGGCTTGAACGACGAGCCCGGCTGCCGCCTGGCTTGCGTCGCGCGGTTGAAAGACGACAGCGCCATGTCGTATCCGCCCACCAGCGCCAGGACGCCGCGGGACTTGAGATCCATGCCGACGAAGGCGCCCGCTACTTTGGGCGTCTGCTCCAGCGCGAGCTCGAGCCGCGCCGCCCGCATCCTGCCGGCCCGGTCGCGCTCGCTCTGCAGCTTGAGCACGCGCACCGGAACGACGTCGCCCACCGAGAGGACATCGGCCGGCGAGCGCGGCGAGGGAGTCGCTCGCTCGGGCTTGAAGGGACGCGCCCAGGCCATCGTCGAGAAGGGCACGCTGCCGGCGATGCCGGGGGCGAGCTCGACCACCGCGTCGCTGCGCAAGACCTGCGTGACGATGCCCGAATAGATCTCGTCTTGCACGAGCGGCCGGGGCTTGGCGGTGCGCGCGACGGCATCCGGCGCGGCGCTGCCTGCAGGGATTTCCTCGGCGGCATCGCTCTCGTCGGAGTCGTCGCGTTTCTTCGCCAGCTTCTTGCCGGTCAGCTTGCGCACGGCGGCTGCGTGGATGCCCTCGAGGTCGGCGACCCAGACCTGGTCGCTGGTCTGCGCGACCGAGGCGAGCTTGCGGCCGAGCGCGCTGCGATAGGCGTCGAGCCGATCCGGGTCGAGCTTGACCTCCGGTCCGCGCCAGCCCTGCCGCTTGTCGATCATCCGCAGGCCTTCCTGCAGCGCCTGCTCGGCGGCGGCCTGCAGCCGCGGGTCCATCGCCACTTCGACCGTCATCCCCGAGGTCTCGACGGGCGCCTCGCCGAACTGCGCCACCAGCTGGCGGCGGACTTCGTCGAGGTACCACGCGCCGGGCGGCTCGGGCGGAGGCGGCGGCAGCACGATGGGCTTCTCCATCTCCCGCCGGTAGTCCTCGTCGGTGATGTATTTGTTGGCGAGCATGCGCGAGAGCACGTAGCGCTGCCGCGCCTTGGCCCGATCGGGATGGCGCCGGGGATTGATGCGCGCAGGATTCTGCGGCAGCCCGGCCAGGATCGCCGCCTCGCCCAGATCGATCTCCTCCACGTGCTTGTTGAAATAGTAGAGGGAAGCTTCCTCGACTCCGTAATGGGCTTTGCCGAAATTGATCTGGTTCAAATACAAAAAAAGGATGTCGTCTTTGGAAAGATTGCGCTCGAGGCGGAGCGCGAGCATCACTTCCTTGAGCTTGCGCTTCCACTTCTTCTCGCTGGAGAGGAAGAAGTTCTTCACCACCTGCTGGGTGATCGTCGATGCGCCGAGCCGCTTTCTTCCGGAGAGCGCGTCGACGGCGAGCGCGCGCACGAGCGCAGCCAGGTTGAAGCCAGGGTGCTTGTAGAAATCCTTGTCCTCGGCGCTCACCACCGCCTGCACCAGCACGCGGGGGATGCGGTCCATCTTCACCACCGTGCGGCGCTCCCGGTAGAACTGGCCCAGCACGGTTCCGTCGGAGGCGATCACTTTCGAGGAGACGATGGGGTGGTAGTCCTTGATCGAATCGAAGGTCGGGATCTCCCTCGAGATGTAGACGTACCCGCCGAGGGCGCAGAGGACCGCGAAGACGAAGAAGACGGCGGCGAGGGTTCCCGTTCGCCGCAGCCTCGTCTTCCACTTCGGCTCGCCCGCGGGAACGTGTCCGGCGTAGTCGTCGGCGGGAACGGGCCGGTACGGCTCGACCTCCGGCTCCGCCTCGGTCGGCGGCGGCGGCGCGGGCTTCGGCTTCTCCACGCGAACGAAGGCGGTCGCCCCTGGAGCATCGTCCGGGGAAGGCTCGTCGGGAATCTTCGGGTGCTCCTCGTTCCACCAGGCGCCGCGCCGGCCTCGCTTCTCCTCCGGCGGCGGCGCGACGGGCCTCTTCGCGGGTGGCGGCAACGGGTCGCCGGGCAGCTGCACTCGCACGAAGGCCGTCGAGCCCGGCACGTCGTCGGGCGTCGAGTCCGGAGGCGTTTCGGCGGCGTCGTCCATGACGACCGTCGACCCGGTATCGTCGGGTGCCTTGGGCATCGAGGTGTCCTGAGGATGCAACAGAGCAGTCCCAAGGTCCATGCCGAAGCCGCTCCTTGACACGCTTGCGCCGCGCGGTTACGTGGGCGCGCACATGCGACGCCTGCTCCTGCTCTTCGCTCTCGTCCTCGGCGGCTGTCCTGGCAGGGTCACCTACCCGGAGTGCAAGGTCGACGAGGACTGCGCCGCGCACGGCCAGGTCTGCAGTAGCGGCTTCTGCAAGGAGTGCCGCGACGACGCCAACTGCGCCTCGCATCCCGACAAGCCCGTCTGCCGCGACGCGATCTGCACCGCGCGGCCGCAATGCGCGTCGGCCAAGGACTGCCCCGCGGGACAGAAGTGCGCGCAGGAAAAGTGCGTCCCCGAATGCAGCGAAGCGACCGCGGCGCAAGACTGCGGCGCCGGCAAGAAATGCATCGGCGGCCGCTGCACGGCCGAGGAGGCGTGCCTCACCGACGCCGACTGCGGCCAGGGCAGGGCGTGCGTCGACCGCGTCTGCAGAGGCGAGACGCTCGCCGGCAAGACCGATCGCCTCGGCGACTGCCGGCTGCGCGCCGTCTATTTCGGCTTCGACGACTCCAATCTCACGCCCGATGCGCGCAAGGCGCTCGACGAGGACGGGCAGTGCCTGCAGCGCGCGACCTTCCGCCGCGCGACTCTCGCCGGCCACTGCGACGAGCGCGGCACGACCGAATACAATGTCGCGCTGGGGATGCGGCGCGCGCAAGTCGTCAGGCGCTATCTGGTGGGGCTCGGCGCCGACGCGGCGAAGATCAAGGCGATCTCCTACGGGAAGGAGCGGCCGGCCGATCCCGGCCACGGCGAGGCGGCCTGGGCGAAGAACCGGCGCGTCGAGATCGCGGTGGAGCAATGATGAAGCGCGCCCTCCTCCTTCTCCTCTTCTCCTGCAGCGGCTGCTTTCTCTGGACCAGCGCCACGCAGGGCGAGCAGATGCGCGCCGACATCGATTCGGTGAAGACGGAGGTGAAGAAGGAGCAGGAGACCGCCGCCGCCGAGCGGCAGAAGATGGCCAACGAGACTGCCGCGCGCGCCAAGGCGCTGCAGGACGCGCTCGACCAGCTCGGCCGCGCGGCGCGCAAGAGCGGAGCGGACCTGGCCGTCGATCTGGAGAAAGCGCAGAACGAGATCGCCTCGCTGCGCGGAACGCTGGAGGTGATCCAGCACAGGCTGGACGCCATCGAGAAGACGCAGGCCGATCAGCAGAAAGGGCTCGACGCCGTCAACCAGTTCGTGGCGCAGCGGCAGAAGGAGCTCGACCGGGCGGAGCATCCGACCGATCGGATGGGGATCTACAACCTCGCCCGGCAGAAGCTCGACCAGGGGCAGATGCAGCGGGCGCGAGAGCTCCTGCAGGATTTCCTCGCCCGCCATCCCAAGGACGAGCTTTCCGCGAATGCGCAGTACTGGCTGGCGGAGACTTACTACGCGGAGAAGCGCTGGAACGACGCCATCGTCGAGTTCCAGAAGGTGATCAAGGAGCACAAGAGCTCGGACAAGGTGCCCGACGCGCTCGTCAAGATCGGCATGTGCTTCCAGGCGCAGGGCGACTGCAAGAACGCCGAGCTCTTCTACGAGGAGGTGGCGCAGAGCCATCGCGCCTCTCCCGCCGCCAAGATCGCGCGGGAGAAGTCGGCCGAGTGCCGCAAGGCGGGGAAAGGGCCGAAATAGCTCTACGGCATCGTCACCACCGTCAGGTCGCGCTTCGGAACGCACTGGCATGCGAGGCGCTTGTGGTTCCTGAACAGCCTGCGGTGGAGGAATCGCTCCTTCCAGGTCGGCGGCGAGACGGCGCCGTCGGGCGCGCGCAGGAAGATCGAACAGGCGCCGCCGGTGCAGTACCCCTTGCCTTGGCAGGGATGGGCGGCGGCGAATCCGCGCTGCAGCACGATGCCGGCCTTCTGTGCCGCGTCCCAGAGGGTCTGGCCCTCGGGGATCTCCACCGTCACCGATTCCATCTCGAACGAGACCTTGGGCATGCGCTCGCGTTTACAGGCGCAGGCGGTAGCCGCGCAACAGGCGCTCTTCGATTTTCTCCATCAGCGTCAAAAGGTCACGCCGGTTGAACTTGCCCTTGGCGAATTCCTGGAAGGCGAGCCCGCTGTCGACCAGGTAGCGGGTGATGAAGTGCGCGGTCTGCTCCTCGAGCTCGTTGGGGAGCAGCCGGCGGTACTCGGAGCTGCGGCAGAAGCGGTCGATCAGCTCGTACTCGCGCAGCATCTCCTCACGCGCCATCTCCAGCGCGACGCGATAGGTCTCCAGCTCGGGCCTCCCCATCCGCGCCAGCACTTTCGCGTAGCGGGCCTTGAGCGCCTCGTCGAGCCACTCCTCGATGGGCGGAGGAAAATTGCGCAGGTCTTCGCTGAGCGCGTCGGCCACCTGGTCGAGGACGTAGTCCTTCAGCTCCTGCGGCTTCTGCTCGAGGACGCGCTCCCATCGGGACGGCATGCGCGCATTCTACGGCGCTCCCGGAAAGCCCGGGCGCGCGTAGACGATGACTTGCGGCGTTTCGTCGAGATAGAGACCGAAAGCGGGACGGCGGGTGCCGTAGGCGTTCCAGGTCTCGGGCTCGCGATCGCGGAACTCCCGGTGCCACTGCAGAGCGGCGTAGTCGGAATTCGTAGGCGAAGGCGCGTAGCGAAGGTCGCCGCGGAGCATTCCGGCGAGCTGGTAGGCGCGGTAGCTCTCGACGTTGACTTCGTGGAAGTAGACGCGCGCGCCGGGCGGGCAGTGCGCATTCAGCCAAGGCAGGACGGCGGTGACGTTGTTCGACCAGTATTGGCGCTGCATGCCCAGGCTGGCCGCGCCGGGGATGCCGCCGGCCAGCTCCCCGTAGGCGCTCGTGCCGTAGGGGTGGACGTGCGCGATCTGCCAGAGGCCGGGCAAGAGGGCGGCGAGCGCTCCGAGAGAAGGCGAGGGCGCGATGCGCACGACCAGGTCCGCCGCCTCGGGCGAAAGGAGCGCGAGGAACGCGAGCCAGTGCTTGATTCCGCCGAAGATGGGAGTCGTGCGCAGCATGAAGGGCAGCACGGCCGCGCCGGCGAGACCCAACTCGAGCAGCCGCTGCGCATCGAGGCGGCGCCGGGCGAAGTCGACAAGGAGCTTCACGCCCGCCGCCGAGAGCAGCGCCGCGATCGGCAGCGGCAGCACCAGCGCGTCGAGCACCAGCGGATAGAAGAGGGGGAAGGGCGGACCGCGCAGGACTTCGCCGAAGTAGTACCAGGCGTAGTGGACGTGATGGGTGTGGAAGGCGATCCAGTCGCCGAGGTGCCGGAGCGGGTCGTGCCAGAGCAGCGGCCAGGTCGCGAGCAGCACCAGCGGCGAGAGCAGGAGCCAGGGCAAGAGGCGCAGCTTCGCGATGCGCTGCTCGCGCGCCAGGAGCAGCGCATGGACGAGCAGGACCGGCGGCAGGAACCAGGCGTTGTGCTTGGTCGAGAGCGCAAGGCCGTAGAGGAAGGCGAGCCACGGACCACCGCCGCGCAGCCAGGCGACCGCGACGCCGGCGGTCATGGCGCAGATGGGGATGTCGAAGCAGGCGAGGTGCCCGTGAAAGAACGTCCGCTCCGCGCACCAGAAGAGGAGCGGCGCCAGCACGCCTGCAGCGCGCGAGCGCGACTGCCCCAGGAGGCAGAGCCAGTACGAGATCAGCCCGGCGAAGGCGAAGGCGGGCAGCCGCCAGGCGAGCGTGTCGCCGACCGAACTGGAAAAGCAGAGATGGGAGAGGGCGAAGAGCAGCTTGATCAGCCCTGGATGCTCGAAGTTGTAGGACCAGTAGCGCTCGGTCTGTGCCAGTGCCTGCAGCGGCGCTTGCCAGAGGAGCCGAAGCCAGGCCTCATAGCTCTGCGCGGCGGCGAAGTAGTAGCCCTCGTCGCGCACGAAACCGACCGACGACTGCGTCAGCGCCATGGCGGCGGCAGTGCCGAAGCCCAGCAGGCGCGCCAGGGCCTTGCCGCTCATCGCGTCGTCCAACCCTGCAGGCAGAAGGGGCGCGCGGCGTCGGGAGAGGAAACGGCGAAGAGGAAGTCGCGCTCCTCGGGACCCGAGGGCAGCTCGACGTCGAGCTTCCGCCAGCCGGGGCCGTCGACGGCGAGCACGCCGAGCGGCGCGCCGCCGGAGAAGATCTGCACGACGATCGGCGGCCGGCCCTTGTCATAGGCGCGCTCGCCGATGATCCCCGCGCGAAAGTGCAGGATCCTGCCCGCGGCGCCGCGCGAGGCGATGCGCGATCCGATCGCGAGGCGCAGACAGCGGCGGGCGACGTAATCGACTTCGTGCTCTTCGTCGGCGCGAGTCAGGTCGGCTGCCAGTTGCGGCGCGTGCAGATCCCAGGGCTGCAGCGCGAGCGCGCCGAAGCGTTGCTCTTGCGATGCTGCCGTTGCGCCGCGAGCGCGTAGCGCGCCCTGCGGATTGCGCGCGTAGGGCGCGCGCGGCAGCGACAGGAGCCAGAGCCGCTGCACGCCGACGTAGTCGGCCTGCGCGAGATCCTCCTCGGCCAGGAGGGGCGCCGCATCGACGAACATCCGCGCCCGCTCCGCCCAGGCCGGCCAGATCTGCACCGCATCGCCGGGCCGCGCCGAAGAGCGCAGCGCGCCCGCCGCCTCCGCCCAGTCGCGCTCGGAGGGCAAGCGCAACGGCAAGGTGAGATCGAAGATCAGCGAGCCCGCGCCGAGGCAAACCAGAGAGGCGAAGGGAAGGATCCTTCTCAGGTGGAGCCCAGCTTGATCTTTCGCTCGCTCTTCTCCCGGTCGAAGAGGCAGAGCGCGACGTCAGGATAGGCGGCAAAACCCGGCGACCAGCCCGGGTGCATGGCGCAGCGCGGATCGAAGCAATGGTGCAGGTCCCAGAGATGTCCGACGTAATGCGCGGCGCGCTTGGCCAGGCCGACCTCGAGCGGCGGAAGGCCCTTCTCGCCCAGGCCGTGCGAGGTGATCACCGCCTTGCCGCCGCCGTACTGTGCGTAGCCGTCGACCGGGCCGCGGCCCATCGGTCCCTCGGGCGCCGTCAGCGGCTCACGCGTCAGGTAGAGGATCTTGTCGTCCGCGTAGAGCGCGACGTCGTCGTCGATCTCCTCCACCACCTTGACGGCGTTGTAGGCCGACTGCTCCTCGTCGAGAGCGCCGCTGGGCATCTCGCCCTCGCCCTCGAATTCGCAGCCCATGCCGTACGCGGCATGCACGCGGCGGGCGATGAAGTCGATCACGTCGGGTGGAAACTCCGAGAGCGTGACGAGGCGGATCATCGCTTGCCTTTCGTCTTCTTCGCGGCGGCCTTCTTCGCCGCGGCCTTCTTCTTCGGCGCCTTCTTGGGCGGCGCTTTCTTTGCCGCTGGCTTCTTCGCCGCAGGCTTGGCCTTCTTCGCCGGATGCGGAGCTGGACGCGGATGGCGGGCGGGCTTCGCTTTCGCTCTCGGCGTCTCCGCCTTCGGCGCATGCGGGGGAGGCGCGGGCGCGGCCTTCTCCTCGCCTTCCTCTTCTTCCTCTTCGGCGGCGACCGGCGGAGGCGGAGCTGCTTCCTCTTCGTCCTCCTCGAGACCGATCTCCTCTTCTGCGGCGCGCACCACCGGCGCGGGCGGCCCGAGTGTCGCGGGCGGCAGGACTTGCCCCTTGCGCTTCATCCCCGGCGGCGGCCAGAGCGCGTAGTCGAGATTGTCCTCGGCGACGTGCAGGGGAATGTTCATCGCCGCAGCGATCTCGCCGACCAGCAGGTGGCGCGCGTTGTCGTACAGCTCGCGCTCTTTCTGCGGCAGCGGCCGCACCCGGCTGAGCGCATGCAGGCTCTTGAGCACGGCCACCGTGCCGAAGAGGCCGCCGCCGCTCATGAGATCTGCGTTCTCGCGGTGACGGATCTTCCAGTCCAGCTGGGGATCGTTGCCAGGCGCCGCCAGCAGATCGAAGACTTTGTCGATGGCATCGATGTCGGCCACCTTGCGCAGTCCGATGCCCATCACCTTGCCGCGCGGAACCATGACGGTGGCGCCATCCTCCTCGCGCCGGAGGGTGACCACTTCCCAGTCGCGGCCGGCGATCTGCTTTACCGAGACCCCGGTGATCCGGCAGATGCCCTGGTTGGGATAGACGACGCGGTCGCCGACGTGGAGGCTGCCATCGCCGATGACCGGCTCCTGTGGCTGTTTGCTCGCCATGAAGCGTTTTGGCTACCGCAGCGCGAAGCGGCGCGCAAGGCGCTGGGCAGGAAAGTTGACGGAACGCGCGCCGGTGGGAGGTTGACGGAATCGGAACGCCCGAGGATCGCAAATGAAACTGACGGTCGCAACGGTCGCCTCCGCTCTGGTCTGCCTCCTCTCGCTCGCGGAGCGATCGAGGCGCGCCGCGCAACTCGAAGCGCAGCCCGCCCTCTCCACCGAGGAGCGGATCGCCCTCGCCTCCGTCGACGAGAGCCTGCGCAAGACGCTCCGCCGCCTCGTCGACCGCTAGAGGGACCCCCGAAGAATTTCGTCAGCCGCTGCGCGGCCGGCTGAGCGACCCCTTGCACCATCCAGCACAGATGCACAAATGAATTGCGCGTGGCGTCATGACGCGGATCGCATTGCGTCGTCAGGAGGCGCGCATGGCCGAGCAGCAGCTCTCCTCTCCCGTCGAGCAGCCCGACCGAGGCGGATCGTTCCTCTTCCTCCCGGTGGGTGCGCGGCCCTTCATGACGCCGGAGAAGTTCTCCGAGGAGCAGCGCCGCTTCTGGAAGACGGGCGACGACTTCCTGCGCAGCGCGGTACTGCCGCAGATCGGTCGCCTCGAGCAGAAGGACAACGCGCTCCTGCGCGACCTGATCGCTCGAGCCGGCGAGGTGGGTCTGCTCGCCGTCGACATCGCCGAAGAGTTCGGCGGTCTCGCTCTCGACAAAGTCACTTCCATGCTGGTGGCCGAATCGCAGTCCGCCTACGGCGGCTGGGCCGCCACCTTCGGCGCGCACACCGGCATCGGGACACTGCCGATCGCCTTCTTCGGCACGCCGGCGCAGAAAGCGAAATTTCTCCCCGACCTCGCCAGTGGCAGAAAGGTCGCCGCTTACGCGCTGTCGGAAACGGGCAGCGGCTCCGACGCCCTCGGCGCGCGGACCACCGCGCGTCTCTCCGCGGACGGCAAGCACTACCTGGTCAACGGCAGCAAGATGTGGATCACCAACGGCGGCTTCGCCGACCTCTACGTCGTCTTCCTCAAGATCGACGGCGCCTTCACCGCGCTCATCGTCGAGCGCGGCACGCCCGGATTCACCCAGGGCCGCGAGGAGCACAAGCTCGGCATCCGCGGCAGCTCGACGACGCCGCTCGTCTTCGAGGACGCCGAGGTGCCGGCCGAGAACGTGCTCGGCGAGATCGGTAAGGGCCACAAGATCGCCTTCAACATCCTCAACGTCGGCCGGCTGAAGCTGGCCGCCTTCGCCATCGGCGGGATGAAGGACGTCCTCAAGCTCGGCGTCGAGTACGCTGCACAGCGCAAGCAGTTCGGCAAGAGCATCGTCGAGTTCGGCCTCATCCGCGAGAAGCTGGCGCGCGCCGCCGCGCAGATCTACGCCAACGAATCGATGGTCTACCGCGCTGCCGGCGCCATCGACGAAGCAATCGCCGGGCGGACGGAGCCGGCCGAAGTGATGGCCGCCATCGAGGAATACGCCATCGAGGCCTCGATCATGAAAGTCACCGGCTCGGAGTGGCTCTTCCAGATCATCGACGAAGTCTTGCAGATCCACGGCGGCAACGGATTCGTCACCGACTATCCCATCGAGCGCGCCTATCGCGACAACCGCGTCAACCGCATCTTCGAAGGCACCAACGAGATCAACCGCCTCCTCATCCCCGGGATGATCTTCAAGCGGGCGATGAAGGGCGCGATGCCGCTCTGGGAGGCGATGGCGGCGCTGGATGCGGAGACCTCGTTCCCCTCGCCGGTGGGCCGGCTGGCGCCGGAGCGGCGCGGGGCGGAGATGGCCAAGCGCGAGCTGCTTTTCGCTGCCCGCTGCGCCGCATCGCTGGGACCTTCGTTGGAGAAGCGCCAGGAGGTGCTCGCCGCGCTCGCCGATTGCGCCATCGAGGTCTACGCGATGGATTCCATGCTCGGCCGGACGCTGGCGGCCGGCGATCGGCCCGCGCTGCGCGACGCGCTCTGCCGCTTCTTCTGCATGGAGAGTCGCGAGCGCGCCTATGATCGGGCCCGCACGGCTCTCTGCGCGGTGCTTCCGCCGGAAGCTCTCGAGGAGCAGCTCGAGAGGCTCGCCCGCCTGCATCGATATACGGCGGTGAACAGCAGCGAAGTCCGCGAGCAGATCGTTCCGGCGCTGCTGGAGGCGGAAGGTTACCCGCTCGCTTATTGATTCGACGTGCAAGCTCCAATGTGCGTGCACAACTTCCCTGTGGGGGTCTCGGGCGGGGGGCTTGTGCCAAACTCGGAGGTAGGTCGTACGGGGGCGGTCCGGCCGCTCTGGTCGGAAGCGGACAGTCTGAGCGAGCGAATCGCCGAGGCGGCCGCGCTCTACGGATTCTTTTCGTTCGATCACGCGCTCGCCCAGCGGGCTGCGCACGGTCACCTGCGCACCAATCCCGCCGCGCGGGCTGCGCTCATCAGGCTTTGTGCAGCACCGAACACGCGGGGCGCGGTGATTTCCTCCCGGAGCGTCGAGACCCTGCAGCGGCGGTTGCGGCTGCACCGGCTCGCCTACGTGGGAGTGCATGGCGCCGACGTGCAGGGGGTGGGGCTGCGGCTCGTGACCGAGCCGGATCTCGAAGGCGCCGAGAAGGCGGTCGAGAAGCTGCGCCGCGCCTGCTCGAGGATGGGGGCGCTGCAGGCGGCCGGCATCGCGCTCGAAGATCGCACCTGGTGTCTGGTGCTCCACTTGCGCCACGCCGCTCCCGACGTGCGCGTCGCGGCCGCCGAGCAATTCGGCGCGCTGGTCGCAGGCGAGGGGTTGCAGCTGCGCCGCGGCGCCGACTCGCTCGAGGCGCTGCCGCAGGACGCCAGCATCGGCCGCGCGGTTCTCGGCCTGTTGGTCGGCTTCCCCGAGGCGATGGCCGTCTATGCCGGCGCGGGCGATGGCGACGAAGAGGCGTTCAAGCTGCTCAATCGCCGCGGCGGAATCACGGTCCATGTCGGTCCGCCGCCGCGCAGCGGTACCGCTGCCCGCTGGCATGTCGCGGACTGCGGCGAGGTGATCCGCCTGGTTCATTGGCTGGCGGACGCGCGGCGCCGGAGCGCATAGGATTGCGGGGCGATGCCCCGCCTCGACCCGCACAGCTACGCAGACAGCGATCAGCCGCAGACGAAGAGCATCGAGCTTTCGCTCGAGGTGGATTTCGTCTCGCGCGTCCTCGAAGGCGAGGTGGCGCTTCGCTTTCATCAGCCGGGGACGGGGCCGATCGATCTCGATACCCGCGGACTGCGCATCGACTCGGTGCGATCGGCGAGCGGTGCGACTCTCCCCTTTGCGCTCTCGCCGCCCGAGCCGATCCTCGGCTCGCGGCTGCGGATCGATCTTCCGCCCGCCACTTCGGGAGCGCGCATCCGCTACGCGACGAGCCCCGAGGCGAGCGCGCTGCAGTGGCTCGCTCCGGCGCAGACGGCGGACGGCGCGCAGCCCTTTCTCTATTCGCAGTGCCAACCCATCCACGCCCGATCGCTCCTGCCGTTGCAGGACACGCCGCGCATCCGGGTGACGGTGAAGTCGGCGCGCTTCACCGTGCCCGTGCGACTGCGCACCCTGATGGCCGCCGCCGCCAAGGGGCGTGAACCCGCCGGCGAGGGCCGCGCCACCGACGTCTTCGAAATGCCGCAGCCCATTCCCCCTTATCTGCTCGCCTTCGCCGTGGGCGATCTCGTCCCGCGCCAGCTCTCGCCGCGCAGCGCCGTCTGGTCCGAGCGCGCGGTCGCCGACGCGGCTGCAGAGGAGTTCGCCGGCGTCGAGCGGATGATCGGCGCGGCCGAACGGCTCTTCGGACCCTACGAGTGGGATCGCTTCGACATCCTCGTCATGCCTCCCTCCTTCCCCTATGGCGGCATGGAGAATCCGCGCCTCACCTTCGTCACGCCCTCGATCATCGCCGGCGACAAGTCGCTGGTGAACGTCCTCGCGCACGAGCTGGCGCACGCCTGGACAGGGAATCTGGTCACCAACGCTTCCGCCAACGACTTCTGGCTCAACGAGGGATTCACCGTCTACGCCGAACGGCGAATTCTCGAGGCGCTCGAGGGCCGCGAGATGGCCGAGCTGCACGCGGCCGTGGGCGCGCACGATCTCGCCGTCGCGCTGGAGCGCTTCGAGGATCAGCCCCAGCTGACGCGGCTGCGCAACGATCTCGCGGGCGTCGATCCCGACCAGGCGTACTCCACCGTCCCCTACGAGAAGGGATTTCTGCTCCTGCGCCGCCTCGAGGAGCTGGCCGGCCGCGAGGCCTGGGATGGATTCCTCCGCTGGTATCTGGAGAAGTTCCGCTTCCGCAGCATCGTCACGCAGGATTTTCTCGAGGCGCTGGAGGCACGGCTGCCCGGCCTCGCGGCGCGCGCCGGAGCGCTCCGCTTCATCGATGAGCCCGGCGTTCCCGAAGATGCGCCGCGGCCGCAGTCGGCGCGGCTGCGCGAGCTGCAAGAGCTGGCGTCGCGGCAGAAGCTGCCGGAGCAGCGGCTCAATCCCACCGAGCTGCTCGTCTATCTGAAGTCGCTGCCTGCGCCCGAGCGCGACACGGTCAGGGCGCTCGACGGACTCTTCGGTCTCTCGGAGCGAAGGAGCCTCGAGCTGCGCCACAGCTTCGTGCTTTTGCAGCTGCGCGCCGGCATGAGCGAAGGGATCGAGGGCGCCCGCAGAATCGCGCGCGAGACGGGCCGGATGAAATATCTGCGCCCGATCTTCAGCGAGCTGGCCAGGACCGGGCGCGAGACCGCGCAGCGCATCTATCGGGAATCGCGCCACGCCTACCATCCCATCGCGCGCGCGGTCATCGAGGGGTTGGTTGACGATCGGCTTACGTAGAGGTACGCGGATGTTGTCGTACCGACGTGAACCCTTGAGGGGAGGACCACATGCGCAAGATGCTCGTCGTAGCGGGGCTGCTGTGTCTGAGCACGGCAGCGATGGCAGACAAGTACGGGACAGCGGGCTGCGGGCTGGGCTCGATGGTCTTCGGCAACCAGAAAGGCATCGTGCAGATCTTCGCCGCCACCACCAACGGGACCTTCGGCAGCCAGACCTTCGGCATCACCACCGGCACTTCGAACTGCGTCGACACCAGCGGCGGCCTGGCGAGCATCAAGTCCTTCACCGAAACCAACCGCGAGGCTCTCGCCAAGGACATCTCGCGCGGGCAGGGCGAGACGGTGAAAAACCTGGCGGTGCTGGCCGGCTGCAGCGATGCGAGCGCGGTGGGGAGCGCCTTGCAGAAGAACTATTCGAGCATCTTCCCCAGCGCTGCGGCACCCTCGGGTCAGGTGGCGGACGCCATCCTCTCCACGCTGCGCGGCAAGGCTTTGGCCTGCGGCAAGTTGGGATGATGATGACTGGATGTTGAAGGCGCTGGTGCTCGGGTCGCTGCTCGCGTGGGCCATGCCTGCGCGAGCAGCGTCGTCTTTGCAGGAGCTGATCGCCCGGGCGCGCGCGCTGCGGCTTGCGGAGGAGCCGCAGTGGATCAAGCTCGGCCACTGGCACAAGACGCTTCTGGGCGGCCTCAAGAGCGAGGCCGACGGACCCGACTTCTTCCTCGCTCCAGACGGAGCGCGCGATCCGGCGGCCGAGCTGGAGGCGACCCTGCGCGGGGTCCTCGGATCGATCGAGCTGAAGGAGGAGGAGAAAGCGCGCGGCTTGTTGCCTCCGCCTTGCCGCTTTCCCGCGCGCGCCGCCTGGCTGCACGCCAAGCTCGGGTTCGACGTCCCCGAGGTCTCCTGCCCGCGGCTCGACGAGTACTGGCGGAGGCTGCAGCCGGAATCGGTCAGCATCATCTTTTCTTCCTATTACTTGAACAATCCCGCCTCCGCTTTCGGCCATACCTTCCTGCGCATCCGCAAGAACGACCCGGCCGTCTCGCCGGAGAAGCGCGAGCTTCTCGACGCGGGCATCGATTATTCCGCGACCGCCGATACCAGCAATCCCATCCTTTACGCCTTCAAGGGGCTGACCGGCTTGTTCCGCGGATACTTTCGACTGTTCCCTTACTATTACAAAGTCCGCGAGTACAATGACTATGAATCGCGCGACATCTGGGAGTACGAGCTCTCCCTCACTCCGGCCCAGGTCGCCCTCCTCGCCGCGCACGTCTTCGAGCTGGGCTCGACCTGGTTCGATTACTATTACATCGACGAGAATTGCTCCTATCAGGTGCTCGCCGCGCTGGAAGCGGCTGCGCCCGAGCTGCATCTGCTCGAGGAGCTCAAGGTGCCGGTGGTGCCGGCCGACACCGTCAAGGCGCTCTACGCCAACCCCGGCCTGGTTCGCGCCGTGCGCTATCGCCCCAGCGCGATGACGCAGTTCCGCGCGCGGATCGACGGGATGCCGCGCGACGAGGTCGAGACCGTGCAGACGCTCGCCAGGAATCCCGAGGCGCGCGTCTCATTTTCCTCGCCCGAGCAGATCCGCATCTTCGACGCGGCCGCGGACCTGGTCGACGTCCGCTACGCCAAGGACCTGCCGGTGGAGCCCGACGGCGAGGGCGGCCGCATCAAGCAGCGCGTGCTCGAGCGGCGCGCCTCGATCCTGCAACCCAGCGCAGAGCTCGTCATCCGGCCGCCGCTCGACAAGCGGCCCGACCAGGGCCACGGCTCGCAGCGGATCGAGACCGACGGCGGCTGGTCGAGCGCGCGCGGCGCGATGCTCTCGCTCGGTTTCCGCCTGGGGCTGCACGCTCTCGACGATCCTCCGGCGGGCTATCCGGAGCTGTCGCAGATCGAATTCTTCCCGCTCTCGCTGCGAGCCTATTCCCGCGGCGGCTCCGTCGAGCTCGAGAGCGCGGAGCTGGTCGACGTCGTCTCGCTGCACGCCGTCTCCGCTTTCGATCAATCGCTCTCCTGGAAAGTCCGCGCCGGCGCGCGCCGGCTGCGCGACGGCGGCTGCGACGGCTGCCTCGCGGGCGCGTTCGAGATGGGGAGCGGCTTCACCCTCGCGATGGCCGAGGAGCGGTTCGCGCTCTTCGCACTCGGCGACGTCGCGATCCAGGCCTCGCCTTCCTTGCGCGGTCTCGAGCGCGCGCCGGCGCTGCGAGCGGGTGTCGGCCCCTCGGGAGGCGCGCGGCTGCGCCTGAGCGACCGAACCGTCTGGATCGCCTCGGCGCAATGGCTCTACTTCCCCGCGGCCCTGGTCCGCTCCGGCTGGTCGCTCTCTTCGACTCTGCGTTGGGAAGCCCGGCCCGGACTCTGCCTCGGCCTCGATTGGCGCCGCCAGATCGGCGCCACCGAAGCTGCGCTCCAGCTGCTCTTCTACTACTGAGCGCGGCCCACTTCTGACTACCGAATCGGTTGTCGCCTGCGCTACCCGCGGGGGTGGGAGAAGGCGCGCTCCGCAAGCTGTCCGCCTGCATTTCCGTTCAGGATCCCGTTGCTTGACAGCCCCTCGCCGCCGTGGTGGATCGAAGTGGAAAGAAGTGGATCAGCAGGGAGGGAAGCGGTGTCTTTCACCGGCGTCTACGAGCACGCGATCGACGCCAAGGGGCGCACCAGCCTCCCCTCACGCTTTCGCGAGATCCTCGTCGCGCAGGGAGCCGACAAGCTGTTCGTGACCACGCACATGATCGACCAGTGCCTGGTCGCCTTCGCACCCGCGCAGTGGGACCGCATCGTCGCTCGGGTGGGCGAAGCGTCGATGTTCGACGAGACCGCGAACCTGCTCGTCCGCTCCTTCATCGCCCCGGCGCAAGAGTGCGCCGTCGACAAGCTGGGCCGCATCCTCATTCCGCCCAGTCTGCGCGAACAGATCGGCCTTGGCGAGGAAATCACCTGGGCGGGGACCGTCTCGCGCATCGAGATCTGGGCGCCCAAACGCTGGGCCGAAGTGCAGAAGAGGGCGCGCGCGAAAGAAGTGCAGACCGATCTGGCGAAGAAGCTGGCGACGATTCTCTAGGCGAGAATGCGAGGGAGATCTGCGATGGCTGACAAGTCTTCACGCAAGGAGCTTCGCGAACCCAGAAGCGCGGTGCTGGCGCTCAAACCCGCCCCGGGCCAGCGGCCTGCGGGCGTGCGCTGGGAGGAGAACGTCGCCACCGTCGCGGTGCGCGGCGATCTCGATCGCGAGGCGCTCTGGGCCATCGACTACACCATCGGCCGCGCCGCCACCGACGCGGGGCGCATCGTGCTCGACCTGCGCGAGGTGGGCCATCTCGACTACTCCGGCGTTCCCGGGATCGTCGCGCGCCGCAAGGAGCTTCGGGCGCGTGGCGGCGACCTGCTCATCGCCGTGCGCAATCCCTATGTCTCGAACATCCTCAAGGCGGCGGGCGGGACGGAGCTGGCGCTCTTCCGCAGCGTGGAAGAGGCGGCCGGCGCCGCCGCCCAGCTCAAAGTGCGCATGCTGCGCAAGGCCAGGTGATCGATGGAATTCGCTCACCGCACCGTGCTCCGCCGCGAGGCGGCCCGCTGGCTCGCGGCGGGCCCGGGCAAGGTCATCCTCGACGGCACGCTGGGCGGCGGCGGTCATGCCGAGGCGCTGCTCGAGACAGGAGCGCGGGTGGTGGGCATCGATCAGGATCCGGCGGCGGTGCAGGCGGCGCGCGAGCGGCTCAAAGGCCGCGACATCGTCTTCGCTCACGGCAATTTCCGCGACGCCCGCGCGCTGCTCGACGCGCTCGGCGTCGGCGAGGTCGACGGAGCGCTGGTCGACCTGGGCGTCTCGAGCCCGCAGCTCGACGATCCCGCCCGGGGATTCTCCTTCCGCGCAGAGGGGCCGCTCGACATGCGCATGGATCCGACCCGCGGCCGGCCGCTGCGAGAGCGACTCGACGAATGGGACGAAAAGGCGCTGGCGCGCATCCTCGATTCGCTGGGCGAGGAGCGCTTCGCCCGGCCGATCGCGCGCGCGATCCACCGGGCGCACAAGGAGCACAAGCTGGCGAACACGCGCGAGCTGGCGGACCTGGTGGCGAGCGCCGTCCCGCGCAAGGCCTGGCCGCGCGAGATCCATCCCGCCACCCGGACGTTCCAGGCGCTGCGCATCGCCGTCAACGACGAGCTCGGCGCTCTCGCCGACTGGCTCGCGCAGCTGCCGCGCATCGTCGCGCGCGGCGGACGGGCGGCGGCCATCAGCTTCCACTCGCTCGAGGACAGGCTGGTGAAGCAGGGTTTCGCCCGGCTCGCAACGGGATGCGTCTGTCCGCCGCAACTTCCGGTCTGCGCCTGCGGCCGCACCGCTTCCTGGAAGGTTTTGACGAGGAAATCGGTCCAGGCCGGCGACGAGGAGGTGCGCGAGAACCCGCGCGCCCGCAGCGCGCGGCTGCGCGCGGTGGAGAGACTGTCATGAGGAATGAGTCGTTCGTGCGGAGAAACATCGAGCGGCGCGGACTGGCGAACTTCGCAGCGGCCACGCTCGCCTGCGCGATCCTCGCCGCCGCGGCGCTCTTGCATCTCTGGGTGCGCACGCGCGTGACCGAGCGCGGCTACCAGCTCGCGCGCCTCTCCAGCGACTCTCGCGACCTCACCCGCGAGCACCAGGCGCTGCAGATCAAGGCGGCAGAGCTGAAGAGCCCGCAGCGGATCGAGCAGCTGGCCCGCGCGCATCTCGGCATGGGCCCGCCGGCGATCGACCGCGTGCTGGTGATGCCGCAAGCCCGCAGCGCCCAGCTGCTCGCCTCCATTCCCTAGGAGCCATGAGGCGTCCGGCAAAAGAGGGAAGCTGCGCCCGCTGGATGCGGCTTCGCCTGCTCTTGCTCGGCGCGCTGCTCCTCGTCCTTTTCGGCGTGGTCCTGGCGCGCGCCGCCAAGGTGCAGCTCTTCGATCGCTCGCGGCTGGCCCGGCTGCAGCGCGACCAGACCCGCCGCGAGCTGGAATGGGCCCCGCGGCGAGGAATGATCACCGACCGCCGGGGCGAGCCGCTTGCGGTGACGCGCGAGGTGGATTCCATCTTCGCCGATCCTTCCGCCTTCGAGACGATCAAGAGCCGCGAGGCCGCCGCCGACGCGCTCTCGCGCGTCTTGCTCCTGCCGCGCAAGAAGATCGTCGAGAAGCTGCAGCTCCCCGACAAACGCTTCGTCTGGCTCAAGCGCCGGGTCGACGAGCGCACGGCGATGCGCGTGCGCGACCTCGGCCTCGACGGCATCGAGCTGGTGAAGGAGCCGAAGCGCTTCTATCCGCAGCACGAGCTCGCCGGACATGTGCTCGGCTTCGTCGGCGAGGAGGCCGGACAGGAGGGCCTCGAGCGCGAGCTGGAGCAACACCTGCGCGGCCGCGCCCTGCAAGTGCAGGCGACGCGCGACGCGCGCGGGACCATGGTGCTGGAGCACGGCGCCCCCGACACCGCCGACCTCACCGGCTCGACGGTGACCCTCACTCTCGACAGCGCCATCCAGCTCGCCGCCGAGCGGGAGCTGGCCAAGGCGGTGGCTGCCGCGAGAGCGGTGGCCGGCTGGGCGGTCGTGCTCGATGTGCAGAGCGGCGCGGTCCTGGCGCTGGCCAGCAATCCCGCGTTCGACGCAAACAAGCCCGGCCGCGACCCGATGGTGTGGCGCAACCGCGCCGTGCAGGATCAGCTCGAGCCCGGTTCGACCCTGAAGAGCTTCGTGGTGGCGCGCGCGCTGGAAGAGGGCGTGCTCGGGCGCGACGAGCTCCTCTACTGCGAGCACGGCGTCTGGTTTCGCGCGGGCAAGAAGATTCACGACACTCATCCGGTCGACTGGGCCACGCCGGCCGCCGTGCTGCGCGAATCTTCCAACATCTGCGCCGCCAAGATCGCCGAGCGGCTGGGAAAGGGACGCCTGAGCGATGGGCTCAAGGCTTTCGGCTTCGGCGAGAAGACGCTGGTCGGTCTGCCCGGCGAGGCCCGCGGCTCGCTCCGCGATCCGAAGTCGATGCCGCAGATCGCGCTCCTCACCAGCGGCTATGGGCAAGGAATGTCGGCGACGGGGCTGCAGGAAACGGCGGCGATGGCGGCCATCGCCAACGGCGGCGTGCTGCTCAAGCCCTACCTGGTGGAGAAGATCGTCGCGGCCGACGGCGGAATCGTGCTGCAGCGCGGCCGTGAAGAAGTGCGCCGGGTGCTGCGGCCCGAGACGGCGCACGCCATCGGCGCGATGCTGGAGGAGGTGGTGCGCAAAGGGACCGGCACGCGCGCGGCGCTGGGCGAATATCGCGCGGCGGGCAAGACCGGAACGGCGCAGAAAGTCGATCCCATCCGCGGCGGCTACGGCGAAAAGCGCCTCGCCAGCTTCCTCGGCTACGCCCCGGCGGAGGCGCCGCGCGTGGCGATTCTCGTCGCCATCGACGAGCCCGAAGGCAAAGGGGCGGACATCGTCGGAGGCGTGGTGGCCGCGCCAGCCTGGGGAGCGATCGCTCGGGAAGCCTTGTGGCAGCTCGGGGTGATGCCGGTCACGCAAGAGCGGCCGGCGGCTGCGATTGCCGGGCACGGTGCTAGGGTGACGGTCGCAGTGGCGCCGTAGGGATAGGCTGGATAGAGGAGGAATGTGAAGCTGCGCGATCTTTTCGCTGGCGTGGAAGCGACCGTGCCGACGGAGGCGGAGTCCGTCGAGGTGCGCGCGCTCGCCGTCGACTCGCGCCGCGTCACGCCCGGCGCGCTCTTCGCCGCGCTTCCCGGCCTCAACGCTGACGGAGCCGACTTCGCTCCGCAAGCGCTCGCCAAAGGCGCCGCGGCAGTTCTCGCGCAGCGGCCGCTGCAGCTTGCCAGCGCGCCCGTCGTCGTCGCGCCCAACGCGCGCAAGGCCTTCTCGCAGGCGGCCTCGCGCTTTCATGGCGAGCCCTCGCGCCGGCTCTCGCTCTTCGGCGTCACCGGCACGAACGGCAAGACGACCACGGCGTATCTGGTGGAGCAGCTCTCCGCCGCGCGCGGACTCGGCACGGGCCTCATCGGCACCGTCGAATGCCGCTGGCCGGGCGGAAGATTGCCGGCGACGCACACCACCCCCGAGTCGCACGAGCTGCAGGAATTGCTCAAGCGCATGCTCGAGGCCGGAGCCCAGGTGGTGGCGATGGAAGTCTCGAGCCATGCGCTCGCGCAGGAGCGCGTCTCGGGCTGCGCCTTCGCCGGAGCCGCCTTCACCAATTTGACGCGCGATCACCTCGACTATCACGGCACGCTCGAGGAGTACTTCGCGGCCAAGGCCAAGCTCTTCCGCGAGCTGCTTCCTCCCGGCGCGCCCGCCGTGCTCAATTTCGACGATCCGCGGGTGGCGGAGCTCGCCTCTCAGCTGCCGGAGAAAGACGTGATCGGCTTCACCCTTCATGGCGCGCGCGGGGCGGCGCTTCTGGCGGAGGAGCTGCGCAGCGATCTCGACGGTCTCTATTTCCGTCTGCGCACCGGCGCGCCGCTCGAACCGCAGCTGATCGAAGTGGAGAGCCCGCTCGTCGGCGCGCACAACGCCGAGAACCTGCTCGCCGCCTTGGGGCTGCTCGCCGGGTCGGGTGTTCCGCTCGCCGAGCTGACCAGACTCGCGCCGGAAGCGCAGGGCGCGCCGGGACGGCTCGAGCGCGTTCCCGACAGGGAAGGCGGCCGCGTGGTGCTGGTCGACTACGCGCATACCGACGATGCCCTTGCCCGCGTGCTCGAAGCGCTGCGAAAGGCGGCGGGCCGCGCACCGCGGCTCATCTGCGTCTTCGGCTGCGGCGGCGACCGCGACCGCGGCAAGCGTCCCTTGATGGGTCGCGCCGCAGCAGCTCACGCGGATCTGGTGATCGCCACCAGCGACAATCCGCGCAGCGAAGACCCGCTCGCGATCCTCGGCGAGATCGAGCCGGGTCTCCTGCAGGGGGGAAAGAAGCGCCTCGATCCCCGGCACGCGCGTTCCGGCTCGCCCGGCTATTGCATCGTGCCGGACCGGCGCGAGGCCATCGAGCTGGCCCTGCGCTGTGCCGGCGTGGGCGATGCGGTGCTCATCGCCGGCAAGGGGCACGAGACCTACCAGATCGTCGGCGCCGAGAAGCGGCCCTTCGACGATCGGGCCGAGGCGGAGCGCGCGCTGCGGGAGATGCGCGCCGAGGAATCGGCGGTCCGGCGTCGCCAGCCGCCGGAACCCGGGCGGAGGCGCAAATGAGCGCGCGCTTCACGCTCGAGCAGGCCGCTTGGGCGGCGGGCGCGCAGATCGTCGCGCGCGGCGGTCCGTTCGAGGGCGTCTTCACCGATACGCGGACGCCGCGGAAAGGCGGCCTCTTCGTCGCCCTCAAGGGAGAGAACTTCGACGGGAGCGATTTCGTCGACGCGGCCGTCAAGGCCGGCGCGGCGGGCGCGCTCGTCTCCAAGCCAGCGCTGGAGAAAGCGCGCGCCAAGATCGGCGGCGCCGCGCTCCTGGTGGCTCTCGACGCGGGTCGCGCGCTCGGCCGGCTCGGCGCGGCCTGGCGGCGCATGCTGCTCGACCTCAAGGTCGTCTGCGTCACGGGCTCGACGGGCAAGACCTCCACCAAAGAGCTGATCGCCGCGGTCCTCGCCACGGCCGGCCGCACGCTCAAGACCGAAGGCAATCTCAACAATGAAGTCGGCGTTCCGCTCACGCTCCTGCGCCTCTCCCCGGAAGACAAGTTCGCGGTGATCGAAGCGGGCATGAACCACCTGGGCGAGATCGCGCGGCTCGCCACCTGGGCCGATCCCGACGTGGGCCTCGTCAACAACGTCGCGCCGGTCCACCTCGAGGGCTGCGGGTCGCTCGAAGGAGTTGCGCATGCCAAGGGCGAGCTCTTCCACGCGCTGCGCGAGGCTGCCGTGGCAGTCGCCAACGCCGACGACCCGCGCACGCTGGCGCAGGCGCGGCTCTCGCGTCGCAAGCTGATCACCTTCGGCGCCTCCTACGGAGCGGACGTGCGCCTTCTCTCCGCGCATCACGGAGGCAAGGGGCTTCTCGTCGAGCTCGAGCTGGCCGGAGCCCGACGCATGACGGAGCTGCAGCTGATCGGAACCCACAATGGCCACAACGCGGCTGCCGCCGCCGCGGTCGGCGTCGCCCTCGGCGTCGGGCCGGACGCGATCCTGCGCGGCTTGGGAGACGCCGCCATTCCCGGCCGGCGCATGCGGCCGGTGCGTCTGCCCAACGGCGGCTTGTTGATCGACGACGCCTACAACGCGAATCCCTCGAGCACCAAAGCCGCGCTGCTCACGCTCACCCATCTCGTCCGCGGCAAGGGGCGCGCCATCGCGGTCCTGGGGGACATGCTCGAGCTGGGTCCCACCGAGCTCGATCTGCACCGCGACGTCGGGCGCTTCGCCGCCGGCGCCGGCCTCGCGCTGCTGGTCTGCTTCGGCAAGCGCGCGCGGGCCATCGGCGAGGGCTCGCAGGAGGCGGGACTGCCGCCCGACTGCATTGAATTCACCGAGGATGTGCAGGAGGCGGTGGGCCTCTTGCAGTCTCGGCTGCGTCCCGAAGACGTGGTGCTGGTGAAGGGCTCGCGGGGAATGAAGATGGAGCGGATCAGCGACCCCTTGACGGGCGTGCCTGTCGGCCCGGGAGATCACTGATGCTTTACATTCTCCTCTTCCCTTTCTCCGACCGCATCAGCCTGTTCAACGTGCTGCGGTACCCGAGCTTCCGCATGTTGATGGCGGGGCTCGTCTCGCTGCTCATCGGGCTCTTCCTCGGCCCGACCTACATCGAGGCGCTGCGCCGCCTTCAGCACGGAACGAACAACGTCCGCGAGGACACTCCCGAAGCGCACCAGAAGAAGAAGGGCACTCCCTCGATGGGCGGCGGGCTCATCCTCTGGGCGCTCCTGCTCGGCACGCTGCTCTTCGCCGATCTCACCAACCGGCTGGTCTGGGCCGCCCTGATGTTCACTCTCGGCTTCGGCGCAATCGGCTTTGCCGACGACTGGCTCAAGTTCAGCAAGAAGGATTCCAAAGGGCTGTCAGGAGCCAAGAAGCTCTTCTGGCAGACGGTGATCTTCATCCTGATCATGGGGATTTTCTTCGTCGACTGGAAGACCGGCGCCCTGCGCCTCGACACGCGCCTGACCATTCCCTTCGTGAAGGTCAAGGCATTCCATCCCCACCTGGGCTGGTTCTATCTGCCCTTCGCGTTCATCGTCATCGTCGGCACCAGCAACGCGGTCAATCTCACCGACGGCCTCGATGGCCTGGCGATCGGACCGACCATCGTTTCAGCCCTTACTTTCCTGCTCCTTTCCTATCTGGCAGGAGCGGTCATCAAAGGGCTGAATATCGCCGACTATCTTTTGATTCCGCATATCGACGGCGCTACCGAGCTGGCCGTGTTCTGCGCGGCCATGGCCGGCGCGGGAATCAGCTTCCTTTGGTTCAATACCTATCCCGCCACCGTCTTCATGGGCGACGTCGGCTCCCTGGCGCTGGGCGGCGGCCTGGGCGCGCTCGCAGTCCTCACCAAGAACGAGGTCGACAGCGTCATCATCCACGGGGTCTTCTTCGCCGAGATCCTTTCGGTGATGGCGCAGGTCTTCTGGTTCAAGCGCACCGGCCGCCGCATCTTCCGCATGGCGCCCATCCACCACCACTTCGAGCTGGAGGGCTGGGCCGAGCCGAAGATCATCGTCCGCTTCTGGATCGCGTCGATCATGCTCTCGTTGATCGCGCTGGCCTCGCTGAAGCTGAGATGAAGCTCGAGGGCAAGAGCGCTCTCGTGGTAGGGCTGGGCAAGAGCGGGGTAGCCGCGGCGCGGCTGCTCGCGCTCAAAGGCGCGCGCGTCGTCGCCGCCGATGACAAGCCGGCCGCCCAGCTGCGCGAGGTGCTGCAGCAGCTCGGCCTGAGCGAAGTGCGCCCCGTCGCGCCCCAGTCGCTCCGAGACGTCGACCTGGTGGTGGTGAGCCCCGGAGTGTCGCCCACGCTGCGCATCTTCATCGAGGCGCGCGCGCAGGGCCTGCCCATCCTCGGCGAGATCGAGCTGGCGGCCCGCTACATCGACGAGCCCGTCCTCGGAATCACCGGCACCAACGGAAAGAGCACCACCACCGCGCTCTGCGGGCATCTGCTCAAGACCGCCGGACTGCGCGTTTTCGTCGGGGGAAACCTGGGCGATGCGCTGAGCAACCGCGTCGTCGAGGGCGAGCCGCTCGACGCCACCGTCTGCGAGCTCTCCAGCTACCAGCTGGAGACGGTGCAGAGTCTGCACTGCGCCGCGGCCACGGTGCTCAACGTCACGCCCGACCATCTCGATCGCTATCCCTCGCTCGAGGCCTACGCCGCGGCCAAGGCGCGCATCTTCGAGCGGCAGCAGCCGGGCGACATGGCGGTGCTCAATCTCGCCGACGCGCGCGTTGCGACCATGGCCACGGCGCCGCACGTGGCGCGGCTGGGATTCGATCCGCGCCATCCGCGCCCCGAGACGCAGCTGCCGCCGCACACGGTGCTGGCCGGATATCTCAAGGAGCCGCGCACGCTGCACGTCATCGCTCATGATCTGCAGCTGCGGGCTCCCACGCTGCGCGGCGCGCACAATGCGGAGAACGCGCTCGCGGCTTGTCTGCTCGCCTATCGCCTGGGCCTCAATCCCGAGCAGATGCAGCGCGGTCTCGACAGCTATCCGGGCCTGCCGCACCGCCTCGAGCGGGTGCGGCTGCTCGATGGTGTGGAGTGGATCAACGACTCGAAGGCCACCAACGTCGACAGCGTGGAGAAGTCGCTCGCCTCTTTCGAGCGCAACGTCATCCTCATCATGGGCGGCCGTGGCAAGGGCGCGCCCTATGCGCCGCTGCGCAAGCTTTTTGCTGGGCGCGTCAAGGCGCTGCTCACCATCGGCGAGGAGGGGGACAAGATCGCCGCCGAGCTGGGGCCGGCCACCGCCTGCGGAGAGCTGGCCGCCGCCGTCGAGAAGGCCCGCTCGCTCGCGCGCGAAGGAGACGTCGTCCTGCTCTCGCCGGCCTGCGCCTCCTACGATCAATTCAAGAACTTCGAGGAGCGCGGCGAACAGTTCAAGCAGATGGTGCTCGCGCTATGAGCCTTTCGGCCGCCGCGGGGATGCGGGTGCAGCGCCAGCGCGACTCCGCGCTGCGGCCGATCTTGCGCTACGACCCCGTGCTCCTCGGCGCGGTCCTTCTCCTGCTCATGCTCGGCGTGGTGATGGTCTACAGCGCCTCGGCCGTCTACGCCGGCGCGCGGCTCGGCGACGGCCTTTGGTTCTTCAAGCGCCAGGCCGGCGCGGCAGCGGCCGGAGTCGCGGTGGTGCTGCTCGTCATGCGCGTCGGCTATCGCCGCTTCGAGCCCTTGGCCGTGCCGCTGGTGATCCTCTCCCTGGCGCTGCTCGTCCTCTTGCAGTTCCCTGGGTTGGGCCACGCTGCGGGCGGCGCGCGGCGCTGGATGAAGCTCGGCTCGCTCATCTTCCAGCCGAGCGAGATCGCCAAGATTTCCCTGGTGCTCTGGCTTTCGCGCTCGCTGGCAAGGAAGCAGGACCGCATCCGCGTCTTCTCGGTGGGCTTCTTGCCGCACATAACAGTGCTCGGGCTCTTCACCATCCTCCTCTTGCTCGAGCCGGATTTCGGCACCACCGTGGTCCTCGGCGTCCTCACCGTCGCGCTGCTCTTTGCGGCCGGCGTGCGCCTGAGCTGGCTGCTCGGTCTCGGCGCGGCAACCGCCCCGGTGCTGGCCTTGCTCGTCTGGCGCTCGCCCTATCGCATCCAGCGGGTGCTCACCTTCCTCGATCCCTGGAAGGACCCGCAGGGTCACGGCTACCAGACCGTCGAGTCGCTGCTCGGCTTCGGCGCGGGCGGCTCCTTCGGCGTCGGCCTGGGCGACAGCCACCAGAAGCTCTTTTTCCTCCCCGCCGCTCATACGGACTTCATCCTCAGCATCATCGGCGAGGAGCTGGGCTTCGCCGGCGTGGCCGCCGTGCTGGTGCTCTTCGCCGTGGTCCTCTGGCGCGGCCTCAAGTCCGCCTACGCAGCCTCCGACGCGTTCGGCTGCTGGCTCGCGCTCGGCGTCACGCTGCTCTTTTCTCTGGAAGCGCTCGTCAATGCCGGAATGGCGCTGGCATTGCTCCCGACCAAGGGGATGGCGCTGCCGTTCCTCTCCTATGGAATGACCAGCGTCGTCACTTCCTCCTTCGCGGCCGGGTTGTTGCTCTCGGTCAGCGGCGGGCCGGGCGGCTTCCTCCAGCGCGGCGCAGGAGCGCGGCGATGAGGCTGCTCATCGCCGGCGGAGGCACCGGCGGCCATCTCTTTCCCGGCCTGGCGCTGGGGGAAGAGGTGAAGACCCGCCATCCGCGCAACGACGTGCTCTTCGTCGGCTCGGCCCGCGGCATCGAGGCGCGCGAAGTGCCCAAGGCTGGATATCCGCTCGAATTGATCGACGTCGGACCGCTGAAGCGCGTGGGCGCGTTCGGCTTCGTCAAAGGAATGTTCCGCCTGCCCCGCGCGCTCTGGCAGAGCAAGCGGATCCTGCGCAAGTTCGATCCCGACGTGGTCGTGGGCGTGGGCGGATTCTCCAGCGGCCCTGTCGTGCTGGCGGCCTGGCTCAGGCGGATCCCCATCGCCATCCAGGAGCAGAACGCGCTCGCCGGCTTCACCAACAAAGTGCTGGGCCGGTTCGCCGACGCCATCTTCATCGCCTTCGAGGAAGCGCGCAGCGGCTTTCCGCCCGCGCGCACGCACCTGCTCGGCAATCCCATCCGCCGCGCCTTCCTCGACAACTACTTGCACACCAAGGTCCCGGAGGAGAGGCTCTCCATCCTCGTCACCGGCGGCTCGCAGGGCGCGCACATCCTCAACCTGCGCGTGGTCGAGGCGATGGAGATCCTCGCGCCGCAGATCGGCAAACGCCTGCGGCTTTTCCACCAGACGGGCGTGAAGGATTACGACGCCATCGCGGCGCGCTACCAGAACCTCGCCCCGACCGGTCTGCAAGCGCAGGCAGTGGCCTTCATCGACGACATGGCGCGCGCCTACGCCGGAGCGGACCTCCTCGTCTGCCGCGCCGGCGCGACGACCATCGCCGAGCTGACCGTCTGCAAGAAGCCCGCCCTGCTGGTTCCGTTCCCTTTCGCGACCGACGATCACCAGACGGTGAACGCGCACTCGCTGGTCCAGTCGGGCGCCGCGCTGCTGCTTCCCGAAAAGGATCTGACCGGCGATCGGCTGGCGCAGGAGCTGCGCGGTCTGGAAGGCGACCGCGAGCGCCTCCGCAAGATGTCTCGCGCCAGCGGCCTGTTGGGCCGCCCCGAAGCAGCCCGGGAGATCGCCGACGTCTGCGTTTCGCTCTGTTCCAAGCGGCTGGTGCGCGAGGGGCGCCACCTGCCCGAAGCGCGCAAATAGACGCTATTGATTATCGGAGATCGAATCGAGTACATTCGCTAGCGTGGAGGGAGGGCTTCCCAGGTGTTCCGCAACAAGAAGGTCAAGGTCCACTTCGTCGGGATCGGAGGGATCGGGATGAGCGGCATCGCGGAGCTCCTCTTGAACCTCGGCTACCGCGTCAGTGGATCGGACCTGAAGGAGAGCGAGATCACCCGCCGCCTCGCCTCCCTGGGCGGAGCAGTCGCCATCGGCCACCGGGCCGAGAACGTCGCGGCCGACGTCGACGTCGTGGTCACCTCCAGCGCCGTCAAGCGGAACAACCCGGAAGCGATGGCGGCCCGCGACCGCGGCATCCCGGTCATCCCCCGCGCCGAGATGCTGGCCGAGCTGATGCGCCTCAAGGAAGGCGTCGCCATCGCCGGCAGCCACGGGAAGACCACCACCACTTCCTTGATCGCCACCGTGCTCGCGCATGCCGGCCTCGATCCCACCGCGGTGGTGGGCGGCAAGCTCAATGCGCTCGGCAGCAACGCCAAGCTGGGCAAGGGGCACCTGATGGTGGTGGAGGCCGACGAGTCGGACGGCTCGTTCTTGCGCCTCTCGCCCACCATCGCGGTCATCACCAACGTGGACCCCGAGCACCTCGATTACTACGGCACCGTCGAGGCGCTGCAGCAGGCTTTCGTCGACTTCGCCGACCGCGTGCCCTTCTACGGCCTCGCGGTGATGTGCATCGACCACCCGGTGGTGCAGCATTTGATTCCGCGGGTGGGAAAGCGGCTGGTCACCTACGGCGTCTCGCACCAGGCCGACTGGCGGGCGGACGAGGTGAAGCTCTCCGCTTTCCAGGCGCGCTTCTCGGTTTTGCACCGCGGGCAGCGGCTGGGCGAAGTCTCCTTGAAGATGGTCGGCGCGCACAATGTCTTGAACGCCCTCGCCTGCTGCGCGGTCGCGCACGAGCTGGGCATCCCCTTTGCCAAGACCGCGGAGGCCCTCAACGGCTTCCAGGGAGTGCAGCGCCGGTTCACCGTCCGGGGGGAAGTGCGCGGCATCACCGTCGTCGACGACTACGGCCATCATCCAGCGGAGATCAAGGCGACCTTGGCCGGCGCGCGCGCCTCCTTTCCCCAGCGGCGCATCGTCTGCGCCTTCCAGCCGCACCGCTACACGCGCACCCGCGATCTGCTCGCCGATTTCGCCACCGCCTTCAACGACGCCGACGCGCTCCTCCTCACCGAGATCTATGCGGCGGGAGAGGATCCCATCCCCGGCGTGAGCGGCGGCCGGCTCTTCGAAGCCGTCAAGGCCTGCGGCCATCGCGACGTCGCTTTCGCCGAGCGCGGCGAGCTGGCCAGGCGGCTGCGCGAACGCCTGCGCGAAGGCGACCTGGTGATCGCGCTGGGCGCGGGCGACATCACGCACGCGTGCGAAGAGCTGCTGGAGCTGCTCGCTTGAGCGCTTTGCTCAAAGAGCTGCGCAGAGCCGCACGGGGCGAGGTGCTCGAGCAGCAGCCGCTCGCGCAGCGCACCAGCGTCCGCGTGGGCGGTCCGGCAAGGCTCTGGGTGCGGCCGTGCGATCCGGCCGCGCTCGTCGAGGTGCTGCGCGCTCTCTCCGCGGCCGGCGTGGGCTGGTTCTCCCTCGGTGGCGGAGCCAACACCATCGTCGGCGACCTGGGCGTCGAGGGCGCGGTGCTTCGTCTCGCGCAAGACTTCGCCGCCGAAGAAGTGGAGGAGGGCGGCGATCACGTCATCGTCACGCTAGGAGCCGGCGCTCCCATCGCCCGCTTTCTCTCGCTGGCGAAAGAGCAGCGAGGCGTCGGCGTCGCCTGGGCGGCGGGAATTCCCGGCACCGTCGGCGGCCTCGTCGCCATGAACGCCGGGACGCCTTCCGGATGCATGGCCGATCATCTGCTCGCCGCCGAAGTCGCCTTGCCCGACGGCCTGCAGTGGATCGAAGCGCGCCACCTGCGCCTCTCCTACCGCCACTGCGAGCTGCCCCGCGGCGCGGTGCTCACCCGCGCGCGCTGCAGGATCCGCCGCGGCTCGGATGCGGAGGTCGTCGAGCAGCAGCGCGCCGCCAAGGCCGACGTCGAGCGGCGGCGGCAGACGCAGCCGCTCCAGCAGCCCAACTCCGGCTCGGTCTTCGTCAATCCGCCGGGAGATTTCGCCGGCCGCCTGATCGAGAGCGCCGGGCTCAAGGGCAAGAAGCAGGGCGGCGCGCAGATCAGCGAGCGGCACGCCAACTTCATCGTCAACCTCGGCAACGCCCGGGCGGCGGAGGTGATCGAATTGATCGCTCTCGCCCGCGAGACCGTGCTGGCGAAGGCGGGCGTCGAGCTGAAGCCGGAAGTGAAGCTGGTGGGCAGCTTCGATCCGCCGCTCCCGCCCGAGCTGCGGACGCATCACGTCGGTCTCGTCTGCGTGGCATCGATGCCCCCGCCGGCAGTCGATCTGGGCGACGGCAAAAACTCCTTCCTCCGGGTGCAGCCATGAGGCCCTTCGATCCGCAGGCGGTGGCGGCGCTGCGCAGAAGCCAGACGCCCTCCGGGATTCACGCTGCTCTCGACGCCACGCTGCGCACTCTCGCCGCGGCGCTGCTCAGCGCGGCGCTCGGCTTCGGCGCCTGGCATTCGTGGCGCTGGGCGAGCGGCTCGCCTCTCTTCGCCTTGCGGCAGATCCATTTCAGCGGGCTCGACCATGCCAGCGAGGCCGAGCTGCGCGAGCGCAGCGGCCTTGCACCCGGTCAGAACCTGTTCGTCATCGATCTCGCGCAGGCGGCGCGCGCGATCGAGTCGCACCCCTGGGTGGTCTCTGCGCTCCTCGAGAGGCGGCTGCCCGACGCCGTCGAGGTCACCATCCTCGAGCATCGTCCGGCTGCGCTGGTGCAGCTCGAGCAGCTCTACCTTCTCGACGAGGAAGGACGGCTCTTCAAGCGCGCCGAGCCGCGCGACCACCTCGCCCTGCCGCTCCTCAGCGGCCAGGTGCGCGATCCGCTGCGGCTCTTGAAATCGCTGCACCTGCTCGACGCCTGGCGCGCGGCGGGTTTCGCCATCGGCGCGCTCGCCGAGGTGCGCCTCGACGAGGGCACGACGCTCTTCGCCCGAGACGGCGACCGCCTTCAAGAAGTCCGCCTCGGCAGCGGCGACCTGTCGCTCAAGCTGCGCCGCCTCGCGCAGGTGCGCGCGGCCCTGGCCCGGCGCGGAGAGCGCGCGGCCCGCATCGATCTCGACAATCCGGCGCGCCCCGATCTGGCCGCCGCAACCCTTGCCCAGCAGAGGTAGCCGGCATGGCTCAGAAAAGGACCGAGATCATCGTCGGACTGGACATCGGCACCACCAAGATCTGCTGCATCGTCGGCGAGCTGAGGCCCGATGGCATCGACGTGATCGGCATCGGCACGCATCCCTCGCGCGGCCTGCGCAAAGGGGTGGTGATCAACATCGAGGCCACCGTCGCCTCCATCCGTCGCGCCGTCGAGGAGGCCGAGCTGATGGCCGGCGCGCAGATCAATTCCGTCTACGCCGGCATCGCCGGCGGACACATCCGCGGCTTCAACTCCCAGGGCGTGGTGGCGGTGAAGGACAAAGAGGTGAAGGCGGGCGACATCGAGCGCGTGCTCGACGCGGCGCGGGCCATCAACATCCCCCAGGACCGCGAGATCCTCCACGTCCTCCCCCAGGAGTACATCATCGACGAGCAGGATGGCATCCGCGAGCCGCTCGGCATGAGCGGCGTGCGCCTGGAAGCGAAGGTGCACATCGTCACCGCCGCCGTCTCCAGCGCGCAGAACATCGTCAAGTGCTGCGCCAAGACCAGCTTGCAGGTGAGCGACATCGTGCTCGAGCCGCTCGCCAGCGCCGAGGCGGTGCTGGCCGACGAGGAGAAGGAGCTGGGCGTGGCGTTGGTCGACATCGGCGGCGGCACCACCGACGTGGCCATCTTCTCCAGCGGCGCGATCCAGCACACCAGCGTCATTCCCCTGGGCGGCAATCACCTGACCAACGACATCGCGGTTGGCCTGCGCACGCCGATGCACGAGGCGGAGAAGATCAAGATCAAGTTCGGCAGCGCGCAGGGCTCGACGCTCGACCGGGACGACACCATCGAGGTGCCCAGCGTCGGCGGCCGCGCGCCCCGCGTGCTCAACCGGCGCATCCTCTGCGAGATCATCGAGCCGCGCGTCGAGGAGTTGTTCCAGCTGGTGCACCGCGAGATCCAGAAGGCGGGGCAGGAGGACTTGCTCGCCAGCGGCGTCGTGCTGACGGGCGGCTCGACGCTGCTCCACGGCATGCCGGAGCTCGCCGAGGAAGTCACCGGCCTGCCGGTCCGGCGGGGAATGCCGCGGGGCATCGGCGGCCTCATCGACGTCGTCAAGAGCCCGCAGCACGCCACGGTGGTCGGGTTGCTCCTCTACGGCGCGCGCCAGGCCAGGGAAGGCTCCCGCCGCCCGCTCAGCTACGAGGGCGGCTCGATCAAGGAGCGGCTGCTCGGCTGGGTCCGCGAGCTCTTTTGAGTTCAAACGAATTCGACCGGAGGTCCTGACGGATGGAAAAGCTGATTCCCCAGCCGGACGAGATGGGCGCCACGATCA
Source organism: Deltaproteobacteria bacterium (assembly GCA_005879315.1). Classification (GTDB taxonomy): domain Bacteria; phylum Myxococcota; class Myxococcia; order Myxococcales; family 40CM-4-68-19; genus 40CM-4-68-19. The sequence continues at coordinate 3,533 of VBLC01000071.1, read as the reverse complement.
AGGTCGTCGGGGTCGGTGGCGGCGGCGGCAACGCGCTCAACACCATGATCCTCGCTGGCCTCACCGGGGTCGATTTCATCGCCGCGAACACCGACTGCCAGGCGCTGCAGCACAATCGCGCCGCGACCAAGGTGCAGCTCGGCGCGCAGGTGACCAAGGGCCTCGGCGCCGGCGCGAACCCCGAGATCGGCCGGCAGGCGGCCCTGGAGGATCGCGACAAGATCCTCGCCGTGCTCGAAGGCGCGGACATGATCTTCGTCACGGCAGGGATGGGCGGCGGCACTGGCACCGGCGGCGCGCCGGTCATCGCGGAGCTGGCCCGCAGCCTGGGCGCGCTGACGGTCGGGGTCGTGACCAAGCCCTTCACCTTCGAGGGCAAGCGGCGGCTGAAGCAGGCCGAGCACGGAATCGCCGAGCTGAGGAATACGGTCGATACCTTGATCACCATCCCCAACCAGCGGCTGCTGGCGATGGCGGACGAGCGCACCACGCTGCTCGATACCTTCAAGAAGGCGGACGAGGTGCTGCTCAATGCGGTGCAGGGCATCTCCGATCTGATCACCATCCCCGGCCTGATCAACGTCGACTTCGCCGACGTGCGCACCATCATGAGCAACATGGGCGTGGCGCTGATGGGGACCGGCCGCGCCCAGGGCGAAGGGCGTGCGCTGTCGGCGGCGAGGCAGGCGGTGGAGAGCCCGCTGCTCGAGGACGTGCAGATCGACGGCGCCACCGGCATCCTCATCAACATCACCGGCGGCGGAAACATGACGCTGGTCGAGGTGAACCAGGCCTGCTCGTTGATCCAGGAGGCCGCGCACGAGGACGCCAACATCATCTTCGGCAGCGTCATCGACGACGAGATGGGAGAGGAGCTGAAGATCACCGTCATCGCCACCGGCTTCGCCAGCCGCGACGCGCGGCGCATCGAGCGCATCGACGCTACGCGCGCGGTGCGGGGCGGCTCGCAAGGTTCGCTGGCGCTCCCGGCGACGGAGCCGGCCCTGCCGCGCCATCCGGCGTCGTCGCGGACTCCGGAAGTGCAGCGCGCCACACCCGCTCCGGGATCGCCCAAAGCGAGCCCGCCGCCTCCACCTGCGCGCCCTCAGGGCGAGCGGCCCGTCCGGCACATCTCCTGGGACGAGCTGCGGCAGATGACGGGCGCGAGCGAGGACGAGCTGGACATCCCCACCTTCTTGCGGAACAACGAATGAGGTTCGGGGCGCGCCGGAGAAGGCGCGCGCTGCGGCTGCTGCGGCGGCGGTGATTCTACGAGTAGCGCCGGGCTCGCAACGGCGGAGATCGTTGGCGCAGAGTGATGGAAGAATATCCGCTATTCACGTGCCCTTTGAGACGCCCACGGCCACGTCGCCGTCGCCGTCGCCGTCGCCGTCTACGCTCACGACCACGCCGACGATCGCGCCAGCAGAAGGGAGTGCCCTCCAACTTGAAAGGGCGGACATCCTGAGCGCGGGCGACGATCAGATTCCCAGGCCAACCGCCATGGACAAATCCAGGATCGGGTAGATGGACACAGACGGTGCCGTGCCAGGCGGTGGTCCGAACTCGGTGCCGTTGCCCGGGTTTTCCGCCCGGGCGACGCCGGTTCCGAGAGCGAGCTCCAGAGAGTAGACGCCCCAACGCCAGCGCTTCCCGAAGGTGGCTGCAAACGTCAACAGGCTTCCATGCATCAGCATCGAAGTCGGGACAGATCCGTCGTAGTGGTAATCGACGGTTGCCCGCGCGGCGTTGAGAGAGAGGAAGAACCGATCCGAGTACCAGCGAATGCCGCCGCAGAGGGGCGGCGGGGAGCTGCCATCCACTTGCTGAAGGACTCGTTTGTAATCAAACAGCGCGAGCGTCAGTCCAATGCCACCGTAGAGAGCAAAGCTGCCGACGCCGAGCTCGAGATGCGCGCCCGCACCGCCATATGCGCTCCCAATGCCTACGCCGATGCCGATGTGCCCCGCCGGGCCTGAATCCTCAGGCCACTCCGCCGGAGCGGCTGCGAGCAACAGGGCAGCGGCCAGAATCATGGCCACTGGACCGTCGGCCTGCTGCTGCGGTCACCCGATCACTCCCGGCTGCGGCCCGAGAGGAATTCCCCGGTGCGCGCCGTCAGCTGCGCCGCGCGCGCCAGCTGCGCGTCGAGCTGGGAGAAGGCCTCCTCCGCCCGGTGCTTCAATGCCGCATCGTCGCGCGCCGAGGGCTCGACCAGCCGCGCGAAGAGATCGACCACGCGCAAGAGCGACTGATGCGCGAGCAACAGATCGCGCCCCGCGCGCGCTCCCTTCTGCGTGAAGATCAGGCCGGAGCTGAAGAGCCGCGCCAGCGCGGCGCGGTTGTCGTCCACCGCGGAGCGCACGCGGCGCTCGGCCAGCTCGCGCCGCTTCTGCGCGCGCACCGACGACAGGTCGACCACCGTCGCCTGCGACCGCGTCCTTCTCGCGCGCGATCTAGCTCTTGCCACCGACATCGAGCCGGAGACTAGATCCGCCGTCCGCGCTTGGTCAACGCAGCCAGTGGCGATTTCTTGCGGTAGACTGCGCGCCCCTGTGTTCGGGAAGATCCTCATCGCCAACCGCGGGGAGATCGCCTGCCGCGTGGCGCGCGCCGCGCGGGCGCTGGGGATCAAGACCGTCGCCGTCCATTCCGACGCCGACGCGAAGGCGCTGCACGTCGAGGTTTGCGACGAAGCGGTGCGGATCGGTCCTTCGCCGGCGAAGGAGAGTTATCTCGACGCGAGCAGGATTCTCGCGGCGGCGAAGCAGACGGGCGCTCAGGCGATCCATCCCGGCTACGGCTTTCTCTCCGAGCAGGCCGAGTTCGCCCAGGCGTGCGCCGAGGCGGGCATCGTCTTCGTCGGGCCGCCGCCGCAGGCGATGCGCGCGCTCAAGGACAAGGCGCAGGCGCGCGCCGTCATGCGCGCAGCGGGAGTGCCGGTCGTGCCCGGATCGGAAGGGCACGTCGGCGACGAATTCGCCGCCCGCGCCGCAGCCGGGTCGGTGGGCTATCCGCTGCTGGTCAAAGCGGCCGCCGGCGGAGGCGGCATCGGCATGCAGGTGGCGCGCGACGAGCCGGAGCTGCTCAAGGCGTTGCGCGCCTGCAGCGATCGCGCGCGGGAGAGTTTCGGCAAGGATGCGGTCTATCTCGAGCGCTACTTCGAGGGGCCCCGCCACGTCGAGGTGCAGATCCTCGGCGACGGCCACCTCACCCTCGCCGCCGGGGCGCGCGAGTGCTCCATCCAGCGGCGGCACCAGAAAGTGGTGGAGGAAGCGCCGGCGCCCGCTTTCGCCGACAAGCCGCGCCTCTTGCAGAAATTCCTCGACGCCGGCCTGGCAGCGGCGCGCGCCGTCGGCTATGCCAACGCCGGGACCGTCGAGTTCCTGCTGGTGGGCGAGGAGTTCTACTTCATCGAGCTGAACGCGCGCCTGCAAGTCGAGCATCCGGTGACCGAGGCCACCTCCGGCCTCGACCTGGTGCAGCTGCAGCTGCGCATCGCCGCCGGCGAGCACCTGCCTGTCGGCCAGGAC
>VBLC01000070.1 GCA_005879315.1 Deltaproteobacteria bacterium | reverse complement strand
TCGTTGATCTCGCCCGACCAGATGAGGTTGGTCTCGGGCGGGAGTCGCACCGCCTCTTCGATGCGCTGCCGCGCTTCCTCGATAGTCGAAGCGAGATCGCGTCCGCGCACGGAAAACTTCACCGGCGTGTAGCGCCGGCCGTCCTCGCGATAGATGACGTTGGGGCTGTCCTCGGTGGTGATGGCGGCGAGCTGGCTGAGCGGGATCTGGCTGCCGTCCGGCGAGGAGACGGTGATCCGCCGGAGCGCGGAAAGGTCGCTCCGGTACTGCGGCAGCCAGCGTACGGTTAGCGCGAAGCTCTTCTCGCCCTCGAAGACCTGGCTGACGGCTTGCCCACCGATCGCCGCCTGCACCACCATCTGGATGTCGCCGGTGTTGAGCCCGTAACGCGCGCACTGGGTCCGGTCGGGAACGATCTTGATGCTCGGCTGCCCCATCGAGCGGAGCAGCCCGAGATCATCGATGCCGCGCACTTTTCCCATTACGCCGACGATCGCGTCGGCGGTCGCCTCGTTGCTCTTTACTTCCGGGCCATTGATCTTGACGCTGTTCTCGCCTTTGACGCCCGAGAGGGCTTCCTCGACGTTGTCGGAGATGTACTGGGCGAAATTGAAGATCACGCCGGGGAACTCGTCTTGCAGCTGCTGCTGGAGGATCTTCGTCAGCTTCTCCTTGTCGAGCCCGCGCGGCCATTCGTCGAACGGTTTGAGCGGCGCGAAGAACTCCATGTTGTGGAAGCCCGTCACGTCGGTCCCATCGTCCGGCCGGCCCAGCTGCGAGGTGACGGTGATGATCTCAGGATGGCTGCGGATGATCTGCCGCATGCTGCCCACGTGCTTGGCCGATTCCTCGAGCGAGATGGACTGCGGCAGGGTGGCCCGGATCCAGAAGTTGCCCTCCTCCAGCTTGGGCATGAATTCCCGACCGAGCAGCGGGAAGAGCGCGATGCAGGCGAGGACGGGGAGAAGCAGCAGCGGAATCGCTCGCCTCGGATTCCGAACAGCGGCCTCGAAGAGCGGATCGTAGATGCGGTGGAGAGCGCGCATGAGCCGGCTTTCCTTCTCCTCGATCGGCGCTGGCAGGAATCTCGACGCGAGCACTGGCGTGAAGGTGAGCGCCAGCGCGATGGCGCCGCCGATGGCGAGCGCATAGGTGTACGACATGGGCGCGAAGATCACTCCGGCGACGCCCGTCATCGTGAAGAGCGGCAGGAAGGAGACCGCGATGATCACGGTGGAGAAGGCCATCGGCTTGCCCACCTCGGAGACGGCGCTGCGAATGCGGTCTCCGATGGGCCCATCGCCCTTGTCGCTCAGGTGGCGGAAGATGTTCTCCACGATGATCACGGTCGAGTGCACGACGATGCCGAAGTCGATGGCGCCGAGAGAGATGAGGTTGGCGGAGGTGCCGGAGAGCACCAGCCCGATGATGGCGATGAGCAGCGCGAGCGGGATGTTCACCGCAGTGATGAGGGCGGCGCGCCAGTTGCCGAGAAAGAGGATCAGCACGACGGTCACGAGCCCCATGCCGATGAGCAGGTTCTCGATCACTGTATGTGTGGTGCGAGAGATCAGGTCACTGCGGTCGTAATACGGCACGATCTCCATGCCCGGCGGCAAGAGGTGGTTGTCGCGGATGTACTTGAGCCTCTGGTACACGCCCTCGAGCGTCTCGTCGGTCTTGCCGCCGTACCGCATGAGAACCGTGCCCTGCACCACGTCGGGTTCGTCGTCGCGGCCGACGGTCCCCAGCCGGGGCGCATGGCCGATGGAGACCTTGGCTACATCGCGCACACGGACGGGAATTCCCTTCTGCTCGACGACCACCACGTCCTCGATGTCCTTGAGCGAGCCGATGAGCCCGATGCCGCGCACGGTATAGGCCTGCGCTCCGAGCGTGACGCGCTGGCCGCCGACGTTCTGGTTGGCGTTGGCCAGCGCCTGCGAGAGCTGCGTCAGGGTCACGCCGCGCGCGCGCAAGAGATAGGGATCGACCTCGACGTGGTACTCCTTGGTCAGGCCGCCGAAGCTGGTCACGTCGATGACGCCCGGCACCTGCTTCCACTGCCGCTCCATGATCCAGTCTTCGGCAGTCTTGAGATCGAGCAGCGAATACGAGTAGCCGGGCGCGTTGCGCAGATTGTAGCGGAAGATCTCGCCGATCGAGTTCCAGGGGGAGAGCTGCGCGGTGACGCCGGTGGGCAGCGTGATGAACTGCAGGCGATTGATCACTTCCTGCCGCGCCGCCCAGTAATCCGTGCCCCATTTGAAGTAGCACTTGACGTCGGTCAGCCCGAAGAGCGACTGCGAGCGGATGTGATCGAGGCCGGGCATTCCCGAGAGCCCGATCTCCAGCGGAAGGGTGACGTAGCGCTCCGTTTCCTCCGCGCTCCAGCCGGGCGGCTGCGAGATGACCTCGACCAGCGGCGGCACTGGATTGGGATATGCCTCGACGTCGAGCCGGCGGTACGCGGCCAGCCCGGCGAAAAAGAGGATCGCCACCAGCGCCGCGATCATGACGCGGTTCCGCAGCGCGAGGTCGACGACTCTGCGGATCATCTCAGTTCCCGACCAGGAAGATCGAGCCGCGTGCCGCGACGCGCTCGCCGGGTTGCAGCCCCGCCAGCACCGGAACCTCGTCGCCCGGGAACCGCTCGTTGGCCACCACCGCGCGGCGGCGGAAGGTCACGCGGCCGTCGTTCGTGCGCGGCTGCTCGACGAAGACGTCGATCTCGTCGCCGAGGCGCAAGAGAGCATCCCGCGGCACGGTCACCGCGCGCCGCGCGGGGGCGGCGATGGTCACCACCTCGTACATCTCCGGCCGCAAGAGGCCCTCCTCGTTCTTCAGTACGCAGCGGACCTTCGCGGTGCGCAGCACGGGATCGAGGGTGTCGGAGATCCAGTCCACGCGGCCGCGGAAGTTCCTGCCCGGATGGGCCGAGACGCGCAGCTGCACTTCCGCGCCCACCCGCACGAAGGGGAGATCGGCTTCGTAGACGTCGCCCAGGAGCCACAAGTCGTCGATGCTGCCTACGGTGAAGAGCTCCGGCACGCTGCCGCCGGCCGTGTATTGCCCCTGCACCTCGAGCCCCGGATTCGCGTTGCGGGCAATGACGTCGCCTTCCATCGGGCTGCGCAGGACGAACTCCTGCGTGACGGAATTGAGCGCGCCCGCGCGCAGGAGGCGGGTCTTCTCGGTCGCACGCTGGTATTCGGCCTTGGCGCGGTTGTGGTTGTCCTCGGCGATCTGCAGGTCGCGCTCGGCAGTCGCGTGCACCTCGAACATCTCGCGCTGCCGCTTCAGCTCATGCTCGGCGGCGATCAGGTCGGCCTTGGCCTTCAGCTCGTCGGAGAAGGCGCTGCCCAGATCGGCCGAGAGGATGATCGCGAGCGGCGATCCCTTCTTGACGTGCTGGCCGGGCGCCGCGAGAAGGCGCGTGATGCGGCCGCTCACCGGCGGAAAGACGTGCGTGACGCGCAGATCGTCGAAGGCGAGCCGGCCACCCACGGTGAGCACATCGGCCACCTCGCGCTCCTGCACGGGGACGGTCACGACCTTGCCTCGCGCGAACTGCTCGTCGGTGAGAGAGGCCTCGTCCGGACCGCGCAAGCGCGCCTGGGCGGGAGCGACCAGCACCTTCTCGCCTTCCGCCAGGCCGGAGAGGATGGGAACCGTCTCGGCGTCAAGCCCCCCGGCGGGGACGAAGACTTCCGACGCAAGCCGCGCGCGCCGATCGCGCGGACCGAGCGTCGTCGGCGGGGTGTCCACCAGCCGGCGCTTGAAGACGAGCTTGCCGTCGGTCCGCGCTCCGGCGGCCAGGTAGACGAAGTCATGGTCGTTGATGCGCTCCACCGCCTCGCGCGGCAGCGCCAGCTTCATCAGCGCCGGCCGCGCGATGAGCACGCTGGCGAACATCTCCGGCTTGAGCAGCCCCTCCGGGTTGGACAAGGAGCAGCGGATGCGCGCCGTGCGGAGCGCCGGGTCGAGCGTCGGGCTCACCCATTCGACCCGGCCGTCGAAGAGCCGATCGGGATAGGCGAGCACGCGCGCCTTGATGGCCGCCTCGGGCCGCACTTCCGGCAGGTCGCTCTCGGCGACGTCGGCGAAGAGCCAGACCCGATCGATGTCGCCGATGGTGAAGAGCTCGCCGGTGGGAGAGCCGCCGGAGAACTGCCCTTGCACCTCGATCCCCGGATTCACGTTGCGCGCCATCACCCGGCCGTCGATGTGGCTGATGAGCGTGTACTCCTGCGTGACGGCGTCCACCCTGCCCGCGCGGAGAAGGCGCAGCCGCTGCAAGGCGCGCTCCTCCTCGGCTTTCGCCTTGCGGTAGTTGTCCTCGGCCACTTCCAGGTCGCGCCGCGGGCCAGCCTTGGCGTCGAACAGCCTCTGCTGCCGATCGAACTCGTGCTGCGCGGCGACCAGGTCGGCGCGCGCCTTGACCTCGTCGGAGACCGCGCTGCCCACCTCGGGCGAGGCGATGGCGAGCAGCGAGGAACCCTTCTGCACGCGCTGGCCGAGCTGGGCGATGACGCGCGTGACCCGGCCGCTGACCGGCGAGAAGACGTGCGTCACGCGCTGGTCATCGAAGGCGATGCGCCCTCCGGTGGCGATGGGCGAGGCGATCAGCTGCGGCTTCGCCTCCACCACTTTCGCTTCGCCGCGGTCGAAGACCGCGCGGGCGATCCATTTCTCGTCTTCGGGCGGCCCCGGCTCTGCGCTTGCGCCGCGGCGACAGCCGGCGACGAGCGAGAGAGCGAGGCAGAGATGAGCGGCCCTCATGACTTGAGCCCCCGCGCCGTCGCCTGCTCGAGCAGGCTGACGGCGATCCAGTAGCTGGCCAGGTCCTGCGCGTACTCACCGCGCGTGGCCGTGTACGTGCGCTGCGCGTTGAGCAGGTCGAGCAGCGAGGCGGCGCCTTTTTCGTATTGCACCTGCACCAGGTTGCGAGCTCTTTCTGCCCGCTCGAGCAGCGAGGCCTGCATGCGCTCGACGAGCTTGCGGGTCGCTTGCAATTGTCCCCAGGCGGTCTCGACGTCCGAGACCACGACCGCCTCGGCCTTCTGTCGCAGGATCTGCTGGGTGACGAGATCCGCTTCGGCTTTGCGGATCTCTCCGCTCTGGAAATAGAGAAGGGGCGGCGCGAAGAAGATGTTGATGGAGCCGTTCGGCGGCGAAATGTTGCTGTCGCCGCTCCCGTTCGCCGAATAGGTGATGCCCAGGCCGATGTCCGGGAAGACGTTTCGCCGGGCGAGACGCAAGGCGGAGTCGGCGCGCTCCACCTGCTGCGTCAGCGCTGCCAGGTCGGGCCTGCGCTCCAGAGCATCCTTGAGCAGCGCCTCGCGCGTCGCCGCCGCGACCGGTCCCGGCAGCGCGAAGTCGAGATCCTTCTGATCGACGGCGAAGTCGGGGATCAGCCGGCGGAAGCCGAGCAGGAATGCCACCGCCACTTTCGCGGCGCGCAGGCTCTGCTCGGCGGTCTCGAGCGCCTGCTCCGCTTCGAGGTGCGCCACCTGGATGGTGGCGAGATCGGCCTCGTTCATCGCCCCGAGCTCGAAGCGCTTTTCGTCGAGCTGCCGCGTGCGCAAGAAGCTGTCGCGGTTCTCGCGCGCGACCTCGCGCTGCGCGGCGGCCGCCAGGGCCTGGTACCAGCTCTGCTTGAGGGTGAACTCGAGCGTGCGCTGCGCGTCGTCGCGCGATCGGCGCGCGGCCTGCAGCGCGGCCCGAGCCAGGTCCTTGCGCAGCCCGCGCTTGCCGGTGAGAAAGTTCGAGACGAGGTCGTTGTCGCTCACGCCGACGCTGTAGGAGATGACGCTGCAGTCCTGCGAGCTGGAGCACTGGAAGTTCTTCCCTGCCGAGAAAGACAATCCAGGGTTGGGCAGCGCGCCGGCGATGGTCACATCGCCCTCGGCCGAGAGGATGCTGGCCTCGGCGACGAGCAGGTCGAAGCCGCGCTGGCGGAAGATCTCCAGCGCCTTCTGCAGGGTCAGGACCGGCGGCAGCTGTGGCGCCGACTCGGAAGCGGGCTGCGGCTCGGCGCGCACCGCCGCCGCGCAGAGAACAATTGCAATGGGCGCGCGGAACATGGAGGAGACTTCCAGAGCAATCGCCGGGCCATTGGCCAGGCCCGCGAATCGAGGGCGCGGCGCGCGGCGGCTCGAAAGAATTCTCTAGGGCCGACGAAAGATTCTTTCAGTTTGTTGCGTCGCCGCGGGCGGTCTTTTCGACCGCGTTCAGGTTCATCCCGCAGCGCGATGCGTCGACCCGAGTTTGTTTGAATATCAATCATGCAAATGGACCTGCTCGGCATCGGTGCTCGCGGTGCGGCGAGGTCTTGCGAAATAGAGAAGGCGAACTCAATTTCTCCGGCAAGTTTGGGGCGGGGGGATTCCATGAAAAAGAAGTTGCTGGTTTTGGGGATGCTGGTTTGCGCCAGCTGCGGGGGCAGGCACAAGGCTGAACAATCGTCGAGCCAGCCGGGGCCGACCGCGAAGATCGTCTTCGACGGCACGAGCGCAAGCGGCATGGCGCCGCTGTATGAGCAGCTCGATGCCTCGACGTCGACCTGCGCCGACTGGTGTGCCGACTACGCCTGGGACTTCGGCGACGGCAGCGCGGCAAGCCACGACGGCTGGGTGACGCACGTCTATTCCAAAGACGGGACCTATTCGGTGACGTTGACCGTCACGGACGGCTCGGGCGCGACCGGCACGGCGACCGCCGACATCACCGCTGCTGGCAATAGCGGCAATTGAGCGCCGGGCGTCGCCTGGACCGCGAACTGTCGACCTTGTATTGAGCTGCACCGATGCGGCCCGCCACCCTGGTGTTCTTCGCCCTCGCTTGCGCTTCGGCGCGGCCGCTGCCGGACCGCGTGCAACTCGCCCGCGTCGCGCTCCCCAAGCTGGGGGGCGGAACGATGGCGCTCGCGGAGTTGCGCGGCCGCGTGGTGCTCCTCGATTTCTGGGCGACGTGGTGCGAGCCCTGCAAGAAGGCGTTGCCCTTCTACGTGGAGCTGCAGCGCGAGCTGGACGCTCGAGGTTTCATGGTCGCGGCGGTGAGCGTCGACAGCGGCGACGACGAGAGCGTCCGCGGCTACTTCGCTGCTGGCGGCCCGCAGCTGCTCATCTTGCGCGACCGCGACGGCCAGCTGGCCGAGCGCCTCGGCGTGCAGACCATGCCGACGAGCTTCCTGCTCGACCGTTCGGGCGTGGCCCGCTTCCGCCTGGAGGGATTCTCCGCTGGCGACCGCGAGACGATACGGTCGCGAATTCTCTCGCTGCTCGAGAACCGATGAAACGAAGCGATTAGCCGTTCTTGGCTGCCCACTTCTTCAGCGCCTCGTCCTGCTTCTTCTTGGGCAGGCGGCGGTGCGTCTCGCAGAGAAAGCGGAAGCGCGGACCTTTGGAGCGATTGGTACAACCGGGATAACGGCAGCGCATCTCCAGCTTGCGGCCGCGCAGCTTGCTCGGGCCGCGCCGACCTCCGCCGCCGCGACCGCCTCCGGCCCCGCGCTCGAGCATGGATCCGAGCCGGTCGGCCACCACCCTGGCAAAGCGGTCAATCATCGTATCGAAAGGATGCGAGGAGCGTCTGGGCATTGGTCAAATATGCCGATTTGGAGGTAATGCGCAACTACAAACGGGTCCGTGTGGGAAGCCCTGCGCAAATCAATGGGCGAACTATCGTGGTACAATGCTTGTCGAATGCTCTTCAAGTGCAGCAAGCACCACGCGGTCCTGGCTGGCTGGCGCTGCACTTCCTGCAGCGCGACTCTCTGCGCCCACTGCACCGGCTGGAAGACTTCCGGCACTTCGCGTTTCGAATTGTGCGCGCGCTGCGGAGGCTTCGCCAAGCAGATCCTGGTCCCTCGCGGCGAGCTCTCGCCCTTCTCCATCGGACAGCTCTTCTCCGCCCTGCGCTGGCCCTTCAGCAAGCTGGGCCTGCTCTCCCTCTTCGCCTCGGGAGCCTTGATCACCGCGTTTTCCTATCTGGGCTCGAAAGCGGCGGCGATCGCTGCCGGCGCCACCCTCGCCTATCTCTTCCAGGTCGTGCGCCACACCGCCAACGGCAAGGACGATTTTCCCGGGCCGGAGGATTTCCAGGGCTACTTCGAGGACGTGATTGGTCCTTTCTGGCGACTCACCGTGGCGCTCGCCTGGATCTGGGTGCCGGCGCTGGTCTGGGTGCTGTGGCATCGGCCGGCCCCTCGCGATCCGATGCTCGAGCAGCGCCGAGCGGTGGCGAGCGCGCTGCGCCCTGGAGGCCCGGGGTTCAGGGTCAGCGGCCTGAGAGTGGTGAGGAGCGGGAGCGGCGGACTGGAAGTGATCGAGGGAAATGCCGCGCCGCCGCCGCCCTCGCCCGAGCAGCTCGAGCAGATGAAGGAGATGCGCGAGGCGGAGGAGAGTGCTCCGCCCGAAGTGGTCGAGGCGACCGCGGCGCCGAAGAGCAATTACCTGATGCCCATTCTTCTCGTTGTCTTCGGGCTGGCGATTGCGCCGATGTCGCTGATCGCCTCTTCCTTGAAGACGCCGCTCCTCACTGCCGCAAATCCCATCGTCCTCGCCGGATATGCTTTCAAGCTGGGACGCGATTACCTGCTGCTCGTCTGTTTCTTCTTTGCCGCCGCGCTTTTCGCGGTCGGTGTGCGAGCGGCGGGAATGTCGCTGGCACCGCCGATCCCCTTCGGCAAGCTGCCGGTGAACATGGCGGTGCTGGCGGTCGGCTTCATCGCCTTCCGCGCGGTCGGTCTTCTCGTGCGGGCCCGCGGCGGCGACCTCGGGTATGGCGGCGAAGCGGATTATCTCGTCCCGGTGCTCGGCGATGAAGAACCTCGCCACGAGGTTCGCGAAGCCGCCCCCGCCGAACCGGCCGCGCCGCCACAAGCACTCGATCTGCCCGAGGAAGAGCCTTCCGCCATCCTCGCCCGGCTGGTGGCGAAACAGGACGTGCAGGGCTGCATCGATCTGATCGAGCGGTCGTGGCAGTCGCTCGCGCCTGACGCGCTCTCCGCCGGCGGCTGGATGGACCTGGCCAAATCGGCGCAGCAGCGGGGCAAGGGAAAGGCGGCCGTGGCGGCGCTGCGCCGCTGCCTCGAAACCGATGCGCAAGGACCGCTCGCGCCCAAGGCGCTGCTCCTCGCCGCCCGCATCTACGACGAGGACCTGAAGGATCGGAAGACGAGCGACCGCCTCCTTCAAGAATTGATCAAGCGCTTCCCCAACTCGCAGGAAGGTTCGTTCGCGGCCCGGCGGCTGGCGGCGGCCAAAGCTTAGGCCCGTCGCGGCGCAGGGAGATCGGCCGGCGCGGTTCATTGGCGGCGGGCGCGCGAGTATGATGCCTTCCATGGATGCGCCGCGGACCATTCTCGTCGTCGACGACGAGCCGAGCGTGCGCCATGCGCTGCAGCGGACGCTGACGGATTCGGGCTACGAGGTGCTCACCGCCGCCGACGGCGAGGAAGCCATCAAGGTCCTGGAAAGCAATCCCGTCCAGCTGCTCATCTGCGACTACAACATGCCGGGGATGTCCGGCATCGATCTGCTCAAGATCGTCGGCGTCCGCTACCCGCGCATCATGCGGGTGATGCTGACCGGCGACCCCGATCCGGAGATCGCCGTGCGATCGATCAACGAGGGCGAGGTCTACCGGTTCATCCGCAAGCCGTGGAACAAGTCGGACCTGCGCACCATCGTGCACTTCGCCTTCCGGGTGGTGAAGCTGGAGGAGGAGAAGCGCCGGCTGGTCGCGATGGTGCGGCGGCAGCAGGCAGGAGCGCAGGCCGATCCCGCCGAAGTCGAAGCCGAGCTCTTGCTGCTCGCCGAGGAAGAGGCGAAGGAAGGCTGATCAACCGGGCGGCGCATCGGCGCTGCGATCACCGTGACCAGCGCACGGTCGTGATATCATCCGGGAAGGTGGAACGGGGGGTTCCATGGCCACAAACAATCAGCGCTCCTACACAGCAGGCAAGTACGGCTTCGAAATCGGTGGGGTTCTCGCCGGCTGGGTCAAGGACGTTTTCGGGGGGCATGCCACTTCCGACGTCATCAGCGAGACGATCGGCCCTGATCACGTCATTCACAAGCACATCGCCGGCGTGAAGTACGAGGACATCACCGTCAACTGCGGGACGGGGATGTCCAAAGGCTTCTACGAATGGATCAAAGCCACCTTCGACCATAAGTACATTCGGCACGACGGCGCGATCATCACCGCGGACTACGACTACAAGGAGCGCAGCCGCAAGGATTTCGTCCGAGCGCTGATCACCGAGATCGGCTTTCCGGCTCTCGACGCGGCCAGCAAGGACGCGGCCAAGATGACGGTGAAGCTCGCTCCCGAGTACACGCGCGTCAAGAAGGGGGACGGAAAATCCCTCGGTGGGGCCAGCAAAGGGGGGTCCCCCCAAAAGAAATGGCTGCCTTCGAATTTCAGGCTCACGATCGACGGCCTGGATTGCACGCGCGTGAACAAGATCGAAGCCCTGGTGGTGAAGCAGAAGATCGTCGAAAATCCGGTGGGCGAGCTGCGTGATTACGAGAAAGAGCCCGCGCACCTCGAGATCCCGAACCTCGTCATCACCCTGGCCGAGTCCCACGCCCACGACTTTTATACCTGGCACGAGGACTTCGTCATCAACGGCAACAATGGCGACGACAAGGAAAAGAACGGCACGCTCGAATTTCTCTCGCCGGATCTGAAGGAAGTGCTTTTCAAGATCGCCTTCAACCACGCTGGCATCTTCAGGTTGGAAGAAGAGAAGGCCGAGGCCCACTCGGAGAACATCCGGCGCGTCAAAGCTGAGCTCTACGTCGAGGAGATGAAGTTCGAGTATCACTCCGGCGTGTTGTGGGCGTGATCGCATGGAGAGGCTCGAAGAGATCGCCCTCTACTGCTTCCGCGTGCGCGCCGCCGATGGCCGCGAAGCGGTGAGCACCATCCTCGCCGCCCGGCGCCCGCCCAAGGCGCATCTCGAAGCGCTGCACGCCGAAGAGGAGAAGAAGGCGGCGGCGATGCTTGCCAATCCGCGCTGGTCGGCTACGAGATTCGCCGACGGAGACCAGGGCTCGCTGCTGGTCGATGCGCCCGGGCTCGACGGCCATGTCGTGCGCTTCGACGTCGAGCACCGGCGTGGCGACGAATGGCTTCCCTATGAAAAGCTCGAGGCCAAAGTGGAGAACGGCGTGGCCCAGGTGCGGCTGCCGCTCCGCCACCCGGGACCGAGCGAGAAGGACGCCGAGCTGGCCGAGCTGCGTTTCAGCTGCGAGCTCGCCTGAGGAGCGGCATGCCCACCTACGCGACCACGCAGGTCAAGGCACGCCCGCTCGGACACGCCGCACTGGTGCTGGAGGGCAAGAACTGCGGCATCGCCCGGCGGCTCTCGGGCGGCGCGGTGGGCGCGCACGTCGTCGAGGAGACGGCGCACGGCACGGGACAGACGCGCAAGCACCTCGGCGCGCGCATCCGCGAGGACTTCTCGCTCGATTTCGGTCTCGCCATGGCGCCGCCAGTGTTCGACTGGATCGCGCAGACCTGGAAGCTGCAGACCCCGCGCAGGGACGGCGCCATTCTCGCCTGCGACGCGGAGCTCATTCCCAAGAGCCAGCGGAAATTCACTGGCGCGCTCATCCGCGAGACCACCATCCCCGCCCTTCGTGTCGACAGCAAGGCGCCGGTCTGGCTCACCCTCAAGTTCGCCGTCGAGGCCCTCGCCCTGGAAAGCGCGTCGGGGGGCAAGGTCTCGGGCGATCCAAATCACCCCGAGAAGGTTCTTCACGCGGAAAACTTTCGCCTCGACATCGAAGACCTCGACTGCAAGAAGGTGCAGGCGATCGACTCCTTCACCGTGCGCCAGTCGGTGCAGCGCCACGACACGCCCGAATGGTCCGAGATCGCGGGAGGCGCGGTCTTCTTTCCCGACCTCCACATCACCCTGGCCGAAGTCTCGTCCGACACCTGGCAGAAGTGGCACGAAGAATTCGTCGTCAAGGGCATCGGCACCGAGAAAAGCGGAACGCTGGCGCTGCTCTCACCCGACAAGAAGCAGACCCTGGCGACCATCAAGCTGCTCGGGCTCGGCATCTTCAGTCTCAGCCACGCCCCTGCCGAGGGTGACGAGGAGCACCACATGCTCGCCAAAGCGCAGCTCTATTGCCAGTCGATGGAGCTCGAGCCGGCGACCTGAGTCCGCTCCGCAGGCGAGCGGGCCCCGGCCCGTTCGTGCTCCGGCTTGCCGCGCCCGCCGCTGCCCGGCCGTCATCTTGCAGCCGTTCAGGGAGGGCCGCAGGTTTTGAGCAAAGGAGGCATTCATGCTCAAGGCGACTCTTCTCGCGGCCGCACTCGCGCTCGGTCTTGCGGTCCCAGCGCGCGCCGCCAGCGAGATCCAGAAGACCGGTGCGGTGAGGACGGCGCTCCCTGCCGAGGTGGTCGAAGTCCAGAGCCAGCCCCGCAACACCGCCGGGGTGATCCTCGGCGACGCCATCGGCGGCGCGGTGTTGGGCGCAGCGGTCGGCGGCGGTGTGGCGCTCTACCGGCACGAGACCACCACCCCGAAGAACTGGGGCAACTGGCAGCGCGACGTGGCCATCGGCGCGGGGATCGGTCTCGCGGCCGGCTTGCTCTTCGGAGCGGTCGACGCAGCGAATGGCGACCGAACCTTCACCGGACCGGTGGCGGACGTGCGACCGACGGGCTTCGCTCCCCCGGCCGCGACATACGGCGCGCGCTACTAGCGAGCGCAGCAGCCGAAGTGATCACTGAGTCACTCGCGAGAGTGCTCAGTGATCATTTTTTTTGCGCGCCGGCTTCTTCGGCGGCGCCGGCGAGGATCGGGTAAGGCTGGCATCCAACGACGGCGGTGTCGCCGCTGAACACGAAGGTCGGAATCCCGTCCACGCCGAGCGCATGCGCCTCCTCGCGGATGGCGTCGATGCGCTTGAGATACGCCGGGTCGCGGCTGGCGGCGAGGGCTTCGCCTGGATCAAGCCCGGCGCGGCGGGCGATCGCGGCCAGGTCCTTGTCCTTCTCCAGATCCATTCCGTCGCGCCAATGCGCTTGCATGGCCGATTCGCGATAGGGATGAAGCAGCCCGCGGTCGCGCGCCAGCTCGCCGATCGCCAGCGCGCGGCGCGTGTTGGGCAGCCGCTCCGGATGATTCAGGTCGTGAACGCCGAAAGAGGCGGCGAACTGCGTGATCCGGTCGCGCATCTGCTCGGCGCGCGCCCCGAAGCGGCGCGACATCTCGATGCCGCCCTCGGGCGTCTCCGGGTGCAGCTCGAAGCCGCGCCAGTCGAAGGAGAGTTGGTACTCTTTCAAGAGCCTGACCAGGCTGCTCTGCTCCGCGACGAAGCAGAACGGTCAGACGAAATCGGAATAGAGACGGAGCGTCGCCATGCACGCATTGTAACTCCGCCGTCGAGCGTCTCGCTTGTCCATTCGACTAAGGCGGAGGAGCTCCCGCCGCGCGCTGCGGCGACCCCGCGAGCCGGCGCGCGGCACAGGCGCCCAGTCGCGCCATCCCTTCCGCGATCAGCTGCGGCGAGCGGTTGGAGAAATTGAGCCGCAGGGTATTGAGCTGCGGATTGCGAGCGAAGAATGGCGCACCCGGAACGAAGGCGACGTTCTCCCGGGCCGCCTCGAGGAGAAGCTCGCCGCAGTCGATCCCCTCCGGCAAGCGCGCCCAGATGAAGAGGCCTCCCTCGGGATGGGTCCACTGCGAGCCGGAGGGAAATGTCCGCGCCAGCGCCTCGAGCATGGCGCGGCAGCGCTCGCCGTAGAGAGCGCAGATGCGGCGCAGGTGCGCGTCGTAGTCGAAGGATTGCAGCATGCGCAAGACCGCTCGCTGCGCGAGCGCGCCGGTGTGCAGATCGGTCGATTGCTTCGCCAGGATCAGCGCGCGCACCACCTCGTCCTTGGCGATGGCCCAGCCCAGGCGGAGGCCCGGCGCGATCGTCTTCGAGAAGGTGCCGAGGTGCACGATCGGCGCGCGCTCCTCGAGCGAGGCGATGGCGGGCAGCGGCTCGCCGCTGTAGCGCAGCTCGTTGTAGGGATCGTCCTCGAGCAGCAGCACGCCGTGCCGCGCGGACAGCTCGGCGAGCTGCGCGCGCCGCTCCAGGGAAAGCGTCGTACCGCGCGGGTTCTGGAAGGTCGGCACGATGTAGACGAGCTTCGGCTTCGTCTTGCGCAAAAGGCGCTCGAGCTCGTCGACGCGCATCCCCTGCTCGTCGCTGCTCACCACCGCAAGGCGCGCCTCGTAGGCCTGGAACGCCTGCAGCGCCGCCAGGTAGGAGGGGTTCTCCACCACGACCGTGTCGCCCGGATCGAGCAGGACCTTCGCCACCAGGTCGATCCCCTGCTGCGAGCCCGCGGTGATCAACACCTGCTCGGGCTCGACGCGCATTCCACGGCGAGCCATGCGCGCGGCCACCCAGGCGCGCAGAGGAGCATAGCCCTCGGTCGTGGCGTACTGCAGCGCCGCGGCCCCATCGGCGGCGAGCACGTCGGCGTGCGCGCGTTGCAGCTCGGCGACGGGGAACGCCTCCGGCGCGGGCAAGCCGCCGGCGAAGGAGAGCACTTCCGGCCGCTCGGTCACCTTGAGGATCTCGCGGATGGCCGAAGGCTGGATGCGCGACATGCGCCTTGCGAGCTGGGTCACGGCTCGGCCTCCTTCCGCCGCCGGAGCGGCTCCTCCGCTTGCAGCGGCACCTCCGTCGTCTCCTTGACGGTGGAGAGCACGATGGTGGTGTGCGTGCGCGTGACGCCGGCCAGGCGGCGCAGCGTTTCGGAGATGAGGTCGTCGAGCGCGCCGGTGTCCTTGGCGACGACCTTGAGCAGGTACGAATCGAGACCGGCGACCCGGTGGCACTCGAGCACCTCGGGGATGGTCTGGATGCGCCGGGCAAAAGCGTCGTGGTGGCGGGGATGGGAGATGCGCACGCCGATGAACGCGCGGATGTCCTTGCCGAGGCGGCGCGCATCGACGAGGGCCACGTAGCCGCGCACCACTCCCGATTCTTCCAGCTTCCGGATGCGGTCGGCGACCGAGGGCTGGGAGAGGCCGACCGCGGACGCGATCTGCACCTGCGTCGTGCGCGCGTCGCGCTGCAGCAGCTCGATGATCCTATAATCTATAGGATCAGGAGGCATTTAGTTATAGGACAAGTCTTCATCCAGCCACATATCGAATTTGATATAGGCTCGGGGCGCGCGGCCGTCAAGCTCTGCTAAACATCCCCGCCACCGCGGAGGTCGCCGATGTCCCTGGCCCGAGTCTTCCTTGCCGTCGCGTTCGCGGCGCCACCCTATACCGGCCACGGAGCCGCCAGCATTCCGAAAGAAGTCCTCGACCGTTTCGCCCCCAAGCCCCTCCCCGACGAGCTCACCCGAACCATCCAGGCCATGCTCGACGTGCGCGCTCCCTCCGCCGGCGTCCTCGCTCCCGACGGCAGCGCGCTCTATTTCCGCTGGAAAGTGACCGGCACCAACCAGATCTGGCGCGTCGATGGACCGATGCGCTTCCCCATCCAGCTCACCGGCGGCCAGGACCAGACGGGCGTCTCCGACGTCACGCCCGACGGCACCGCGCTGATCATCGAGCGCGACCGCAAGGGCGAGGAGAACCCGGGCCTCTACCTCCTTTCACCCAAAGGCGGACCCCTCCAGCTCATCCAGCACAAGCCGGGGATCCAGACCTCCTTCCAGTTCGTCAGCGACGACGGCCGCTACATCTACTTCCGCTCCAACGACAAGAAGCCCGACGCCTATGCCCTCTACCGCTACGACCGCGCGCAGAAGCGGGTCGAGGACGTCTTCGCGCAAGAGGGGCTCTGGACCGTCGCCGACCAGAAGCCGGGAAAGCTCCTCCTTGGAAAAGAAGTGGGCTCGAACATGATCGAAGTCTTCGAGTGGGACGAGAGCGCGCGCCGGCTCACTCCCCTGTTCGGCCAGGGCGAGCGCGAGGAATACGTTCCCGGGTACGGCCCCGGCGAAGGCGAAGTCTTGGTCGAGACGCCTCACTTCGGCGAGTTCCGCCGTCTCTATTCCTGGAGCAAGGGCAAGTTCACGCCGCTCTCTGCGCAGATGAGCTTCGACGTCTCCGAATGGTCGATCGATCGGCCGCGCCGCCGCATCCTCTATACGGTCAATGAGCGCGGCTACACCCGCCTGCACGCGATGGACGCGCTCACGCACAAAGAGCTCCCGCTGCCGCCCTTGCCCGCCGCGGATCACGTCCGCTTCGGGCAGACGACGCGGGATGGCCGCTTCACCGTCATCGCCGTCGACACCGGCACCGAACCCTTGCAGAGCTACGTCGTCGACTGGAAGAGCGGAAGACTGGCTCGCTGGCACACCGGCAGCGCGCCCGAGATCGATCTGACGAGCTTCGTCCGCGCCCGCAGCGAGACGTATCCAGCGCGCGACGGCACGCAGATTCCCGTCTTCGTGCGCGAGCCGAAGAGTTGCGCCGCGCCCTGCCCGATCGTGGTGAACTTCCACGGCGGGCCCGAAGCGCAGGCGCTGCCCGGCTTCTCCGTCCATGCGCAGATGTTCGTCGATTCCGGTTTCATCTTCGTCGAGCCGAACGTGCGAGGCAGCGACGGCTACGGCAAGACCTGGCTGCACGCCGACGACGGCAAGAGGCGCCTGCAGATCATCACCGACATCGAGGACGCCGCGTCCTGGGCGCGCAAGCGCTTCGGCGGCGGCAAATTGGGGATCTACGGCGGCAGCTACGGCGGTTATTCCTCGCTCATCGGCATGACGATGTTCGCCGGCGCCTACGACGCGGGCGTCGAGATCGTCGGCATCTCGAATCTCGTCACCTTCCTGATGAACACGGCGCCGTACCGCCGCGCGCTGCGCGTCAGCGAATATGGCGATCCGGAAAAGGATCGCGATGCATTGCTCCAGCTCTCGCCGATCACCTACATCGACAAGGTGAAGGGCCCGATGCTGCTCATCCAGGGCGCGAGCGATCCGCGCGTTCCCGCCGGCGAGGCGCTGCAGATCCACGATGCGCTCCGGGCGCGCAATCTCCCCGTCGAGCTGGTCATCTTCCCCGACGAAGGCCACGGGGCGCAGAACCGCAACAATCAGGTCTATCAAATCGGATATTCGCTGCGTTTCTTCGCGAAATACCTGCAGGGCAAGGAGGCTCCCTGAAGCGCGCTGAGCACAAACTGGCGCCCCTCGCTCGCGCACGCCACAATCCCGGCGATGCGCGTCTACACCGGCCTCGACGTGAACTCCGACTTCGGCGGCCGCTTCCCCTGGAAGAGCCGCCTCGTGCCGGTCGCCGAGGGCGTGCGCCAGGCAGTGATCGACGAAGGGCCCCGCGACGCGAAGGTCACTTTCCTGCTCCTCCACGGCAATCCGACCTGGAGCTATCTCTACCGGAAATTCATCGCGCGCCTCTCCTGGCGATATCGGGTGATCGCGCCCGACCACGTCGGCTTCGGCCGCAGCGACAAGCCGCGCGATCCGAAGTGGTACTCGCTCGAGCGCCACATCAAGAATCTGGGCGGCGCGCTCTCCGAGCTGCAAGCCGACCGCGTGGTCCCGGTGCTGCAGGACTGGGGCGGCCCGATCGGGATGGGCTGGGCCACCCGCAACCCCGAGCGCGTGGCGGGCGTGGTGGTCTTCAACACCTGGGCGTTCGTGCGCGAGCCGCGCATGAAGCTGCCCTGGTTCTTCAAGCTCCTCGCGCTGGGCAAGGGCGGATGGAAGCGCGCCGTGCAATCCAACATCTTCGTCGAGTGGGCGATGAGACCCGGCCGCAGCGACGAGGATCTGATGCCCTACCGCGCAGCGCTGCCCACGCCCGACGATCGCATCGGCGTGGCGCGCTTTCCCCAGCTCATCCCCGAGACGCGCGACCTGCAGCACGAGTCGTGGGCGACCATGGCCGCCATCGAGGACGGCCTCTTGCGGCTGCGGCGGAAGCCGGCGCTGATCTGCTGGGCGCGCAAGGATCCCGCCTTCAAGCAGCAGATGCTGCAGCGGTGGACGGGCACCTTCGACGAGGTCGATGGGCCCTTCCTGCTCGAGCGGGCCGGCCACTACCTGCAGGAGGATGCACCCGACGTCCTCATCGATCACATGGAGCGCTGGGCCACGGAGAAGTTTTGACCCAGCGGCAGGCGCTCATGTTCGCCAACCGCGTGCGGAAGAACTTCCGCAGATTGCACGGCGTATTCGAGCGGCGCGGCATCGGCGCCTTCCGGCTGTACGATCGCGACATCCCCGAGATCCGCGCCGTCGCCGACTGGTACGAGGGCCATCTGGTGGTGGCCGAGTACGAGCGCGAGCAGACCGGGCCGGGCTGGCTGGAGTCGATGGCCGCCGCCGCCGCGCAAGCGCTGCAAGTGCCGGGCGAGCGCGTCCATCTCAAGCGGCGCCGCACCGGGGCCGCGCGCTACCAGCGGCTGGCGCACGCTGGCCAACGCCTCGAGGTCCGCGAGCGCGATCTGCGCTTTCTCGTCAACCTCGACGACTACATCGACACCGGTCTGTTTGCCGATCACCGCGAGACCCGCGCGCTGGTGCGGGCGGAAGCGCGCGGCGCTCTCTTCCTCAACCTCTTCGGTTACACCGGCAGCTTCACCTGCGCAGCCGCGCGAGGCGGAGCGCGCAGCACCACCACCGTCGACGCCTCCGCGAACTATCTCGATTGGGCGCGCGACAATCTGCTCCTCAACGGCGTCGAAGGCGCAGAGATGGTGCGCGCCGAGGTCGGCGATTTCCTCGAGCGCGCCGCCGGGCGGCGCTGGACCTTGTGCATGCTCGATCCGCCCTCCTTCTCCGACCGCGGCGGCTTCGACGTGCAGCAGGACCACCGGGAGCTGATCGATCGCTCGCTGGAATTGCTCGAGCCTTCCGGCGTGCTCTGGTTCGCCACCAACCACCAGCGGTTCGAACCCCGTCTGCAAGGGCTCCACTGCGAGGAGAAGACGGAGGAGACGGTGCCGATTGATTACCGCAACCGCGCCGCGCACCGATCGTTCCGCATCGTCAAGTGAGGGGACCTTTTTGTTCGCTAGTGAACCTCCGGTGATCGCCCTCGCAATCTTTTGATGCGGTCATGCGCTGGTATTCGTCGCTGCAGCCATCGATGGGCGGGGCGGTGGGGGGGCGCATGACTGAAGCGCAGAACCAGGGCTTGATCCTCGTCGTCGAGGACGACACGGACATCCGCGAAGAAATGGCTGCGCTGCTCGAGGGCGAGGGCTACCGGGTCGCGCAGGCGCGCAACGGGCAGGAGGCGCTCGAGCGGCTCAAGCAGGCGCCGCTGCCCTGCATGATCCTCCTCGATCTGATGATGCCGGTGATGAACGGCTGGGATTTCCGCGCCCTGCAAATGGCCAATCCTTCGCTCAAGGAAATCCCCACCGTGATCGTCTCGGGCGCCGCGCAGGCGGCGAAGGAGGCGGCCTCGCTCAACGCCACCGGTTTCTTGCAGAAGCCGTTCGATCTCGATCCGCTGCTCGACGTCATCGAACAGTACTGCTGAGCAGCGCCGGCTTTCGCCTCATCCCCAGCAGCAGCTGTCCCGCGGCCGCGGTGAAGCCGACCGCCGCGCAAGAGAGCCAGAGCGCGCGCGATCCGAAGTGACCGAGCACGAGCGATCCGAGCGAGGGCGCGAGCAGCGCCGCGGCGCCGATGCCGCCCTGAAAGAGGCCCTGGTAGGCGCCGCGCAGACCGGGCGGAGCAGCGTCGGCGGTCACGGTCGGGCCGATGCCGGCCATGACGATCTCGCCCAGCGACCAGATGACGATCGCGAGGGCGTAGCCGGGGATCGATCGCATCGCCGCCGTCAAGCCGAAGCCGATGCCGATCAGCGCAGCGGAGCCTGCCAGCACGCGATGGCGGGGAAATCGGCCCAGCGCTCGAGAAGCGAACGGCTGCAGCAGCACGATGAGGACGCCGTTGATGGCGATGAGCAGGCCATAGGTCGAAGGAGCGATGCCATGCTCGCGCAGATCGACCGGAAGCGTGGTGAAGGATTGCAAGAGGAGCATCCACACCAGCATGGTGAGCACGACGAAGATGAGGAAAGGCCGATCGCCGAGCGGCGCCCAGGGCGGCGGCCGGCGTTCTTCGGCGGCGGGCGCCGGCCGCGTCTCGCCGACGCGCAGCCAGACGATGACGGCGTAGGCGAGCGTCGTCGCTGCGTCGCCGTAGAAGAGCAGATACCAGCCGTGCCGCGCGAGCAGTCCGCCCAGCGCGCTCCCCACGGCGAAGCCGAGGTTGACCGCCCAGTAGAGATGGCCATAGGCGCGGACCCGGTCGGCGGGCTCGACCAGATCCGCGATGGCCGCCGACACCGCCGGCCGGTACAGGTCGCCGAAGAGGCCGAGGAGAAAAGCTGCCGCCGCGATGTGCGCCGGCGAGAGCGCGATGGCGAGGTGGATCATGGCCAAGGCGCCGCTGACCAGCGCGAAGAGAAGCGTCCGCCTGCGGCCGATGTGATCGGAGAGGAAGCCGCCCACCGGACCGGCGCAGAGCGTACCGGCGCCGAGCAGCGAGATGATGAAGCCCACCTCCTCGACGCGCATGCCGCGTGCGCCGGTGAGATAGAGCGCGAGCAGCGGCATGACGAAGCCGCCCAGGCGATTGATGAGCGCGCCGGTCCAAAGGATCCAGAAGGCGCGCGGCAGTGGCCGCTGCATGGCGCCCGAGAGGATAGGACAGCTGGCAGACGCGCGCAGGAAGGGCTAGCGTGCCGCGCCATGCCCTCAGCGCGAAAACGTCCGGTGACGAAGTCGGGCAAGCCGCGTGCCCGCAAGGGAGTGAAGCTCAAGCCCACCGAGCTGCAGCCGGCGCAGCTCCGTTTGGAAACGACGCCGCCCGAGCTGCAGGAACTGACCGCGGCCATCGAAAAAGAGGGCGGCGCGGTGCTGGCCACCTACCGCGAGCCGCTCGGCGGACATGCGCTGCTCTTCGCCGCGCTCCCGGTGGACAAGGTCGAACCGACTCCCTTCCAGCGCGACGTCTCCGACGCGCACGTGCTCAAGCTGACGCGGGCGATGGACAAGACGCGGCGCTACCTCGATCCCATCATCGCCGTGCGCGAGCAGGACGGCTTCCGCACGCCGAACGGCGGCCATCGGCTGACTGCGCTCAAGGAGCTGGGCGCGAAAGCGATCCTCGCGCTGGTGGTGCCGGAGCGCGAGGTGGCCTACCAGATCCTCGCGCTCAACATCGAGAAGGCGCACAACCTGCGGGAGAAGGCGCTGGAAGTGGTGCGCATGTACCGCGACCTGGCCGGGCTCGACCCTTCGCGCAAGGAGAGCGAGTTCGCTCTCGAGTTCGAGGAGGCCGCGCTGGTCACTCTCGGATTCGCTTACGAAAAGCGCGGCCGCCTTTCCGGCGGGGCCTATGCGCCGGCGCTGAAGAAGGTCGATCAATATCTCGACCAGCCGCTCGAGAAGGGCGTGGGCGAGCGCGAGCGCCGCGCGCAGATGCTGCTCGATCTCGACGACGCCGTCAGCGCCGCGGTGGAGAAGCTGAAGGAGCGCGGCCTGACTTCGCCTTACTTGAAGGCCTTCGTGGTCGCGCGCGTCAATCCGCTGCGCTTCATCAAAGGAGAGCCACCGCCCTTCGACGAGCTGCTCGCCACCATGACCAAGCGGGCGCGCGGAATGGACCCGGAGAGGATTCGCACCGAGGATCTGGCCCGCAGCGGCGGGCCCGCCGACGAATGATCAGCGCCGCACTTTCCTGCGCACGGCGTCGACGATTTCCTCCTCGCTGGGAAACCCGCGCTCGCCCTTCTCCGCCACCACCTCGCCGTCGACGTCGACGATGAAGCTGCCGGTCGGGCCGACCTCGATCTCGGCCTTCACCCGCAGCTCCTTCTCCAGAGCGGCCGCCGCACGGACAGCCCGGGGCTTGTATCCTCACGAATTGCAGTACTTGATGGTAATCATGCGGCAACCATAACCTCGAACCGATCGCCGGGCATCCGAAGGCCGCCATGATCGCACTGCGCAGAGCGAAGGATCGCTTCCATACCAAAGCGGGCTGGCTGGACAGCTGGCACAGCTTCTCGTTCGGGGACCACTACGATCCCAACTACAGCGGCTTCCGCGCGCTTCGGGTGATCAACGACGACACCGTCGAGCCGGGCCAGGGATTCAGCGCCCATCAACACCGCGACATGGAGATCGTCTCCTACGTTCTCGAGGGGGCGCTGCAGCACCGCGACGACCTCGGCACAGGGTCCATCATCCGCCCCGGCGAGGTGCAGCGGATGAGCGCCGGCACCGGCGTGGTGCACAGCGAGTTCAACGCCTCACATACCGAGAAGGTCCACTTCCTGCAGATCTGGATCGTGCCGGAGCAGAAGGGGATCGCTCCCGGTTACGAGCAGAAGAAGTTCGCCGTCGAGGAGCGCCGCGGGAAGCTGCGGCTTCTCGCCGCGCGCGAGCCGCGCGAGGCCGCGCTCACCGTCCACCAGGACGCGGCCATCTATGGCGCGCTGCTCGCTTCCGGCGAGCGCATCGAGCATGCGCTGGCGAAGGACCGTCATGCCTGGCTGCAGGTGGCGCGCGGCGCGGTCGAGCTCAACGGGCAGCGGCTCGAGACCGGCGACGGAGCTGCCGTGAGCGACGAGCGCGCCCTCAGCATCCTCGGCCGCGGCGGCGCCGAGATCCTGCTGTTCGATCTCGCCTGACGTGCGCAGTTTGCAAAGATGGTCCTTCTCTCGCTGGTGCTCGCCATCGCGCCGAGCAATGCCGAAGGTGACGTGCAGGCGTTTCCTGCCCTGACCGACGTCCACGGCGACCCCATCGCCGAGGGCCGCTACATCCAGAAGGTCGAAGGCGACGTCCTGCACATCGAGTCGCGGTTCGACTTCCCTGGCGGGCGCACCATCGTCGAGCGGGCGGCGCTGCGCCTGCACCCGCAGATCGTGCAGGAGAGCTGGGACTGGACCGAGCGAGACGGCGAGCGGCTGGTACGCCAGTACGAGGCGGACTTCATCGCCAAAAAAGGCGTGGCGACCCGCGTCGACCAGCACAAGCGGTGGAAGGAAGATCTCGACATCGAGCCCGGCAAGACTTTCGGCGGCATCGGTTTCGAGACCGTCGTCAAGGCGCTGCGCTCGCAGCTCGCCCCTGGGGAGCACGTCGATTTGCGCGCGGTCGCCTTTACCCCGAAGCCGCGCACCGCGCGGGTGACCGTCACGCGCGACGGAAACGACCCCGTGCGCATGGCGGGCCGCACCATTCCGGGCGACAGGTACACCATCCACGTCGACATCCCCGGCCTGGTCCGGCTTTTCGTCGACCCGCCCGACGTCCGCATCTGGCTGGTGGGGAGCGACCCCGCGGCGTTCTTGCGCTTCGAAGGCCCGATGATCGAGCCCAAGGATCCGCTGGTGCGCATCGATCTGATCCCTGGACCGCTGGCCCACGCGCAGCCGCGCGCCAAGACGGCCCCCTAGAGCTCCAGGGCGCGCCACATGTACCAGCTGGCCACGGTGCGGTAGGGGCGCCAGCGCTCGCCGTAAGCCGCCAGCTCCTTGGGCGAGGGCAGATCGCGCAGCCGGCGGAAGATGGCGAAGCCTTTGCGCACGCCATAGTCGTCCACCGGCAGCACGTCTGGGCGGCCCATGCGGAAGATGAGCATCATCTCCACCGTCCAGCGGCCGACGCCGCGGACGGCCGTGAGCCGCTCGACGATCTCGTCGTCGGAGAGCTTCTCCAGCGCGGCCAGCGGCGGAACGGTGCCGTCGAGCGCCTTCGCGGAGAGATCGCGCAGCGCCAGCGCCTTGGCGCGCGAGAGCCCGGCCGAGCGCAGCTTCTCGTCGGATGTCTCGATCAGATCCTCCGGCCGCGGGAAGCGACGCGGCTTGAAGAGATCGATGATCCTCCCCAGGATGGTCGCGGCCGCGGCCCCGGAGAGCTGCTGATAGACGATCGATTCCACCAGCGCCTCGAAAGGGCTCTGCACCGCGTCGGGCCGGATACGGAAAGCGATGGCGCGATCCATCAGCCGGGCCAGGCGCCGGTCGGCGTCGCGCAGCGTCTCCATCGCCAGATCGACGTCGAAGGGCAACCCGTGGTCGACCTTGATGCGCACGCCTTCGAGCGCGAGCAGCCGCTGCTTGGTGACGACGCCCCCCGGCGCGGAGAAGCCGCCCGGCGCGCCGCCCGCCGCCAGAACGCGATGGCAGGGGACGGCGATGAGGAATGGATTGCGCCCCAGCGCCTGTCCCACCGCGCGCGAGGCGCCGGGCTTGCCCAAGAGCGCGGCGATCTCGCCGTAGGTCGCGGTGCGGCCGCGGGGAAGCGCGCGGACTGCTTCGTAGACCTGCAGCTGGAAAGGCGCCAGGAGCGAGAGATCGAGCGGCAACCGGGAGAGGTCCTTCGGACCGCCAGCCAGGTGCGCCTTGAGCATGCGCGCGGCCTCGCGCACGAAGCGCGGGTGCTCGCCATTCTGCTTGGCCAACTCGGCGCGCAGCGCGCGCGGCGACATCTCCGGCATCTCGATGGCGCAAAGGCCGCGTTCGTTCCAGCGCAGCCGCACCGCTCCCGCCCTGGTTTCGAACAGCATGCGCCGAGTATGTCAGGGATGCGCCGCCCGCGCAGGCCGGACGATGCATTCGCCGAGCAGCTCTCCGAGGTCAAGGGCGTCGCGGAGAGCGTGGCCGAGAATGTCGTTGTTGAAATAGACGTAGGCGTCGCCACGCCACTGGAGAAGATCCCGGGCGTAGGACCGCAGCCCGCGCTTGCCGTACCGCCCGCGATATTTTCCGGTCGCGCCGTGGAAGCGCAGATAGCGGAAGCCGCCGGTGTGGCGGGGCGGATCGCGCAGGACAAGATCGTGCTCGCAGAAGGCGACGCCCTGCGCGTCGAGCAGATCGCTGATTTCCTTCGTGTACCAGGCGTCGCTGCGGAACTCGACGGCGTGGCGCAGTCCCCTCCGCGGCAGCTTCTGGAGAAATCTCAGCAGCCGCTCGGGGTCGGCGCGGTTCATCTGCGGTGGCAGCTGCCAGAGGACGACGGAGAGCTTCTTGCCCAGCCGCAGGATGAGATCGAAGTAGCGCTCGATGCCCGGCCCCGCGTCCTTGAGCCGCTTCATGTGCGTGAGGAAGCGGCTCCCTTTGGCGGCGAAGATAAAACCGGGCGGCGTTGCCTCGCGCCAACCGTCGACGGCAGAGGGTGTCGGCAGTCGATAGAAGGTGGCGTTCAGCTCGACGGTAGAGAAAGCGCGCGCGTAATGCTCCAGCCAGCGCTTCGAAGGCAGGCCGCGCGGATAGAAGATGTGCTTCCAGTGGTCGTAGGCGTAGCCGCTCGTGCCGAGGTGGATCACCCATTTGATCTGAGCATGCGCCGGGCCGCATGCATATCGTCGCTCCATGGCGACTCGATCGCTGCCGACCGCTGCTCCCCTGGTGCCCGAGCGGCCCACCCTCGAGCGGCTCCACACTGCCGCGGCCCGGTGCACTGCCTGCGATTTGTACAAAACGGGCACGCAGACCGTCTTCGGCGAAGGCGAGCGGACGGCGCGGGCCATCTTTCTCGGCGAGCAGCCGGGAGATTCCGAGGACAAGGCGGGACGCCCCTTCGTCGGTCCGGCCGGAAAGCTGCTCGACCGGGCGCTGGAGGAAGCGGGCATCGACCGCAAGCTCGTGTACGTGACCAACGTCGTCAAGCACTTCAAGTGGACGCCGCGCGGGAAACGACGGCTGCACGAGAAGCCCAACGCGCGCGAGATCGCCGCGTGCCGTCCCTGGCTGGAAGCAGAGCTGGCCGTGGTGAAGCCGCGCGTGCTGGTTTGCCTGGGCGCGACCGCGGCGCAGGCGCTCCTGGGCAAGAGCTTCCGCGTCACGCAGATGCGCGGCCAGATCTTCAAGAGCGAGCTGGCGGAGGCGATCATGGCCACCGTCCATCCCTCTTCGATCCTCCGCGCGCCCGACGACGAGAGCCGCCATCGCGAGATGGAGATGTTCGTGCGCGACCTGACGAACATCGCGCCGCTGGTTCGGGGCTCAGAGCGGGAAGAAGGGCTCGAACTCCACTGACACGCCGGGGCTGAAGTGGCAGAGCGCCGGCGGCCCGGGCGGCGACAGGCCGGCCGCGGTCGAGAGATCCTCGTGTACGGATTCCAACCGCGCCGCGCGCAAAGGCCAGGGCGCATGATGCACGCGCTGGCGAAAGAGCAACGGTCCGGCCGCGCGCGAGTACAAGACATAGCGCTCGACGAGAAACTGCTCGAGCGATCCTTCAACGGCGCTGCCGAGCTCGGCCCCCTCGCTCCAACGCGCCTGGAAACTGCCCTGACCCGTCCGCCGCTCGCTGCGATACCAACCGGGGCCGCGATCCATCCGCGCCGGAAAATAAGGCAGCCGCACGGTGAGTCGCGCCGCGGCCACCGCGAGAAGGTTCGCCGCGTCGAGGCTGAAGAACCAGATGCCGGGCTGGCCGGAGAGGGTCACGTACGTGCGGAAATTGAGCTCGTGGAAATCGGGCAACGCCGGCAGGCCGCGCAGCCGGCCGCGCCTCAGCGTGAAGGGCGTCATCGAGATCCAGGCGCTGCCGTCGCGCTCGTCGATGGAGAGGCGGTCGTGCACGTGCCGGCGCAGGTCGGAGGCGGCGACGCGCCAGTGGATGAACAGCAGGTCGCTCCACTCCTGCGAGCCGATGATCAATGCGCCGTGGCCGCGTTGCGGACCACCTTGCGCGCGCAAGCGGCCAGCTCGCCGGGATGCACCGGCTTGACCAGCGCCTCGACCGCGCCCAGCTCCCGCGCCGCGTGCAGCCGGCTCCCGACGGCGGAGATGGCGATCACCGGCGGTCCCTGCCGCGCCATCAGCCATTGGATGAGCTGTAGACCGTCGGCGATGGGCATGATCAGGTCGGTGACCACCACGTCAGGATGGACGCGATCGATCAGCGTCAGTCCGGCGCGCCCGTCGTGGGCAACGTCGACGTCGATGCCTTCCATCTCCAGCGCGGCCTGTGTCACCATCGCGAGATCGACGTCGTCGTCGACGAGCACGAGCCGCAATTTTTCGACCGGCATCGAATCGGGACTATAGTCCATGTCGCACCCTGTTACGCGCTTCTACCTACAGAAAACTGCGTAATATCCGAGGCGCCGTAGGGTAGTCCGTCCGGTACAAGACACTCCAGGTAGTGCATTTTGTACATGGCGCTTGCCTCTGCTCCCCCGCGTCGAGCTACAACCATTGAGCCCATGGGAACCGAGCTACAGCCAGGGCGACAACAGGCGAGCGGACTGGTCGACGTCCTCGACCGGGTCCTGGACAAGGGCCTGGTCGTCGCCGGCGACATCAAAGTCTCGCTCGCCGAAGTCGAGCTGCTCACCATCCGCATCCGCCTGATCGTCTGCTCCATCGACAAGGCGCAGCAGATCGGACTCGACTGGTGGCGCTACGACAGCCATCTCGCCCCGGGCAGCAGGCGGCACGAGCTCGAGAACGAACAGCTCCGCCAGCAGATCCGATTGTTGGAGCGCAAGGTGGAGTCACTCACGCGCCGGACTCCCTCGGCCCGGCGGCGCGCGATTCCGCGGCGGAACACCTAGCAGAGGAGCAGCGACATGCCGG
The DNA here is from genome assembly GCA_005879315.1 of Deltaproteobacteria bacterium. Lineage (GTDB taxonomy): Bacteria > Myxococcota > Myxococcia > Myxococcales > 40CM-4-68-19 > 40CM-4-68-19. Next base: position 35,879 of record VBLC01000070.1, on the reverse strand, counting down.
TTGAACGAGCATCAGGTGGTTCCAGCCTCATCGACGTGCTCGACCGGGTGCTCGACAAAGGCATCGTCATCGACGCCTGGGTCCGCGTCTCGCTGGTCGGCATCGACCTCATCACCGTCGAGGCGCGCGTGGTGGTGGCCTCCATCGACACTTACCTCAAGTACTCGGAGGCGGTGGGCCAGGTAGGCGGCATCGCGGGCCCCAAGCTGATCGACAACAAGACGCACGAGGCCGTCCTGGCCGAGAACGCCTCGCTCAAGGCGCAGCTCGCCGCCAAGTCGGGCGTTGCCAAGGCGACAGCCGGGGCCGTGGCCAAGCGGCGTCGTGCGGAGTAGGGATGCGGGCGGTCTCGCCGGCGCAGGCGCGCAAACCGGCCCCGCCCATCGAGGGCGAGGCTGGCGCCAGGGCGCGGCTGTCGCTCGCCGAGTTTCTCCTCGGTACCGACGAGGCGCGCGAGTGCGCCCAGGGCACCGTCGACTGGCTGGCCCAGGCCGGGGCCCGCCGCGCCATCTGCGCGCTCATCGACGGCGAGACCGGCAAGGTGAAGGATGTCCTCGCGCGCGGCGTGCCCGACTCGCAGCTGCGCGGACTCACCATCGCGCTCGAGGACCCGCAGGACCCGCTCGTCTTCGCGCTGGCGGGCCCGGAGCCGGTGCCGCTCAGCGCCAAGCGGCGGCGGCCGGCCATCTTCGGCCGCGACGATCTGCTCGCGCTGCCGCTGCCGGTTTCGGAGAAGCGCGAGGCTCGGCTCGGGCTGCTCCTCGTCAGCCTGGCCGGCGGCGAGCTCGAGGCGCAGGCGCGCTGGGCGGCGGAGCTGCTCGGACAGAAGCTCTCGCGGCTGCGCAGCCAGACCGCGCTTCTCGAAGGCGAGCACAGGCTGGCGCGAGAACGCGAGCTGCTCCTCAGCATCATCAACGCCTCGCCCGACCCCATCCTGCTCACCGACACCGAAGGGAGGATGATCATCTCGAACGCGCGCGCCGACGCGCTCTTCAGCGCCAAGGATGGCGAAAGCGAGGGCCGCCACCGCGCCGTGGCGCTGAACAACATGCTCTTCTCCGCCACGCTCTCGCAGCAGGCCATCGACGAAAGCGGCGCCGCCCGGCGCGAGCTGTTGCTCGTCTCGCCCAGCGAGGGCAGCGACCTGCTCTTCGAGCTCTTGTCTTCGGTCGTGCAGCACCCGCGGGAAGGGACCTGCGTCGTCTCCATCCTGCGCAACGTCACCGACCTGCGCGCGGCAACCGAGCAGATCGAGGAGAACTACCGCAAGCTGAAGCTGGCCGAGGCCGATGTGCGCGCCGAGCGGGACCGGCTCGACCTGATCATCGACTCCGTCGCCGATCCGATCCTCGTCACCGATCCCTCCGGCAAGATCCTCCTGATGAATTCGCCCGCCGAGCGGCTCTTCACCGCGCCCGACGATCCGGCCGGCAACGACGACGCGCAGCGGGTGGTGCGCAGCAACGACGCGCATTTCTCCAGCTTCGTCACCAACCTCTTCCTCACCCCCGGCGCGGGAATGCGCTGGCGGGCGGAGATCCTCCTCACCGATCCCGCGGAGCTGCAGCCGCTGCCCGTCGAGGCCATCGCCGGCAAGGTCCTCTCCGAGCACGGTGAGGTCACGGCGGTCGTGACCATCCTCCACGACCGCACCGAGGCGCTGGAGAAGGCGCGCCTCTACGAGCAGCTCAAGGCCGCCAGCGCGCAGCTGGAGGAGCGCGTCCGCGAGGCGACCGCCGAGCTGGTGCGACGCAACGAGCTCTTGCAGCGGCAGCACCTCGCGCTGGAGCAGGGCTCACAGCTCAAGAGCCAGTTCCTCGCCAACATGTCGCACGAGTTCCGCACGCCGCTCAACGCCATCCTCGGCTACACCAGCATGCTCCTCGGCGGCGTCTCCGGCGCGGTGACTCCGCCGCAGAAAGTGAAGCTGGAGCGGATCGACTCCAACGGCAAGCACCTCCTCTCCATCATCAACGACATCCTCGACATCAGCCGCATCGAGGCGGGCAAGATGCCGCTGCACCTCGAGGAGTTCGAGCTGCCCACCTTGATCGGCGAGCTGCTCGCCGAGGTCGAGCCGCTCCTGCAGAAGGCGAAGCTGCGGACGGTCACCGAGATCGACGAGCTGCCGCCCTTGCTCAGCGACCGGCAGAAGGTGAAGCAGATCGTCCTCAACCTCCTGACCAACGCCATCAAGTTCACGCCGCAGGGCCTGGTCCGCGTTCGCGCCACCACCGATGCCGACGAATGCAACGCGCTCATCTCCGTCCAGGACACGGGCATCGGCATCGCCGAACAGGACCACGAAGAAGTGTTCGAGGACTTCCGCCAGGCGGACAACTCGGTGACGCGCGAGTACGGCGGCGCTGGCCTGGGGCTCTCCATCTGCCGCCGCCTGGCCACGATGCTCGGGGGCCGGATCGAGTTGCAGTCGAAGCTCGGGCAGGGTTCGACGTTCACGCTCGTGATCCCTCGGAGGGGGAAGCGAAGATGAGCGCGGTAGCAGAGACGCCCCGCAGGCCGCTGGTTCTCGTGGTCGACGACTTCGCCGACAACCGCGAGATGTACTGCGAGTACTTGAGCTTCTGCGGCTACGACGTGATCGAAGCCAGGAACGGCGCCGAGGCGCTGGAGGAAGCGCGGTCGCGCATGCCCGACATCATCATCATGGACCTCTCGCTGCCGGTGATGGATGGCTGGGAAGCCACCCGGCGTCTCAAGGACGACGACCGGACGCGCATGATTCCGGTGGTCGCGCTCACCGGACATGCTCTCGCGGGACATTCCCAGGTCGCCCGCGATGCAGGTTGCGACTCCTTCCTCGCAAAGCCCTGCTTGCCCGACCAGCTGGTGGCGGAGATCAAGCGGATGCTGGAGAGCGGCAAGGCGAGCATCGAGGCGAAGAGGTAGGGATGCCGGAAACGAAGAGGCCCACCGTGGCGCGCAAGACCAAGTCCGCCCGCAGCGCTGCGAAGCCGGTCTCGAAGCCTCCTCGCTCGCCGCAGAACGGCAACGGAGCGAAGGCGCGCGCGGCCGAGGCCCGCGGCAAATACGTCTACTGCATCATCGGCTCGAGCGAGCAACTCCGCTTCGGACCGCTCGGCATCGGCAGCGAGCCGGCCGACGTGCACACCATCAATTACCGCGACATCGCCGCGGTGGTGTCCGACACGCCCATCGAGGTGCACGACCCGACCCGCGAGAACGTTCTCGCTCACGAGCGGGTCAACGAGACGGTGATGCGCAAGCACACCGTCATCCCCATGAGCTTCGGCACGGTGTTCAAGACCCGCGAGGACATCGTCGAATTGCTTCGCTCGGCCTACGACGCCTTCCACGACGTCCTGGTGAAGATGGAGGACAAGCTCGAGTTCGGCCTCAAGGTCCTCTGGGATCGCGACGTGATGGTGCGCGAGATCGAGCGGCAGGACGAGGACGTCAGCAAGCTCAAGCAGGAGATCTCGGTGCAGAAGGGGTCCACCTACTTCGCCCGCATGCAGTACGGCCGGCTGGTCGACGCGGCCCTGCAGGCGCACAGCGAAAAGTACGTGGCGGAGATCTTCGAGGCGCTGCGCGACGTGGCGGTGGCCTCGCGCGCCAACAAGCCCATCGGCGACAAGATGATCATGAACGCCGCCTTCCTCGTGGCGCGCGACAAGGAGACGGCCTTCGATCAGCGCGTCAAGGAGATCGGCGCGCGGTTCGACAAGCTGACCTTCAAGTACACGGGGCCCTGGCCGCCGTACAACTTCGTCAACATCCGCCTCAAGCTGGAGCGCGCCAAGGAGAAGTAGTGCTCATCATCGACCGCATGCTGGTGGGGGGCATCAAGTTCGTCCTCGGCAAGATCGCCGCGGCGGTCGATTCCGAGCTCAACGACGACTCCAAGCTGCGGGAGGAGCTCCTCGCGGCGCAGATGCGGCTGGAGCTGGGCGAGTTGAGCGCCGAAGAGTTCACCGCGCTGGAGCGCGACGTCCTCGGGCGGCTGCGCGAGATCCGCGAGCGGCAGAAGGGCAAGGAGCCCGACGCGGGAGAGATGAAAGTCACCGGAATCGAGGCGACGGCGTACTCTGACGAGGAGTGAGCCCGCGCTATCGATTTTTCGCCGGCAAAGGGGGCGTGGGGAAGACGACCTGCGCGGCGGCCTTTGCGCTCTCGCTCTCGCGGCGCGCCCGCACGCTGGTGGTCTCGACCGATCCCGCTCATTCGCTGGGAGATGCGCTGGAGATGAGGCTCGCGGCGACGCCGCGGCGCGTGCGCGGCTCGCTCTACGCCGCGGAGATGAATGCCGACCGCGCGCTTTCGCGCTGGCTGGGCGCGCGGGAGCGGAGCTTTCGATCGATCGCGGCGCGCGGGACGTATCTCGACGACGAGGACATCGACGCGCTCTTCCGCCTCTCGCTGCCCGGCGTCGACGAGCTGGTCGGGCTCATCGAGCTGGAGCGGCTCGGCGCGGGCTTCGAGGAAGTGGTCGTCGACACCGCGCCGACCGGGCACACCCTGCGGCTCCTCGGCATGCCGCGCACGCTGGCCGACCTGGCGCGCGTGCTCGACGACCTGCAGGCCAAGCATCGGGCGCTCTTGCAGAGCCTGCGCGGATCGTACCGGCGCGATGCGGAGGACGACGTCATCGAGGAGCTGCGGCAGCGGGCGGAATCGCTGCGCGAGCTGTTGCGCGACGGCGCCCGGGCGGAGTTCCACTGGGTGATGCTGGCGGAGGAGCTTTCGTTGGCCGAGACCCGCGACGGCATCGCCGCTTTGCGAGAGGAGGGAATGCCGGTCGAGCGCGCCATCGCCAACCGGATCACGCCCGCTCCTGTCGGCCGCTGCGCGCTCTGCTCCAGCCGCCGCGCCATCGAGAGCACCGTGCTGCGGGAGGCGCGGTCGCTGGGCCTTCCGCTCGACGGGGTCGAGGACCAATCCAGCGAGCCGCGCGGACTTCGCGCTCTCGCCAGGGTCAGCGCGCAGCTGCAAGCCCCATTTCGTTTGAGCAGATCCGCGGGCGCGGCCCAGGCGCCTGCCGCCGTCGAGAGCGAGATGCCGCTCGAGCTGCTCACCCCCAAAGAGACGCGGCTGCTCTTCTTCGGCGGCAAGGGCGGCGTGGGCAAGACCACCGCCGCAGCGGTGACCGCGCTCCATCTGGCCGGAAGCGGCGCGCAGGTGCTGCTGCTCTCCACCGACCCGGCGCATTCGCTGGGCGATGTGCTCGGTCTTCCCTTGGGCGATGACGAGCGGCAGGTCGCGCCGCGCCTGTGGGCTCGCGAGGTGGACGCGACGCGCGCCTTCGCCGCGCGCCGCGAGCGATATCGCCGCAACGTGCAGGAGCTGTTCGAGACGCTCCGCGGCGGCTCGCAGCTCGACGTGCCCTACGACCGCGCGGTGATGGAGAACCTGATCGATCTCGCCCCGCCGGGCCTCGACGAGGTCTTTGGTCTGTTGGCCATCGGCGAGGCGTTGCGGCGCGACCGCGTCGTCGTGGTCGATACCGCGCCCACCGGACATGCGCTGCGCTTGCTCGAGCTCGTGCCCAAGGCGCGCGAGTGGGCGCAGGTGATGCTCGAGATCCTCCTCAAGTACCGGCGCGTGGTCGGCCTCGGCCAGCTGGCGAAGGACGTGACCGAGACCGCCCGTGAGCTGCGCGTCTTCGAAGAGCTGCTGCACGATCCCGCCCGCGCGCGGTTTGTCGCGGTCGCGCGCGCCGCGGAGCTGCCACGGCGGGAGACCGAGCGCCTGCTCGCTGCGCTGCGCAGGCTGCGCATTCCCGCCCCGGTGGTGCTGGTCAATGCCCTGACGCCGCCCGGATGCTCCAGATGCCGCCGCATCGCCGCCGAGGAGGGGCGGCAGATCGAGCGCTTGCGTCGGCGCCGCCGCGGCTGGGCTATGCTGGGAGCGCCCGCGGTCGCTCCTCCGCCGCGCGGCGCCGAGGCGCTGCTGCGCTTCGGCCGCACCTGGACGAGGATCGAATGAGCTCCGCGACCTATCTCTACTGCCTCGTCCGCGCTCCCAAGGAGCCCTCCCTGCGCAAAGCGCCGGCCGGCCTGCCCGGCACCGGCAAGCCGCGCGCTCTCGACGCGGGCGGCGGCCTCTGGCTGGTGGCCGCCGATGCGCCGCTCGACCGCTACGGCGAGAAGCCCATCGAGAAGGGGCTGCAGGATCTCTCCTGGGTGAGCGCTTGCGCGGTGCCGCACGAGGCGGTCGTGGAACATCTCTCCCGCAGCGGCACGGTCGTGCCGATGAAGCTCTTCACGCTCTTCCGCTCCGACGAGCGCGCCCTCGAGCACGTGCAGCTGCAGCGGCGCCGCATCGATCGGCTGGTGGAGCGCATCGAGGGCCGCGAGGAGTGGGGACTGCGGGTCATCGTCGATGAAGCGGCGGCGCTGCGCCGCACCCGCGAGGAAGCGCAGGGCGCAGCGCCGGGCTCGACGGGCGCCGCCTTCCTCTTGCGCAAGAAGAAGGAGCAGGACGCGACGCGCGAGCTCTTGCACAATGCGCGCGAGCGGGCAGCGAGACTTTTCCAAGAGCTCTCGGCCAAGGCCGACGAGGCGCGCCAACGGCCGCCTCCGGCGGGCGAGATCGGACAGCGCGTGCTGCTCGACGCCGCTTTTCTCCTGCGGCGGACCAAAGTGAAGCCGTTCCAGAGCGCCGTGCGCGGACAGGCGAAGAAGCTCGCCCCGCTCGGCTACCAGTTGACGCTGACCGGTCCCTGGCCGCCCTACAACTTCGTCGTGGAGAAGCCGTGACCCGCGAGCGCGCCGAGGCGGCCGGGATCATCGAGAGCGCCGACTCTTCCCTGCTGGAGATCATCGACCACGTCCTCAACAAAGGCGTGATGGTCCACGGCGAAGTCTTCCTCGGCGTGGCTGGCGTGGACCTCGTCTACCTGCGCCTCTCCGCCATGCTCTGCGCTGCGGACCGCGTGCTGCCACGGAAACGCAAATGATCGGCCTCTACGCCATCGTCGCCGACGCCCCGAGGCAGGCGGCGGGGTCGCGCGGCGAGCCGCTGCAGACCATCCAGCTCGAGGGATTCTCGGCGCTGGCCGGCGAGGCGCCTCCACCGCTCTCGGTCGAGTCGCTGCGTGCTCACGAGGCCGCGGTGCGGCGCATCGCCGAGGCGGTGGAGGCTTGTCTGCCGGCGCGCTTCGGCGCCGCCGCCTCCGACACAGACACCCTTCGGCGCGCGCTCGCCGACCGCGCCGAGGAGCTGCGCCAGGCGCTCGCGCTGGTGCGCGGCAGGGAGCAGATGACTCTGCGCATCCACGGCCCGGGGGCGGCCACCGCTGCGTTGAGCGCAAAAGAAGGAGGCGCCGGCACCCGGTATCTCGAAGAGCGGCGGCGGGCCCGGCAGCTGCCCGAGATCGATCCTCTGCGCCGCGCGCTCGCGGGCCTGGTGCGCGCCGAGAGGATCGAGCGCCACAGCGAGCCGGGGTTGCTCGCCAGCGTCTATCATCTGATCGATCGCGGCGCGGCGCCCGCCTACGCGCGCGCGATCGGGGAGATTCCCCTCGAGGAATTGCGCGTGGCGGTGAGCGGGCCGTGGCCGGCCTGGTCGTTCGCGCCGGAGGTGGCGCTCCCGTGAAGAAGGACGACGTCGTCGCCCTGCAGGTGCGCGATCTGGAGCGGCTGCGCAAGGAGATCGAGCGCCGCGCCGCGAGCGCCCCGCGCTGGAACGCCGACCCCAAGGACGTGCAGAAGTCGGTGGCGCGGCTGGTGCTGGCGCTGATCGAATTCTTGCGCAAGCTGCTGGAGAAGCAGGCCATCCGCCGGATGGAGGGCGGCACGCTCACCGCCGAGGAGACGGAGGCGATCGGGCTCGCGCTCATGCGGCTGGAGGAAACGGTGCACGATCTCGCGCTCCGCTTCGGTCTCAAGCCGGAAGATCTCAACCTCGATCTGGGTCCTCTCGGCCGGCTGATTTGAGGAGAGCACGCAGCCCCTCGAGCGTGTCGGCGTCCTCGGGCTTCTTGTCCGTCCGCCAGCGCGCGATCCGCGGAAACCGCACCGCGACGCCGCTGCGATGGCGGGTGCTCTCGCCGATGCCCTCGAAATGCAGCTCGAAGACGTGCGCCGGCTTGACCGCCCGCACTGGCCCGAAGCGCTCGAGAGTGTTCTGCCGGATCCAGCGATCGAGCTGATCGATCTCCTCGTCGGTGAGCCCCGAATACGCCTTCGCCACCGGAACGAGCTCGCCGCCATCCCAGAGAGCGAAGGTGAGGTCGGTCAAGAGCGTCGCGCGCCGGCCGTGGCCAGGCTGCGCATAGACGAGCACCGCGTCGATCGAATAAGGGTCGATCTTCCATTTCCACCAGTCCCCGCGCGGCCGACCCACTCGATAGGGCGAGCTCCAGCGCTTGAGCATCAGCCCTTCCACTCCGCGCTGCCGCGCCTCCCTGCGCAAGGAGCGCAGCTCGGGCCAGTCCGCGGCCTGCACTTCGGGCGAGAGCGAGAGCCGCTCGCTGCGGCCGGAAACCAGCTCGAGAAGTCGCGGGCGCCGCTCGCGCAGGGGGAGCGCCCGCACGTCTTCGCCGCGCTGCTCGAGCAGATCATAGGCCATGAAGGCAGCCGGCGCCTCGGTGAGCACTCTCGCCGTCAACACCTTCCGGCCGATGCGCCGCTGCAGGAGGGAAAACGGCAAGGGCGCGCCCTGCGCAAAGGCGAGGACCTCGCCGTCGAGCACCGTGCCCTCGGGCAGCGACGCCCAGGCGCCGGAGAGGTCGGGAAAGCGATCGGTGATCAGCTCCTCGCCGCGCGACCAGAGATAGGCCCCTCCCGCGCGCCGCACGATCTGGGCGCGGATACCGTCCCACTTCCATTCGGCGAGCCATTCATCGCGGCTGCCGAGCGAGTCGGGCTCGCCCTCCAGAGGAGAGGCGAGGAAGAACGGATAGGGGCGCGAGACGTCGGCGTCATGCGCGTCGGCGCGCAGGAGCGCAGCGAAGGCTTCGGCCGAGGGCTGCCAGGTGCCCATCAAGCGATGCGCGACCGTGGCGGGCGGCAAGCCTGCATGCTGGGCCAGCGCGCGGATGGCGAGCGTGGCCGAGACGCCGATGCGCAGCTCGCCGGTGAGCAGCTTTCCCAGGAGGAAGATCTCACGGCGGTCGAGCTGGTCCCACAGCTCGGTCACCGCGCGGCGCTTCTCTTCTTCGCCGGCGTCGCGCAGCGGCAAGAGGCGCCCCTCGATCAGCTGCGACAGCGGCGGCGGCGCGATTCCGGGCGGGGCCCCCTCGCGGGTCGTGTCGAGCAAGAGCGCGATGGTCTCGGCCAGGTCGCCGGCCAGCGAGATGCATTCCTCGAACATCCAGCCCGGCATCTGCGTGCGCTCCATCGCCCAGACGGCGAGCAGCCGCGGCGCGATCAGCCTCTTCAGCCGCTGGCCGGTGAGGAAGAACATCGTCCAGGCGGCGTCAGCCGGAGGCGCCTCGGCAAAATAGGCGGCCATCGCCGCGACCTTCGCGTTGGTGGAAGTGGTGGCGTCGAGCGCCTCGTAGAGCTGCGCGAAGCGGCGCATGTCCGCAGCAGATTGCACGATTTCAAGCTGCAACCCCACAAGCGTAGCCGACGGAGCAGCCGCCTGCGGCGGCCGCGCCTAGTCGCCTTCGGGATCGAGTGAAGGCTGCGCCGTCCCGATGGGAGCGGCCTCGAGGCCCGACTCGCGCAGCCAGCGCACCAGCGACTCGTGGTAGCCATGCGTCGCGAGGACCTGCTCTGCGCCCGTCTCGCGGATGGTGCGCAGGAGCCCCGGCCAGTCGGCGTGATCGGAAAGGACGAAGCCGCGATCGAATCCGCGCCGCCGCCGGGTGCCGCGAATGCGCAGGAGTCCCGAGGCGAAGGCCGACTCGAAGCGGCTGAAGCGCTTCATCCACGGAGTGCCGCGCGCAGTGATGGGGGCGAGGATCAGCTCGCCGGTGAGCCCGCGCGAATCTCCCACCAGCTTGGTCGGCAACAGGCGCACGCCGGCGTCGCGATAGGCCTGCGCGTAGGGCTCGACCGCGCCGTGGACGTAGGCGGGGCGGTCGGTGAGCAGCGCCAGCTCGGCGAGAATGCGCTGCGCCTTCCCCAGCGCATAGCAGAAGAGCAGCGAGGCCTTCTCCGCGTTGCTTTGCCACCAGGAGAGAATCTGGCGCGCCACCGATGCCGGCTCCTCCCAGCGAAAGAGAGGCAACGCATAGGTAGCTTCCGTGATGAGAGTCCTGCAGCGCTGGGGCTCGAAGGCGGGGCAAGTCGGATCGCGCTCGCGCTTGTAATCGCCCGAGACGACCCACACGCCTCCGGCACCCTCGATGCGCACCTGCGCGGAGCCGAGCATGTGCCCCGCAGGGTGGAACGAGACTTCGACATCGCCGATGCGGCGTCGCTCGCCGTACGCGAGCGTCTCGACCCGCGCCTCGGGGCCCAGCCTTCGGCGCAAGAGAGGCGCGCATTCGCTGACGCAGAGGTAGGCCGCACTCCCGGCGCGCGCGTGATCGCCGTGCGCATGGGTGATGACGGCGCGCTCGACGGGCTCGCGGGGGTCGAGGTGAAACCCGCCCGCCGCGCAATGAAGCCCCTGCGCCGAATCGGCGATCACCCGGCCATGCTACTCCAGCGGCAAGAAGTGGACGCTCGGTCGCCAGGCCGCTCCACCCAGAGCGTAAGAGTGCCTACGTTCGGACGATGACGAAGCGCACCGTGTGCCTGCACGGACACTTCTACCAGCCGCCGCGCGAGAATCCCTGGATCGAGGAGGTCGAGGTGCAGGACTCCGCGGCGCCGTTCCACGACTGGAACGAGCGCGTCGCCGCCGAGTGCTACGGCCCCAACGGCGCCGCGCGGCTGAAGAACGCCCAGGGGCGCATCGTCGACATCGTCAACAACTACGTCCATCTCTCCTTCAACTTCGGCCCCACGTTGCTCGCCTGGCTGGAGCGGCATGCGCCCGAGGTGTACCGGCAGATCCTCGATGCCGACGCGCGCAGCGTCGTCCTGCGCGGTCACGGCAACGCGCTGGCGCAGGCGTACAACCACGCCATCCTGCCGCTCTGCAACGACCGCGATCTGCACACGCAGATCGGCTGGGGCATCGCCGATTTCCGCCATCGCTTCCGCCGCGAACCGGAGGGGATCTGGCTGCCCGAGACGGCGGCGGACCTGCGCACGCTGCAGGCGCTCGCCGATCACGGCCTGCGCTTCACGGTGCTCTCGCCCGATCAATGCACTCGCGTGCGCGCACCCGGCGGCGAATGGACCGACGCCCGGGGCGCGCAGTTCGATCCGACGCGGCCCTACAAAGTGAGGCTGCCCAGCGGCGGCTGGTTCAGCGTCTTCTTCTACGACGGTCCCATCGCGCGAGCGGTTGCGTTCGGCGAAGCGCTGCAGAACGGCGACGACCTGGTGCGCCGCCTCGAGGGCGGCTTCTTTGAAGGGCGCGGCCACGACGAGGCGCTCACCGTGGCCGTCGACGGCGAGACCTTCGGCCACCACAAGAAGGGCGGCGACGAAGTGCTCGCCGCGGCCATCCGCAAGCTCTCCCAGCGCAAGGACGTGCAACTCGTCAATCTCGCCCAGGCGCTGGAGATGTTCCCGCCAACTTGCGAAGCGGAGATCCATCCAGGCGCCTCCTGGAGCTGCGCCCACGGCATCGAGCGCTGGCGGAGCGACTGCGGGTGCACCGCCGGGAGCATGCCGGGCTGGCGGCAGCACTGGCGCGCTCCGCTGCGCGCCGCGCTCGACAGGCTGCGCGATCGTCTCGCGGAGCTCTTCGAGAAAGAAGCCTCGTCGCTCCTGCGCGATCCCTGGGGGGCGCGCGAGGAGTTCGTCGAAGTGGTCCTCGATCCGGAGCGGCGCAAGTCGGCCGCGTTCGTCGCCCGCCATGCGCAGCGCGATCTCGATGCGCCTTCCCTGGTGCGGGCGCTGCGGCTGCTCGAGATGCAGCGCCAGGCGATGCTCATGTACACCAGCTGCGGCTGGTTCTTCTCCGAAGTCTCGGGCCTCGAGACGGTGCAGATCCTCAAGTACGCAGCGCGCGCGCTGCAGCTGGCGCGCGAGGCCGCCGGCACGGAGCTGGAGGAGGAATTCAAGCAGTCGCTGGAAACCGCTCCCTCGAACCTGCGCGAATACGGCAATGCGCGGCGCGTCTACGAGCTCTGCGTGCAGCCCTCGATCGCTTCGCTCGAGACCGTGGCCGCGCACGCCGCCATCGCCGGGCTCGTCGAGGGCTACCCGCGCCGTGATCGCATCTTCTGCCACGAGGTGCAGACCTCCTTCCGCCGGCGCGAGGACGCCGGCACGGCCACCCTGGCGATGGCGCGCGTCGAGGTGTACAGCCTGATCACCCAGGAGAAGCTCGACCTCGCCAGCTGCGTGCTCCATTTCTCCGGCGCCGACTTCCGCTGTGGCATCCGCCCGTACGAGCCCGAGCGCTTCCGCCGCACCGCGGCGCATCTCTTCGACAGCTTCTCCCGCCTCTCGCTCGCCCAGGTGGTGCGCGAGATCGACCGCGAATTCCCCGGCCGCGACTACTCGCTGCGCGATCTCTTCCTCGACGAGCGCCGCGAGGTAGCCGGCCGGCTGCTGCGCGAGACGATGGCGCGCTACGTGAACGACTATCTGCAGATCTACGAAGCGAACCGGCGACTGATCGAGTTCCTCCACGAGATCGACTCGCCGGTGCCGCGGCCCCTTCAGGTCTCGGCGGACGTCGCGGTCACTCATGAGGCGCAGCGGATCGCGCGCGACTACGCGGCCGATCCCGCGGCGAGCGGAGAGGAGTTGATCTCGCTCTCGCAACTGGCGAAGCGGCTCGGGGCGCGCATCGATGCGGAGGCGGTCCGGCCGCCGCTCCACCAGCACATGCGCGACTTCTTCGATGCGGCTCTGCACGGCGACCGCGAGTCGGCGCAGAGGCTTCTCCAGCTGGCCGAGCTTTTGCGCCGGCTGGGCGTGCATCTCGATCTCTGGGCGCTGCAGAACCAGCTCTGGGGAGCGGTGCGCTCGGGCGCGCTGCCGCTCGAGGCGGAGACCCTCGCGCAGCTCGGCCGCGCGCTCTGGTTCGACGAGGCGACGCTCCTCACCCGGCTCGCCGCGCAACAGCAGCAGCGGGCCACCGGATGACGCAGCCTCCGATCGAGGATTACGCCCTCGTCGGAGACTGCCGTTCGGCGGCGCTCATCTCCCGCGGCGGGTCCTGCGACTGGCTCTGCTGGCCGCGCTTCGACAGCCCTTCCCTCTTCGCCGCGCTGCTCGACGACGAGCGCGGCGGCCGTTTCTCCATCGCGCCGGTCGGCGCCTTCCGCTCGCAGCGCAGCTATCTCGGCGACACCAACGTCCTCGTCACCCGCTTCCTCGGCGAGGCCGCCGAGCTGACGCTGACCGACTTGATGCCCGTGCTCTCGCCCGAGGACCAGCGCCGCTTCCTCCAGCCCGAGCACGAGCTCTTGCGCATCGTCTCCTGCGATCGGGGCGAGACCGAGGTCGAGATCGTCTTCGATCCGCGGCCGGATTACGCGCGCGAACGGCCGCCCATCGTCTCGCTCGGAAAGCTCGGGCTCTGCGTCCGCGTGCCCCGCGGCGGCGTCCTCACGCTGGTCACCGACGCGCCGCTCGGGCCCGAGGGACAGGCGCGCGTCCGTTTGCGCGCCGGCGAGCGGCTCTGCTTCTCGCTCGGCTTCACCAGCCATGACGTGGCCGTCCTGCCGCCCCCCGGCGTCCGCTCTTTCGAGATGCTCGAGCGCACTGTCGCGCTCTGGCGCTCCTGGGCCGGGCGCACCCGCTACGACGGACCGTACCGCGAGGCGGTCGTGCGCAGCGCGCTCTTGCTCAAGCTGATGCAGTACGTTCCTTCGGGGGCCATCGTTGCGGCTCCAACGACTTCCTTGCCCGAGCGGCCGGGCGGCGATCTCAACTGGGACTATCGCTTCTGCTGGTTGCGCGACGCCGCGCTCAGCTCGCGCGCTCTCTTCGAGCTCGGCCACCGCGACGAGGCGGAGAACTTCATCAGCTGGCTGCTCACCGCCACCAGCCTCACCTTGCCCAAGCTCCATGTCCTCTACGATCTGTTCGGCCGCCAGCCCGGTCCCGAGGTCGAGCTGCCCCATCTGCGCGGCTATCGCGGCGCCCGCCCCGTGCGCGTCGGCAACGCCGCCAAGGCGCAGGTGCAGCTCGACACCTACGGCGAGGTGATCGAGGCGGCGACGTACTTCGTGCGCAACGGCGGCGAGATCGATCGCGCCACCGCGGCAATGCTCATCGGCTTCGGCCGCGAGGTGGCGCGAGACTGGGACGATCCCGACGAGGGCATCTGGGAGGAGCGCGGCCCCGGCCGCGACCTCGTCCATTCCCGGGCACTCTGCTGGGCGGCCCTGCAGCGCCTCATCGAATTGCGCGAGAAGGGCCACTTGCCCAAGGCGCCGATCGAGGAATTCGCCCGCGCGCGCGATCGCATCCGCGAGGAGGTGGAGACCCTGGGCTGGAGCGAGCAGCTCCAGTCGTACACCCGCACGCTGGGCGGAGGGGACGTCGACGCGAGCCTTCTGCTCTTGCCTTGGTACGGCTACTGCGACGCCGGCAACCCGCGCATGCTGGCCACCTGGCGGCGCATCCAGCAGAAGCTCGCTCTCGGCAGGGGCCTCTTCCGCCGCTACTTCGGCAAGCTCACCCGCGGCGAGGGGGCTTTCGGCATCTGCAGCTTCTGGGCGGTCGAATTCCTCGCTGCCGGCGGCGGCACGCTTCGCGAAGCGCAAGCGATGTTCGAACAGCTGCTCGGCTACGCCAACGACATCGGCCTTTACGCCGAGGAGATCGATCCCGAGACCGGCGCGGCGCTCGGCAACTTCCCGCAGGCATACACGCACGTGGGGTTGATCAACGCCGCGCTCACCATCGAGGAGCGAAGCAAGCTCTTCCAGTCCGCGCAGCGGCCCCAACCGATCCCGGAGGCCCGGCCATGATGAACTGGCCCAGCTCGCTCCTCGCCGGCTTCGTCGGAACGCTCGTCCTCACCACGCTCGAGGCCGGAGCCCAGCAGCTCCACCTGACGCGCATGAGCATCCCCTATCTGCTCGGCACCATGATGACCCCCAGCCGCGACCGCGCGAAGATTCTCGGCTTCCTCGTCCACCTGGTGAACGGCCAGCTCTTCGCGCTCCTCTACGTGGTCATCTTCGACGCGCTCGGAGAGGCGGGCGCCTGGCTCGGAGCTGTCATCGGCCTGGCCCATGCCGCCGTCGTGCTCCTGGTGGCGTTGCCGCTCCTCCCCACCCTCCACCCGCGCATGGCCAGCCTCCACCAGGGCCCGACCGCGGTGCGGCAGCTGGAGCCGCCCGGGCCGTTCGCTCTCTATTACGGCTTCAGCACGCCGCTCGCCGTCATTGTCGCGCACGTCATCTTCGGAGCGACGGTCGGCGGCCTCTACCATTTCCGTTGAGCGAGCGTGCGCCCGTCAGCCGCACCGCCGCCGCCCCGGAACTAGCTTTCTGCCGTGAGCAGCCTGCCGCAGATCGGCGCCCTCCGCTTCCTCAAGCTCCTCTACCGGCGCGTCTCGGACAACGCCGCCACCGATCGGGCCGCGCAGCTCTCCTATTACTTCCTCTTCGCGATGTTCCCCTTCCTCTTCTTCCTGGTCACGCTCGCGGCGTATCTGCCGGTGCAGGGCAAGATCGCCGACCTGATGGCACGCCTCGACCCGATCCTGCCCGACCAGGCAATGGAGATCATCCGCGATCAGCTCACCGCCATCGCCACCGAGCAGCGGCCGAACCTGCTCACGCTGGGCCTTCTCCTGGCGCTCTGGTCGGCCTCGCGCGGCGTCGATGCGCTGCGCACCTCTCTCAATCTTTCCTACGACGTGAAGGAATCGCGCCCCTGGTGGAAGACGCAGAGCCTCGCCTTGATCATCACCATCGCCACTTCCGCGCTGATGCTGGTGGTGCTGGTCGCGTTCGCCGTCGGCGGCAACGTCGGCGTCTGGCTCGCCGACCACCTCGGCTTCGACCGCTTCTGGGCCTTGCTCTGGGACTGGCTGCGCTGGCCGCTCACCGCGCTCGGCGTGATGCTGGTGGCGGCGCTGCTCTACTATTTCCTCCCCGACGTCAAGCAGGAATGGCGCTTCATCACGCCCGGCTCGGTGATCGGCACATCGCTCTGGCTCCTCGCCAGCTGGGGCTTCACCTGGTACGCGGAGAACTTCGGCAGCTACAACAAGACCTACGGATCGATCGGCGGCGTCATCGTCCTCTTGACCTGGCTGTACATCACCGGGCTCATCTTCGTGGTCGGGGGCGAGATCAACGCGCTGCTCGAGCACGAGTCCGCCGAAGGCAAGGCGCGCGGCGCTCGCGCAGCGGGCGAAGCGCCGCCCCCCGTCCTCGAGCGCCCCAGCGTGGCCGCCCCCGGCGCGACCAAGGCAGCCGGAGCAGCCCGCCGCAGCCGCTGGCGCCTCTTCGGTCGCTGGCAGAAGGCCTAGATCAATCCGGGCGCGGTGCATCTGCACGAAACGAAACGTCCGACGGGCGTGTTGAGTACCGGCCGCCAGCTTGCCGGGCGGGCTGGTGGTGGCCATCTGTTGCCAGCACGCTGCGCAATGCGCAGATGGATTGGAGAGTTCCCCCATGCCCGGTTGCAGGCTAGAGCGCGAAGTGATCGGCACCACGGCCACCTACCGGATCTCCGGACGGTTCGAAGGCGCCTGCGCCTGGGACCTGGCGAGGCGGATCGAGTCCGAGCCGCTGGTAGAGGTGCTGCTCGACTTCTCGCAGGTGGACGACTTCGTCGACTACGGCGTCGCCGTGATGGCGAATGCGCTGCTCGCGCTCAAGCTCAAGTGCATCCATCTCCAGGGGCTGCGGCAGCACCAGCTGCGGCTCTTCAAGTACTTCGGCGTCGACGCCGAGGAGCCGGGCCATCGCGAGCAGGAAGGGCCGCCGCTCGGCGCGCGTCCCACCGCCCCGAGCGAGGTCGCATAGAGATGCCGCGGCCGATCTGGAGCGGATCGATCAGCTTCGGATTGGTGAACGTGCCGGTGAAGCTCTTCTCCGCCACTTCCCCGAAGGAAGTGCGCTTCCACATGCTGCACGACAAGGACGGCGGCCGCATCCAGCAGAAGCGCGTCTGCAGCATCGACGGCGAAGAGGTTCCCTGGGAACACATCATCAAGGGCTTCGAGATCTCCAAGGGCCGCTACGTCAGCGTCACGCGCGAGGAGCTGCAGGCGTTCGACCCGCGCGCCACCAGGACCATCGAGATCGAGGACTTCGTCGAGCTGTCGCAGATCGATCCCATCTATTACGAGACGACGTACTACCTGGTGCCGGACAAAGGCGCGGCCAAGCCGTATGCGCTTCTGCTCGAGGCGATGAAGCGGACCGGGAAGGTGGGCGTGGCCCGCTTCGTCCTGCGCACCAAGCAATATCTCTGCGCGGTGCGGCCGAAGGACCGCGCGCTCGCGCTCTCGACGATGCTTTATCGGGACGAAGTGGTCGAGGCGGACGAGCTGGACGACCTGCCCTCGGCGCAGACGAAGCCCGCCGAGCGCGAGCTGAAGATGGCCGAGCAGCTGGTCGAGTCGCTCTCCGGCAAGTTCGAGATCGAGAAATACCGCGACGAGTACCGGGAGCAGGTGCTGGCGCTCTTGGAAAAGAAGGCCGAGGGCGAGGAGATCGTCGCCGAGCCCGCCGCGGAAGAGCCGCGCGGCAAGGTCGTCAATCTGATGGACGCCCTGCAGAAGAGCCTGGCAGCGGCGCGCGAGCGCGGTGAAGTCCGGCACAAGCCAGAGGACCGCGCGGTGGCCCGGACGGCGCGTCATCCCCGCTCGCGCAAGAGGAAGCGCGGTTGACCTCGCAGGAGGTCACCGTCCAGGGAAAACGCCTCAAGCTCAGCAACCTCGACAAGGTCCTCTATCCCAAGGCGGGCTTCACCAAGGCGCAGGTGATCGACTACTACCTGCGGATCGCGCCTTTGCTCCTGCCCCACCTGCGCGACCGGCCGCTGACGATGAAGCGCTATCCCGACGGCGTCGAGGGGGAATTCTTTTTCGAGAAGCAGTGCCCCTCGCACCGGCCGGACTGGGTGAAGACCGCGGCGGTGTGGAGCGATCAGAGCCAGCGAGAGGTGCGGTACTGCCTGGTGCAGGACGTGGCCACGCTGGCTTGGGCGGCCAACCTCGCCGACCTGGAGCTGCATGTCCCCTTGCACCGCAAGAGTGAGCGGCCGGATGCGGTGGTCTTCGATCTCGACCCTGGCGCGCCGGCCGGTCTCGTCCAGTGCTGCGAAGTGGCCCTTCTCCTCAAAGGGATGTTCGATCATCTCGGTCTGCAATCGTTTGCGAAGACTTCCGGTTCCAAAGGATTGCAGATCTATCTGCCGCTCAACTCCCGGGCGACGTACGGCGAGACCAAGCCCTTTGCCTTGGCCGTCGCTCGGACGCTGGCGGCGCAGCGTCCCGATCTGATCGTCTCCAACATGAAGAAGTCACTCCGCCCCGGCAAGGTGCTGGTCGACTGGAGCCAGAACGATCCGCACAAGACCACCATCTGCGTCTACTCGCTGCGCGCGCGCGAGCGGCCCACCGTCTCGACTCCCGTGACCTGGGACGAGGTGCGCCGCTGCTCTCGCAAGAAAGATGCGGCGCTGCTCTCGTTCGATGCGCAAGAGGTGCTCCGCCGGACCGGGGAGCTGGGCGATCTCTTCGAGCCGCTGTTGTCGCTGAAGCAGAAGCTTCCCCGCGGGCAATGAAAAAGGGCGATTCCTTTTTGGGGAACCGCCCTTCACTTCCCCCCAAGCTCGGGAGGACCTCCGGTCAGGGCACAGCCGCGCCGCGACGCATGACTGCGAAGATGAGGCTGATGATCGCGAGCACGAGCAGGATGTGGACCCATGCGCCCATGGTGGATCCAGACACCAGACCCAGGACCCAGAGGACGAGCAGAATGACGGTGATGGTCCAGAGCATGCTCTACCTCCTTTCGGAAAAGGTAGGTCCCGCTCCGTCGGGAAGCGAGCTTGCGCGTTGGAACGCTCCTACAGGCGCTCGCCCGCAGACACTCCCTGCGCACAATCGCACCCTTGCCTGCCACCTCGGCTCTCGTGGGAGGGTACAGAGTGCCCTCGCCGATCCGACGCTCGCTTCGCGCCTCGCTGCTCGAGGGCGCATTCGCCGAGCTGGTGGGCGCCTGCGCGGCGGGCGGGACGCTGACAGCCTGGGCGCTCTATCTCGAGCTCTCGCCCTTTCTCATCGGCGTGCTCGGCGCGCTCCCCTTCGCGGCGCAGCTCGTCCACCTGCCCGCAGCATTTTGCACGCGCCGCTTCGGCAGCCGCCGGACGGCGCTGTGGATGGTGGCGATCTCGCGGCAGGCCGTACTGCCGCTCGTCGCGCTGCCCTTCGTCTCCCTCGCGCCGGCCGCGCGCCAGGCGATCTTTCTCGCCTGCGCTTTTCTCACCTCGACCCTCGGTGTCGTCGGCAACAATGCCTGGACGGCGTGGATGGGCGAGCTGGTTCCCGGCGCCGTCCGCGGGCGCTACTTCGGACGGCGCACGTCAGTGTGCGCGATGGCGGCGACCTGCAGCGCGCTCGCCGCGGGGCTGTTGCTCGATGTGGGCCGCTCGCGCGGCAAGGGCGGCCTTGCGCTCGCGGCGCTCTCGCTCGCCGCCTCTCTCGCCGGCGCCATCACCACCGCGCTCTTGCGCCGCCAGCACGAGCCGCGCAGCGCATCGCCAGCGGAGCTGCCCACGCTGGAGGAAGCGCTCACGCCCGTTCGCGATCCGCGCGCGCGGCCGCTTCTCGCGTTCCAGCTGGCCTGGAGCGCCGCGAGCGGCCTCTCCATCGCCTTCTATCCCTTGCACATGATCGGCCATCTGCAGATGGGCTTCGCCGCCGTGGCGCTCTACAACGCCGGCATCGCCGCCGCGCGCACGATCGCCTCGCCGCTCTGGGGCACCGTGCTCGATCGCTCCGGCGCGCGGCGCGTCCTGGTCCTCTGCGCCATCGGACAAGGCCTCTCCCCGTTCCTCTGGCTCTTTGCCACACCGGAGCGGCTCTGGCCGCTCGCGATCGATGCCATGCTCTGCGGCACGGCGATGGCCGGCCTTTCGCTCGCGACCTTCTCCCTGCCCATCGAGCTCTCCAGGCCGCCCGAGAGATCCTTCTACGTCGCCGCCGTCGCCGCCGCGGCCGGGCTCGGCACCAGCATCGCCTCCGCCGGCGGAGGGGCGCTGGTGAAAGTCCTTCCTTCCTCGACGCTCCTCGGCGGCCTGCCGCTGGTCGCAGCGCACCTGCTCTTTCTCTGTGGAGCCGTCGGCCGCCTGAGCGCGGTGCTGCTCGCACTGCGCGTCGCCGGGCGGCCCGCCCCGGTGCCGGCTGCTGTCGAAGCCTTCGCCCCGCTCGCAGCCTGAACGACGGTCGCATCTGGCGGGCGGCTCTGCTCTCTGCTAAGGCGAAGCTCCTCTTCAGGAAAAGGAGCGATCATGAGACGCGCCGCTGCCCTGCTCGCTTGCGCCCTCTTCGCCTGCAAAGGAGAGTCCGCCGCCGCTCCTTCGCCCGCACAGGCGGCGAAGCCCGACGCGCGCGCCGCGTGGCGTGCGGTGGTGGACGCGCCCGACCGCAGCGAGGCCGACCGCAAGCTCGACGCCGGTCGCCGTCCCGCCGAGATGCTCGAGTTCCTCGACCTCAAGCCAGGCATGAAAGTGGCGGAGATCGGCGCGGGCGGCGGATACACGACCGAGCTGCTCGCGCGCGCGGTCGGACCCTCGGGCGTGGTCTACATGCAGAATGCGCCCTCGTGGGTGCAGAGCTTCCTCAAGGATGCGCTGGCGGAGCGCTCCACGCATGCGGCGATGAAGAACGTGGTGAGGGTCGAGCGCGACTTCGACGATCCACTCCCGCCCGAGGCCAGGAACCTCGACGCCGTGATCATCAACGTCATCTACCACGACGTGGTCAACACCAAGCTCAACCGGATGAAGATGAATCGCGCCGTCTTCAATGCGCTGCAGCCGGGCGGCACCTACGTCGTGATCGATTCGAGCGCGCAGGCAGGCAGCGGCGTCAGCGCCACCAATACCTTGCACCGCATCGACGAGCAGGTGGTGCGCGACGAAGTGCAGAGCGCGGGGTTCAAGCTGCTCGGCGAAGGGAGCTTCCTGCGCAATCCGCAGGACACGCGCGACTGGAATTCCTCGCCGCGCGCGGCCGCGGAGAAGCGCGGGACGAGCGATCGCTTCGCGCTCAAGTTCGTCCGGCCAGAAGGGGCGCACGCCTGGCCCGAGCCGCCGCGCCTCCGTTTGCCGGGCGGAGCGCGCCCGACGCGCGTGACGGCCGAGCTGACCGTCGATCCGACGCAGCCGCAGTTCGAGGGCCGCGAGGAGATCGAGCTCGTGCTCGATGCGCCCACCAACCTTCTCTGGCTCAACGCCGACGGTCTCAAGATCCTCGACAGCGAGCCGCGCGCGTCCATCGTCGACGCGCAGCCGGGCTTCGTCGGCTTCCAGTTCGATCCGCCGCTGCCCGCGGGCAGGACGAGCCTGAAGATCCACTGGCAGGGCGAGCTGTCGCGCACCGACTTCGACGGCGCCTTCCGGCAGCGCGAGCAGAACGAGTGGTACGCCCTCACCCACCTCGAGCCGCTCGGGGCGCGGCGCATCTGGCCGAGCTTCGACGAGCCCGCCTTCAAGGTGCCCTGGACCCTCTCGCTGCGGGTGCCGAAGAACGCCGCCGCCTACTTCAATACGCCGCCGGAAAAAGAGGAGCAGAGCGGCGAGATGCGCACGGTCCGCTTCGCCGAGACGAGGCCGCTGCCGACTTATCTGCTCGCTTTTGGAGTAGGGCCGTTCGAGCGCGTCGACGCCGGCAAGATGAAGAGCGGCGCGCCCGTCGGCATCGTGGTGACCCACGGCAAGGCCGACTGGGCGAAATATTCAGCGCAGAGCTCGCCTGCGCTGATGAACATCCTCGAGGACTATTTCGCCGTTCCCTACCATTATTCGAAGCTCGATCTGATCGAGATTCCGCTCGGCACCGGCGCGATGGAGAACCCGGGGCTCATCACCTTCAATCAGCGGATCAATCTCGTCCGGCCGGGCCAGGAGACGCCGCAATTTCGCCGCCGCGCCGCCGGCGTCGAAGCGCACGAGTTCGCCCACCTCTGGTTCGGCGACATGGTCACCACCGCCTGGTGGGACGACATCTGGCTCAACGAGGCGTTCGCCACCTGGATGGCGTTCAAGGCCGTCGAGCGCTACCAGCCGAGCTGGAACGCGAACGCCGAGCGCGTCGCCTCGGCGAACTACGCCATGGCGCAGGATCGGCTGATGACGGCGCGGCGCATCCGCCAGCCGATCACCAGCGAGGGCGACATCAAGACCGCTTTCGACGGCATCACCTACCAGAAGGGCGCGGCGGTGATCGCCATGTTCGAGCAGTGGATCGGCGCCGAGAAATTCCGCAGCGGAGTGCAGCGCTACCTGCGCGAGCACGCCGACGGAAATGCCACCGCGAAGGAATTCCTCGCCGCCATCTCGGCCGACGCCGGCAAGGACGTGGCGCCCGCCTTCTCCACCTTCCTCGATCAGCCCGGGCTCCCGCTCGTGGCGGCGCGGTTGTCGTGCCAGGGCGGCAAAGGCAGAGTGGAGCTGTCGCAGGCGCGCTATGTGCCGCTCGGCGCGCAGATGCCCGCGCAGGAGCAGCTCTGGCAAATGCCCGTCTGCGTGCGCAGCGCCGCCGGCCACAGCTGCACGCTCTTGACGGAGAAGACCGGCGCCATCGAGCTCTCTTCCTGCCCCGACTGGATCGAGCCGAACGCGGGCGCGAGCGGCTACTACCGGACCGCGCTCGACGAGAGCAGCCTTCTCAGCCTCGGCAAGAATCTGGCGAAGCTGAGCGTGCCCGAGAAGATGATGCTCTTCCAGGACGCGCTGGCCGCCGCGCGGCTGGGGACGGTAGAGCTCGGGCGCGTGCTCGAGCTCGTGCCAGCGATGGCGCAGGACAAGGACCGGCACGTGGTGCAGACGGCGGCGTCGGTTCTGGAGTTCCTCCGCGACGAAGGCTTCGTCCCGGATGAGCTGCGCCCGCGCTTCGCCGCCTTCGTCCGCGAGAATTTCGCCAAGCGCGCGGCCTCGCTCGGATTCAAGGCGCGCAAGGGCGAGGACGAGGACGCTGCGTTCCTGCGGCCGACCCTGCTCGCCCTGGTCGGCGATGTCGGCGAAGACCCGGGCATCCGCGCCGAGGCGAAGCAGGCGGCGCTGCGCTGGCTCGACGATCACTCCTCGCTCACTCCCGAGCTCGCGGCGACGGCGCTGCACCTCTCCGCCATCGAGGGCGACCGCTCCCTCTTCGATCGCCTGCAGCAGGCTGCCAAGGGGGAGAAGCTGCGCGTCGATCGCCAGCGCATCCTCGACGCGATGGGGTCCTTCCGCGATCCGGCCATCGCCAGCCAGGCCATGCCGATCGCGCTCTCCGACGAGTTCGATGCGCGCGAGTCGATCGCGCTCTTGATGAACGCGGCGCACCAGCCGCCCACGCGAGATCTGGCGCTGCAATTCCTCGAGAAGAACTTCGACACGCTGGTCTCGCGCATGCCGCGCGACTGGGGAGCAGGCGCGGTGACGGTCGCGGCGGGCTTCTGCGACCAGCAGCACCTGGCCGACGTCGAGTCCTTCTTCGGCCCGCGCGCCTCGCGCTTCCCCGGCGGCGAGCGGCGGTTCGCGCAGACGGCAGAGAACATCCGGCAGTGCTCCGCTTTCCGTTCGCGCGCCTCTCCCTCCGTCGTGGCCTTCCTCAATCGCCAGCCGGAGCGGCACGCGACGCGATGATGCTTCTCGCTCTGATCTGCGCGGCTGCAAACAGCGTCGCGGTGCTGCCCATCGACTCGCGCGGGGCGCTCTCGCCGGCCGAGGCGGCGTCGTTCGAGGAGGAGGTTCGCGCTGTCGCCCGCGCCGCACTGCCGGGATTCGCCGTGCTCGACGCTGCTGGCGCGCCGCAGGATCCGAGCGCGGCGCGGCAGCAGCTGGGAGCGACGGCGGTGATCTTCGGCCGCGCGGGCCGCATCGAGGGCGCAACGATGGTGGCGCTCGGCGTCTACCGGTCCGGCTCGACGACGCCTGCGGGGACGGCGCGCATCGTCGGCATCGGGATCGATCAGCTGAAGGAAGACGCGCGCGCCAAGGTGCCGAAGCTCTTGCGGACGGCGCTGGGGATCGAGGCGCCCGCCCAGGAGCCGGCACAGCGGCCGGGCACCCTGCGGATGCCCGGCGCGAGAGTTCCGGAACCTGCGCCGCCCCCGCCGAAAGCTGTCGAACCCGCCCCACAGAGAGCTCCGAGCCCCCCGCCGAAGCTGGAAAAACTCTCCGAGGCCACCGCGGATCCGCTGATCACTCTCATCCGCCAGATCACTTCCGACCTCGAGTCGC
The DNA here is from genome assembly GCA_005879315.1 of Deltaproteobacteria bacterium. Taxonomy (GTDB): domain Bacteria; phylum Myxococcota; class Myxococcia; order Myxococcales; family 40CM-4-68-19; genus 40CM-4-68-19. The sequence goes on along the minus strand of VBLC01000070.1, from coordinate 11,508 downwards.
TGCGCGGGTTGCGGCGCAAGGCGAATCTCAAGGTGCAGATCCTCGACGCCAAGCTCTTTTCCGCGGCCCTGCGCGAGCGGGCGCAGAAGGAGCTGACGCCTGCGCTGGTCGCCGCCGAGCGGGCACGCTGGCTCGCCTTCAACCTCGCTCCCGCCTCCGCCGATCCGGCGAAAATCCTCCTCGCTGTCCTCGACGAGCAGGTGGCCGGCTTCTACGATCCCTTCACCAAGCAGCTGATCGTGCGCAAGGACGTCGGCGGCTCGGCAGGGCCAGACGGGCTGCGGCTGATCCTCGCCCACGAGATCGAGCACGCGCTGCAGGACCAGAATTTCGGCTTCCCCGATCCGGCCTCGCTGCCCGACGACGACGCGCGCCTCGCCCGGCTGGCGCTCTACGAAGGCGACGCCATGGCGGTGATGGCGGCCTACGGCGCGAAGCGCGCCCGCAGGCCGATCAAGGCCGCGATCGCGAGCTCGGCCGCAGCGCTCAAGGCGCTCGACACGGACTCCCTCTTGCGCATGAGCGGCCATTCCTCCGAGCTGCTCAAGGCGCCCGCGATCGTGCGCGAGGAATTGCTCCTTCCTTACTCTGCCGGGCTGGCTCTGGTCGCGGACGTCTACGCGCGCGGCGGGTTCGCTCTCGTCGATCGCATGTTCAAGAATCCCCCTCTGAGCAGCCATCAGCTCTTGCATCCCGATGCGTACTTCGCCGGCGAAATGCCGGCCGCGATCGCCCCGCCCGCCGCTCCGGCGGGGACGCGCGTGATCGCCACGGGACGCATGGGGGAATTGGGCACGCGCGTCGCGCTCGAGTCGTGCGTGGAGAAAGCCGTGATCGGCGATTTCGCGCGCCGGTGGGCGGGCGATGCGTACACCATCGTCGAAGGCCCGCGCCGTTCGCTCTCGCTGCTCTGGGTTTCCCTCTGGAGCGAAGACGCCGCGACGGGCATGGCCAACTTGCTGCGCATGCAGTCGCCCTGCTGGGAGGAGGCCGCATCGCCGGCGGGGGCGGCGGGATGGACCATCGCCGCGACGAGCAAGGTGAGAGGCGAAAAAGATCGCGTCGCGGCGGCGCGCGGATCGATCGACCTCGATGCGGCCCTCGGCGCCGCGCTGGCTGCGCGCGCGGCGCCCTCGAAAGGAGCTCCGCCGCTCGGCGATGTTCCCCCGCCGCCCGCCCCTCCCGAGCCGGCGCGCGTCGAGGACGGCCGGTTCGTCAGCTCCTGGCTGTCTTTGGAGGGCCCGGTCCCCGAGGGCTATGAGCTCGACTCGAGCAACGCCGCGGCGGAGATCTCCATCAAGCGGAGCGGCCCGGTGGGCGGGTCGGCCAGCCTCTCCTTCGTCTCGCAGCCGCTCGCCGGCGAGTCGCTGGAATCCTTCTTCGATACCGCCGCGGCGCAGATCAGCGCGTCGCAGGGCGGCGGCCACCTCAGCTACGCAGGCAGGGTGCGCCGCGTCCTCGCCGGCGTCGCGGCCGAGGAGCGCAGCTGGAAGATGGAAGGGGGCGGCCTCGACCTGCGCATCGAGGTCGGGTCCTTCTGCGAGGGCAAGGCAGCCTTGACGCTGGTGCGCCTCGAGGGGAGCGACGCGGCCCGCGCCGCGCTCGATCGCTTCGCGGCCTCGATCAAGCCCACCGGCACGGCGCCCGCCTGCGCACAGCTGGAGTAGTCAGACGGCCCGGATCCGCACCGCACGAAGCGCGTCTACCTCCAGCGAGACTTCGATCCCGGGCCGGAGCGGCTCGGCCACCGTCGCCGCTCCCGCAAGGACGATGCTTCCCGCCGGCAGCGAGCGGCCGTGCGCGTCGAGCATCGCGGCGAGCTGCATCAGGGACTCGAGGGGATGCCCGGAAATGGAGTTGGAGTCCGCCTCCTGCACGACGCGACCGTCGACGAGCATACGCATGCGCAAACCGCCGGTGTCGAGCGGAGGCGAGACCGGACCGAGCACGAATCGCCAGGACGAGCAATTGTCCGCCACCACGTCGGGCAGGGAAAAATACTTGAAGCCGACGAAGCGCGAGTCGAGCACCTCCAGCGCGGCCGCCACGCCGCTGCAGGCTGCCAGCGCCTCTGCGCGCGAGATCTTGCCGCGCAGCTCGCGCGAGGTGACGAAGGCGATCTCCGGCTCGATCTTGGGATGCACGCCCTCCGCCACGCGCAGCTCACGGCCGGCGCGCATCGCGTCGGTGAGCACGCCGTAAATTGGCGCGTCGAGGTTCATCTGCGCGCGCTTTGCGGCCGAAGTGAGACCCATCTTGTAACCGACGATCTTCTCGCCGCGGGAAAGACGCAGGGCGATGCCGCGCTCCTGCACCCGATAGGCGGTCTCCAGATCGAAGTCACCGTAGGTCTTCCTCAGCGGCGCGATCTCCTCGCGCGCGAGCAGCGCCGCGTCCAGGTCTCGGGCGAGCCGTTCCACGTCGATCATGCACTGCAGTCTACCCGCTCTCGACTCGACCGGCCCGCAGCGGTAATTGTCGCGCGATGCAGGACATCCTCAACTACATCGACGGCAAGCACTCCGCCGCCCGCGAATGGCTGGAGGACGTCGATCCTGCCACCGGCGAAGTCTTCGCCCGCATCGCCAGCTCCGAGGGGCGCGACGTCGACGCCGCCGTGGCGGCAGCGGAGCGCGCTTTTCCTCAGTGGTCGGCCACGCCGGCGCCGCAGCGGTCGCGCGCCCTGCGCCGCATCGCGCGGCTGATCGAGCGCGATCTGGAGAAGCTCGCGCGCGCCGAGACGCTCGACACCGGCAAGCCGCTGCAGATCTCGCGGACGGTCGACATCCCCCGCGCCGTCCAGAATTTCGATTTCTTCGCCGACGCCGTCACCCAGTTCTCCAGCGAGGCCCACCCGAGCGGCGACACCGCCCTCAACTACACGCTGCGGCAGCCGCTCGGCGCGGTGGCCTGCATCTCGCCCTGGAACCTGCCCCTCTACCTGCTCAGCTGGAAGATCGCGCCTGCGCTGGCGGCGGGGAATTGCGTGGTGGCGAAGCCCTCCGAGATCACGCCGTTCACGGCGCATCTGCTCGGCGATCTCTGCAGCGAAGCCGAGCTGCCTCCGGGCGTGCTCAACATCGTTCAAGGGCTCGGGGCTCGCGCCGGCGCGGCATTGGTCGCGCACAAGAACGTCCGGGCAATCTCCTTCACCGGCTCGACGCGCGTCGGCGGCGAGATCGCCCGCAGCGCCGCGCAAGGCTTCAAGAAGATCTCCCTGGAGATGGGCGGCAAGAACCCCAACCTCATCTTCGCCGATGCCGACTTCGACGAAGCGATTCCGCAGGCGGTGCGCGCGGCCTTCTCCAACCAGGGACAGATCTGCCTGTGCGGCTCGCGCATCCTGGTGGAGAGCAGCGTCTATCCCCGCGTGCGCGACGAGCTGGTCGAGCGGGTGCGCGCGCTCCGCGTCGGCGACCCGCTCGACGCCGCCACGGACCAGGGGGCGCTCGTCTCGCGCCAGCATCTCGACAAAGTGCTGGGCTGTCTGGAGGTGGCGCGGCAGGAGGGCGGCAGGATTCTCTGCGGCGGCGGGCGCGCGCGCGTCAGCGGCCGCTGCGCCAACGGATTCTTCGTCGAACCGACGCTGATCGAGGGGCTTGCGAGCGCCTCCCGCACCAACCAGGAGGAGATCTTCGGCCCCGTCGCGACGCTCTTGCCCTTCGCCTCGGAGGACGAGGCGATCGCGCTGGCCAACTCCAGCCGCTACGGCCTGGCCGCATCCCTCTGGACGCGCGACCTCTCCCGCGCCCACCGCGTCTCGGCCCGCCTGCAGTCCGGCATCGTCTGGGTCAACTGCTGGATGCTGCGCGATCTGCGCACGCCTTTCGGCGGTGTGAAGGAATCGGGAGTGGGCCGCGAGGGCGGCCAGGAAGCGCTCCGCTTCTTCACCGAGGCGAAGAACGTCTGCGTCAAGCTATGATCGATTCCTCGCGCGCGCCTGAACCCGTCGGCCTCTATCCGCACGCGCGGCGGGTGGGAAACTTTCTCTTTCTCTCCGGGATCGGCCCGCGCCGCCGCGGCAGCAAGGAGATCCCCGGCGTCACTTTCGACAAGAACGGCAGCGTCGCTTCCTATGACATCGAGGCGCAATGCCGCGCCGTCTTCGAGAACGTCCGCTTCGTTCTGGAGGACTCGGGGGCGCGCTGGGAGGATCTGGTCGACGTGACCGTCTTCCTCACCGACATCGGGCGCGATTTCGCCGCATACAATCGATTGTATGGCGAGTATTTCAAGGACAATCGACCCTGCCGGACGACGGTGGAAGTGGCCGCCCTGCCGACGCCCATCGCCATCGAGATGAAATGCATCGCGGAGATCAAATGAGACCGCCCTTGAAGCCGCTCAATTTCCGGAAATGGATCGAGGAGCACCGCGATCTGCTCAAGCCGCCGGTGGGCAACGCGCAGATCTGGGAGGGCGACCGCGATTTCATGGTGACGGTCGTGGGTGGGCCCAATTCGCGGACCGATTATCACATCAATCAAGGGGACGAGTTCTTCTATCAAGTGGAGGGCGACATCGTCCTGCGGGTGCTGGAGCACAAGAAGCCGGTCGACATCCCCATCCGGCAGGGCGAGATCTTCCTCCTGCCGCCGAACACCCCCCATTCGCCGCAGCGGCCGGCGAAGACCGTAGGCCTGGTGATCGAGCGGCGGCGGCTGCCCGAGGAGAAGGACACCTTCCTCTGGGTCTGCGACGCTTGCGGCGCGGAGCTCTACCGCGAGTCGTTCCATCTCACCGACCTCGTCAAGCAGCTCCCGCCCGTCTTCGCCCGCTACTGGGGCAATCCGGCGCACACCACCTGCAAGAAGTGCGGCCGCAAGCATGAGAAGCATTGACATCCACACCCACCTCTTGCCGCGCGAGCTGCCCCGCTGGGTGGGCTTCATGCGCCTCGAGCCGATCGACGAATGCCGCGCGCGGCTGGTGCGCGAGGACGGGACCTTCTCCCGCGAGGTCGAGAGCAACTGCTGGGACCCGAAGCGCCGCCTCCGCGAATGCGACGAGGCGGAGGTGGGAATGCAGGTGCTCTCCACCGTGCCGGCGATGTTCAGCTACGAGCGGCGCGGCGACGACCTGGCGCGCTTCCTCAACGATCATCTGGCGGGTATCTGCCGCGACCATCCGCAACGTTTCGCCGGCCTCGGCACTCTGCCGCTGCAGTCGCCCGAGCTGGCCGTGCGCGAGCTGGAGCGCTGCGTCCGCGAGCTCGGCCTTCTCGGCGTGCAGATCGGATCGCACGTCAACGAATGGAATCTTTCCGAGCCGGCGCTCTTTCCCGTCTTCGCTCGCGCTGCCGAACTGGGGGCGGCGGTCTTCGTCCATCCCTGGGACATGATGGGCCAGGAAAAGATGGGCCGTTATTGGCTGCCTTGGCTGGTGGGGATGCCCGCCGAGGTGTCTTTGGCCATCTGCTCGCTGATCTTCGGCGGCGTGCTCGAACGGCTGCCTTCGCTGCGCATCGCCTTCGCGCACGGCGGAGGCGCCTTTCCCGGCACCCTGGGGCGCATCGAGCAGGGTTTTCGCTGCCGGCCGGATCTGGTCGCCATCGACAATCCCCATCCGCCCTCCCGGTACCTGAAACGCATCTACCTCGATTCCCTGGTGCACGACCCGCGCGCCTTGAAGCTCCTGCTGGAAATCTTCGGCGCCGATCGCATCGCATTGGGGAGCGACTATCCCTTCCCGCTGGGCGAGGCGCGCCCGGGCGCATTGATCGCATCGCTGCAACTCGAGCCCGCGGTGCGCGAGCGCCTCCTATCCGGTACCGCGCGCGAATGGCTCGGGCTCAAATGAGCTCCCATCAGGATTCATTGGAGTGGGCGCGCGCCCAGGACGCCGCCGATCCGCTCGCGCATCTGCGCCGCGAATTCCTCTTTCCCGAGCGGACGCCGCTCTATTTTGCCGGCCATTCTCTCGGCCTGCAGCCGCGCCGCGCTCGCGAATCCGTCCTCGAGGAATTGGACGACTGGGCGCGCCTCGGCGTCGAGGGACATTTTTCCGCGCGTCATCCCTGGTTCAGCCATCACGAGGAGTTGACCGCCTCCACCGCCCGCCTCGTCGGCGCCCGTCCGCATGAAGTGGTGGTGATGAATACCCTCACGGTCAATCTCCATCTCTTGATGGTTTCCTTTTATCGGCCGAGGCGGGGGAAGCATCGCCTGCTCATCGAGGCGGGCGCCTTCCCCTCCGATCGATATGCGGTCGCCTCGCAGGCGCGATTCCACGGCTTCGCGCCGGAAGACACCATCGTCGAGGCTGACGATCCGCTGCGCGCGCTGCAGGAACGCGGCAAGGAATTTGCGCTCGCGCTGATCGGCAACGTCAATTACCTCAGCGGCCGCGCGGTCGACATGCCGGCGCTGGTGAAGGCCGCCCACGAGCGCGACTGCCTGATCGGATTCGATCTCGCCCACGGCGCCGGCAATCTGCTGCTCGATCTGCACGAAACCGGCGCCGATTTCGCCGCCTGGTGCAATTACAAGTATCTCAATGCGGGGCCCGGCGGGCTCGGCGGGGTCTTCATCCACGAGCGCCACGCGAACGCCGATCTGCCGCGCTTCGAGGGCTGGTGGGGCCACGACAAGGCGCGCCGCTTCGAGATGGATCCGCGCTTCCGCCCCATCCGTGGCGCCGAGGGCTGGCAGCTTTCGAATCCACCGATCCTGGCGATGGCTGCGCTGCGCGCCTCGATGGAGCTGTTCGATCAGGCGACCATGCCCGCTCTGCGCCGCAAGGGCGAGGCGCTCAGCGGATATCTGCAAGGGCTCCTGGAAGGCGTCGGCATCGAAGTGCTCACGCCGCCGCAGCGCGGTTCGATGCTCACCGTCCGCTTGCACGATGCGACGAAACTGGTCGAGGCATTGCGGGCGCGCGGCGCGGTTTGCGATCTGCGGCCGCCCGACATCGTGCGCCTCACGCCCGCGCCGCTCTACAACTCCTTCGAGGACGTGCAGCGGCTCGGCGCGCTCCTCCGGGAGCTGCATGGCTGACGTGAGCATCATCGGCGCCGGCCCGGTCGGCTCGCTCCTGGCGCTCACCCTGGCGCGGCGCGGCCTCACCATCGAGATGTACGAGCGCCGCCCCGACTTGCGCAAAGCCGGATCCGCCGGCGGCCGATCGATCAACCTGGCCGTCTCGACCCGCGGCCTCTTCGCCTTGCACCAGGTGGGCCTCGACGAGGAGGTGCTGCAGAACGCCATCCCGATGCCGGGCCGGATGACGCACGCGCGCGACGGCTCGCGCAACTTCCTCCGCTACGGCCGCGACGAGAGCGAATCCATCAATTCCATGTCGCGCGCCGGCCTCAATGCGCTCCTCATGACCAAGGCGCAAGAGACCGGCCGCGTGCGCATCCATTTCGAGAGACGGCTGGTCGATTATGATCTCGATTCGCGCCTCGGCCGCTTCGACGACGGCGTGCGCATCGAGATGCCGGTCGTGATCGGTGCGGACGGCAGCGCCTCCGCCCTGCGCAGCGCGATGGTCGAGCAGCGTGGCGCGCAGATGACACAGGAGTGGCTGTCGAGCGGATACAAGGAATTGACGATGCCGGCGGCGCCCGGCGGCGGATTCGCGATGGAGAAGAGCGCGCTGCACATCTGGCCGCGCGGCAACTTCATGCTCATCGCCCTGCCGAACCTCGACGGCAGCTTCACCTGCACCTTGTTCTTGCCTTTCGAGGGCGCGCCCTCTTTCGCCGGGCTGCGATCCGAGGCCGACGCGCAGGCATTCTTCGAAAACGATTTCCCCGATGCCTTGCCGCTCATCCCCAACCTCGCGCAGCAACTGCTCTCGGCGCCGCTCGGACGGATGGTCACCGTCAAGGTCTGGCCCTGGTCGGTCGGCGAGGCACTCTTGATCGGCGACGCGGCCCACGCCATCGTTCCTTTTTTTGGCCAGGGAATGAACGCCGGATTCGAGGACGTCACGCTCTTGCCGGCCGGTCGCGATTGGGCCGACGTGTTCGCCGACTTCTCGGAGGCGCGCAAGCCGGACACCGACGCCATCGCCGACCTTGCCGTGGAGAATTTCCTGGAGATGCGCGACCGCGTGGCAGACCCCGAATTCCTCTTCCAGCGCAAGGTGGAGGAAGAGCTGCAGCGCCGCATGCCCGGCCGTTACTTGACGCGCTATCAATTGGTGACCTTCACCCGCGTCCCTTATCGGCTGGCCCTGCGCGCGGGGCAGATCGAGGCCGCGCTCCTGAAGGAATCGATCCGCGGCGAAGAGGTCGATTATGCCCGCGCGCAAGAGCTGGCCGAGGAGCGGCTCGTCCCGCTCCTGCGCGCCCACGGTGTCGTGCAACCCTGAGGAGCCCATGCTTATCCTTGCTCTCATACTCTCGGTCGGCGCGCCCGACGTTCTCGGGCGAATCGATTCCATCTATCCCGATCTCGACGCGCTCTATCGCGACCTGCATCAGCATCCCGAGCTCTCGCTGCACGAGGAAAAGACCGCCGCGAAGATGGCCGAGCGGCTTCGCAATCTCGGCTTCGAAGTGCAGACCGGCATCGGCGGAAACGGCGTCGTCGGCGTCTTGCGCAACGGGCAAGGGCCGACGGTCCTCCTGCGCACGGACATGGACGCTCTGCCCGTCGAGGAAAAGACGGGCGTGCCCTACTCGAGCCAGGTGCCCGGCACCGCGCACGCCTGCGGCCACGACCTCCACATGGCCTCCTGGGTCGGCGCCGCGACGCTGCTCTCGCAGGCGAAGGACCGCTGGCGCGGAACGCTCGTCCTCGTCGGGCAGCCGGCCGAGGAGATCGTCAAGGGCGCCAAGGCGATGATCGCCGACGGCCTCTTCAAGAAAGTCCCCAAGCCCGATTTCGCCGTCGCCATCCACGACGACGCCACCCTTGCCTCGGGCAAGGTGGGGATCGTCTCCGGCTACGCCCTCGCCAACGTCGATACGGTGGAGATGACCATCTACGGCAAAGGCGGCCACGGCGCTTATCCACACAAGACCATCGATCCCGTCGTCATCGCCGCCCGCACGGTCCTCTCCCTCCAGACCATCGTCTCGCGCGAGAACAATCCGCTCGACCCCGCGGTGGTGACCGTCGGCTCCATCCACGGCGGCACCAAGTCGAACATCATCCCCGACGAAGTGAAGCTGCAGATGACCGTCCGCAGCTACAAGCCGGAGGTGCGCAAGCGCATGCTGGAGGCGATCGCCCGCATCGCCAAGGCGGAGTCCGCCGCGGCGAACGCGCCGAAGGAGCCGCTGATCAACATCCCCGAGAGCTCGAACGCCACCTACAACGACCCGAAGCTCATCGAACGGCTCGCGCGCGCGCTCGCGCCCGTCGTGCCCGTAGAGGAGAAGCAGCCGGTGATGGGCGCCGAGGACTTCGGCGAGTTCGGGATCGCGGCTGGCGTGCCTTCGGCGATGCTCTGGGTGGGCGCGGTCGAGCCGGCGAAATTCGCCTCGGGCGCGCCGCTGCCTTCGCTGCACTCGTCGCAGTTCGCCCCCGACCGCGAGCGCACGCTGCGGATGGGGGTGACCACCCTGGTAGTCTCGGCGCTCGAATTGCTCGGAAAGCCCTGAGCCGATCAGCTAGTGCTTTTCGGGCTTGTCATCGGCTTCGAGCTCGTGCTCGTCCTCGTTTTGGTGCACGGCGTCGGGTTCGTGCAGGTGCTCGTGAAGGTGGTTCGTTTTCGAACCGACGGTATCGAGATCGTACCGCCGAATCAGTCCCGTCAACAGAGCGTAGACCCTGCCGGCCGTGTCTCAAGCTGTGCGCCCACGGGCGGAGTCGCATTCAGCAGCTGCTCGCGCGATATCGATCGCAGCGGCTGCTTCGCAACATTCCCCGCGGGCAATTGCGTAGACCCGCTTCCTGTCTGCGTCGCTCAAACGCCCAACAGCCTCAGCGATGTTGAGGCAGACGCTCTTTGATGCACGCAAGAGTTGATCGCGCAATCTCGCGTCGACGACGCATGCCAATCCGCGATCAACCACGCGCACGAGGACCAGCACGAGCCCGACGCCGGCCACCAAAACGAGGACGGGCACCAGCACGGCTTCAATTTGCGGCTAGCCCTTCAGCTCGGTGCGGACGTCCCACAGGTCGGGGAACAGCAGGATGTCCACCAGCGTCTTCAGATAATCGACGCCGCTCGTGCCGCCGGTGCCGCGCTTCCAACCGATCACGCGCTGCACCACCTTGACGTGGCGGAAGCGCCAGAGCGCGAGCTGCTCGTCGACGTCGATGAGCTTCTCGCACATCTCGTACTCGTCCCAGTTGGCCGCGGGGTTCTCGTAGATCCCCTTGATCACCGCGCGCACGCCGGGATGGCTCTTGTGCGGCTCGCTGACGTCGCGCCCCAGCACCTCGCGCGGGATCGGCTTCCCATGCCGCGCAAGGTAGCGGAGGAATTCGTCGTACAGCGTCGGCGCCCGCAGCGCCTCTTCCAGCGCGGCGAGCGCTTCGCCCGAATGCACGGCGAGCATGCGGCGCTCCTTGTTGCCGAGCATGAATTCGATCAACCGATGCTGCAGCGACTGGAATCCGCTGGCGGGGCCGAGGACGTGGCGAAACTCGCCATATTCGGTGGGAGTGAGCGTGGCGAGCACCGCCCATTGCGACACCAGCTGCGCCTGGATGTGCTTGATGCGGGCGAGGATCTTGAAGCACGGCTCGAGCTCGTCGCGCTGCACCGCCGCGATGGCCGCGCGCAGCTCGTGGAGGATGAGCTTGAACCAGAGCTCGCTGGTCTGGTGCTGGATGATGAAGAGCATCTCGTCGTGGTGGGGCGGATCGCTCAGGGGCTTCTGCGCCGAGAGCAGCGTCGGCAGCTGCAAGTAGCCCGCATAGGTCATCCGATCCTGGAAATCGGTGACGATCGCGTCGTCGGGGGACATGGGCAATTTCTACCGCGCGCGTGGTACTGTCGGCCATGGGCATCGGTCACTTTGCCCTCGGATTCGCTGCAAAGCGTGCAGTGCCGCAGCTTCCGCTCTGGCTGCTCCTGCTCGCGCCCATGTTCGTCGATCTCCTCTGGGGAATCTTCGTCCTGATGGGAATCGAGCACGCGCGGGTGCGGCCCGGCATCACCGCCGCCTCGCCTTTCGAATTCTACGACTATCCCATCAGCCATTCGTTATTGGGGGGAATCCTCTGGGCCCTTCTCTTCGGCGGCTCGTATTTCCTCATCCGCCGTTACCGCGCCGGCGCGGTAATGCTCGGCCTCCTGGTGGTGAGCCACTGGGTCCTCGACGTCATCTCGCATCGCCCCGACGTGCCGGTGTTGCCCAACGGCCCTTATCTCGGGCTCGGCCTGTGGAACTCGGTGCCCGCGACCATTCTCACCGAGGAGGCCATGCTGGCGATCGGCGCGGCGCTCTACTTGCGCGCCACCCGCTCGGGAGGGACGGCGAGCACCATCGGCCTCTGGGCGATGTTCGCTCTCTTCGCCGTCATCGGCGTGGCGGGCACGCTCGGACCGCCGCCGCCCAGCATCACGCCCGTCGCGGCGCTCGGGCCCATTCTCGCCGCCGTG
>VBLC01000121.1 GCA_005879315.1 Deltaproteobacteria bacterium | reverse complement strand
ATCCTGGCGGGCGGCACCGATCTCATGGTCGCGATCAACGCGCGCGACGGCATCGATCGCATCGGCCACGTCCTCGACATCTGGCCGCTGCGCGAGCTGCGCGGCATCGAGGAGCGCGACGGCGATCTGCGCATCAGCGCGCTCGCCACCTATACGGATCTGATGCGCTCGGAGCTGATCCACCGGCGCCTGCCTGCTTTGGCGCTCGTCTCGCGCGAGGTAGGCGCCTGGGCCATCCAGAACCGCGGCACCCTCGGCGGCAACGTCTGCAACGCCTCGCCCGCGGGAGACACGCTCCCCCTCTTGCTCGCGGCCGAAGCGCGCTTCGTTCTGGGCGGCCCGCGCGGCGAGCGGATTGTTCCGGCCGACGAATTCTTCCTCGCCTATCGCAAGACGGCGCTCGCCGCCGATGAGCTCTTGTTGCGCATCGACGTCCCGCTCGGCGGCAAGCTCGTCTACCGCAAGGTCGGCACGCGGCGCGCGCAGTCGGTCTCGCGCACCCTCGTCGCGGTAGCCAGATCTTCGCGCGGGGCGCGCATCGCCGCCGGCTCGGTCGCGCCCGTTCCGCTGCGCTGCAGACAGGCGGAGGCGGCCGTCGCGCAGGGCGGGGACGTGCGCGCTGCCCTCTTGCGCGACATCGCGCCCATCGACGACGTGCGCGCCACGGCCCTCTATCGCGGGCGCGTCACCGGGAACGTCCTTCTCCGCCTCCTCGAACGATCGTGATCCTCCTTCGAGGCGGCACGGTCGTCACCATGGACGCGCGCCGCAGCGTGCTGCGGGCCGACGTGCTCGTCGCCGAAGGACGAGTGCAGAAGATCGGCCGCGTCCGCGCGCGCGGCGCGAAAGTGATCGAGTGCGCCGGCAAGGCGATCATCCCCGGCCTGGTGCAGGCGCACGTCCATCTCTGTCAGGCCCTCTTCCGCAACCAGGCCGACGGCCTGCCGCTGCTGGAGTGGCTCTCGCAGCACATCTGGCCCTACGAAGCGGCGCACGACGCGCGCTCGCTCAGTTTCTCGGCGCGGCTGGGGATCGCCGAGATGCTCCTCGGCGGCACGACAGCCGTGCTCGACATGGCCACCGTGCACCACACCGAGGCAGTCCTCGAGGCCGCTGCTGAGAGCGGCATCCGCTACACCGGCGGCAAGTGCTTGATGGATGTCATCCCCGGACCGCTGCACGAGGAGGCCGGCGCGGCGCTCGAGGAGACCGTCGCGCTCGGGCGCAAGTGGCACGGCCGGGGCCTCGTTCGCTGGGCGCTCTGCCCGCGCTTCGTCCTCTCCTGCAGCGAGAAGCTCCTCGGCGAGGTCCGGCGACTCTCCGAGAGCGAGGGCTGGCTGGTGCACACCCACGCCAGCGAGAGCCGGACGGAGATCGAGCTGGTGCGCAGGCAGACCGGCCGCGACAACATCGAGTACCTTGCCGATCTCGGCCTGTGCGGACCGCGCACGGTGCTGGCCCATTGCGTTCACCTCAGCGAGAAGGAGATGCGGCTGCTCGCCTCGAGCGGCACCTCCGCCGTGCACTGCCCCGGCGCCAATCTCAAGCTCGCCAGCGGCCAGCAACCTCTGCCGCGCTTGCTCGCCGAAGGCATCAACGTCGCGCTCGGCGCCGACGGCGCGGCTTGCAACAACACCCTCGACGCCTTCCACGAAATGCGCCTCGCGGCGACGCTGCATCTCCCCCAGTTCGGGGCGCAGGCGATGCCCGCTTCCGAAGTCCTGGCGATGGCGACCGTGCGCGGCGCAAAGGCGCTCGGGCTTTCCGACTCGATCGGCTCCCTCGAGGAAGGCAAGAGGGCGGACATCGCCGTGGTCGATCTCTCCGGTCCGCACTGCCAGCCGGGCGGCGAAGACCTGCACGCGACCATCGTCTATTGCGCCCGCGCGAGCGACGTCACCGATGTCCTCGTCGACGGCCGGCCTCTGGTGCGCGCCCGAAAGTTGCTCACGCTGGACGCAGCCAAGCTGGCCGCGTCCGCTGCACCGGAGGCCCGGCGCGTGCTCGGCCGCGCAGCGGCGCACCTGCCTGGCATTGGAAGCGCGACGCCCGAGTGATCGGGCGGACCGCCGCCCACGGAACGGTCGAGTACGCATTTTCGCGCAACAGGTGACTATTTTCTCGGACGCGGTGTTCCAGCGCGCCGCTCAAATTTTCGCCAGTGTAACCGAGCATCGAAGGCGGTGCGCGCCTTGGAAATGAATGGGATTCCATTACCAAATCATAGGAGTCTTTCAATGAAACGGGCGGAGATTCTTCTCGCGTTCTCTCTCCTGGTGTCAGCCAAGGCTTTGGGGGATGACACCTTCAGCGTAGTTCCGTTCGAATTCGATCCCTTTGGGACTCACCTGGTGGCGGCGGAATGGAGGGAAGGAATCGGCTGCCCGACCAACGCCAAGACGGCCCCTTTCCTGCCGCCAGACTTCAGCACGGTAGGTTCCGGCTCCTATACGGACCCGGCCTGTCCGACGGGCGATTCGAGCGACAAGCGCAATCAAGGTCTTCTTTTGGCGAAGACGGGTCCGACCAACAACGATGCCTCCGCAGGCGCGGTGATCAAGGGCGTCAAAGGGATGACGCTCACCGAGCTCGGCTACGATCTTCGCAAGCCTGGCGCGAACAACAACGATCCCAGGGGATCGCATTGCGGCGCCGGCGCGCCGCGGTTCAACATCGTCAGCGGCGGCCACACCTATTTCATCGCCTGCAACTCGCCGCCTCCTAATGGCGATTCTCCGGGAGTGGGCTGGCAGCGCCTCCGCTGGGGTGGGGCGACACCGCTCTTGGCCTTCAGCAATGACGGCGGGTGCACCGATCCGAACAATCCGTGCACCATACCGGGATCGGTGGATCGTCTGTCCATCGTCTTCGACGAGGGCCAGGACACGGGCCCCGACAATTTCGGGCTTGCCGTCCTCGACAACATCGACGTCAACGGCACGCTGGTGGGAAGAGGGCCGGGCAAGCCGGAGGAAGCGGACAGGGACGAGGGCGATGGCGAAGACAACGAGCACAACCACTTCCAGTTCCACGACAGCCCCTCCCGCCCCGAGAGCAGCAGCGTGTCGTTCCACGATCCGTCGAAGGGAATGAAAGTGCAGAGCGTGAACGGCGCCCAATCGGTCAGCTACAGCGGCGCCTGCGTCACTTTCGTCGGCGACGCCCTGGTCAACGAGGAGCCCGGCTACCTGCTCACCTTCGCCGCCTGCGACCTTTCGTTGCTCGGGCTTGGTGGGATCGGCAACCTGGCCGTGACCATCACCGGGCCGGCCACTTTCCTCTACCAGAAGAACACGACATTGATCTCCGGGGGCGTGAAGCTCCATCCGCATTGATCGCGGCGATCAGGGAGGACCCCGAAGACGGGTCCTCTCTCTTTCATCGCGCGATCTCCGCAAGCGCCGCCAGATCCTCGACCACCAGGTCCGCCGGCCCCGGCCGCGAGTGCGGCCGTTTGACGAAGACGCAG
>VBLC01000069.1 GCA_005879315.1 Deltaproteobacteria bacterium | reverse complement strand
GAGGCGGATGACGACGGGAGTGCAGCTGCCGCAGGCGACGACAGTCTCCACCGTGCCGCCGGCCTTCGGCACGCGACTGATCGATCCAGTGCCCTTCGACCAGTCCTTGTCGGTCCAGTAGACATGCTGCGTGTCGACGGCGAGAGCACCCGAAGAGGGATGGCCCGTCGCGAGTACGGTCGGAGTGCCGCCGCTCGTCGGGCCGACCAGGATCGAGGCGCTGGCGCCGCCGTTGGTCGTGTAGCTCCAGCTCGTGTAATAGATGTTGGCGCCGTCGAGAGCCAGCTTGATGATGCTGTTACCGGTGTAGAGTTGCTCGGCCTTGCCGCCGGACACCGGCGCGCGCTGGATCGAAGACCAGTTGGTCCAGTAGACGTACTGGTCATCGGCGACGACGTCGCTGGGCCAATAGGTGGTGGCGACGAGGGAGGCCGTCCCCCCGGTCTTCGGCACCGACCAGATTCCGCTGATGTTGTTGCCGCTGCGAACGAAGAAGACGCTCGAGGAGTTGAGCGCGAGAACGCCGATGTTGGTGCCGTCGGCTGGGGCGAGCGTGACCACGGCCGGGGGCGGAGGCGGCGGATTGAATTTCGCCGACACGCGCACATCGCCGTTCAGCGTGAGCGCGCAGCCGCCGCTGCCGACGCAGCCGTCGCTCCAGCCCGAAAAGGTCCAGCCGTCGTCGGGCGTGGCGGCGAGCGCGACCGAAGTGCCGACGTCGAACGTGGCGCTGCAGGCGCCGCCGCAATCGATTCCGGCCGGCGCCGATCGAACGCTGCCGTGACCGTCGACCGCGACCGTCAGGCGCGCTTTGCCCGGCGGCGGAGGCGGCGGCGTTTCGAATTTCGCCGCCACCGTTCGATCGGCGTCGATCTTCAGGTCGCACGGCGCCGTGCCGCTGCAGGCGCCGCTCCAGCCGGCGAAGGTCGCGCCCGGATCGGGGATCGCCTGGAGGTGCAGCTGGGTGCCGGCCGTGTACGGCCTGCTACAGGAGCCGTGGCAATCGAAGCCGTCGCCGTGCACCAGGCCCGGTCCCTGGATGGAGATGTTGAGCTGCGCTTGCGAGGGCACTACCGATTGTGCCGTGTTCGTCTTGCCGCCGCAGCCCGCCACCAAGAATGCCGTCAGCATCCATCTTGCGCGCATGCGGTGAAGCTGCGTAGCAGCCGCCGCGCAGCCAACGGGAAATCCCCTTCCGCAGCGGGCGGGCGCCTGCTGACCCGCCGCGCCTGATGGGATAGAAAAGAGAGGTGGCCGAAGCCGAGCGGATCGCCATCGTCGGGCTGGGACTGATCGGCGGATCGCTCGCGCTGGCGCTGCGGCGCGCGCTGCCGGGACTGCGCATCATCGGCGTCGACGACGACCCGCGCCCGCGCGAGCAGGCGCTGGAGGAGCGCGCGGTCGACGCGGCGACGGCGCCGGAGGATGCGCCGCTCGACGTCTGCGACCTGGTGGTGCTCGCCACGCCGGCGCAGGCGCTCTTGACCATGCTGCCGAAGGTCGCGGCGCGGATGCGGCCCGGCGCGGTGCTCACCGACGTGTGCGGAGCGAAGGAGCTGATCTGCGCTGCCGGCGCGGCGCAGGATCGGGTGGCCTTCGTCGGCGGCCATCCGATGGCGGGGACCGAGTATCGCGGTTTCGTCGCCGCCACCCCTGCGCTGTTCGACGGCTGCACCGTGGCGCTCTGCCCTTCGGTGGGCGCTCCCGTCGAGGGCGCGGCCGCAAAGGTGCGCGCGCTCTGGACCTCGGCCGGCGCCGAGAAGATTCTCGACGTCGACGCCGCCGTGCACGACCGCGCGGTGACGTTCGCCTCCCACCTGCCGTATCTCGGGGCAGCGGCCGTGGTCGATGCGCTGCTCGCCGCCGGCGACGTCGCTCCTTTGGCGCGCGAGCTGGCGGCGGGCGGATTTCGCGACACGACCCGCCTGGCCGGCGACGGCACGCTGGGCGGCGCCGCGGCGCTCAACCGCTTCATGCCGCAGGCGGCGCGGGCGTTGGCGGAGCGGCTGCGCCTCTTCGCCGCTCAGCTGGAGAACGACCCCTTCGTCATCCTGCAGCGGTTGAGCGAGCTGTCCGAGGAGCGCCGCCAGATGCGCATGCCAGCGGTCACGCCGACAAGCTCAGTGCCGGGAGTGCCGATCCGGCGCCGCTGATGCCATGGGCAGTCGCGCTCGGCTGACGCGCGCCGTGCAGGTCCGCTCATCGGTGTTCACCATTGAGCTGCGAGCCGTGATTCGCGGAGGGCGGCGTGGAGCGCACGATCGCAGGAGGAGCGAACGGCCGGCCGAGCGTTCTCTGCCTTCTGCCGGGCATTCCCCTCCCCGCGAACACCGGCGGCGCGATCCGCGCGCTGAGCGTCCTGCGCGCGCTCGATCGCGCTTTCGACGTCACCGCCGTCGCCTGGGATCGCGATGGCGCCGATCCGCGCGAGCTCGAGCGCGTCCTCGCAGGCCGTCTGCAACTCGTGCGGCGCTCGACGGCCGTCGATACGATGGTCGCGGAGGCCGCCGGGGTCGCCGCGGGGTTGCCGGCAGGCTACAGCCGTTACGGCTGGTATCCCGCTGCGCTGCGCGAAGTGCTGGCGACGCAGGAGTTCGCCGCGGTCCACTTCGATCATCCGCACACCGCGCTCTGCTGGCCGCTGGTGCGCAGGCTACAGGCGCGGGCCAAGCTGGTGCTCGACGCGCACAACGTCGAGGCGGAGATCATCGAGCGGCTGGCGTCGAGCGCGCCCTTCTGGCAGCGCGGCGCGCTCTCCTGGCAGGCGCGGCGCATCCGCGCGCTGGAGCGCGAAGTGGCGCGCGAGATGGATCTGGTGATCGCCTGCTCCAAGCGCGACGCGGAGGTCTTCGCCGCGATGGGCGCGCCCCGCGTCTGCGTCGTGCCCAACGGCGTGCCGCCGCTCTCGCCCAGCGCGGTGGCGCAGCGGCGAGACGTGATCTTTGTCGGCTCGCTCGACTGGCGGCCCAACGCCGACGCAGCGGTGGAGCTGGCGCGGCAGATCTGGCCACTCTGCCGCGGCATGCTCCCCGGCGCGCGGCTGGTCCTGGTGGGGCGCAATCCCCCGAGCGCGGTCCGGGCGCTCGCCGCCCGCGACGTGATCGTCACCGGCAGCGTGTCCTCGGTGCAGCCTTACCTCGACGCCGCCTTCGCCACTGCCATTCCGCTGCGCGCCGGATCGGGGACACGCATCAAGATCCTCGAGGCCTGGGCTGCCGGCGTGCCGGTGGCGGCGAGCCGCATCGCGGCGGAGGGGCTGCCCTATCGCGACGGAATCGATCTGCTGCTCGCCGAAGAGCCCGACGAATTCGCGCGTGCGCTGGTGCGGCTCTGGCGCGATCGGCCGCTGGCCGAGCGCCTCATCGCCGAGGCGCGGCGCACGGTCTCACCCTTCACCGCCGATCACATCGCCGCGGCGGTGGCGCGACACTATCGCGAGGAGCTGGGGATCGGCTCGAGCGAGAGCGCGCGCGCGTACAGCGAGGCGTACGCCCCGGCCATCGCGGCCACGTCATAGGAACGGGAGCGCTGCACGGCGCGCTCGGCGATTCCAGCGCGCGCCTCGGCCGCGCGCAGCTGCCCGAGCGCCGCGCCCAGCGCCGCCGCGTCGCCCGGCGGCACCAACAGGCCGGCCCCCTGAGAGAGGACCTCGGGCAGCTCGCCCACGGCGCTCGCGACCAGGCAGGCTCCGAGCGCGAGCGACTCCAGCGCCACCAGCGGCAGGGCTTCGCGCAACGAGGGCAGCGCGATCACGTCGGCCGCCGCGTAGATCGCGCGCGGGTCTTCAACGAAGCCGAGAAAGCGCACTGGCAGGCCGCGCGCCTTTCTCTCCAGCTCGGCGCGGAGCGGGCCATCGCCGGCGAAGAGGACGAGCGGCGGACGTTCCATCCTGCGCAGCGCATCGAGCAGGACCGCCTGGCCCTTCTCCGGCGAGAGGCGGCCGAGGACCGCGACGCAATATCCTTCGACGCCGAGCTGCGCCCGGGCTTGCTCGCGCTCCGCCGCCGAGATGGGCGCTCCGGCGACGACGCCGTTGGGGATGAACTCGACCGGCGCCGCGACGATCGAGCGCTGGAGCTTGCGCATGAGCGATCGCGAGACCGCCGCCGCCCCTCGGGTGAGGTTGCCTAGCGCGCGGCCCGCCGCCTCGTAGAGATGCACTTGCCAGCTGCTGGCGGTGTCGCCGTGATAAGTCGCCACCACCGGCAGGCGCGCCAGCAGACCGGCGCTGACGGCGAGGAAGAGGGCCTTGAAGTCGTGCGCATGAAGGAGCTGCACGCCCTCGGCGGCCGCGGCCCGCGCTATGGCGCGAGCACAGGCGAGATCGAATCGCGCCGCGCTATCGAAGCGCAGCGTGCGCAGGCCGCGCCGTCGAGCTTCTTCGCCGAGCGCATCGCGCAGTCCGGGCCGCACGATCGAGCCGACCAGCGGCGCGAACGGCTCGCCTTGCGCAGCGGCGAGCTCGAGCACGGCCCGATCGGCGCCGTAGAGCCCGGTCGCCTGGCGCAGATGGAGGACCGGGATCACGCCACCTCACGATAGAGCGCGGTGTAGGCGTCCACCATCGGCTCGATGGAATACTGTTGGGCCCGCTCGCGCGCGGCGGCGCCCAGCCTCTCGCGCAGCGGCGCGTCGGCGACGAGCTGCTCCAGCGCCCGGCCGAGCGCATCGCCATCGCCGAGCGGCACCAGAAGCGCGGTCGCGTCGTGCTGGTGGATCTCCTTCACCGGCTCGAGCTCGTGGGCGATGGTGGGCAGGCCAGCGGCCATCGCCTCCAGCATCGAGAGCGAGCGGCCTTCGCTGAGCGAGGTCTGCGCGTAGATGTCGAGGCCGGACAAGAGGCGCGCCGCGTTCATCACCAGGCCGGTGAAGTGGACATTGCCCTGCCCTTCGGCGGCGCGGCGCAAGTCTTCCTCCATCGGCCCCGTCCCCATCAGGTAGAGGTGCACGTCGTCGCGGCGCGCGAAGCGATCGAGGAACGCGTACAAGAGCTTGTCGGGGCCTTTGATCTCCCTGAAGCGGCAGGCGTAGCCGATGGCCACCGCGCCGGCGGGCACGCCCAGCCGGGCGCGCGCCGTCGCCCGCGTTTCCTCGGTCGGGGTCTCGAGCGGCACGCCGTTGGCGATGACCGAGATCCTCGCCCCCGCAGGCGCCCAGCCGCGGATCTCGTCGCGAACGCGATCGCCGCAAGCGACCAGCGCATCGGAGAGACGCGCGGCCAGATTCGCCGCTCCCCGTTTGCGGCCGCTCGGCGCGCGCTCTTCGTGGAAGGTGGCGACGACCCGTGTGCTCGGCCGCAACATTCGCGCCGCGACGGCGTTCAGCCAAGGGCCGAGATCGTGCGCGTGCAGCACATTGGCGCGGATGCTCTCCAGCGCGCGGCGGATCCCCAGCAGAGCGGGAAGGCTCATCCCCGGCTCCTCGAGCCGCTCGACCGTGACGCCCTGCCGCTCCGCCAGCTCGCGCACCGGGCCCTCGGGACCGAGCGCGACGATCGAGGTCGCGATGCCGCGCGCCTGCGTGCGCGCAGCGAGCTGCACGACCAGCTGCTCCAGCCCGCCCAGCTGGAGGCCATACATCAGGTGCGCGACCGCGACCATCGCGGTCAAGATAGGCATGGGAAATCCGTTGCAGCATCAGGCGGGCGCCCGGCTGAGGGCCACCATCGCCACGCCGCCGAGGATGAGGCCGAGCGCGCCGAGCGACCGCGGCGCGATGGCTTCGCCGGCGAGTGCAGCGCCGAGCGCAAGCGCAATCACGGGATTTACGTACGCGTAGCTGGTGGCGAGCGCCGGCCGCACGCGCTGGAGGAGAAAGGCATAGGCGCTGTAGGCGACGATCGACCCGATGAGCACCAGATAGGCGAACGCGAGCAGCGGCCGCGGCGAGGGCAGCGCGTCGAGCCGCTCGCCGTGCACGAGCGCAGCCGCGAGCAGCACCGCTCCTCCGGCCAGCATCTGCGCCGCGCTCGCCATCAATCCCTGCGGCAAGGGCAGCCGCCGGCTCCACATCGAGCCGAGCGCCCAGCTCACGCAGGAAATGGTGAGGACTAGCGCTCCTTGGGGGCTCGCTCGCATCTCCCCTGCGCTCTGCAGGATGAAGACGCCGCAAATTCCCACGGCGAGCCCGACCCACTCGCCGCGCGACGGCCAGCGGCCGAAGAGCCCGGCGAAGAGCGCCGCCCAGAGCGGCACGGAGGCGATGGCCACCGCGGCGACTCCGGAGCTGACCCACTGCTCGGCGATGGAGACGCAGCCGTTGGCGCAGACCAGGAGCGTGCCGACCAGGAGCGAGCCGCCCCACTGGCGCGGCGTGGGATGCTCCGCGCCTCGCGCGCGCACGACGAAGTAGAGGGTCGCGCCGGCGATGACGAAGCGCATCCCCGCCATCAGGAGCGGAGGAAATCCTTCGAGCGCGATGCGGATGCCGATGTACGTCGACCCCCAGATCACGTAGAGGGCGGCGAGGGCGAGCCAGACGCGGAGCCGATCGCTCTTCATCGCGGCCGATCAGATGCCGGAGGTGCGCGGAGGTCGCGCGGCGCGCGGACCTTCAATCCTCGATCGACTGCTGCTGCCGCGCCGCGAGGATGAGCAGGTCGACCAGCCGGTCGGCGAGGTCGCGCTCGCCCGGGAGCGCCTCGTGATACGTGCGCCGGACCGCTGCTTCGCGGCGCGGGTCGAGCACGGCGCGGCCCGTCTGCCGCTTGGAGGCGCCGATGACCTTGGCCACTTCCAGCCGGCGATGCACCAGATGGGCCAGGTCGGCGTCGATGGCGTCGACCCAGGCGCGCAGCTGCGCCAGGGGCAGCCGCTGATCGGGATTGAGCCCCAGCGCGCGCGCCAGCTCGGCGAAGCGCTGCGGCACCAGGGCCTGCTCGGCGTCGCTCAAGGCGCG
Organism: Deltaproteobacteria bacterium; assembly: GCA_005879315.1. Taxonomy (GTDB): domain Bacteria; phylum Myxococcota; class Myxococcia; order Myxococcales; family 40CM-4-68-19; genus 40CM-4-68-19. The sequence continues at coordinate 29,136 of VBLC01000069.1, read as the reverse complement.
CGCGGGATCGTCGTGGACTTCGACGATCAGGCCATCGGCGCCCGCAGCCCAGGCAGCGCGCGCGAGACCCTCGACCAGATCGGCGCGCCCCGCGGCGTGCGAAGGATCGGCGAGGATGGGCAGATGCGTGAGCGGCCGCGCTGCCAGCATTCCGCCCACGTCGAGAGTGTTGCGGGTCGAGGTCTCGAAGGTGCGGATGCCGCGCTCGCAGAGAACGACCCGGGTCTCGCCGCTCGCCATGACGTACTCGGCAGCGCCCAGCCATTCGTCTACGGTCGCGCCCGCGCCGCGCTTGAGCAGCACCGGCCTTCCCGCCCGGCCCACCGCCCGCAAGAGATCGAAGTTCTGCATGTTGCGCGCGCCGATCTGCAGCACGTCGGCCTTCTCGGCGACCGGCTTCACCTGATCGACGGCCATCACTTCGGTGACGACGGGAAGCCCGGTCTCCTTGCCGGCGGCGACGAGCCAGTCGAGCGCCTCGAGGCCGTGGCCCTGGAAGGCGTAAGGATTGGTGCGCGGCTTGAAGATTCCGCCGCGCAGAGCGGAAGCGCCGCACGCCGCCACCTGCTTGGCGATGCGCATCACCTGCTCCGCCGTCTCCACCGAGCAGGGCCCCGCGATGACCGCGCGCGATCCGGCGCCGACGCGCCAGGGCCCGACCTCGACCACCGTGGGCGGCTTGCGCGCGGTCGCGTGCGGCAGCGACTTGATGACGGGCTCGGTGCCCTGCTTGGGCGGGACATGGCGAGCGGCGTGCGCGGCCGGCTGTCCGAGCGAGATGACCTGCACGTCGCGCGCCGGAGCCAGCGCCTGCAGCCGCGCGGCATCCGCGCCCAGGACCCACATGCGGACGGGAAATTCGCTGTTGCCCGCGAGCGGCAAGAGAGTCGCGCCGGTGAGCACGTCGAGCCGGGCGGTGGCGGTCATGCTCGAAGTGCGCAGAAAAGCGAGCGGCACCTGCGCGCGGGCGTGCTCGGCCATGCGCAGATGCGCGAAGCGCGTGCCGTTCTGTTCCTTGTCGGAGACGTCCTCGACGAGGACTTCGAGGCCGTAGCGCTCGGCGGCCGTGCGCGAGCAGATCGCGGCGTCGGTCGAAGCATCGTGCGCGACGATCTGCGCCGCGGCGGCGGTGTCGTAGCAGACGACGCGCTCGATGCCCATCTGCGTCAGCCGATGCGTGCACTGCCGCAGCGCCGGGGCTTGCGACCACGCGCGCTTCACATCGCCCAGCGGAGTCCCGGGCCGGGCCGCCAGCGCCAGCCGCACCGGCACGGAAGTGAGGCCGACCGCCACCAGCTCGAGCCCGGCAGCCACGTAATTCGCGAGCGGTTCGAGCGCCTCGGTGATGGCGCCGACGACGGCGTTCTCGATGGGAAGGACCGCCTCGTCGATGAGGCCGTCGCGGAGCGCCTCGATCACCTTCTCGAAGCTGGCGAATCCCTGGGGAACGCCGCCGTGGGCGGCGGCGGCGATCTGGCCATAGGCGCCCGGCTCGCCCTGGTAGCCGACGCGCAGCTCTTCCTGCTTGACCTCGACGGTCTCGTCCCGTCCGGCGATTTCTTTCAGCACTTCCGGCCTCCGAAACTTCCCAGTTTAACGGAAACCGGCGCTCCGCGCGGCCCATGTTATCGTGAGACCGATGTCCCGCGACCCGGCGGACGAAGGACCTCTCTCCCGCCAGCTCTGGCCGGCGGACCTGGCCGCGGAGCCCTTCGCCGCGGTCTTCCGCAAGCATTTCGCCGCGCTCAAGGCCGCGCACAAGGCGCAGCCCCACGAGGGGGTGCTGATCGCGGCGGTCGACGGCAACGGCTTCTTCGATGCGCATGCCCATCTCCGCTTGCCGTCCTCGGGAATCGCGCACTTGATCATCGGCCGGCACGAGCGGTGCGACGTGGTGCTCTCGCGCGACAGCGACGTGTCGCTCCGTCATCTGCTCGTGCGCACCACCCGCGGACTGCACGGACAGTTGCAGCTGCGCGCCATCGATCTCCGCTCGCGCTGCGGCCTTCTCTCCGAGGACGGCAAGCGCTGCGAAGCGATCGCGAGCAAGGGCCCGCTCTTTCTCCAGGTGGCGAGCTACGTGCTCTTCTTCCTGCCCACCGGGCCGCAAGTCAGGCCCTGGGCCGACGACGCCGACGACACCTGGCGCGGCTTCGCTCCGCGCGACCAGGAGATCCTGCCGCCGCCGCAGCCGCTCAAGTCCCGCGCAGCTCCGGCGCCAAATGCGGTGAGGCTGGCGAGCATCACCATCCAGTCCAGCTCGCCGCAGGCGGGCGATCTGACCTCGACGCACGCCGTTTGGAGCGACCAGCTCGAGCGCGGCATCCTCGTCGGCCGCGACGACCGCTGCAGCCACGGCGGCCTGGAAGAAGGCAACCTCTCGCGCGTCCACCTGGTGCTGCTCAGCGTCGACGATGAGGTCTGGGCGATCGACACGGCCAGCACCAATGGGACGCGCGTGCAGAGCGGCGTGCCCTTCCGCCAGCTCCTGCTCACCGGCGAGACGCAGCTAGTGTTGGCCGACGCGCTCAGCCTGCGCTGGTCGCCAGTCGTGCATGCCGCGCGTGCCTAACTTGGGGGCATGGCTCCTACGAACGGCAGGAAGAGGGGCGCTCGGCAGGTCGGCTATGCAGTGATCGGGCTGGGGCACATCGCGCAGGTCGCGGTCTTGCCCGCCTTCGCGCACGCGAAGAAGAACTCCCGGCTCGCGGCGCTGGTCTCGGACGACGAGGGGAAGCGGCGCAAGCTCTCCCGCAAGTATCGCGTTCCCGCCTTCGGCTATCGCGATCTCGAGGATGTGCTCGCACGCGACGACGTCGACGCCGTCTACATCGCCCTCGCCAACAACCTGCACGCCGACTACGCGGTCCGCTGCGCGCAGGCAGGCGCGCACGTGCTCTGCGAGAAACCGCTCGCGCTCTCCGAAGCCGAGTGCCGCCGGATGATCGACGCTTGCGAGAACGCGGGCGTGAAGCTGATGACAGCATACCGGCTGCACTTCGAGCCCGCCAACCTCGAGGTGGTCAAGCTGATCGGGAAAGGCGCCATCGGCGAGACGCGACTGTTCAGCTCCGACTTCAGCTACCAGGTGAAGCCGGGCAACATCCGCACTTCGGCCGAGCACGGCGGCGGGCCGATCTGGGACATCGGCATCTACTGCATCAACGCCGCCCGCTACTGCTTCCGCGCTGAGCCAGTCGAGATCTTCGCCATGCGCGCCGACCGCCCCAGCGACGAGCGGTTCGCCCAGGTGCACGAGGGCATCAGCGCGGTGATGAAGTTTCCCGACGAGCGTCTCGGCGTCTTCAACGTCAGCTTCGGCGCGGCGACCACCAGCACGTATCGCGTCACCGGCACCAAGGGTGACCTCTGCCTCGACAACGCCTACGAATACGTCGGCGAGCGGGAGCTCACCATCACCATCAAGGAAAAGTCCCGCACCCGGACCTTCCCCAGCGTCGATCAATTCGCGCCGGAGCTGATCGCCTTCTCCGATGCAGTGCTCGAGGACCGCGAGATCGAGCCGGACGGCGAGGAAGGCCTGCGCGACGTGCGGATCATCGATGCCGTCCTCCGCTCGGCGCGGGAGGGGCGGCCCATCCATCTCTCCTGGCAGCCGCGGAGAAGGCGTCCGGAGGCGCGAGATCTAAAGAAGCGGCCCAAGGTGCGCGAGCCGCAGACCGTCGACGTCGAGGGCGCGGTCGCGGAGTAGCGCGCATCTCTTGAACGCCTAGGCTCGCGAGAGCCTGGAAGCGGGAAAGGGAAGGGGCAGCAGGCGCGCGCCAATGCCTGCGGCATTGTCACTGGCGCCTGCATTGTGGGAAGGAAAAAACCTGCGCCTTCGGCGCGCCTGCTTCTCTGGGAAATCTTCCCTTTGAAAAGCTTCATGCCTACCAGGAGTCGCGCAAGTTGCTCGACGCCGTGCGGGAATCCGCCATCTCGGAAGGCCGCTTGCGGGATCAAGCGCTGCGCGCTGCGACCAGCGTTTGTTTGAACATCTCGGAAGGCGCTGGCCGGGCGGGTTCGGCCGACAAAGCCCGGGTCTATGCGATCGCCCGCGGCGAAAATTGCGAGGTTGCGGCGGCCCTGGACATCGCCTTGGCGGGAGGACTCTGTGTGGCGGAACCCGCTCGCGGGCGCTTCCATGCGCGGGCAGTCCACGCTTTGTTGTCGGGTCTCATCCGCAGATTCCAAATCGCCGGATGAGCCCCGAGAGCAGGGCGTGCACGGCGCGCGCGGGCAGAATACCCCGCCGGGCAGGCTCTTGCTTGCAGGTCCCGGCGGCCAGCGCGATGTCGAGCGCTGCTGCCGCTTCACAATTCTCACCGCGGGCGATCGCATAGACCCGGGCTTTGTCGGCCGAACCCGCCCGGCCAGCGCCTTCCGAGATGTTCAAACAAACGCTGGTCGCAGCCCGCAGGGCTTGATCGCGCAGGCGACCATCGCTGATGGCCGCCTCGCGCACGGCCTCGAGCAGTTTGCGAGCCTCCTGGTAAGCGATCAGTTTCTCAAAGGGAAGACTTCCAAAGTTCGTCATCGCCGGCTCCTCTCAAGAAAGCGCAGCGAGGAGCCGGCGATGACGAACGACTGGAATCCCGAGAAACAGACGCGCCGAAGGCGCCGGCGCTTTTACTTTCCCCAAAATGCAGGCGCCAGTGACAACGCCGGTAGGCGTTGGCGCGCGCCTGCACCCTTTCCTTTTCCCTTTCCTGCGATTTGGCTAATTACTTCCATTCCACTCGCACGACGATCAGCTCCACCTCCCCCGCCGGCCGTCGCACCCGCACGCTCTCGCCTTGCCGCTTGCCCAAAAGCGCGCGGCCGAGCGGCGCTTCATAGCTGATGCGACCCGGGCCGAGCTCCTCGCTGCCGACGATCTGGTACGTCGCCTGCGCGCCGTCCTCGTCCTCGACGGTGACGGTGGCGCCGAAGAAGGCGCGGTCGGTCTTGGGTCGCGCTGCCGGATCGACCACCTCGAACTGCTCGATCTGCTTCTGCAGCCGGTGCAGCCTCGCGTCGATCTCGCGCAGCTTCTTCTTCGCCAGCTTGTACTCGTAGTTCTCGCTGCGGTCGCCGTGCGCCGCCGCGGTGGCCGCCTCCTGCGCGGTGCGCGGCCGCGCAACCGTGAGCAGCTGATGGAACTCGGCCCGCAGGCGCTCGAAGCCTGCGCGGGTGATGTACTTCTTCTCCATCGGCTCTGCAGTTGCCCCAAGAGAGACCTGCTGGCAACCTTTGCGCCGTGTCCACGGCAGTGACCCAAGGCATCCGCGTGACCGTGAAGAGCCGCTTCCTGCCCGAGCAGTCCTCGCCGGGCCGCTGGGCCTTCGCCTACACGGTGCGGATCGAGAACCTCGGCCAGGTCACCGCGCAGCTGCGCAGCCGCCACTGGATCATCACCGACGGCAACGGCCGCCGCGAGGAGGTCAAGGGCGACGGCGTGGTCGGCAACCAGCCCATCCTCCGCCCCGGCGAGAAGTTCGAGTACACCAGCGGCGCCGTGCTGCAGACGCCGCACGGCTCGATGCAGGGCACCTACCGGATGGTGACCGAGGACGGCCGCCAGTTCGACGCCGACATCGCGCCCTTTCCGCTCACGCAGCCTGGGTCTGTGAACTGATCAGGCGTTCGAGATCGGAGAGCGAGCCGATGCTGGCGACCTGATCGGGATCGAGGCGCACCCCGAATTCTTCCTCGACCGTCATCACCAGGCGCAGGTGATTGAGCGAGTCCCATGCCGCAGTCGAGGCGCGCTGCACGTCGGCGTCCGGTGGAATGTCCATCTCCAGCACTTCGCCCACGAGGGCACGCAGCTTGTCGATCATCGATGCTCCACCACGGTTGCAGGATGAGCGCGGCATCTTTCTTCGAGGCGCGCGTGCAGCTCGGACAGCTCGCCCGAAGGCCCTTGCGGCAGCAGGCACGCGAGCCAGTCGCGGGCGGGATGGTTGCGCGGACCCTCGGCGACCTCGAAGCGGATGCGCCGCGCGCCCTCTTGCAGCAGCCATTTGCAGAAGTGCAGGAGAGAGAGCGTCTCCACATCGCGCCCGAGCACGCGGCAGCTGAAGAGCACTTCGCGCACCGCGGCCTCCCCATCTTCGACGCGAGCGATCAGCACGCCGATGAGGCCACTCTCGGAAAGCGCGTCGCGCAGCGAGACGGTCATGGTCACCTGGTCGGACCCGACCGCCTCCGCCGCCTGCGCTGCGGAGAGGCGCTGCAGCGCGAGGTTGAACTGGTTCGTCTTCTGGCTCAGCTCGTGGATGCGCTGGGCGTGCGCTGCGCAGTTGCGGAAGAGCTCCACCTCCATCTGCAAGGCAGCCAGGAAGGCGCGCGGATCGCCCGCCTGCTCGCGCAGCTTCTCGCGCTCGCGGTTGGCGCGCACGTCCGCGGTGCGTACGGAGGCGGCCGCGTCCTGCGAGACCGCGAAGATCCCGGGGAAGTGATCGAGCGCCGCGGCCGTCTGCGCGCCGTCAGGATCCGCGAGCAGCACGCGCAAGCCTTCGACCGCCCCGCGCGCTTTCGCCAGCTCGGCGGGGTTGTCGTCGACGAACAGGAGCGAGGATGGGTGCACGTTGAGCTCGCGCGCGATGGCGCCGATGTTCTCGACCTTGGGCGCCCAGCTCACCTGGACCGAAGCGAAGTCGTCGAGCGAGAGCCCGAGCTCGGACCGCAGCTTGAACGCGGCGCGAACATCCTCCAGCTCGTTGCGCGAGCAGATCGCGAGCATGAGGCCCCGCTTGCGCAGCGCCGCGAGCCTCGCCGAGAGCGCCCGGTGGCCCTCCCCGATGACGATGCCCTGCGGACCTTCCTCGCCAAGCACACCGCGCCAGAGAGTGTCGTCGAGATCGAGGATGACGCCTTTGATCCGCTCCCCCGCGAGCGGCGGCAAGAGATCGAGCGCGAGGTGCCGCGCGATGGCGACCGCGGCGGGGCCGGAGAAGGGGAAGTTGCTGACGGAGTCGTTGCGCGGATCGAAATCCACCTTGAGGGCGTGCAGATCGATCAGCGTCAGCCCCGGCACGCGCAGCTCCGCCAGCCGCTCGTTCAGCTCGTGAGAGCCGGGCCAGTTGTTGAGCAGGACCGGCGCCTCTCGGGCGGCCTCCCTCGCGCGCTCGCGGATGAAGCTCGCCGCCTGCGCCGGCGGGAGCTTGTTCAATCGCCAGTCGAGAAAAAGAATGCGCACGTCGCAGGGCGCCGCCTCTCCCAGCTGCGACAGCGCCGGGTCGTAGTCGGAGAGCGACAGCTCGGCGCGCGCTCCCCACAAGGAGAGGTAGGGGTCGAGAAACTCGGCGATGAACTCGAACGGCAGCGATCGATCGCAGCGCAGCCGCAGCGCGCGCCCGCCCCCCGCTTTCTTCATGCGGCGCAGCTCGCTCCCGCGCGGCAGCGTCGACATCAGCCGCCGGGCGCCGGTCCACGCCCGGACCTCGTCGTCCAGTTCCATTCGCAGCCGAGATGCGCACGCGCGGCGCGCGCTGCAATGTCCGCTGCGCGACAGGTCGGCTTGCCGAGAGCCCTGGCGCGAACCACTTTGCCTCGCATGGACGGGCGGTTCGAGACTCCGGCAGGGTGGCGCGCGATGCGCGCGGATTTCGCTCACTACTGCACCGTCCAGAAGGCGACGACTCGCCTCGACCGGATGCTCCTTTTGCTGCGGGCGCCGTCGCTCTGGGCGCTGGCGGTGTACCGCTTCGGGAAGTGGGTGGAGCGCACGCCTTCGCGGGCCTTGCGCGTACTCTACCTGGTGCTCTTCGAGGTGGTGCGGCACGCGACAGGCGTGCTCCTCCACCGCTGGGTGGAGATCGAAGCGGACGTGTGGTTCGAGTCCTATGCTCCCATCTTCATCGGGGCGAGGCGCGTGGGGCGCGGCGCGCGCATCTACGGCGGTGTGACGCTGGGCTCCGGCGGGCCGCGCGAGCGGCGCGGCGTGCCGGCGATCGGCCGCGACGTCGTTCTTTGTCCGGGCGCCTCCGTCGTCGGCCCCGTCGATGTGCCGGACGGATCGGTGGTCGGCCCCAACACGCTCTTGACCAGCTCGCCTTCGGGGAAAGGCCCCTGGCTTGGTTCGCCCGCCCTGCGCTTCAAGCGCGACCCCGCGCTCCTGGTGCCCGCATGACCGAGCCCTTCCGGGAAAACTTCCGCCGCGATCTCTTCCGCCACTTCGTCTACCAGCCGCAGGCCGGAGCGCTGAAGAAGCTCTCCATCTGCTTCCTCGTCGAAGGCATCTGGGCGATGGCGGTCTACCGCTTCGGCCGAGCCCTCCTCACCCGCGGGGGCGCCGCAATGATCTTCTGGCCCGTCTTTCGCATCTGGGAGCTGCTTGTCCGCCTCGCGACGGGAATCCATCTCGACGTCGAGGCGCGCATCGCGCCCGGATTCTACGTCGGCCACCACGGAGCGATCTTCGTCGGCCGCGGGAGCGTCATCGGCCCCGACTGCAACATCGGGCAGATGGCCTACGTGGGCGCGGCGGTGGCGGCGGCGGACGCTGCGCCGCAGATCGGCGCGCGCGTCTATCTCGGCCACGGCTGCAAGGTGATCGGCTCTGTCAAGGTCGGCGATCGCGCCGCGCTCGCGCCCGGCGCGGTGGTGCTCGAGGACGTTCCGGCCGGGACGACCGTGATCGGCAATCCCGCGCGGGTGGTGAGCAAGCTCGGCTCCGATGACCTCGTTTACCTGGGCGAGCGCGATCCGCTCCCGACCGGCGTAGAGGCCGCCCGCCTGGCCAGCTGAGTTGCGCCCGCGCGGCAGAACCGCGAGAACGATGGCGTGGGCCGACAGCGCATCCTCGTCGTCGATGACGAGGACGACATCGTGCAGGTGCTCGAGTTCGCGCTGCGCCAGGCGGGCTTCGAGACCATCGCTGCCGGCAACGGTCTCGACGCCCTGGCGCGCATCCGCGAGAAGGCGCCCGACCTCATCCTGCTCGATCTGATGCTGCCCGACATTCCCGGGACCGAAATCTGCCGGCAGCTCAAGTCGAGCGCGCGGACCAGCGCCATCCCTCTGATCATGCTCACCGCCCGCGGCGACGAGGCGGACCGCATCGTCGGCTTCGAGCTGGGCGCCGACGACTACATCACCAAGCCCTTCTCGGTGCGCGAGGTGGTGCTGCGCATCAAGGCCATCCTCCGGCGGCAAGATCCGGTGGAGAAGGTGCGCGAGCAGGTCGGACCTCTGCGCATCGATCCCGCGGCGCACCGCTGTTTCGTCGAGGACCAGGAGATCGCGCTCACCGCGTTGGAGTTCCGCCTGCTCGAGACGTTCATGTCGCGGGTCGGCCGGGTCCAGACACGCGAGCAGCTCTTGCAGGACGTGTGGACCGTCTCGCCCGAGATGCAGACGCGCACGGTGGACACGCACGTCAAGCGGCTGCGCGAGAAGCTGGGCAGCGGGCGCGATCTGATCGAGACGGTGCGCGGCATCGGATATCGCATGACGGATCCGGCGGGAGTGTGAAGGGCAGTGCCCTCCGCCGGAAGGTGTCACACGCCCGTCACAAAGCGCGTATACAAGGCCGCATGCTCGAAAAGCTGATGCCCAGGTCGGACGAGTTCTTCGACGACTTCGACGCGCAGGCGGACGCCACCGTTCGCGGCGCCAAGCTGCTCCTCGCCCTCTTCGAGGACTTCACCGACGTGGAGCGCAAGGTCGCCGCCATCAAGGAAGTGGAGCACGAAGGCGACGACATCGCGCACCGCGCCTTCGAGCGGCTGCACAAGCAGTTCATCACGCCCTTCGATCGCGCCGAGATCCACCGACTGCTCGGCCGCATCGACGACGTGCTCGACCTCACCGACGCCACCGCCGAGAGGCTGCTGCTCTACGAGGTGGGCCCGGTTCCGCAAGCAGCCAAGGACATGGCCCGCGTGCTGGTGCCGACCTGCGAAAAGATGCAGGAGGCGGTCCGGCTCATGCGCAAGATCAAGAACCCCAGCCAGATCCTCGCCGCTTGCCGCGAGATCAAGGGGCTGGAGAGCGCCGCCGACGCGCTCGGCCGCGGCGCCATCGCCGCCCTCTTCAAGAGCGGGGCCGATGCCTTGAGCATCATCAAGTGGAAGGAGATCTACGACCTGATGGAGACCGCCACCGACCGCTGCGAGGACGTTGCCGACGTCATCGAGGGCGTCGTGCTCGAGCACGCGTAGTTGCGACGATGTCCTTTTCGGGGGGCTCATGTTCGCCATCGTCGTCGGACTGATCGCGCTGGCGCTGGTCTTCGACTTCATCAACGGCTTCCACGACGCCGCCAACTCCATTGCGACGGTGGTCTCGACGCGCGTGCTCTCTCCTCTCGTCGCCGTCTTCTGGGCGGCCTTCTTCAACTTCATCGCGGCCTTCGGCGGAGGAGTGAAGGTCGCCAACACCATGGGCAAGGGCATCATCCAGTTCGATCAGCTCAAGGCGCTCGGCACCGAGTCGGTTCTGGTGGTGATCCTCGCCGCGCTCGTCGGCGCCATCGTCTGGGACCTGATCACCTGGTGGTGGGGATTGCCCTCGTCGTCCTCGCACGCGCTGGCCGGCGGGCTGATCGGCGGCGCGCTCCCCGCTCTCGGCGCGAGTGGCCTGGTCTGGGACGGCATCGGGAAGATCGCACTCTTCATCGTTCTCTCGCCGGTGATCGGCATGGTGCTGGGCACCTCCATGACCATCGCCACTGCATGGCTGGTGCGGCGCCGCGCGCCACTGCAAGTGGACAAGTGGTTCCGGCGGCTGCAACTGGTGTCGAGCGGGATCTTCTCCTACAGCCACGGCACCGGCGACGCGCAGAAAACCATGGGCATCATCTCGGTCATCCTCTACGGCACGATCTGGGCGGACCGTCCCTTCGCGGTCCCCTTCTGGGTCGTGCTCCTCTGCCACGCAGCGATGGGCCTGGGCACCGCCGCGGGCGGCTGGCGCATCGTTCGGACCATGGGTCACAATCTGACCAAGCTGCAACCCATCGGCGGCTTCTGCGCCGAGACGGGCGGCGGCGTCACCATCCTCGCCATCGCCAAGCTGGGCATCCCCGTCTCCACCACGCACACCATCACCGGCGCCATCGTCGGAGTAGGCGCCACCAAGGGCAACCGTGCGGTGCGCTGGGGCGTAGCCGGCCGCATCGTCTGGGCTTGGGTCTTCACCATCCCCGCCTCGGCAGCAGTGGCGGCGGCAGTCTACGTGAGTGCGCGCACGCTGCTCGCGCTGATGTAGCCCCGGTCGTGCCCGGCGCGCGCCGCGTCGCGGCCCTGATCGCGCGGGAGAAGTGGGCTTGAATCGATCGCGCTCGCAGGGTACCCGGCGCTGGAGTGGCGCGGCGCGCCTGCCGGCACCAAGAGCTTCGCGCTCACCGTCTTCGATCCCGACGCGCCCACCGGCAGCGGCTGGTGGCACTGGGTCGTCTTCAACATCCCTGCCAACGCGACCAGGTTGGAGGCCGGCGCGGGCAGCACCAAACCCGGCGCGCTGCCCTCCGGCGCGGTGCAAAGCAACACCGATTTCGGCAAGCCCGGCTACGGCGCGCCCTGCCCTCCACCGGGGAAGAAGCCGCACCGCTACATTTTCACCGTCTTCGCTCTCGACGTCGACAAGCTGGACGTCCCGGCATCGGCGACCGCCGCTTTCGTCGGCTTCAACCTGCTCGGCCACACCCTCGCCAAGGCGACTCTGACCGGCACCTATCGCCGCTGAGGCTCGGCGAGAACGCCGAGCATCGAGACGGAGCCGCCGTCGAATCCCTCGACGGGAAAAGAGATGGCGTCCTCCCGCTCGACCTGCGCCAGCACGTAGAGCAGCGGAAGGAAATGGTCCGGCGTCGGCGCAGAGAGAGCCGCTTCCTCTCCCATCGATTCGTAGTCGACGACCGGGTCGAAGTCGTGCGCCTCGATCAGCCGGCGGATGCGCCCTTCGAAGGCGAGCGCCCAGTCGTACGGCTCGACGATCTTGCGGCCCCAGGCATAGGTGTGGAGGTTGTGGACGACGTCACCGGAGCCGAGGATGAGCACGCCTTCCTCGCGCAGCGGCCGCAGGCGGCGGGCCAGGGCGAAATGCTCGCGAGCAGGGAGAGTCTCGTCGATGCCCAGCTGCACGACCGGTATCTGCGCCCCTTGGTACATGTGGACCAGGAGGGACCAGGTGCCGTGGTCGAGACCCCAGCTCTGATCCATTTCGACGCTCGCCGGCGCGAGCAGGTCGCGCACCCTTGCGGCCAGAGCGGGCGATCCGGGCGCCGGGTATTGCACTTGATAGAGCGCCCTGGGGAACCCGCCGAAGTCATGGATGGTCCGCGGCCTCTCCTCCGCGCTGACCCTGCAGCCTGGCACGTACCAATGCGCGGACACCGACAAGATCGCGCGCGGCTGCGGCAACTCCCGCCCGAGCTTCGCCCAGGCCTCCGTCCAGGAATTGGTCTGGATGGCATTCATCGGATTGCCATGACCGAGAAACGAGATCGGCATCCGCGCCATGTCCACTCCCTTCAAATTGAAGCATAGGTGGACGCAGTGCAGCTTGACTAGACGCCAGCCTCCCGGTAAGTCGCCCGCCCGATAGACCAACAGGCGTCTCGGGGCCAATGAGGGGGTCTTCCATGCTCGCGTCGCTCCAGCGCGTCCCGCGCATCTTGATCAGCGCGTTCCCGCTCGTTTTCGTCTCCCTTCTACTGAGTCCGATCCTCGGCGACGTCGCGCGAACGAATCCTTCGCCTGCGAAAGCTCGCGCGCCTCGCCTCCACGCCAAGCAACTCGGTCCAGATGTCGCGAGCCAAGGTGACCTCGACGCTCCGGGCGCAGTGGCCGAGGCAGAAGGCGGACCGTTCACGGTTGCCGAGGAGAAGTACCTGAACCGCGCCTGGCCGGGCGACGAAGTGCCGCTCGACGCGAGCCTCGCCGCACCCTCCGTCTTTCGCGAGGTGGCTTCCCGCCACGACGACGACGAGAAGATGGATTTCAACTGGCAGCCGCTGGGGCCCACCAACGCTTTCTATCCCGCCATCCTCGGCCGCACCGGTGCGCCCTACGTCAGCTCCGGTCGCATCACCGACCTGGCCATCGACCCGAACTGCGGCGAGGAGCGCTGCCGCCTTTGGCTGGCCGCTGCCGGCGGCGGCGTCTGGCGCACCGACAAGGCGCTGTCCGACGAACCGAAGGACTTCAATTGGAAGTGGATCTCCGGTCCGCTCGGCTCCAACGCCATCGGCTCCTTGCTGGTCGATCCCAACGACGGCAGCGGCAACACCCTCTACGTGGGAACCGGCGAGCCCAACGCCTCCGTCGACTCCGAGGCGGGCGTGGGCATCTACAAGTCGACCGACGGCGGCGACACCTGGACCCTCTTGCCCGCGGTCGCGACCGTCGGCGCAGGCGTGTTCCCCAACTTCCCCAAGGGCCGATCGGTGGCCTCGCTGGCCATCGATCCGGCCGGCGCCATCTACGTCGCGTTGGCGCGCGGCATTCGCGGCTTGACCGCGAGCGACGGCGGCGGGATTTCCACGCCGCCGCCTCCCCAGAACCCGGCCCCCTTGGGCCTCTACAAATCGACCGACGGCGGCAAGACCTTCTCGCGCATCTGGAACGGGAGCACCACGCTGCGCGGCGTGATCGAGGTGCGGGTCGACCCGCGCGATGGAAGCGTCGTCTATGCGTCGGCCTTCCAGGTCGGCATCTGGCGCAGCGACGGAGGCGCGCCGTTCGCCCAGATCTTCATGCCGACTAGCCCAGCGGGGAATACGGATCGCACCCAGTTCGCCTTGACCGTCAAGGACGGCCACACTCGCATCTACGCCGGCGACGGCTCTGTGGGCCGTAGTCCGCCCGGCTTTTTCGAGAGCCAGGTGTGGCGCGCCGACACTGCGGAGGTGCCCGCCGCCGTCCTGCTCGCCTCGCAGACTGCTTCGCCGGGCGTTCCTGGGCTATGGAAGAAGCTGACCCGCTCCGCCGTGGCCGATCCCGGCTACGCGACCTACAACTTCTGCACCGGCCAGTGCTGGTACGACAACGCGGTCGTCACTCCGCCCGGTCATCCGGACACGGTGTTCGTGCTGGGCTCCTTCCAGTACAACGAGTCGTTCACCTTCACCAACGCGCGCGCCGTTCTGCGCTCGCTCACCGCGGGCGAGCCCGACCCGGGCCACAACAACCGGACCTTCACCGACCAGACCTTCGACGCCACCTCCGCCACGACGCCGAACTCGATCCACCCCGACCAGCACGCCATCGTCTTCGTGCCGGGCCGGCCAGGGATCTGGTTCGAAGGCTCGGATGGCGGCCTGATGCGCGCGAGCGGCCGCTACGTGGACGCCTCGGCCCAGTGCGATTCGCGCAGCAATTTCGACGGGACTCCGCTCACGCCCGACCAGCGCATCACCTGCAAGCGGCTTCTCTCCAGCATCCCCAGCGCCTTCATCAACATGAACTTCGGGCTCAACACCATCCAGTTCCAGATGCTCTCGGCGCACCCGACCAAGCCACGCAGCTCGCTCCTGGGCGGGACGCAGGACAACGGCACCTTCGCCTTCACCGGCTCGCGCGTGACCTGGAAGCAGACCGGCGGAGGCGACGGCGGCTTCTCCGGATACAACGTGGCGCGGCCCAATTTCCGGCTACGCACCAACTTCGGCCAGCACGTTCACGGCACCCGCAAAGGGAACGATCCGGCCGGCTGGTACCACATCGGCGGGCCGATCCTCTTCAGCCCGGAAGGCTCTTACTTCTACATGCCGATCATCTACGACCCGAGCCCCAAGGCGGCCGACACCATCTTCGCCGGCTCGCAGGGCGTCTGGCGCACGCAGGACAACGGCGGCAACCCTGCCTTCCTGGAGGCGAACTGCCAGTCCCTCTCGACCGGGGAGAAGCCTACCTGCGGCGACTTCGTCGAGCTGGGCGGCGCCGCGGGCGACCTGACCGACCCCGCGCGCGGCACGCGACCTCTCGGAGGCGTCTCGGTCGTGGCCCGCACGCCCAGCGACACCAACACGCTGTGGGCGGCGACGGGCATGGGGCGCGTCTTCATCTCCACCAACGCCGACGGTCCGGCCGCTGCGGTGACCTACCATCGGCTCGACACGTTCGCGGCCAACTCGCCGCCCCGCTTCGTGAGCGGGATCGTGGTCGACCCACACAACTCGTTCCACGCCTGGATTTCCTATGGCGGCTACAGCGGGACCGTGGCACCAACGGGCGCCGAGCCCAACAAACCCGGCCACGTCTTCGAGATCGACTACGACGGCGTCACCGCCACCTGGGTCCCGATCGACGACGGCACCGGCCCGATGGGCGATCTGCCGGTCGACTCCATCGCCCGCGACGACGCGACCGGCGACCTCTTCGTCTCCACCGACTTCGGGGTCCTGCGCCAGCCGGCGGGGACCACTCACTGGCACATGGCCGGCTCGGGCCTGCCTCCGGTGGAAGTCCCCTACCTGACGCTGTCGCAATCGGGGCGCGTGCTCTATGCCGCGACGCACGGCCGCGGCGGGTACCGCCTTCTCTTGCGCGGCGCCAGCGACGACGACCGCGGCGGGGACGACGACTAAGCCACTGCTCGTGCGGAGGTGGGCGACCATTTCATCCGGCGCCTCCGGGGTGATCGAGCGGACAAGAATTATTCGAGACCCCCGATTCGCGCGAGTAGCTGCGTAACGCGCCGGGACTTGAACGACTGGTTCGTTTCACCATTCTGCGCGGCGGGAGCCGCCCGACGAGGTCTCCTTCGGACCGACCGCGGCGCTCCAAGAGGGATCCCAAAATGAAAGCGATGCTCCGTGCCGCGCTCGCCGCGCTGGCGATCTCCATCTCCTCCGCAGCCCTCGCTGTCACCAACCCCAACTTCCCCGGCGTGGTCTGCGAAACCATCCAGGTGCCGATGAGAGACGGCACCCTGCTCGCCACCGACAAGTACAGTCCCGCCGGCGGTGGCAGGCATCCGGTCATCATGCTCCGCAATCCCTACGGCCATCTCATCGGCAGCGGCTGCTTCAATGGGCTGGGAGCGAGCATCGCGCCCTTCGCGCAGCACGGCTACTACGCGCTGGCGCAGGAATGCCGCGGCACGGACCGCGCGCAAGGCCCCTTCCGCGAGATGGTGCAGGAAGCGCAGGACGGCCAGGATGCGATCCAGTGGGCCGGCACGCAGTCGTGGAGCACCGGCAAGGTGGGCACGACCAGCGGCTCCTATCTCGGGCTCACGCAGTGGCAGCCGGCGATCCACACGCCGCCGCACCTCGCGGCGATCAATCCGCAGATCACCGCGAGCGACTACCACGACAACTGGCAGTACGTGAACGGCGTCTTCGACCTCTGGTTCGGGATGAGCTGGCCGGCGCTCGCGTTTGTCGGCGATCAGATCCAGCGCTTCGGCCGCGCCAGCCAGTGGCCGCCTGGCCAGGCAGACACGGTCGAAGGGCAGTGGAACGCAAACGTGAATGCGAACCTGGCGACGAAGTGGGTCTGGCAGCTTCCGCTCACGGGGTTCGATCAGTTCACCACGATGGCGCCTTATTTCTACGATTGGGTCGACCATCCCTTCTATGACGCTTTCTGGGCGGCGCTCGACGTCGAGACGCGCTACCGGGACGTGAAGGTCCCGGCGCTGAACACCACCGCCTGGTATGACATCTTCCAGGTCGGCGCGTTCAAGAACTACCAAGGGATGCGCACGTCGGCCGGAACGATGGCGGCGCGGGCGGGGACGAAGCTGTACGTCGGCGCCTACGGCCACGCCGGGGACAGCGGCAAACCCACCTTCGGAAGCGACGCCGCCCTCCTGCCCATCGATACGCTCGTGGCGTACTACGATCGCTACCTCAAGGGCATCGACAATGGTTGGGAGGAAACGCCGAACGTAAAGATGTACGTGCTCGTTCCGCCCGACACAGGGAACGCGGGCAGCGGCTTCTACGTCACCGGCGCCTCCTATCCGTTGCCGGGCTCGGAAACCGTGAGCTTGTACCTGGCGAGCCACGGCCACGCCAACACGAGCAACGGCGATGGCAAGCTCGTCGGCGCCGCGCCAGAGGACAGCTCGCCGGATCGGTTCGCCTACGACCCGGCGAATCCCGCGCCGACGACTGGCGGGAACATGTGCTGCAACGGCGTGCTGCTCGCCAACGGCGCGCAGGACCAGGGCAAGGTGGAGCTGCGCAACGACGTGCTGGTCTATACGACGGCGGCGCTCCCGCACGACGTCGCGGTGATCGGACCGGTCGAGGTGACGCTGTGGGCGCGCTCGTCGGCGCCGGACACGGATTTCACCGCCAAGCTCGTCGACGTGCACCTCGACGGCAACTCTCACAACGTGCTGGATCGCGTGGTGCGGGCGAGCCTGCGCGCGGGTTCCAAGCTGCCACCCTCCAACATCGAGCCCGGAGAGGCGTACGAGTACACGATCCCGGTCGGCAACGCCGGGACCATCTTCAAGAAGGGACATCACATCCGCCTGGAAATCTCTTCCTCCAATTTCCCCCACTACGCGCGCAACCTGAATACCGGCGAGAACTCGACGTGGACGTCGGACACCGCGGTCGCGCACCAGACCATCCTGCACGACGAGGGCCATCCGTCGAGACTGATGATCTTCGTCGCGCCAGGGGTGCACGCCCCGTAGGCTCCGGCGCTGGGCGCCTGAGGCGCTGCCTCATCGCGGCAGCGCCTCAGGCCTCTTGAACGTCGCAACGGGCGGCGGGGTCGCAGCCGAGGTGCTGGTCGCCACCAGGAGGCGATCGTCATGCTGGCCGCAGGCATCGCCGGACACCAGCAACGGCGGAACTGTTCGCTGGCGCAAAAATCGCGCGCGGCATCAGTCCGCTACTTCGCGGACCGCCTCTCGCGATAGCGGACAGTACGCGCGCGAGATCGACGAACTGCTCGCGCTCGGGTCACGGCTTGACGGACGACGGGGCTCGGGCAGAGACTGATTTCGGGGGAGTTCCGAAAAACCGAGGTCGATATGCACCGGGTCCTGGTCGCAACGGTTTCGTTGCTTTGCGCCACGGCTTCGCACGCCTTCGAGCGCGGACGCGCAGAGAAAGACGATCCTGCGCTGCGAATGCAGTCGCGGATCTTGCGCGAGGGACTGCTTTCGCCGGAGGCGCTGCTTCGCGTGCAGCAGACGGCACAGCAGGAGCTGTCGCGGTCGCGGCTCCAGAGGCAAGCCCCGTCCGCTCCCGGCGCTGCCGTTGCGACGCCGATTGCGCCGGGGGTGCTGGTGAACGTGGGGCCCGAAGGCTCCACCTTCGACTGGAATGGCGTCCTGTTCGGCAACCTGGACTCCGGGCGCGCCCGCACCATCCTGCCGCATCCGACGAACAACGACGTCCTTTACTTCGCCAACGCGGGCGGCGGGGTCTGGAAAACCTTCGATGCCACCGCGGCGCAGCCGCACTGGGAATCGATCACGGACGAGCAGTTGCCCGGGCTGGGCATCGGTTCGCTCGCCCTCGATCCCCACAGCCCCGACTCGCTGGTCCTCGGAATGGGCGATCCGTTCGACATCCCAATGCCGGGCGTCTTCACCTCGGACGATGGCGGCGTGAGGTGGAGCACGCCAACCATTCTGACCGGCTGCTACGCCGCTGCGCCGCCCCTTTGTGGCACCTCGACCTCCGTCCGCGACCTGAAGTTCAACGGGGGCAACACCGGCATCGTCCTCGCCGCCACCAACATCGGGCTGTTCCGCAATACGGCCCACGCCACCGGCAGCTGGACGTTGATCGAGATGCCGACCACCGTGCCGCACACGCCGATGGACTGCTGGAGCGTGGCATGGGTGGGCCGCACCACCTGGATGCTCGCCTGCACCGACGACAGCAATGCTGGCTACTGGGGAACGGGCTATTTGTGGCGCAGTACCGACGACGGCGCGAGCTGGAATCCGATCTCTCTGCCCGCAGTCAGCTTGAACCAGACCGTTACGCCACCCGGGCGCATGACAGTCTCTTCGTCCGCAGGCGACGCAAGCACGCCGGGGTCAGCGCGGATGTACGTGCTCGCTTCGGACGTGGGTGGTTTCCACCAACTCGACGTGTTCAAGTCGGTGGACGGCGGAGCCCTGTTCACGGCGCTGGGCGTCAACAGCAACAATCCGCCGACGAACCCGAACAGTGATCAGACCGACCTGAACGTGATGCACGACCAGGCTTGGTACAACCAGGCGATCCAGGCCGACGGCGATACCGTATTCGTCGGCGGGAACTTGTCGCTGGTGCGCTCGACGGATGGCGGGGCGCATTGGAACGTGGTGGCGAACTGGCTCCCTTATAACGCGACCGCCGCGGGCGTCACCTTCAACGCGCTGGGGATCCCTTACGTCCATGCCGACTACCACGCGATGGCGATCGGCACCGCGGGCAGCGCGCGCGTCTTGTATGCCGGTACGGACGGCGGCCTGTTTCGGTCCAAGGACACGCTTACGGCGGCACCCGGCGTCCCCGCGACTGGCCCCGGCGGCACGGTCTCGCCCACTTTCGACGACGCGATGAATCGGGGGCTTCCAACCCATCTCCTTCAGAAGATTTGCGCAGGGTCGGAGGCGGTCGGCGCGCCGAACGTCGTCCTCGGCGGCTTGCAGGACAACGGCTCGCGCCTGCGCAACACCGGCACGCCGACGCTCTTCGACATGGTCACTGGCGGCGACGGCATCGGCTGCGGGGTGGGCAAGGCCGGCAGCACCGGCGCATTCGGTTCGCTCGTGATCACCACCTATCCCGCATTCGTGAACCGCTCGATCGACTCGGGAGCGACCTTCAACGATGCGGTGACGGGACTGCCCAACCCGATCGACCAGCAGACCAACTTCCACATGCAGATCGCCAACGACCCCAGCGACGCGACAGCGCAGACTTTTCTCACACCGATCAACTCCGCTCCGGCAGCGACCATCACCGCGCAAGTCTTCCGCACTGCGG
This sequence comes from Deltaproteobacteria bacterium, assembly GCA_005879315.1. Classification (GTDB taxonomy): domain Bacteria; phylum Myxococcota; class Myxococcia; order Myxococcales; family 40CM-4-68-19; genus 40CM-4-68-19. The sequence continues at coordinate 9,251 of VBLC01000069.1, read as the reverse complement.
ACGGCGCCGCCAATTGGGCCGACATCACCGGTACCGTCACCGGCACCACCGCCGCAGGCGGGCTCTTCGATGGAATGCTGCTCGGCGTCACTACGCACCCAACGTCGTCGGGCAAGTACGTCGCGTTCTCGGGGGGCCGCATCTTCGTAACAACGAACGCGTCTGGGAGCACACCCATCACTTGGAGCAGAAGCCCCGCCGTCAACACTGCGTGGCAACCGCTTGGCAGCGCCGCGTTCGATCCGGGCGACTCCACCGGACAGACGGTCTGGATCGCCAGCCATGCCGGTCCCAACGGCGGCAGCCACGTCTTCAAGACGACCAACGCCACCAACGCTTCGCCGACCTGGACGGACGTGTCCGGGAGAGGCGGAGCGAATCCGCTGCCGGACGTGCCGGCGAACGTGGTCCGCGTCGATCCGCTCGGTTCCAGCCGGATCTACGTGGGCACCGACATCGGCCTCTACGTCTCCAGCGACAGCGGCGCGAACTGGACGCGCTTCGGCGGTATGCCGTCGGTCAAGGTGAACGATCTCTCCATAGCCTCCGACGGCACATCGGTGCGCGTCGCCACTTACGGGCGCGGCTTCTGGGAGCTATATCCGAAGGCCGCGGTGCCCTCGGCAATGCGCGGCAACGGGGACCTCGACGGAAACCAGGTCGTCGATGGAATCGATCTGGTGATCGAGGCGCTCCAGCTCGACACCGACGTCACCTCACCGGGCTACGACCCCAAGGCGAATCTCACTGGAGCGACCAACTCGATCACATGGGACGACATGGTCGCGCTGTTGGCGAAGTTCGGAGGCCGGCCATGAACGCCCCCCTGCGCACGCTGGCGGTCGCCGCGTCGGTCTTGTCGATCGCCTGCAGCAAGAGCACTTCGGGCACCTCGGGCACGTCGGACAGCAAGCCGACCATCGATTCATTCAGCGCCTCCCCAACCAGCGTCGCGGCGGGCGCCTCGTCGACGCTGACATGGTCGGTGACCGGCGCCACCAGCCTCAGCATCGATCACGGCGTGGGAACGCCTACCGGCGCGTCCGCGACCGTCATGCCCACGGCAACCACCACGTACACGCTTACTGCCAGCAACAGCTTCGGCTCGAGCACCGCGGCGGCTACAGTGACCGTCAATCCACTGGTCCCTGTCATCTCGTCGTTCACGGCGTCTCCTGGCACCATCATGGCCGGCCAGTCCTCGACGCTCTCGTGGAGCGTGAGCAATGCGACATCGCTCTCCATCAGTCAGGGGGTGGGCACGGTCGCGGGCACTTCGAAATCCGTCAGTCCGGACCAGACAACCGCCTATATCCTCTCCGCAACTGGCGAAGGCACGACGGTGACCGCCACCGCGACGGTGCACGTCCTGCGGCTGCAATACTCCGACCCGGCGCCGGGCGGCGCAGCGCGACTGGTTCGCAATGCCGCCTCGACCTCGACACGAGCTGTGCTCGATCTGATCGTCGGTTCGTCGCCGCAAAGCGCCTTCGGGCTGGCGCTCGATCTTGCAGTCGATACAGGCCGCGCGACGTTCGACGCCGCCACCGGGTTCGATATCGCAGGCAGCGCGCTCGCGCCCAACGCCAACGGCGAGATCGCCGCAAAGGCGATCGTTCCTTCGACCGGTCCGCTGGCGGGTGTACTGGTCGCCGGCATCGCGCACCGCAAGACGGGGCCAGCCGACCTCGATCAGGTATTGGCGGCCGGCGCTTTGCTGGCCCGATTCTCCTTTGACATGAAATCCGGCGCTGCCGCGGGAAAGGTTTTCGACGACACCGCGTTCGGGGCGGTGCTGCTCTCCTCAGCTCTCTCGCCGGTGGTACCCAAGAGCGGATTCGCGATCGGTATGCTCTCGGTCGGCGAGTAGACAGCCTCAGCTTCGGCTGAAGCCGCAAGCTACTAGATTGTCCGGACGATTCGTGGTGGAGCATGGCGGGATCGAACCGCCGACCTCCTGAATGCCATTCAGGCGCTCTCCCAGCTGAGCTAATGCCCCGTATGCGATTTGGCGCGACCCTGGGCGGCAGCGCGGCGCAGCGATGTAGCGCGAAGGCGCCGGAGTGTCAATTCAAGCGGCCTGCCGCTGCGCAGTCGATTGGAGCAAAGAGCGGTAGAGCTCGCCGATGCGACGGGTCATCGCCTCCAGCGTCAGCTCCCCTTCCACGCGCTTCCGTCCAGCCGCGCCGAGCGCGCGGCAGCGCTGCGGATCGCGCAGAAGGCCGGCCAGGCGCTCGGCGAGCTGCGCTGGCTTGTGGGGGGGCACCAGATGTCCGGTCGCGCCCGCCCCTGCCTCGACCACCAGCTCGACATTTCCGCCCACCGCCGTCGCGACGACCGGAAGCGAAGCCGCCATCGCTTCGATCAGCGCATTCGACATCCCCTCGGCGTGCGAGGGCAGCACTGCCACCTGCGCGCGCAAGAGCAGCGCCGGCACGTCCCGCCGGTGGCCGAGCAGCAGCATCGTCTCGCGCAATCCATGATGCGCGATCTGCTGTTCGATCACCGGCCGCATCGGCCCCTCTCCGGCGCAGAGGACCAACAGATCGGGGAATTGCGGCTTGAGCAGAGCGACGGCCTCGACCAGGTTGAAGTGGCCCTTGACCGGATGGAGATTGCCGACCATCGCCACCGTCGGCCGGGACGGCGGCACTTCCTTCTCCAGCGGGAGCTTCGCCGCCGCGTCGAAAGCGCGCAGGTCGATGCCGTTGCGGATGACCGCGACTTTCTCGGCCGCGATGCCCTCCTCGTCGACGCACAGGTCGCGGACGGCGTTGGCGTTGACGAAGATGGCGTCGGCGCCTCGGCAGGCGAGAGCCTCGAGGACATGATGTGCGCGCGAGTACCAGTGCCCGAGATCGAAGCGGCTGCAGATCACCTTCGCCCCCGCCAGCCGCGCGGCCGGGACTGCGAGCACGTTCGCGTAGAAGTCGTTGGCGTGCACCAGCCGGACGCCTTCGCGCTGGAGGAAGGCCGCGAGCCGCAAGATCTGATGGCCGGTGTTGAGCTGGAGCAAGCTGCCGCGCAGCCCGAACTCCTCGACGTGGAACCCGAGCTGGCGCAGCGTCTCGAGATGAGGCCCTGCCCTGTTCACACAGGCGACGACGGGCCGGAAGCCTTCGGGGTGGCAGCGCACCCGCTCGACGAACTGCCCTTCCGCGCCGCCGATGGCAAACTGGTTGACGAGCTGCAGGACCGCCGCCGGCTCCTTCACGGCGCGAAGGCCTCGTCGAGAGCGCCTCCGTCCGCGGGCCGCGGGGCGCTCTTCCGCCCGTATGCGTCGCAGCAGGTGGCGAAGGCGCAGAGCGTGTAGAGGAACCAGCTGAGCGAGTACCCCGAGAACTGCTGGCAGACGAGATACCCGATGAGCGCGGCGAGGATGGCGCGCGCCTCGCCTCCCAATTCACCGTTTCGCGCCCGCCACGCCGACCACAAGGCGCAGAGGGTGAAGCCGAGATAGCCGAAGAGGCCCACCAGGCCGAGCTGCCCCAGCACCTCGAGGAACAGGTTGTGGGCCACGTAGCGCCGGTGGCCGGCGTCGATCGGCGCGTACTGGCTCCAGGCTTCGAGGAAAGCCGACTCGCCCACGCCGATGAGCGGGTGATCGCGGAAGATGCCGAAGGCGACCTGCCACGCCTGCATCCGTCCCTGCACCGAGGCGTCGGCTTCGTATTCGGCGATGGTCTCGTTGCGCTGCCAGAAGCTGCGCGGCGCGAAGAGGAGCACTCCCGCCGTCGCGATCAGCGCGACGGTGCCGGCGAGGGCCTTGCGCCGCGAGAGCAGCGCGAAGACCAGCACCGCGACCGCCAGACCGATCGATCCGCCGCGCGAGTGCGTCGCGACCACTCCCATGATGCAGGCCGCGGTGCCGGCGATGCCGATGGCGCGCTTCGACCAGCCGTGTCCCTTGCCGACGGCGAGGAAGAGAAGGATCGGAATGGCTCCCACCAGCGCCATCGCGTCGTGGTTCGGGTCGGCCATCATGCCCAGCCAGCGGCCGCGGAAGCCTTCCACCAGGAGCTGGTCGTGCAGCCAGTTGTTGAAGGTGCCCCACCCGGGAGCGATGGCGGCGGCGGCGTAGAGGGTCAGGGCGATGCGCACCCGCTTCGCGCTCGTCGCCGTGTTCGTCAGCGCGACGAAGAAGAGGAAGTGCTTGGCCACCTCGATCGCGCCGGGGATCGTGCTCGGCCGGTCCATGGTCCACATCGGCGAGAGCAGTGCTTCGCCGGTGTAAACGGCGAGAAAGGCCGTGCGCCAGCCCATCCAGAGCGGCTGGTTGGTGAGCACGCGCTGCACGCAGAGCGCCGCGAGTCCGATGAAGGAAAGGATCAGCGCCAGGTGGAGCGGGTCGAGCTGCGGGAACCACTGCGCCGGCGCGAGATAGAGCTGTACCGCGAAGAGCGCCGTCGCGCCGAACGCGATCTGCGACGCCTTGCGCCCCTGCCACTCACGCGCGCTCGGCGCGCTGTCAGGAAGCGCGATGCTGGGAGCGATTGCCTCCGCCGGTTGCTGCACGCCGCCCTCCCGCGGCCGCCGGGCAGCCGCACGCAAGCCGGCAAGATAAGCACTGGACCCGGGGCGAGAAGTTCGTGTCCTGAAGCGGACAGCAGGCCGGGCGCAATGCGCTGGTCCGCCTGTGGAGGAGCCTCTCTTCGTGCCGCTTCCTGCCGTCGGGGGAGCGGTCTGTCCTGCGCTTGCCCGATCGCCCGCTCCTCGCGAAGCCGGGCGCAAGGACGTTCGTAGAGCGCAAACACGTCTGTAAGCGCTGGAGCTGGCGCAAACGGCCGATGTGCGTCTTCTGCCTCCGCCCTGCGCCACGGTGCGCAGGCGTGCGCGCAATACCCCGCCGAGCCGATAGACGCTCGAATCTGCGCACGGCGCAGCACAGAGGCCATGGAAGAAGAGGCAGGGCCCCTCAGTTGGGCTGCCGGAACGAAGAGCACTCCCCGTTCCGGGAAGCAGCCAACCAAGGAGGCACTGTTTTGAAGACGCTCCCCCTGTTCGTCACTCTGCTCGCCGCCGGCTCGGTCTCGGCCGCCCAGGTCTGGGTCGCCCCCGCGGCACAGAAGATCCGCCCCAACACCGCGGCGCCCGCCAGCGCGCCGACGACCGCGAAGATCGCGGCCGCCAAGAACGAATTCGAATCCTTCCATGTCGTCGTCAGCGGACCCGCCTCGGGCGTGTCGATGGCGCTGGAAGGTCTCAATGACGGAAACGGCCACACCATCAGCGGCCGCGACGTGGTCCTCTATCGCGAGGCGCTCCTCAACGTGCCGCAGCCCACCGGCGGCGACGGCGCGGCCGGGATGTGGCCGGATGCGCTCGTCCCCGACGTGGACCCCATCGCCGGCGAGAAGCGCAACGCCTTCCCCTTCGATGTGCCCGCCGGCGAGAGCCGCGCGGTGCTGGTCGACATCCATGCGCCGCAGGGCACCCCGGCCGGCGTGTACAAGGGCATGATCAACATCAACGGCGGCGTCACGGCGCAGGTGCCGGTCGAGCTGACGGTCTGGGACTTCGACATCCCCTCGACCTCGACGTTGAAGAGCGCCTTCGGCATGTCGTGGAATGGCCCCTGCGCCGGCCACGGCGACCCGAGCTGCGCCAACTTCGCGGCGGAGATGAAGCTGCGCGCGAGCTATGTGCAGGCGGCGCTCGACAACCACGTCTCGATCTACGCGCCCTACTACACCTCGACGGTCGCTGCGGACGGCTCGCCCAACTGGGGCGACTTCGACGCCTACGCCGGTCCGTTCCTCGACGGCACCGCCCCGACGCGCCTGCCGGGAGCGAAGCTGACGGCGGTGCAGGTGAACGGCCCGAGCACGACGCCGGTCGTGGCCGCCTGGGCGCAGCACTTCAAGAACAAGGGCTGGTTCCCGGCGCTCTTCGACTACGTCTGCGACGAGCCGCCTCTCACCTGCCCATGGTCGGACATCAACAATCGCATCTCCGCCTCGCGCGCCGCCGATCCCTCGGTGCCGACACTGGTGACCACCACCAGCGTTCAGGCACAGCAGCAGGGCGTGAACGGCATCGACCTCTTCACGCCGGTGGTGAACTACATGGAGGGCAAGCCGGGCTCTGATCACGCCGGCAACCAGCGCTCCAAGTATCCGGCGGTGGCCTGGTGGTACCAGAGCTGCATGTCCTTCGGCTGCTCGGGCGTGGGCGGCGGCCTGGATGGCTCGGGCGAGTCGGGCTGGCCCAGCTACGCCGTCGACACCGACGGCACCCGCAACCGCGCAATGGAGTGGCTCTCGTTCACCTACAACATGCAGGGTGAGCTGTATTACGAGATGACCATGTCATTCAGCGGCGACCCCTGGAACAACCAGTTCGCCTTCGGCGGCACCGGGGACGGCACCCTCTTCTATCCCGGCACGCCGGCGAAGATCGGCGGGTCGACCGACATCCCCGTCGAATCGCTGCGCCTGAAGGGCATCCGCGACGGCATGGAGGACTACGAGCTGCTCGCGCTCGCGACCAAGCTCGGTCAGGGCGACAAGGCCAAGCAGATCGCCCAGGGCGTCTATCCCAAGACGTACCAGGCGACCTCGAGCCCGGCGGCCATCGACTCGGCGCGCGCCGAGCTGGCCGCGCTCATCCTTCACGCGCTGGGCAAGGACGTGAGCAGCAGCTGCAGCACCACGGGCTGCAATGGGGCGGCGGTCACGACCCAGGGCTCGTCCCAGGGCGGCGGCTGCTCGAGCACCGGCGTGCAATCGGCGTGGCTGATGGTCCCCGCGGCGCTCTTCTTCATGCTGCGGCGGCGAGCGGCACGGCAGGCGCGCGCGGCATGAAGAGCGCTCGCAGCGCGAAGTACGCGACGCCATAGACCGCGGCAGTGGTGAACACGGCGGGCAGTCCGGCGTGCATCAGCAGCCGGACTGCCCACGCCGGGATGACGGCGAGGACGGCGGCCCCGGCGATGCGGCCGAGGCCGCTCCAGTCGAAGAGGTCGCGCGCGCGCGCTTGCAGGAAGCGGCTTCCGCGCAGGGCCAGCACGATCCGGCCGGCGCCTTCGCAGAAGATGCCGGCGGCGATGGCGCCCGGCAGGCCGAAGAAGCGGATGGCCAGGACCACCGCGACTGCAGTGACCGGCAGCCGCGCGGCATTGAAGAGGAAGAAGAAGCGCGTCTCGCCTGCCGCGCGCAAGAGCGCATCGCAGGGCAGGATCCAGAGCGGCATCTCCACCGTCGCGAGGATGAAGAGGGGCACCGAGGCGGCGTACTTCTCGGTGAAGAGCAAAGGCAAGAGCATCGGCCCGAGCAGCCAGGAGCCGCAGGCCGCCGGGAAGAGAATGGTTGCGAGCTTGTCGACGGCGCCGTGCCAGGAGCGGAGGAGACCTGCGCCTTTTGCGCGACCGATCTCCACCATCAGCACTTCCGACATGGGTGTGTAGACGATGTCGACCATCGGCATGTGGAAGGAGGCCACGGCGAAGAGCGCGAAGGTGGCCGGGTCGAAGCTGGCCGAGATGGCGTACTGCGAGAGGTAGCGCTGCGCCACGTAGAGGAGGCTGGCTGCGCCGAAGGGCAGCGCGTAGGCGAATTGCGCGCGCAGCGTCGTCCATCCCGGCCAGGCGAAGGGCAGCGCGCGGGCCATGAGCGAAATCCAGAGGACGGCAAGCCTGAGCATGGCGACGGCCGCGGCGGCCCAGAAGAGCCAGCGCGCGCCGAGGAGCCAGGCGGCGAGCACCATCCCGGCGGCGCGGATGCCGTCGGAGACCATATAGGCGAGGGCGGCCTTGCCCATGCGGCCTTCGCAGACGAGAGTGCTCTCCAGCGGGGTCGCCGCCAGCATGCAGCCGGAGAAGACAGCCAGCGGCAGACGAAGGCCGGCGAGCTCGGGCGAAGCCATGAAGCCCGCCAGGGCAGGTCCGAGCAGGTACACGCCCGCGCCGATGAGCGCTCCCACCAGCGAGAGCGAGAAGAGCACCTGCGCGAGGTAGACGCCCCGCTTCTCGCCGCCGCGGGGCAGGAAATAATAGAGCGACTGAGTGAGGCCGATCTGGCCGACCATGATCAGCGTCTGGCCCACCAGGAAGAACTGCTTGTAGGTGCCGAAGGCCGCCGGATCGAGCAGGCGGACGAGCGCTAGCGGCAGGCCGAAGGTGAGCGCAGCCGAGGCGAGCCGCGAGGCCACCAAAGGCCCCGAGGCGCCAAGAATGCCCTGGGCGAACCCGCGCAGGCGCGCGAGCATCTTCATTCCGTGACACCCTCCCCGGCAGAGATGGTGCGCACGGCCGCTGCAGCGGACAGCGGGCGCCTGCCCGGCCGCCGGGAGGGCGCTACAATGGGCGAAGCATGAAGACCAAGACAGAGCTGCTCAAGCAGGCCCGTACCGAGGTTCCTGAGGTGACTCCGGCGGAGCTGAGCCGGCAGTCGCCGCGGCCCCTCCTCATCGATGTGCGCGAGAAGCAGGAGGTGGACCTGGGCACCCTGCCGGGCGCGAAGCACGTGCCCCGCGGATACCTCGAGCTGCGTATCGAGGAGGCGGTCCCCGACCACAACGCCGACGTGGTCCTCTACTGCGCAGGAGGCACGCGCTCGCTTCTCGCCGGACGCACGCTGCGCGAGATGGGCTACGGCCGCGTGCGCAGCCTGGCCGGCGGATACGGCGCATGGAAGGATGCGGGGCTGCCCGTCGAGGTCCCCGCACGGCTGAGCGAGGCGCAGCGGGCGCGCTATGCCCGCCATCTCACCATCCCCGAGGTCGGCGAGGCGGGTCAGACGAAGCTGCTCAAGTCGAAGGTGCTGCTCATCGGCGCGGGCGGGCTCGGCTCGCCTGCGGCGCTCTATCTCGCGGCGGCGGGCGTGGGCCGGCTCGGCATCGTCGACGACGACGTGGTCGACGAATCCAACTTGCAGCGGCAGATCCTCCACTCGACCGAGCGAGTGGGCATGCCCAAGACGGAGTCGGCGAAGAAGACGCTGCGCGCCCTCAACCCCGACGTGATGGTCGACGAGCACCGCGTGCGGCTCAACCGCGACAACGCGCTCGAGCTGTTCTCCCAGTACGACCTGATCGTCGACGGCTCCGACAACTTCGGCACGCGCTACCTGGTCAACGACGCCTGCGTCATCTTGCAGAAGCCCAACGTGCACGGATCGATCTTCCGCTTCGACGGGCAGGCGACGACGTTCATCCCGGGCGACAACCGTCCCTGCTATCGCTGCCTCTTTCCCGAGCCGCCGCCGCCGGAGCTGGCGCCCTCGTGCCAGGAGGCTGGGGTGCTGGGCGTACTG
>VBLC01000120.1 GCA_005879315.1 Deltaproteobacteria bacterium | reverse complement strand
CCTTCGCCGAGCGCGACCGCGCCGAATACTGGATCGGCAGCGCGCGCCTCGCTGCCGGCGATCGCCCAGGGGCGCGCGAGTGGTTCGAGCGCGTGGGCCGCGATTATCCCGGCTCAGTCTGGCAAGAGCGCAGCTGGCTCGGGATGGGAGACGCGGCCGCGCAAGAGCACCGATATGGGCTTGCGCTGCACTGGTACGCGCGCGCTCACGGCGCTGCGGATTCTGCGGTGAGCGAGCTGGCCCGGATCGCTGCGCGCCAGATCGAGGTCCTCCGCGCGCGCCAGCGGCTGGCCTGGGCAGCGGGGCTCTTTGCTCTCGTGGTGCTGGTCTTCTTCGCTGTCTCCTTCTGGCGCGCGCGCGGCGCGCTCTGGCCGATGCCGGCCGAGGCGCGCATCCTGCTGCCCGTGCTGGCGGTGCTGGCGCTGCTTTCGGTCAAGGTCGACCCCGCGCCGCGCGCGGCCGTGCTGCAGCTCTGCGCCGGAGGCGCGCTCCTGGTGTTCGTCAGCGGGTTGCGCCTGCGCGCGCTGCGGCCGCGCGGACTGCGGAAAGCGCTGCACCTCGCGCTCGCGCTGCTGGCGATGGCGAGCCTCGCCTACGCCGCGATCTACCGGGCGGACATGGCGGGCCTCGCGCTGGAGACCTTTCGCGTCGGGCCGGAGTAGAGTCAGCCGCATGCCAGCCTCCCCGGAAGAAAAGGGCTTCGGCCAGGGCGATCCCGCCCTCGCGCGCTGGGCGGAGAAAGTCTTCCAGCCCGAGGACGAAGTGCTGCGCGAGATTCGCGAGCGGAGTGTCCGGGAGGGTCTCCCTGCGATCGCGGTGGGAAAGTTCGACGGCCTGCACCTCGAGGTCATCGCGCGCGCCATCGGCGCTGCCAAGTGCGTCGAGATCGGCACGCTCGGCGGATACAGCGGCGTCTGCCTCTTGCGCGCGATGGGAGAGAAGGGCGTGCTGCACACCTTCGAGCTCTCGGAGAAGCACGCGCAGGTGGCGCGCGAGTCGTTCCGCAAGGCGGGCTTCGCCAAGCGGGCACACCTCCATGTCGGGCCGGCGCTGCAGATGCTGCGCGAGATCGAGGGAGAGGCGCCCTTCGATCTCGTCTTCGTCGATGCCGACAAGGGGAGCTATCCGGCCTATCTCGCCTGGGCGGCGAAGCACCTCCGCGAGCGCGGTGTGATCCTCGCCGACAACGCTTTCGGCTTCGGCGAGATCCACCGCGCCGACGCCTCGCCCGAGATCAAGGCGCTGGCGAAGTTCAACGAGGAGCTGGCGCGCGGCGGCCGCTTCCGCACCACGATGATTCCGACGGCGGAAGGTCTCGCCATGGGCGTCAAGATCCGCTAGCCGCGGCCGCCGAAGGCGGCTTAGCGGCTACGTCTGTGGCATTGGACCGCGAGAAGTAATGAGATGCTTTCTAGACCGTCAGCCCTTCCGCGCTGCCTCGTCGGCCTTCTGCACTTCTTCCGCCCTCGCCTTCCTCCACGCCCGCAGCTTCTCGCGCAGCTCCGGCCGCTTCCCGGCGAGGATCGCCACTGCGAGCAGCGCCGCATTCGCCGCGCCCGGCTTGCCGATGGCCAGTGTCCCGACCGGCACGCCCCTGGGCATCTGCACGATGGACAGCAACGCATCCGCTCCCCCGAGCGTCGTCGAGGGAACGGGGACGCCGAGGACCGGCAGCACCGTCTTCGCCGCGACGACGCCGGGCAGATGCGCCGCGCCGCCGGCCGCCGCGATGAGCACCTCCAGCCCGCGCTCCTCCGCCGTCTGCGACCATTGCAGCACCAGCTCCGGCGTGCGGTGGGCCGACAGCACCCGCACCTCATGGGGCACCTTGAATTCTTCGAGGACATCGACCGCGCCTTGCATCGTTTCGCGATCGGTCTTGCTCCCCATGACGATGCCGACGAGCGGAGTGGCCATGGCGAAAGGCCGGTAGCATCGGCCATCCAGTCGGTCAAGCTGATAAGGTCGCGCGGGTGAACGATCTCTTCGTCGAGGTGCGCGGACTGCGCCTGCACCTCATCGAGCGCGGCGAGGGCGAGCCGTCGTTGCTCCTGCACGGCTGGCTGGACCACGCCCGCTCGTTCGATCTCCTCGCGCCCATGTTGCCGGGCCGCACGCTCGCGCTCGACTTTCGCGGCCACGGCGATTCCGGCTGGGTAGGAGCCGGCGGCTTCTATCATTTCATCGATTACTTGAGCGACGTCGACGGCGTGCTCGATCGCCTCGGCCTCGAAACCGTTCGCATCGTCGGACATTCGATGGGCGCCGCCGTCGGTCTGCTCTATGCCGCCGCGCAGCCGGCCCGGGTGAAACATCTCACGCTCATCGACGGCGCTCCGCTCGCCATCCAGCCCAAGGAGATCCCCGAGCGTCTCGTGAGCCATCTCTCCGACTTGCGCTCCTTGAAGCGCGAGCGGCGCCGGGTCGATTCCGTCGACGACGCCATCCGTCGCATGCAGCGGTTCAATCCAGCGTTGTCGCCGCGGGCCGCGCGGCTCCTGGCGGAAGCCGGCCTCGAAGATCTGACCTGGAAATGGGACCCGCTCTTGCGCGCCCATTCGCCTTTGCCGGTCACGGAGGATGCGGTGCGGCTGATCGTAGCCGGCGTGACGGCGAAGGTCCTGGCGATCAGAGGCGAGAGCGGATTCCTCCAGGACGAGCAGGAGCTACGCGAGAGATTCCCCTCATTGAAAATGGATTATCAATCGATCAGCGGCGCCGGGCATCATGTCCACCTCGACGCCCCCGAGGCGGTCGCGCAGCTCATCCAGGAAGCGTGGGCAGGTCCCAAGGTGGCGTCCTGAACATCACCACAATGCTCTTCGATCGCGCGATGGCCTCGTTCGGACGGGGTCTGACGGAAGGCTGACCAGTCGCTGGTGTCGCGCACGACGAGGAGTGGGGCGCCGCGCCGTGAGAAATCTGAGCAACCAAAGACATCCTTTACACTTCAGACCAGAGACATCCTTTACACCTCGGCCAGTTGAGGTCTGCGCTTCATCACGATTCCACGGTCGATCTTCCGCTCGTCGAGCTCAGCGATGACGAGATTGAGGAAGCGGATCTCCCAGGTCCACTCGCCGGTTCTTTCCAGCTCGACGATTTCTCCGGAGAGCGCGCTGGTGACAAAGATTTTCTGCTTGCGCCAGCGGATGCAG
>VBLC01000068.1 GCA_005879315.1 Deltaproteobacteria bacterium | reverse complement strand
TCGCCGCCCGGGGCGACGAGGCCATCCGGCTCTGGGAAGAGCACGAGGAGTCGATCGGACTGCTGGTGACGGACATGACGATGCCGGGCCTGACGGGACCGGAGCTGATCGAGCGAGTGCGAGCGAGCCGGCCCGACTTGCCCGTGATCTGCACATCGGGCTACTCCGACACCGAGCTCACCAGGCGGGGAACGTTGCCCGTCGGGGTCACCTTCGTGGAGAAGCCTTTCTCGCCCAAAGTCCTGAGACAGCGCGTTCTGGATCTTCTCTCGCAGACTTGAAATCAGTCCGCGATCTGCTTCGCCAGACACTCCGGGCAGAGGGAGTGCGAGAACGAGGTGGCCGTCCGGCCGGCCACGTATCTTTCGACTGGCACCCAGCTCTGGCCGTCGCGGACCTTCTTGCAGACGCCGCAGATGGAGACCAATCCCTCCATCCGCCGGAGCTCCTTCTGCATCGCGATGATGCGCTGGCCCACCTTGAGTCGCGCCGCCAGCTCGTCGGGGTCGACAGGCTTGGTGATGAAATCGTCCGCGCCCGCCTCCAGCCCCTCGAGGTAACGGCTCTTCCCCGAGAGCGCGGTGAGCAGGATGATGTACGTATAGGCCGTGCGGCTAGGCACGCGCAGCCTCCGGCACAGCTCGGGGCCATCGAGGTCGGGCATCTGCCAATCGGTGACGAGCAGAGCGATCTCCTCGCGCTGGATGCGCGCGAGCGCCTCGCGGCCGTTCACCGTCAGGATCGGCTCGTACCCGAGCGTCTGGAGAATCTTCCCCAGAAGGGTCCGCGAGACGGCATCGTCTTCGGCGACGAGGACTTTCATCGTCGTGAAGTATACCTCGACCCCGAAGACGTGCCGCTCGCGACGGCGCTGGCTCGCGGCTTGCTCTACCAGTGGGCATGAATCGGGTCCGATGTCAGCGGTGCAGTAAGTCGATCGCGTGGCGGTCGTGGCAATGTGCGCCGGGAGTGCCCGCGAAAGTCCTCATTGCAGTGCGGTTCGGCCTCTGCGCTTGCAGGGAACACTGCGATGTGGAAACCCGGCCAACGAAAATACCGCGAGCCTCTGGCGAGCTCGCTCTTGCGGCGGGCTCGTGGCTCGGCCGTCTCTTCGCGTAATGCGGCACCGCCATCGATGCGAGGTAGCTCGAATACGGTCCACGGGCTCGTGATCGAGCTTGCGGGTCCGTTCCGTACATGAACGCGACTTCTCGCCTCGCGAACACTACGTGCTGTCCGGCGCGAGCTTCTTGACCGCTTCCACCAGCTCGCCAATGTTCACCGGCTTCTTCATGACGAGGTTCGCCCGAGTCAGCACCTTCGGAGGCAGCTGGTCCGAAGCCGAAGCGATGATGACGGGGACCTGGCGCAATCCGGGGAATGCATCCATCGCGTCGAGGACGTCTCCGCCGGTGAAGTTTGGCATCATGTAGTCGAGCACCATGACGTCCGGCTTCCACTTCTCGCTCGCGAGCGCACCCAGCGCATCGAGGCCTTCGGCCACGGCACGGACCTCGAATCCTTCTACCTCGAAGGCAGTCGTCAGCAGCTTCCGTGAGGATGCATCGTCGTCCACCACGAGAATGCGCATTCTCGAAGTCTAGCGCCTCGGCGCGACGGCGCCCTCTGGCGTCGCAACCAGAGGGCGCTTCTCCGCAGACCTGCTGCCCTTCGAACCGCGCGCCTAGAGCTTCTGGCAGGCGAGGAGCTGCAGGTACGGCATCGAGTCGCTGGTGGACGCCGACGAGGTTGGCGCCGCCCCCGAAGCCGCCGTCGTTCCGCTGATGGTGACGGAATGGTTGTGCTGGGAGCCACGGGTCTCGTCGCTCATGGTGTCCTCGACGTAGTAGCCGTTGTCGTAGCCGCAGCATGTGTAGCCCATCTTGTCGAGGAGGCCCGCGCGCGAGGTGGTAAAGGTGCCGTTGTAGCCGTGGGAGTGGCTGGCCGCGACGTGGCTGTGCTGGCGCTCCTCGAGGTCGGCGAGAGCAGTGCCGACCGTGCCGCCCACCTTGCCGCCCGCAGGCGCGCCGACCAATCCGCGACCTTGAGCGGGAGCGAAGGCGGCCCAGCCGTCAGGACAGGCGGTGAGATTGAAGAACACGACGGCGCCAGCGGGGCCCACGCCAGCAGGACCTTGCGGGCCCTGCGCGCCTGGGCTGCCTGCGGGTCCGGTCGGGCCAGCAGGGCCGGCGGAACCGGCGGGGCCGGCAGGACCGGTGGGACCGGCAGGGCCGGCGGGACCAGCAGGGCCGGCGGGACCAGCAGCGCCGGCGGGACCAACAGCGCCAGCGGGACCAGCAGGGCCGGCGGGACCGGCAGCGCCGGCAGGGCCGGCGGGACCAGCAGGGCCGGCGGGACCAGCAGGGCCGGCGTCTCCCTTCGGGCCGACATCTCCCTTCGGGCCGGCGGGACCGACCGAGCCTGCGAGTCCGCTAGGACCCTTGGGACCCGTCACGCCGAGCGCGACTTCGAACGTCGCGTACCTGGGGTGGCGGTCCATGCTTTTGACCTCGGTACGATCGAGCCGAATCCGACCAAACGGCTGCGCCGCCAGATCCGAGCCTTGCGCGCCGTACCACATCATGGCCAGTAGCGAGTACGATCCCGGCACGAGCGCATCGGGCAGCGTGGCCACGATCGTCGTGTCGGTATTGCCCAGCTGAACCGAGAGTTCCTTGTCGCCCAGGAAGATGCGCGGGATGTCAGCTGTGCCGAATCCGACACCCTCGATGACCAGGTCCGTCCCTTGCGGGCTCACCATCGAGATGTGCGGTGCGGTGCGCCCGTCATCGGCGCGAGCAGCGGCAGCGAGAAGCAGGGCGGCGAGGGACAGTCCATAGCGGGCGGTCATTGAAGCCTCCGTTACAAGTACAGCGGAGTTTGACCCCCATGCGAGACTGACCGCTAGGGAGCAAAGGTGAAAAACACGCGCTGCTACAGCGTATTGCGCCTACCCCGGCAAATCTCCAGCCTCGGTGGCGCTTTGCTCGGCAGCACATAGCAGATGACATAACGCGCCCGGGTCCGCGCCCCTGACGCGAGGTGAGTCCGCCCAGTCGCGTTGACTACTTTACGAAGCGCGGCCGGTTTCAGATGCTGCCGGTCAGCCGCCGCTCCCCGGGCGCTGCGCGGAGCGCAAGCCCGACCGCTTTGGCGCCCCCGGCGACGTACCTTCTCTGGCATGAAGAGGAAGAAGGACGCGCTCAAGGACGTGCTCAAGGACACCGACGTGCAGCAGGCGCCGCCCGCACGCCGGCGGCTGATCCGCGACCCGAACCTGAACCAGGCCGACAACGACCGGGGCTCGCTCGATCAGTCGCAAGGATCGCAGACCGGCAACGAAGTCGATCCCTTGCCGGAAAAGTGATCGCCGGACGCCTGTTCACGGTCTACGGATTCGTTCGTAACCTCTGAGATCGTGCCGCTACAGCCAGGTCTCGACCAGGGCTGGATCGTCGCGCACGCCGCGCGGCACCGGAATCAGGCCGCGCCTTGCGAGGGCGGCGCGCGCCTCCTGCAGCGATCGGAAGAGATGCCAGTCGGCGGGCTCGAGGCCGTCTTCCTCGACGAGGACCTTGCGCACCGCACAGTGTTGGGGGAAGTCGCGCGGGCGGTCGTAAACGGTCCAGAGCTCCACTGATGAAAACTGTAGCTCAACCCCTCGAGATGCAAAGTTTCCGACAAGCGGTCGATCGCCTCACTGCATCCGGCGATAGACGCCCACCACCAGGCCGATGATCTGCGTCTCGCGGAACTGCTCGCGGCTGACGTAGATTGGCTTGAGGCGCGGATTGCTCGGCTGGAAGCGGATGCGATCGCCCTCCGGATAGAACCGCTTCACGGTCGCTTCATCCTCGATCATCGCGACGACGATCTCGCCGGGGCTCGCCTGCAGCTGCTTGCGCACGAAGATGTAGTCGCCATCGAAGATGCCGTCGCCGATCATCGAATCGCCGCTCACCTTCAGGGCGAACACCTTCCGGCCGCTGTCGCCGAGAAGCATGCTGTCGATGCGGACGTGATCGGTGATGTTTTCCTGCGCGAGGATGGGCGCGCCGGCCGCCACCTTTCCGATCACCGGAATCTCGGCGATCTCGCCGCCCAGCCGCACGGTCTTGGGGAAGCGCGCCGGCAAAGCGCCGCTGCGGCCGCCGTCGATGACGCTGAGGGCACGGCTCTTGAGCTCGCCGCGCAACAGGTAACCCTTTCGTTCCAGCGCCTTCAAATGATCGTTCACGCCGTTGGTGGAGCGGATGCCGAAGTGCTCACCGATCTCGCGGATGGTGGGCGGGTACCCTTGATCCTGGATGCTCTTCTTGATGAAGGAGAGAATCTTTTCCTGTCGCTCGGTCAGCAGCTCGGTCATGGTGGCGAAGGGTACTGAACGGCTGTGCGCTGGTCAAGTTTTCAGCTCCGTCGTATAGCCGCGCCGGTGCTCCGGGCGAACCAGGCAGTGCGGCTGGGACTACGGGCCGCTTCGCGGAACCCGGAGTTGGCCTTCGGCAAGGCGCTGATCGATCAGCTGGGAAATCTCCTCGCGCTCATGCCCTTCCTCCTGGGCGGGCTGCTCTTCGCGGGGGCCTTGCAGTGGAAAGGGCTGCGCGGCGCGCTGCGGGCTGTCGACCTCTTGCGGTGGCCGACGCTCGGCGCGCTCGTGGCCGCCCTGGTCGTCAGCTTCGCTCTGGGGATGCTGTTCTGGTCGGGCGCGCTGCCGCTGCTCGCCGCCGACGCCGAGATGGACGCGCGCCCGCCGCCGGGACATTTCGCCCAGCTCGCCGCGCGCGGTTTCAGTCGCGTGCTGCTCGCGGGCGCTCTCGGGCAAGCTCTCGCGCTCTTGTTCGGGCTCGCCTGTGCCGCGGCGCTCGTTGCAGCGCTACCGGCCTTTGCGGCGCGGCGCTCGGCGGCGATGCTCGCCGGAGTGGCGCTGGTGGGAGCGGCCGCCATCGTCGGCGCCATCGCCGTCGATCTTCTCGCCCGGCTCGTCCTGGTCCGCGCGGCAGCCTTCGGCGACAGCGTCTCGGCGGCGTTCGCGCGCGCCGCCTCGCTCCTCGGCGCGAGGCTCGGGGCCTGTCTCGCCATCGCGCTGGCCTTCCTTCTCCTCGAGCTGGTGGTGGCGACCGCCGCCGGCGCCATCACCGGGGCAATCTCCAGCGCAGCCTTCTTCGATCCAGACGCGGAGCTCCTCGCGCTGGCCCCGCGGCTGGCGGTGGGGCTGGCCGGGGCCGCTGTCTTTGCCTGGCTCGAGGTCGGGCGGCAGGCCGCGCTCGCCGCGCTCGTCGCCGATGCAGAAGGGCTCATCCAGCCGCCGCCGTTGCTCCAGGCCGAGCCGGTGATCGAAGCGCTGCCGGCGGACGAATGACCTAAGCGGTGACGTGCGTCTCTTCGGGCGCGCGCTGCTCGAGAGGGAACTCGATGGTGAACGTCGCGCCTTTGCCGGCTTCGCTCTCCACCCGGATCGAGCCGCCGTGCGCGTCGATGATCTGCCTGCTGATGAAGAGACCCATGCCGAGCCCGCCATACTCGCGCACCGAGACGGCCCGGCCGAAGCGCTCGAAGATGCGTTCCTGATCCTCGGCGGGCACGCCGATGCCGTGATCGCGCACGGAGATCTGCGCGAAGCGACCCTGGCGCGCGACGCCGATCTCGATGGGCTTGCCGCGCCCGTACTTGATGGCATTGACCACCAGATTCGTCACCACCTGCTCGATGCGCAGCGGATCGCAGTCGGCGGGGAGCGCGCCCTCGGTGCGCACGTCGATGGCGCAGCCGTTGCGGCGCGCCTCCTCCTCGAGCCGCTGGGACGCTTCCGCCACGATGCCAGGCACGTCGGCGCGCTCGATCTGCAGCGCGAGGCGGCCGCCCGCGATGCGCGAGACGTCGAGCAGCTGATCCGCCAGCTTGCAGAGCCGCTCCACCGCCCGCAGCAATGTTCGCGCCGACTCGGAGGCCCCCGCCGACCTCGCCATCCCTTGGGCCTGCAGACGCAGCGTCGTGAGCGGGGTACGCAGCTCGTGCGCCGCCACGGTGAGGAAGTCGTCGCGCATCCGCACGGCCTCGCGCGCCTCGACGTAGAGCCGGGCGGCGCGTTTCTGGGCGGCCTCCGCCTCGAAGCGCGCGGCCCGCTCGCGGACCAGCAGCTCGGCGCGTTCGTCGTCGGCCCGCCTGCGATCGTCGATATCCGTATCGGTGCCCAGCCAGGCGATGATCTGCCGATCGCTGCCGCGCTCGGGCAGCGCCCGCCGCAAGTGCCAGCGGTAGATGCCGTCAGATCGCAAGAGCCGCACCTCGCACTGGTAGGGCACGCCTTTCTCCAGCGCCTCCAGCCAATGCTTGGCGCAACGCTCGCGATCGTCGGGATGCACATAGCCCCATCCCGAGTCCGCCGACATCGGCTGGGTCGCGCCCGTATAGTCGTACCAGCGCTGGTTCCAGTATTCGACCTGGCCGTCGGGCAGCGCGCGCCAGATCATGTGCGGAATCGATTCCGCCAGGTGCCGGTATCGGCGCTCGCTGGCCATCTTCAGCTCGGCCATCTCGGTGGCCTTCTGCTTGCGCTCCGCTTCCTGGAGCAGCGCCGTCTGCTCGCGCAGCTGTGCGGTCTTGCGAGCGAGGTCGACGAAGACAGCCACCTTGGCGCGAACCAGCTCGCGCGAGACGGGCTTGATGAGGTAGTCCGCCGCGCCCACCTGGTAGGCGCGTCGGAACATCTCGTCATCGAGGCCGGCGGTGAGGAAGATGATGGGGATGTCCTTGGTGCGCTCGCGCTGCTTGATCAAAGCGGCCACTTCGAAGCCGTCCATCCCCGGCAGGCCGACGTCGAGAAGAATGAGGCCGAACTCGTGGCTCAGGATCGCGCGCAGGGCCTCCGCTCCGGAGGTGGCCTCGACGAGTTGATATCCGGGCTGATCGTCGAGGATCGCGCGCAACGAGAGGAGATTCTCCCGCCTGTCATCGACGAGCAGGATCTCGACAGGCCTGGATGTTTCCGTCACGGGCGCCCATTGTGCACGGCAAACTCCTGCAGCGCAGCAAACGAGCCGGCGCTTGTCCGTCAGCGAACGGGGCGCAGCGATTTGAAGCTTTGCTGTAATGTCCGCCAGCGAGCACGCAGTCTCGCGGCGAGCGGCGGGCGTGAGACGGGAATGCGGCGGGCCTTCACGCCACCGCGGCGGACGAACGTGAGCAGCGCATCCGGTGGTGCGCGCTCACCGAGGGCGCGCTGCTTCACGACCCGATTGCGGTCGAGGAGAAAGAGGCCGACGCGGTCGATCATTCCCCAGCGCGAGAGCGCCGACCCGTCGGGATCGGCGAGGACCGGAAAGCCGAGACCGCGCTCGCCGCGCAAGTACGCGAGCGACATCGGGTCGGCCTTCGCGATGGCACAGAGTTCGACACCTGCCCTGCGGAAGGCGAGCGTGGAGTCGCGATAGTCGCGCAAGAGCCGCCGGCCGATCGCGTCGTCGGGCCCGCGGAAGAGGAGCACCAGGAGCGGCCCGGCACTGCTCACCGAGGAGAGCGGCAGGGGCCTGCCCGACTCGTCGAGCAGGTCGAGGTCGGGGGCTTGCTCGCCGGGCCGGGGAGCCTTGGGGTCCCAAAGGTTGCGCTCCATCGGGCGAAACTACTCACTTGAAGAATCGCCGCACGCTTATCTTTTTCAGCCGGCCGCTGATCAACGTCCAGGTGACCGCGGCGCCGAACATCATCGCCGCGAGCGAAAGGCCCACCAGCGCCGGGATGGGCCAGTGCGTGGCCTCGTTTCCGTCCGAGGCGCGGCCCACCAGCGAGAAGGCGCCGACGATGAGAGCCGAGGCGATCATTCCGGCGAAGAGCAGGAGGCCCAGCGCCTTGACGTTGGAGTTGAGGCGCACCAGCTCTTCGTTGCGGACGGTGACGTTGAACTTGCCGCCCTCCAGATCCATCAGGATCTGCGAGAGCTGCTGGGGCGTGTCCTGCAGGAATCCTTGCAGCTGCAAGAGCACGCGCAAGAAGCCGCCGCTCATCGAGCCGGGGTTGTAGCGATCGTAGAGGAGCTGCTTGGCATAGGGCAGCGCCGCCTGGGTGATGTCGAGATCGGGATCGAGCTGGCGGATGATCCCTTCGGTCGTCGCCGCCGCTTTGGAGAGCACGGCGTACTCCTTGGGAATCTTGATCTTGTACTTCATCGCCAGGTCGATCAGCTCCTTCATCAGGACCCCGGAGTCGACCTCGGCCAGCTTGAGGCCCAGGTATCGCTCGAGGATGTCGTGGATGTCGGCGCGGAACTGATGCAGGTTGATCCGCTCGTCGGGCACGCCGACCTTGTAGAGCTGTCGCGCAACCGTGTCGGGGTCCTTCAGCGAGATGGCCAGGACGAGGAGGATGATCGACTCCTGCATCCCGCGGGTGAGCCGCCCCACCAGGCCGAAGTCGAGCAGACCGATGCGATCGCCGGAGAGGACGATGACGTTGCCGGGGTGCGGGTCGCCGTGGAAGAGGCCGTCGTTGAACAGTTGGTGGAAGCTCGCGTCGAGAACATGGCGCGCGAGCGATTTGCGATCGACGCCCGGGAACTTCGGATCGTCGAGCACCTGCTTCAGCTTCGCGCCCTTCAATTCCTCGAGAGTGATGACGGTGCGGCACGAGAGATCGCCATGCAGCTTGGGGATGACCACGGTTGGACGGTCCCGGTGATGTTTTGCGAACTGCTCGATGTTGCGCGCCTCATTCTCGAAATCGAGCTCGAGCAGCATGGCCGAGCGGAATTCGCTGACGATGCCGGTGGGAGTGTAGATGCCGGTCTCCGCGATCACGCCTTCGAGGAAGCGGGCGAGATAGAAGAGGAGGTCGGTGTCGCTGCGGATCTGCTCCTCGATGCCGGGCCGCTGCACCTTGACGACGACGTCCTCGCCCGACCGAAGGCGCGCCCGGTGCACCTGCGCGATGGAAGCGGAGGCGAGCGGCTCGGGATCGACGTGCGCGAAGAGCTGGTTCGCCGGCTTGCCCAGCCCCTTCTCGATCAGGTCGAAGACGAGCTGGACCGGCATGGGCGCCGCGCGATCCTGAAGGTGTGAAAGCTCGGCGATGAAGTCGGGCGGGAGGATGTCAGGCCGCGAGGAGAGAATCTGCCCGAGCTTGATGAAGGTGGGGCCCAGGTCGGCGAGCGTCTCGCGGAACCGGCGCGCGGTGGTGGCCCGCATCTCCTCGGCGGAGGGCCGCTGCCCGTCCTCTCGGCGGCCGAGCACGTCCCACACCTTGGCGCGGTCGAGGATCTCGCCGAAGCCGTGGCGCACGACGACCTTGCTGATCTCGCGCAAGCGCTTGAGGTCCTGGACTGCCTGGATCACCGCGGCAGTC
Organism: Deltaproteobacteria bacterium; assembly: GCA_005879315.1. Taxonomy (GTDB): domain Bacteria; phylum Myxococcota; class Myxococcia; order Myxococcales; family 40CM-4-68-19; genus 40CM-4-68-19. The sequence goes on along the minus strand of VBLC01000068.1, from coordinate 27,362 downwards.
TCTCTCAGCGCTGCGGGCAGATCCACTCGTCAGAGCGCGCGGAGCAGATCGACCTTGACCAGGACCGTATCGCCGTGCGCCACGCCGCGCTCGTTCAGCGCGCCCAGCTCGCGCCCGAAGTCCAGGCCGGCGGGGACCCTCTTGGTGATGTCGTTCGTGCTCTGGTGTGCGTAGACCAGGTAGAGGGTCGAGCCGGTGCGCCACTCCCAGCGCAGGATGAGGTTGATGTTGAGGCCGACCTGGCGCTCGTTGGAATTGGGCGGAAGGTCCTCGGGGCGCGCCGGCGAGAGCTCGCCCAGCGTGACGGTGCTCCGGTCGCCCGCGCTGCGCGTGGCGCGCAGCGGATCGTCGTAGGAGATGCCCGCGGTGAAGAGCTGCGTGTACGCCTGCAGGGTCAAGAAAGGCGTGAAGGAATAGGTGGCCCGCAGCGTGCCGCTGACGCTGCGCGCCTGCTGCGCGGCGAGCAGATAGAGGCGGTCCTGCTGCACCGCCTGCGATCGCGCGAAGGTGCTGGTCGGATCGGGACAAGCGTAAGGCGGCGGCGGAGGGACGGGATAGCACTTGGGGTCGGGAAGAGGACCCGCGGTGCGGATCTGCCGGATGGTCCCGGCGCTCTCGTTGTAGGCGAGGTCGAAGCTGCCGTCGACCTGCGGCAGGGGCCGGAAGACGACGAACCACTCCAGCTGGTTGGCGCGCTCGAAGCGGGGAAAGGAGCGCTGGTAGCTCCAGGAGAACTGCAGCTGCACCGGCTTGCGCGAGTCGGTGGAGACGGATGCGTACCAGCCCCGGTTTCCCTGCCGCTCGATGGGGGTGCCATCGGCCAGCTCGCGATCATCCTTGTAAGAAGCGGCCAGGTATCCGCCTGTGTCGAAGAACCAGAAGTCGTTGGTGGTGAACCACCCCTCGATGCCACCGTCGCGCTCGAGGGACAAGCGCAGCCTCGCGTCGCGCACTTCGCGGCCAAAGAGGATGAGGTTGGCGCGCTGCCAGAGCGGTCCGGGGTGCGGATCGCGCAGGCCGACATACCCCATCGTGCGGAAGAGGTTGGCGCGCTGCATGTAGCCGAGGTGGTTGACGTTGAACTCGGGCGAGAGCTCGTCGGTCCAGATCGAGGTGTACCAGTTCTCCTTGGTGGCATAGAGGCGGCTGCTCAGCGCGTAGCCGGTCGAGGTGAGACCGATGTTCGTGCCGTCGCGTACGGTCGAGGGCGTGTGGCCGGTGAGGAGCGAACCCGACGCCTGGCCGGTGAAGCCGTAGGAGCGATCCGCCGTGTACAGCGTCAGGTCGCCCTGCGCCACGTGGGCGTGGGTGGCGTCGAGGCCCCAGCTCGGGTCGGTCAAGAACGGATCGACGGCGGTCGCAGTGAGGCCGCCGATGGCGTGCGTTCCGGAGGGCGAGCGCACGCGGACGACGGCGGTGTTGCGCGCCTCGGAAGCGCGCACGTCCTCGAAGCTGCCGCCGGGCTGGAGGATCTGCTCGGAGACGCGCGGCTCGACGGCGTCGAGCATGCCCACGCTCGCGCCGCCGACCGTGCCGCTCAGCTTGATGGCGCTCAGCACCGGCACGAACGGCGTCTGGTAGACGAGGGTCTGGTCGTCGGCGAGATCGAGCGACGGCGTCGCGCGCCCGATCCGGCGCGAGTAGAAGATCTGGTAGACCTGCCCGCCGTAGGGCCCGCCCATGTCGACCTGCATCGGGGGCTTGAAGAGGTCCAGCCCCTCGAGGAAGAAGGGCCGCTTCTCCGGAAAGAACGTCTCGAAGGTGGAGAGGTTGAGGACGCGCTGATCGGCCTCCACCTGCCCGAAGTCCGGATTGACGGTGCCGACCAGCGCCAGGTCGCTGGCCACGTTGTAGCGGAAGTCGAGTCCAGCGCAGAGACCGCCCTGGCGATGGAGATCGAAGGGGGCTGTCCCGCAGAGTCCATTGATTTCGCCATGCGGTCCGAGCCCGCCCGGCGCGGGCGCGTTGCGCAGCAGCTTGGCGGCGACGTACGGGCGGAGCTCGAGCGCGCGCACCGGATGGATGCCGTCGATGCCCTCGAGAATTCCCAGCCGGCTGATGTCGCCCGGGCGGCCGTTGGGCCGGAAGCGCCACTGGTCCTCCTCGTGGCGGCGGGAGAGGATACGGTAGACGTTGAAGCCCATTTGGTGCGCGCCTTCGGGGATGCGCATCACCCGCAGGGGAATGCGCATCTCCACCGACCAGCCGGTGGGAGTGCGCGCCACCGCCGATTCCCAGGCAGCGTCCCAGTCGGTGGTGAAGTCGGTGTCGTTGAAGTGGATGGCGTCGAGCTGCTGGCCCGCGGCGTAGACCTGGAAGTGATAGGCGGTGCGCCGGTCGAAAGTGGTGTCGAGATCGAACTGGACCGAGTCGCCCTCGATGAAGCGGTCGCGGCGGCTCAGGCTGATGGTGAGCGGCTCGGGATCGTCGCAGACGGCGCCGAAGTACAGGTACTCGTCGTCCCAGAGCACGCGGAAGGCGGTGTGGACGCTGGCCGGCTTGCCCTCCTCGGGATTGACCTGGGTGAAATTGTCTTCCAGCGGCGCGGCCTGCCAGGCCGGCTCGCTCATCTTGCCATCGATCTCGATCGGTCCGGTGCGCCGCGCGGCGTGCGCCGTGCGGACGTAGAACGATTCTGCAGGCAGCGCTCCCGCCGCCGGGGGATCTTCTGCGGCCAACACCCGTCCGGCCGCCGCGAGGACCGCCAAGGCCGGCAAGGTGGAGCGCATCTGGCCGCTCAAAACGCGCAAGGAGCGCGCACATTTCATCGCGCGGAAATTTTTGGCAACAATCCCGGCCGCGGTCTACGGCCGTGATATTTTTCCGCCGTGGCCGAGCCGACTGCAGCTTCCCTGTCTGAAGCGCCGGCCCCGACCACCCCGATGTTGCGCCAGTACCAGGAGGCGAAGGCGCAAGCCGGCGACGCGCTCCTCTTCTTCCGGCTGGGGGATTTCTTCGAGCTCTTCTACGACGACGCGCGCATCGCCGCTCAGCTGCTCGGCATCACCCTCACTTCGCGGGCGAAAGGCGAGGACCGCGTGCCGATGGCGGGCGTGCCGCACCACGCCGCCAAGGGATACGTGGCGAAGCTGGTCGCCGCCGGACACAAGGTGGCCATCTGCGATCAGGTGGAGGTGCCCGGTCCGGGGAAGAAGCTGGTGCGGCGAGAGATCGTCCGGCTCGTCACGCCTGGAACGCTCGTCGACGAAGAGGCGCTCCAGTCGCGCGAGCCGATCTGGCTGGCGGCGCTGGCCCTCGAAGAGGATCGGGCCGCCCTCGCCTTGCTCGACGCCTCGACGGGGGAGCTGCGCGCGCTCCCGCCCGGCAGGTTTGCTGCGATGCTCGACGAGCTGCAGCGTGCGCGGCCGCGCGAGGTGCTCTTGCCGGAGCAGTCCGCGCTGGCGGAGCAGGTGCGCAAGGCGTCGGGCGCGGTGCACGTCGAGCTGCGCGCCTTTCGCGACGCCTTCGCCGCCGAACAGCTGCTCAAACGGCATCTCGGAGTCGCCACCCTCGATGGCTTCGGCTTGCGCGATCCCTTGCTGATCCAGGCTGCGGCCGAGGCGCTCGGCTATCTTCAAGAGACGCAGCGCTCGGCGGCGCAGCATGTGGTGCGCGTGCAGGTGGAGCAGCCGTCGCGCTTTCTCTTCATCGATCCCTCGGCGGCGCAGAACCTGGAGCTCTTCCGCGGACCGGATGGGCGGCGCAACCTCACGCTCCTCTCGGTGGTCGACCGCACGCTGACGGCCGCGGGCGGCCGGATGCTGGCGCGATGGCTGTCGGCGCCGCTGCTCGATCTCGAAGCCATCGGCGCGCGGCAGGATGCGGTGGAGGAGCTTTCCCAGGCCGCGGTCGCCCGCGAGGAGCTGGGCGAGCATCTGCGCGGCGTGCTCGACATGGAGCGCCTCCTCGGCCGGCTAGCGATGGGCCAGGGCGCTCCGCGAGATCTGGGCGGCCTGCGCGGCTCACTCCAACAGATGCCGCGTCTCGCGGCTGCTCTCGAACAGCGCAGCGCGCCGTTGCTCAAATCGCTCGCGCCGCCGTTGCGGCAGCTGGCCGATCTGGCTGCGCTCCTCGACCGGGCGCTGCTCGATGAAGTTCCGCCGGGGCGCGATCCCGGGTTCGTGCGGCCGGGATTCCGCCCCGAGCTGGACGAGCTCGCCGAGCTTGCCCAGGGCGGCCGCGCCGCCATCGCCGCGATGGAGACGGCGGAGCGGGCGCGCACCGGAGTCCAGTCGCTCAAGGTTCGATACAACAAGATCTTTGGTTTCTATATCGAGGTGACCAAGCCGAACTTGCACTTGGTCCCTTCCGATTACCAACGCAAGTCGTCCACGGTGGGCACGGAGCGATTCGTCACCCCCGCCCTCGCCGAGCACGAGGCGCGCGTCCTTTCCGCCGAGGAGCGGAGAGCCGCGGTCGAGCAGCAGATCTTCGAGGAGCTGCGCTTGGCGGTCCTCGCCCGCAGCGCCGAGCTTCGCGTCTGCGCCGAGGCCGCCGCGCAAGCGGACTCGCTCCTTTCGCTGGCGCGCGTCGCCGCCGAATGGGGCTGGACGCGGCCCACCGTCGATCATTCGCAGATCATCGAGATCGCCGCCGGCCGCCATCCGGTGGTGGAGCGGGCGCTCTCATCGAGCAGCGACGGGCCGTTCGTGCCCAACGACCTCTTGCTCGACGAGCAGCGCCGGCTGGTGGTGCTGACCGGGCCGAACATGGCGGGCAAGAGCACCGCCATGCGCCAGGTCGCGCTCATCGCCATCCTCGCGCAGTCCGGCTCGTTCGTGCCGGCGGGGCGGGCTCGCATCGGGCTCGTCGATCGTCTCTTCACCCGCGTGGGCGCGGCCGACGATCTGGCGCGCGGCCAGAGCACCTTCATGGTCGAGATGGCGGAATGCGCGCGCATCCTCCACCAGGCGACGCCGCGCTCGCTGCTTCTTCTCGACGAAGTCGGCCGCGGCACCAGCACCTTCGACGGCCTCGCCATCGCCTGGGCGGTGGCCGAGCACATCCACGACGCGATCGGCGCGCGCACGCTCTTCGCCACGCACTACCACGAGCTCTGCGATCTGACGCGGGAGAAGCCGCGCGCGGTGAACCTCACCATGGCGGTCACCGAGGTGGAAGGCCGCGTGGTCTTCCTCCGCAAGATCGTCCCCGGCGCGGCCTCGCGCAGCTATGGCATCCATGTGGCGCGGCTTGCGGGGCTACCGGAGCGCGTGCTGCAGCGCGCGCGGGAGATCCTCGAGAACCTGGAGGCGAAGGAGTTGGACGAGAGCGGCAAGCCTGCGCTCTCGCGCAAGCAGCTCGGGCTCTTCGAGCAGAAGGAACATCCGCTGATCGAAGCGCTGCGGCAGCTCGACCTCTCGCGCACGACGCCGCTGGAGGCGCTCTTCTGGCTCGACGAGGCGCAAAAGAAGCTGCGCTGATGAACGTCCAGGCAGGGGCCTGGTTCGCCAGGTTGCGCTGAGCGCCCGTGAAGTTGGATCATGCTTCCCATGCACCCCCATGAGCTGCTCGCGCGCGTTCCGCTCTTCCGTGGCCTCTCGGAGGGCGCGCAGATCTCACTCGCGCAGCGGCTGGTGGAGCGGCGCTATCTGGCCGGCGAGCTGGTCTTCTCCAAGGGCGACACCGGCAACGCGATGTTCTGCGTGCTCTCGGGCAAGGTGGAAATCTTCCTTCCGCCCGAGGGCGGCGCGGAGCGGGTCGACCTCAAGGAAGTGAACGAGGGCGAGTATCTCGGCGAGCTGGCGCTCTTCGACGAAAAGCCGCGCTCGGCCAGCGCGGAGGCGAAGACCGACTGCGTGCTGCTCGAGCTCTCGCGCGAGGACTTCATCCGCGACGTGGTGCGCAGTGAAGCCGCCGTGCTCGCCGTGCTCAGCGAGATGGCGGTGCGGCTGCGCGACACCAACGCCATGCTCTCGCAGCGCGCCGCCAAGGACGTGGTCAAGGAGTTCGAAGAGAGCCTCTCCTGGCGGGACCGCCTGGCCGACCGCGTGGCCGAGCTGAACGGCTCGTGGGCGTTCATCATCGGCCTGATCCTCGTCACCTTCGGCTGGGCCGCCCTCAACTGGATGATCGACCGGCCCTTCGATGCCTACCCGTACGTCTTCTTCAACCTGCTCCTCGGCATCCTCGTCGGCCTGCAGGGTCCGCTGATCATGATGAGCCAGAACCGGCAGGCGGCGAAGGACCGCGCGCAGGCTTCGACGGACTTTCGCGTCAACCTGAAGAACGAGGTGGGCATCGAGACCCTGACGCGCGAGATCAACGCGCTCCGCAAGGAGATGGAAGAGCGGCTGGTGGAGATCGAGCGAAGCCAGATCGAGCTCGCTTCGGGCGCTGGCGAGCCCGCAAGCACCCGTCCTACAAGGATTTTCTCCGGTACCTGAACAGATTGTCAGGGGTGGTCGTTAGACTCCCTCCTGGAGCTTGCAGGAGGGAACATGACGATCGAGTCGAACGTATCGCAGGCGGAAGCGGTCGGCACCAGCAAGCGAATCTGGCGGTGCCCGGCGTGCAACCGCCTCTTGATCGAAAAGAGCGTCGACTACGCGCGCCAGCGGCACGCGCGGCTCTTGTCGCGCTCTTCGCAGTTCGCGCGCGAGGCCACCTGGCCGGCGTATCTCGCGTCGCTCAAGCGCTGCCGCTGTGGCAGCAGGCGCGAGCTGAAGCGCGTGCCGATGGAGGCCGTGCAGGGACAGCTCGACCTCGAAGTCGATGCGGTGGTGCTGCAGTGAGCGCGCTCGTCTTCCTCGGAGTGACGCTGGTCCTGGGCTGGTCGGTGTTGCGCGAGAGCGCGCGCCGGCGGCGCTGGAAAGAAGCGGAGCGCCTCTCGCGCTGCCTCTTCGTCTTGGCTGATCTGCGAGGGAAATGAGCCGCTCCGAAAAGTTGACGGAACGGAGGTCCGTGAGAGCGTGCCCGCGTGCGCTGTCTCGCTCTCGCTCTCGCGCTCTGTCTCGCGGCGCCCGCGCGCGCCGATCGGATCGAGTCGGCAAAGATCTCGCTGGAGAAGCTGCGCAGCGATCCGCGGCGGAGCAGATATCGCGATGGATGGGAAGCGATCGTTCGCCAGCTCCAGGCCAGTGCGAAGGCCGGTGGTCCGCGCGCGGCGGAAGCGGCGCTGCTGGCGGCTCGAGTGCGGGCGGAGTTGTTCGGTGTCTCGAGATCGCCCGCCGATGGGCGCGCCGCGATCGCGGCCTTTCGCAGGGTCGACGACGACTACCCGGGACGCTGGGGCAAAGAAGCGCTGCACGCCGCCGTGCAGCTCTCCTGGCACACCAAGGATGCGGGCGACCGCGTTGCGGCGGCCAGGCGGCTCATCGAGAGATATCCCGAATCCGCCGAGGCGAAAACGGTCGCCGCGCGCACCGCCCTTCTGGTGGGAAAGCAGTCGCCGCCGGGGGGTCACAATCCGGTCGAGACCGAAGAGGGTGACGACGACGAGGACGATCCCCCGGAAGAGGTCGCGCCCGAGTCGCCGCCGGAACGTCACGGTCCCATCGTCAAGGCGGTCAACGATGCCGTCGCCGCCTGGACCGAGCCGGAAGACCCGCCCCTGACCGCCGCCAAGGCGCGCGAGATACGCTCCGCCGCGCTGGCTTCGCGCAGCTCGCTCGCTGCGCAACTGGGCCTCAAGGTGAAGCGCGTCGTCCTCGATCCGGGCCACGGCGGCAGGGATCGCGGCGCGACCGGTCCGCACGGCATCCGCGAGAAAGACGTCGCGCTCGCCATCGCCAAGCGAGTAGCCGCGCAGCTGCGCGCGCTCGGCTTTGCGGTGGTGATGACACGCAAGGAAGACAGGTTCGTCTCGCTCGACGACCGTACCCGCATCGCCAACGAGGCGCGCGCCGACCTTTTCGTCTCCATCCACTGCAATGCCTCGCGCCGGCGCCGGCTCGCGGGGGCCGAGACCTGGACCTTGAACGTCGGCAGCGACCGCTATTCCGCGCGGCTGGCCGCATTCGAGAACGCCGAGGCCGACCGCACGGTCAGCGACCTGCGACTCATCCTCGCCGACCTGGCCACCAAGGCGAACGCCGGCGACGCGCGCGAGTTGGCGCAGGCAGTGCAGTCCTCGCTGGTGCGCAAGACGCGAGGCAGGGACCACGGCGTAAAGCAGGCTCTCTTCTACGTCCTGCTCGGCGCGCACATGCCCGCCGTCCTGGTGGAGACGGGCTTCATCTCCAACCCCGCGGAAGAGGCGCGCCTCAAGAGCGCGCGCTTCCAGGAGACGGCGGCAGAGGCCATTTCGCGCGGAGTGAAGGACTTCGTCGATACCCGCCGCCGGCTGGCGCGGGGGCCCTGACCACCGCATCGGCACCCGCAGCATGCCGGGCTCGCGTGGCAGAGGCAGCGCGATGCGTTAGGTTCTCGGCATGGCCTTGAGCCCGGAGGCGCGACGCACTGGCCTGGCGACGCTCGCGCGCGCTCGCCTCGAAGAGGGCAACGCGGCGCTGCTGGTGCGTCATCGCGCGGGCGCCGGCGGACAGGAGGTCGTGCGCGGAATCTCGGCGCTCACCGACGAAGTCGTCTCCGAGCTGTTTCGCGCCATCTCCGCCGAGCAGGGAGGGCCGTCGCTGGCTCTCGTCGCGACGGGCGGCTATGGCCGGCGCGAGCTGTCGCCGCGCTCGGACGTCGACCTGCTCGCGCTGCTCCCCGAAAAAAAGAACGATCGAGCGGAGAAGGTCGCCGAGCAGCTCCACCGCGCGCTCTGGGATGCCGGCCTCGAGGCGGGCTTCGCCGCGCGCACGTTGGAAGGCTGCCTGCAGACGGCGCGCGAGGACCACACCATTCGCACGGCGCTGCTCGACGCGCGCCTGGTCGCCGGCGACGCGCAGCTCTTCAAGGCGCTGGAGCGAGCCACGCTGACGGAGCTCGAGGCGCGCAAGGTGGAGGAGTTCATCGCCGACAAGCTGGAGGAGTTCAGCGAGCGGCGGCGGCGCTACGGCGGCTCGGTCTGGCTGCTCGAGCCGCACCTGAAGCAGGGCAAAGGCGGACTGCGCGATCTGCAGGCCGCCCTCTGGATCGCCCGAGCGCGCCACAAGGTGGCGGGCCTGGGCGAAGCCGGCGAGCGCGGACTCTTGCCCGCGCGCGAGGTTTCGGCAGCGCGCGCCGCCCGCGATCTGCTCTGGCGCCTCCGCAACGAGCTGCATTATGCGACCGGCCGGCGCGACGACCGGCTCACCTTCGACAACCAGCGGCGCGTCGCGCAAGCGCTCGCCTATCGCGACGATCCGGGCGGCGAGCTCGGCGTCGAGAAGCTGATGCGCGACACGTACATCGGTCTTCAAGAGCTCGCCCGCGCTTCCGAGGCGCTGATCGATCGCTGCGCCATCGAGGACGCGCCCAAGCCTCGCCGGGTGCACAAGCCGCACCCCGTCGATGCCGCGTTCAACATCTGGAACGGCCGCGTCACCGTCAACGACCGCGAGGTGTTCGCGCGGCGTCCGGCGGACATGATCCGCCTCTACGCCGTCGCCGAGACGTATGGCGTGCCCGTCTACAGCTACGCGCGCGACCTCTTGCTGCAGGAGCTGCACCGGCTGCGTCCCGACGATCGCGAAGCTCACTTCGAGTTCTGGCAGGTGCTGGTGCGCGAGGGCAGCGTGGGAGCTCCGCTGCAGCCCCTGCACGAGCTGGGCGTGCTGGGCGCGCTCTTCCCCGAGATCGCCCGGCTGCGGGCCCGAGCGCAGCACAGCATCTACCATGTCTACACCGTCGACACGCACACGGTGTTCGCGCTTATCCGCATGATGCGGCTGCGCGCCGGGGCGCTGGCCGAGGAGGAGCCGGATCTGACGCGCGTCGCGCGCGCGCAGGAGCGGCCGCTGGTGCTGATGCTTGGGCTCCTCTTCCACGACCTCGGCAAAGGCCTCGGCCCCGACCATTCCAAGCGTGGAGCGGAGCTGGTGCGCGCCTACGCCGATCGTACGGGGCTGGACCCGGCGGATGCGGCGGACATCCAGTGGCTCGTGCTCGCCCATCTCAAGATGAGCCACATCTCGCAGCGGCGCGACCTGGAGGACGCGCGGCTGATCGAGGACTTCGCCCGCGAGGTGGAGAGCGTCGAGCGGCTGGAGATGCTCTATCTCTTGACCTACGCCGACATGGCCAGCGTCTCGGCGGAGAACTGGACCACCTGGAAAGCGAATCTCCTGCGCACGCTCTACGAGCGGACCCACGCGCAGCTCCTCGCCGAAGGCCTGCCCGCGCATGCGCACTCGGTCGAGGCGCGGCGCGAGCGGCTGGCCGAACGGATCGCTCCGCTCGCCGGCGAGCATGCGGGCCTGGCGCGCGATTTCAGCAACGCCGTTCCCGAGCGCTACCTGGCCATCGCCCGTCCAGAGCCCGCCGTCCGCCACCTGGCCCTCTGGGCGCAGGCCCGCAAGTCCGGCTTCGCCAGCGAGCTGCATCTCTCGAGGTCGGGCGAGGCCGCCCTGACGCTGGTGGCGCGCGACCGGCCCGGGCTGCTCGCGCTGTTCACTGCCGCACTTGCGGCGAACGGCATCGACATCCTCGGCGCCGAGGTGAACTCGCTGGAGGGAGGCATCGCGCTCGATACCTTCGTGGTCCGCGAGGCTGGCGGCGGCGCTCCCTCCGAGACGCGCTGGGAAGCGGCGCGCGTCGACTTGCTCAAGCTGCTCGCCGGCAGCGAGGACCCGCACCGGCTGGTGCAGAAGCGCCTGCGCCGCGCCAGCTGGGCCACCTCCGCCGAGCCGGAAGTGGAGACCCGCATCCGCGTCGACGACGTCTCCAGCGAGGAGATGACCATTCTCGACGTGCGCGCGCAGGACCGGCCCGGCCTGCTCCACACCATCGCCGACGCCCTGCACAGGGCAGGCGTGAGCATCGAGGTCGCACGGATTGCAACAGAAGGGAATCGCGCTACCGACGCTTTCTACCTGCGGGACCTGTCGAGCGCCCGCTCGCCCGGCCGTCTCGCGAAGATTACGGACCCCGCCCGCCTCGACGCCGTCGTCGCCGCAGTGCAGGCGGCGATCGCTTCCCTCGCAGGCCGGGGCTGACCCCTTTCCCCAGCGGTCCCGGACGGTTGCCAGCTTGCGGGGCCCGAGGTACCGACCTAGCTTACGGCCGTTGATGTAAGGTGAGCGACACCAAGGCTGCGTAAAGGTGGGATAAAGTGGCAGCCGGCTTGCAGAGCGAGGAGCGAAGATGGCGCGGAAGATGACCGGCAGAAAGGCGACCAAGCGGCCGGCATCCAAATTGAAACCGTCCCGCCGCGCGGGGGGCATGACAGTGCGCGAGGCCGGGCGTCTAGGGGGATTGATCGGCGGCCGCAAGGGCGGCCTGGCGGTCAAGGCGGAGCGCGGGGTGGAGTTCTATCAGGAGATCGGAAAGCTCGGCGGGCAGCGCGTGCGCGACTTGATCGCCGCGGGCAAGCGGGCGGGCGAGCGGAGCGAGCGGCGCGCAACAGCGCGACGTTAACGAGTTTGCAATGTGCCTCGCCGGAAGGCGAAGGCACTCCATGGCGGGAGGGGAGGCGGGACGATGGCGGAAGAGAACACAGGCAAGAAGAAGGGCTCGATGAGCGTCAGCGAGGCTGGCCGCAAGGGCGGACAGACTGTGCGCGACAAGTACGGGCACTCCTTCTACGAAGAGATCGGCCGCAAGGGCGGCGAGACGGTGAAGGCCGAGCGCGGCCGCGCCTTCTACGAGCAGATCGGCAAGAAGGGCGGCGACACCGTCAAGGCGGAGCGGGGCGCTGGCTTCTACGAGCAGATCGGCAGGAAAGGCGGCGAAGCCGTCAAAGCCGAGCGCGGCACTCCTTTCTACGAGGAGATCGGCAAGAAGGGCGGACATCGCGTCCGCACCTTGATCGAGGAAGGCAAGAAGGCGGCGACCGAGGCAGCCAACCTGAAGCAGGCCATGGCCAAGGAAGCAGAGGACGAGACGCCCGCGCCGGGCGGCGAAGTGAGCGAGCCGGCGCAGGAGTAGCGCCGCGAGTCCGTGGAGGAATGAGGGATGATCAAGACTCGCGGAAACAGCAAGGGCGGGATGACCGTCTCCGAGGCGGGACGCAAGGGGGGCGAGCGCGTCCGCGACGAGCGGGGCGTCGAATTCTACCAGGAGATCGGCCGCAAGGGCGGTGAGCTGGGAGGACGCAAGGGCGGCGAGGCGGTGCGCGACAAATACGGTCCCTCGTTCTACGAGGAGATCGGGCGCAAGGGCGGACAGAAGGTCCGCGAGCTCATCGAGCAGGGCAAGAAGCGCATCCTGTGAGCGCTTCTTGAAACCGGAGTGACGTGGCCGGAAGGCGAAGGCACTCCAACGTGCCGTAGCCGGAAGGCGTAGGCACTCTACGAAGGGGCCGAAGGCGGAGGGGAGGGGGGTTCCTTCCAACCACCGGAGGCATGAGATGGCCGAGGAGAAGAAGGGCGGGATGACGGTAGCGGAGGCCGGCCGCAAGGGCGGCGTGAAAGTCGCGCAGGAGCGCGGCCGGGCCTTCTACGAGCAGATCGGCCGCAAGGGCGGAGAGACGGTCAAGGCCGAGCGGGGGCACGAGTTCTACGAGCAGATCGGCAAGAAGGGTGGCGAGTCGGTGCGCGCTTCCCGAGGACCCGAGTTCTACTCGATGATCGGCCACAAGGGCGGACAGAAGGTGCGCGAGTTGATCGAGCAGGGCAAGCGCATGGCCCGCGAGCAGAGTCGTGAGCGCCTCGACGAGATGGGGAACTTGAAGAAGGGCGACGAGGAGTAGAACGGCCTTTCGGCGGGGCGGGCGGCGGGAGGAACCGCGGCCCGCCCTCTTGGCGCTTCGCCGGCCGGCGTCAACTTTCCTGCCGCGCGCCTGATTTTTTGCTCTTCGCCCCGCGCCACTGGAACATGGCGCTCGTGGCCAGGAGTGCGCCCATCCAGCCGATCGATCCGCGGCACCCGCAGCCGCGGCACGTGCAGCGCGCGGTCACCATCCTCGAGGACGGCGGCATCGTCTCCTACCCGACCGACACCTACTACGCGGTCGGTTGCGATCTGTTCCAGAAGCGGGCGATGGAGCGCCTCGCGCAACTGAAGCGGCGCGAGGCGCGCAAGCCGTTCGCCTTCCTCTGCGCCGATCTGGGGGAGGTCGCGCGCTACGGGATCGTCTCCAACGAAAACTATCGCTTGATGCGCCGGCTGTTGCCGGGGCCGTACACCATCGTGCTGCAGGCGACGCGGCTCGTGCCGCGCACCGCGCTGACGCGGCAGCGGCAGGTGGGGGTGCGGGTTCCCGACGCGCCGGTCGCGCTCGCGCTGGTGCGCGGCCTCGGCCGGCCCCTCGCCACGACCAGCGCCTCGCTGCCGGAGGAAGAGCCGCTCGTAGACGCCGCCGACATCCAGGCGCACCTGGGCGAGGGCATCGATCTCATCCTCGACGGGGGCCTCGTTCTCAACGAGCCCTCGACGGTGCTGGATCTGACCGGGCCCGTCCCGGTCGTGTTGCGCGAAGGAAAGGGAAGGCTCGACGTCGCATGAACGCGGTCCTCAAGGAAGCGCCTTCCCCGCTGGACACGGCGCTCGATCGTTACCTGGCGCACTTGCGCGTCGAGCGCGCGCTCTCGCCGGCCACACTCGAGTCCTACGCGCGCGACCTGCGTGAGTATCTCGACTGGCTCCCGGAGCAGGGAATCTCCCGGCTGGCGGAGGTGACCGAGCCGCTCGTCCTCCAGCATCTGGCGGCGCTGCACACGCGAGGGCTCTCGCGCGCTTCGCAGGCGCGGCATCTCGCGGCGGTGCGAGGATTGCACAAGTTCGCCAACGCCGAAGGGATGGCGCCGGCCGATCCCGCCGAAGGAGTCGAAGCGACGCGCGGCTCCCGTCCGCTGCCGGATTTCCTCGCCGTCGATGAAGTCGATCGCCTCCTCCTGCAGCCCGATGCGCGCACCGCCGCCGGCGCGCGCGACAAGGCGATGCTCGAGGTGCTCTACGCGAGCGGCCTGCGTGTCTCGGAGCTGGTGGCGCTGCCGTTCGGCGCCATCGACCGCAACCTCGGCGTGGTTCGCGTCCGCGGCAAGGGCGGCAAGGAGCGGATCGTGCCGGTCGGCGAGCGCGCCCGCCAGGCTCTCGATGTCTATCTCGCCGGACCGCGGATGAGATTGCTCGGCGGCTGCCGCACCACCGATCTCTTCGTCACGCAGCGCGGGGCGCGGATGACCCGGCAGGGATTCTGGAAGCTGCTCGGCCGCTACGCGCGCGCGGCGGGGATCGAGCGGCGCGTTCATCCGCACACGCTCCGCCACAGCTTCGCCACCCACCTGCTCGAGCGCGGGGCCGACTTGCGGGCGGTGCAGGCCATGCTCGGCCATGCCGACATCGCCACCACGCAGATCTACACGCACGTCGATCGCGAGCGGCTCAAAGCCGTGATCTCGAGGCACCCAAGGGCCTGAGGCCGGTGTTATGTTGCGTCCCCTTCCATGGCGGACGCACCCCAGCGAACTCCGAAGCGCGTCGTCTCCGGCATGCGGCCGACCGGGCGCTTGCACCTCGGCCACTATCACGGCGCGGTGAAGAACTGGATCGAGATCTCCAGGAAAGCGGAGTGCTTCTTCTTCTCCGCCGACTGGCACGCGCTCACCACCGATTACAAGGACCCTTCCGGGATCCGCGAGGCGCAGCGCGAGATGTTCACCGATTGGATCGCGGCCGGTCTCGACCCCGAGCGCTGCACGTTCTTCGTGCAGAGCCAGGTCAAGCAGCACGCCGAGCTCTTCCTCCTGCTCGGCATGGTCGCTCCGATCGGCTGGCTGGAGCGGGTGCCGACCTTCAAGGAACAGCAGCAGGAGCTGGGCGAGAAGGAGCTGAACAACTACGGGTTTCTCGGCTACCCGGTGCTGCAGACCGCGGACATCGCCCTCTACGGAGCGGATGCGGTGCCGGTCGGGCAGGACCAGGTCTCTCACCTCGAGCTGGCGCGCGAGCTGGTGCGCCGCTTCAATCACCTCTACGGGAGGGTGCTGGTCGAGCCGCACCCTTACTTGACCGAGGTCCCCAAGATCCTCGGCCTCGATGGCCGCAAGATGAGCAAGAGCTACGGCAACGCCGTCGAGCTCGGCGAAGACCCGGAGCAGGCGCGCAAGCGCATCATGGTCGCGGTGACCGATCCGGCGCGCAAGCGGCGCCACGATCCCGGCCATCCCGAGATCTGCCCCATCTATCACCTGCACCGCGCCTACAGCTCTCCCGAGCGGGTGGAGATGGTCGACCGCGAGTGCCGCAGCGCGGGCATCGGCTGCGTCGACTGCAAGAAGCTGCTGCTCGAGAGCCTCCTCCCTGCGCTGGAGAAGCATCGCGCGGCGCGGGCCAGACTGAATCCAGAGCGCGTCGAGGAGCTGGTGCAGCTGGGTACCGCGAAGGCGCGCGCCGTCGCCGAGGAGACGATGGTCAAAGTGCGCGCGGCGATGCAGCTGAGCTGATCTCGATGGAAGCAGCGCAAGCACCGAAGCCCTTCGCCGTGGCGCTGCCCTCGTTCGAGGGGCCGCTCGATCTGCTGCTGTCGCTCATCCACGAGCACAAGGTCGACATCTTCGACATCCCCATCGCCTTCATCGTCGACAAATACCTGGAGTACGTCGAGGCCGCGCGCGAGCTCAACATCGATCTCGCCGGCGAATATCTCCTGATGGGCGCGACGCTGGCGCACCTCAAGTCGCGCATGCTGCTGCCGCGGCCGGAGCCGGAGGCCCTGGAAGGCGAGGCCGGGCCGGATCCCCGCGAGGAGCTGGTCCGCCGGCTGCTCGAGTACCAGAAGTACAAGGATGCCGGCGCGCGGCTGCAGCGGCTTCCCCAGCTGGGCCGCGACATCTTCGTGCGGCGCGCGCGCGAGCGGTTGCCGCTGGCGCCCGACGAAGTGGCGTACCTCAAGTCGCCGGAGGTGTCGGTCTACCGATTGATCGAGCTGCTCGCCAGGGTTCTGGCCGAGCGGCGGATCGAGATCCCGCACGAGATCTTCGTCGAGCGCCTCTCCATCAGCGACCGCATCGCGGTGATCATCGATCGCCTGCGGGAGAACGAGAACGTCACTTTCACTTCGCTCTTCGACGAGCTGAGGAGCGCCGAGCGGGTGGTGCCCACCTTCCTCGCGGTGCTGGAGATGGCGCGGCTCAAGCTGGTCAAGGTGCATCAGCCGGAGCGGCACAGCGAGATCTATCTCTCGCGCACCGAGGCGCTGCTCGACGAGTCCGCGGAAGGAGTGGGGCTTGACTACCGAGGCTGACGACAAGCAGCCCGAACCTCTGCCGCAGGAGAGCGACGAGGCCGAGCTGCGGCAGGCAGCTCAGAGCGAGCTGGCCCACCTTCGCGAGGCGGCCCGCTTCGCCACGCCGGAGCGCGCCGTCCAGGTGCTGGAAGCGCTTTTCTTCGCCGCCGACAAGCCGCTCGACATGCCGACGCTGCTGGAGGCGACGCAGCTGTCGGAGGAGCTCTTGCAGACCGCGATCGGCGAACTGCAGAAGATCTACGCGGCCGGCTCGGGCGGCGTGGCGCTGGTCGATCTCGGCGGGCGCTGGCAGCTGCGCACCGAGGCGCAGGTCGGCGCGTACGTCCGGCGCATGCTGGCGGTGAAGCCGATGCGGCTCACGCGCGCCGCGCTGGAAGCGTTGGCCATCGTCGCCTACCGGCAGCCGATCACGCGGCCGGAGATCGAAGATCTGCGCGGCGTCGATTCCGGGGCGGTCCTCCGGGCGCTGTTGGAGCGCAAATTGATCCGCATCCTCGGCAAGAAGGAGGAGCCAGGGCGGCCTTTGCTCTACGGGACCTCGAAGGAGTTCCTCGAGTTGTTCAACCTCCGCGACCTGACGCAGCTGCCGACCTTGCGCGAGTTCGAGGAGTTGTCGGAGGAGAGCCGCAAGATCGTCGAGGAGGAGGCGCCGCCGCCGATGCACGGCGTGGCCGCGCTGGGGCAGGATCCTGCCGCCGCGGAGCGGATCGCGTCTGCCACCGCCGAGAGCGACAGCGCGCTCGAACAGCTGGAAGGCGCCATGGCCGTCGCCGACGAGCGGGCCAAGGCGGCCGCCGGCGTGCTCGCGCCTCCGGAGCCCGAGCAGCAGGAGAAGAAGGAATAGATGGCGCTGGAGCGGCTGCAGAAGATTCTCGCCCACGCCGGCGTCGCCTCGCGGCGCAAGGCGGAGGTGTTGATCACCGACGGCCACGTCGCCGTCAACGGCAAGGTCGTGCGCGAGCTGGGGAGCAAGGCCGATCTCGAGCAGGACCTGATCCAGGTCGACGGCCGCACCATCCATGAGGCGCAAGAGAAGGTCTATTACGTCCTCTACAAACCCGCCGGTTGCGTCACGACGCTCTCCGATCCGGAAGGGCGGCCGACCATCAAGTCTTATCTCGAGCACGTCTCCGAGCGCGTCTATCCCGTCGGACGGCTCGACTACGACGCCGAGGGCGCGCTCATCGTCACCAACGACGGCGACCTCGCGCATCAGCTGATGCACCCGCGCTTCGGAGTGCGGCGCACCTATCTCGCCAAGGTGCACGGCGTGCCCAGAAGCGAGCAGATCGAGCGGGTCCTGCGTGGCGTGCGCCTCGAGGACGGCCGCGCCCGCGCGCTCGAGGCCGAGGTGCACAGCCGCACGCCGCGCAACACCTGGGTTCGGGTGGTGGTGGCGGAAGGGCGGCAGCATCTGGTCAAGCGGATGATGGAGGCGGTGGGCGCGCCGGTGCAGAAGCTCCATCGCGCCGACTACGGCGGCATCGACGTCGCCGGCATGCGGCCCGGAGAGCTGCGCGAGCTGAAGCGCGCGGAGGTGGAGCGGCTCAAGTCGCAGGCGGGAAAGAAGGCCGAGGCTGCGTCGCGTCCGCGGCAGGTCTCGCTTCCGGCGCGGCGACACGGACATGGCCCCCCGCCGGCGGGAGGAAGGCGCGAGAGAGGCCGGCAGCGCAGATGAGGCGCGTCTTGCTCGCCTTGCTGCTTTTGGCCGCGTGCAAGTCTTCGAAGGAAGAGAAGCGCGCTCTGGCGCAGCTCTCCTCGCGCAGCGCCAAGGAGCGCGCCGAGGCGGTGAAGGCGCTCGCTTCCCGGGCGGGCGACAGCGATGTCTTCGCTGCGCTCTCGAAGAAGGTGGACGACGGAGCGCCCGGCGTACGGATCGAGACAGCCGCGGCGCTCCTCGCATCGCACCGCGCCGATGCGCCCGACGCGGTCGCGCCGCTCTTGCGCGATCCCGACGACTCCGTCCGCATCGCGGCCGTTCGCGCGCTCGGCTCGCAGTGCGACGATCGCGCGCGCGCGTACCTGCGGCTGGCTTTCGCGCACAGCGGCGCGACCGTCCGCGCTGAGGCGGTGCAGGCCCTGCTCGCGTGCGGGACGCAGGCGCAGGAGGTTCTCGGCAAGGAGGAGTCGGAGCGCCGGCGGAAGGCGCTGGCGCAGATCGGCGCAGGGAACGCAGCGCAGAAGGCGCATGGAGCGCGGGAGCTCGGGCTGCTCGGGCGCGACGAGGATGCAAAGGCGCTCTTGCCCTTGCTGGAGGAAAGAGACGGCGTCGTGGTGGCTGCTGCCGCGCGCGCGCTCGGAGATGCCGGAGCAGCAGGTGCAGCGCCGGAGATCGCCGCGCTCTTGAAGGAACAAGGCGAGGTCGCTGCTGCCGCTGCCGAGGCGCTTCTCGCGCTCCGGGCGCAGGCGACGGCGCGGGAGGCTCTGGAGCGGCTGGCGAGGGCCGACGGCGACGAAGCCATGGCGGCTGCCGCTGCGCTCGCGGCCGACGGCCGCACTTGTACGGTGGCGCTCGATGCAGCGCGCCCGCGCGCGGCGGCGCTGCTGGCAAAGGAATGTGATTCCGAGCCGTTCGCGGTTCGACTTGAAAAGGGCGGACATCGCGAAGCGTTGCTCTCGGCCCTGATGGCGGCGCGGGGACCGGCGCCGAGGCTCGAGCGGCCACTCTCGAAGCTGCTGCGCAGCGGCGACCGCGATGTCCGCCTGCCGCAGCTGGCGCTGCGCCATCGGGTGGCCGCAGCGGCGCTCGTCGAGGCGCTGCGCAAGGAGCAAACGGCGCGCGCGCGGCAGACCGCGGCGAGACCGCGCGAGCCCGCCGAAGTCTCCGCCGGGATCGCGCAGGCTTCCGGCGCACCCGACAAGGAGAAGTACGACCGTCTCATGGCCCGCCTCGAGGAGCGTTCCGGAGCGCAGGCGTCCAAGGCCGGCGCCGCCGCCCGCCTGAGTGAGCTCTTGCAAGGCGGCCACGCCGATCATCGCGATTTCATCGCCGCAGCGCTGCTGGCCGCGCTGGCGTTGCGCGCCCGAGGCGCGGACAAAGTCGCCGCCCTGTTCGCAGAGGACCCCGATCCGGTCATCGCGGCCGCTGCGCGAGGCGAGGCGGAATCGCCGGCCTCGCCGCCTTCGGCGCCGTCGCCTGCCGACCCTCGTATCGCCCTCTGGAGTGAAGACGGCGGCGTGCGCGCGGAGGCCTGCTCCCGCGCTGGCCCCGACCTGGAATCGGCGCGCCGGACGCTGGCCGCCTTCGACCCGGAGCGGCGCGTCCGCGTCGCCTGCGGTGCGCCAGAGGAGACAGCGCCCCGCAAGTAGGGTTAGAAATGTGAACGCCCATGGCAAAGAAGGAACAGGTCAACACTCGCAAGCTCAAGGACGAGGCCGCCGAGTACCTCAAGAAGTCGAAGTTCGAGAAGGCGGCCGAGGTCCTCGAGACGCTCGTCGGCGCCGAGCCAAAGGACATGCAGCACCGGCTCCGGCTGGGCGACACCTACCGGCGCATGGACCAGATCGAGAAGGCGATCGGCTCCTATCAGCACGCCGCGAAGTTCTTCGCCGACGAAGGACAGCTGATCAAGGCCATCGGCGCGGTCAAGATCATCCTCGAGATCGATCCGCAGAACGAAGAAGCGCAGAAGCAGCTGACGAACGTGAACGAACGCCGCTTTGGCAAGGTTTCGCTGGAACAGGCGGGGCTGAAAATGGCCAAGAGCGCTGCGCTGGCGCGCGCCGCCGAGGAGGCGAGTCGCGACGGCGCGATCGCGCTGCCCCCCGACGACGAGGCGCCGCTCGAGCTCGACGACGGCATGCCTTCTCCGCCCCGGTCCGGTCCGGCGCTGCCGCAGCGGGGATTCCAGCCAAAATCGGGGAAGGCCATCGTTCCGCCTCCGCCCTTGCCCGACGAGCCCGAAGAGATCGATCTGAACGAGACCGCGGAAGCGCTCGAGGTCGACGCTCCGCCGGCGAAAGGCACTCCGCAACGCCGGCCGCCTCCGCGCGCGGAGGCCATGATCGATCTCGATCCGGACATGGCGCCGGAGGAAGAGCCCGAGGAGCTGCCCGACGACGCCATCCTCATGCCTTCCGCAGAGGACCTCGCCACCTCCCCCGACGAGGCCGAGATCACTCCCGACGAGGAGATCAAGCCCGCCGCCGCTCCACCGCCCTCGCGGCCGCTCAAGCCCGCCAGGGCGAAGGCGCCGGAGGTGATCATCTCCGACGAGATCGTCATCGAGGACGAGGCGCCAGCGGCGAAGGGACCGCGCGCCGCAGCGAAGCGAGCGAAGCACTCGCCCGCATCGCCCATCGCCGATCTCCTCTCCAGCGATGCCGAGGAAGAGATCGAGCTGTTCTCGATCACCTCCGATGAAGAGATCGTCGAGCGCCAAAGCGGAGAGCCTGCGCCAGCCGATGAAGAGCTGGAGAGCGCTTTCGGCAAGCTTGCGCAAACCAAGAAGGTGCCGATCAAGAAGGTGCCGCTCTTCGACGATCTCTCGCAGCAGGCGTTCGTCGAGCTGGTCAACAAGCTCGGCTATCACCGGCACGGCCCCGGCGAGGTGATCATCCGCGAGGGCGATCCCGGCCGCAGCTTCTTCATCATCGTCGAGGGCAAGGTCCGCGTGTACAAGATGGCGGACGAGGAGGAGATCACCCTCGCGCATCTGGGCGAAGGGGCCTTCTTCGGCGAGATGGCGCTGCTCTCCGGCGCGCCGCGCACCGCCAACGTCGCGGCCGAGGAGGAGACCGAGATCCTCGAGGTCACCGACACGGTGCTGCGCGGGCTGGCCGCCAAGTACCCGCAGGTGGTCAGCTCGCTGAAGAACTTCTACCGGCAGCGGCTGCTCAACAACGTCATGGCCATCTCGCCGCTCTTCAAGGATTTCAATCCCGCCGAGCGCAAACAGATCGTCGAGAAGTTCCGCATGAAGCAGGCCGGTCCCGGCGAGGTGCTCATCACCGAGGGCGAGAATTCCGACGGGCTCTATGTCGTCCTGCACGGCGCGGTCGGAGTGGCGACGGCGAAGGACCGCCAACCCATCGAGCTCGCCAGGCTGAAGGAGGGCGACATCTTCGGCGAGATGTCGCTGCTCACTCGTGACCCGGCGACCGCCACCGTGACCTCGCAGGGCAACTCCATCCTGCTACGGCTGCCGCGGGAGAATTTCCAGGAGCTGGTGCTCACCCACCCGCAGATCCTCGAGCTCGTCTCCCAGCTGACCGAGAAGCGCAAGAGCGCGACGGAAGCCATCCTGCACGGGCAGGGCGAAGGGCACGACGGGATGAGCTTCGTCTGAGTCAAAAACCGGGCCGGGGTCCGGGTTCGTACACGTTCACGGGTACGTGGACGGCGACGGGCGTGGAAGAGCGAGAACCGAACCCGTCGGCGTATCCGTCCGCGAACCCGAGTACGCGCCCGGGCCTGGGCCCGGTCGCTTATTTCTCCTCGAGGCGGACCGGCTCCCAGAAGGCGCGCCGGCCGCGGATGGTGAGCAGCGCAGCGTGGCCGGCCGCGATCGTGCCGTCGCTCATCGGCCAGACGGTGCGGTCGGCGGCGCCGGGGTTGAGGTAGAGCTGATCGGACTCGGCGTCGGGCTTGACGGGCGCGCCTTTGCCGTCGATGGCGCGGCCGCCCGACTCCCAGACCTGCCCGAAAATCCCGAAGGGGGCCCGCTTGAAGAGCGCGTGCAGGCGCGGATCGCCCAGGTTCTGTCCCTCGCTCACGTCCAGCGCCTTTGCGTCCTGTCCGCGCGGCGGCACCGCTGCGACGAGCACTGCCGGGGGCCCCGCGCTCATCCGCTCCAGCGCGGCGGCGAGCGCGTCGATGTCCTTCTGCACGTAGATGCAGGCGCCCTCCGAGTGCAGCTGGCGCCGCTCGAAGGCGCCGGGCAGGCCGACCAGGACGGCGTCGCCGAGATCGACCACGCGGGTGTGCGAGAGGTCGACGATGTTCGCCCCTTTCTTGCGCAGCTCGGCCTCGGCCGCGTCCAGCTCGGACCGCACCTCGCGGTTGCCGGCGGCGGCGATGACGGGCAGACCGCTCTCGGTCAGCGTACCGAGCAGCGTCTTCTGCTCGTCGGGGTTGTCGCCAAGGTCTCCGTCGGCGACCAGCACTTCGGCGCCGCGCCGCTTGAGCTCGGCGACCAGCCGGCGCAGTTGCGCGACGTTCTCTTCGTCGGCTTCCTTGAGGCCCGCCAAGGCCCCGATGCGAATCTGGCCCTGCGGCGGCCGGAGCTTCTCGCGGGATCCGGGCGCCTCCAGCGCCGCCTCGCAAGCGATGTCGCTGCGCTGCGGGGCCGCCGGCGAGAAGGGCAGGGGCGCGGGCGTCGGCGCCGCCTTTGCGGGCGTCTGATCGCGGCAGCCCAACAGAGCGAGGGCCGCGGCGATGGCGAACGAGAGTCTCATCGAGCCCAGTCTACGTCATCGGGGCGGTCGGGCGTGGAGCGACGCGGCGACCCTTGCGCAACGTTCTGCGCCGTGGCGTGCTTGAACAGCGGGAGGGAATGCCAATGAACAAGCTGCTGGCGATCGCCGTCCTCGCTGCGTCCCTCGCTTCCCACGCGCAACAAGCGCCTGCGCCGATCTGGCAGCAGGGCAGGCCGCCGGAGATGGGCGATTCGAAGCTCGCGCCATTCCCGCCGAAGCTGACCGAGACGCCGCCCGCCGAGATCCCGGTTGAGAAGATCAAGCTGCCCGAGGGCTTCAAGGCCGAGCTCTGGGCGCATGGCTTTCCCGGCGGGCGCGCGATGGCCCGCGGGAGCAAGGGGAAGATCTATCTCGGGACCCGCCAGATCGGCCGCGTCTATGAAGTGACCGACCGGGGCGGCAAGCGCACCGTGCGGATCGTCGCCGAAAAGCTGCTCCAGCCCGCCGGCGTCGCCTTCGCGGACGGCTCCCTCTACGTGGCGGCGATCGACAAGATCTTGCGCTACGACGGCATCGAGGACAATCCGGACGTCGCGCCGGTAGACCTGACGCGCGAGTTCAATCTGCCGCCGCTGCAGCACCACAACTGGAAGTACATCGCCTTCGGACCCGACAAGAAGCTCTACGTTCCGTTCGGCGCGCCCTGCAACATCTGCGAGCCGCCCGAAGAGTACGCGCAGATCAGGCGCTACAAGCGGGACGGCTCGGGGATGGAGGTGATCGCCCGCGGCATCCGCAACACTCTCGGTTTCGACTGGCACCCCGAGACGCACGAGCTCTGGTTCACCGACAACGGGCGCGACTGGATGGGGGAAAACGAGCCCGAGGACGAGCTCAACCGCGTCTCCAAGGTCGGGCTGAACTTCGGATTCCCGTATTGCCATGCCGAAGGGATTCCCGATCCGCAGATCAAGAAGGACGCTCCCTGCCAGGGAGTCACCATGCCGGCAGCGCTGCTGGGGCCGCATGCGGCGGCCCTCGGCATGATCTTCTACACAGGAGCGATGTTCCCCGCTTCCTACAGGAACAGCATCTTCGTCGCCCGGAAGGGCTCGTGGAATCGCACCAAGTTGTTCGGCTTCGACGTCGCCCGCGTGGAGATCGACGCCGAGGGCAAGAATGCGAAGGTGACGCCGTTCATGACCGGCTTGATGGATTCGCAGGAGAACAAGTTCTGGGGGCGGCCGGCGTACCTGCTGCAGATGCCCGACGGCTCCTTGCTCGTCTCGGACGAGCAGAACGGCGCGATCTACCGCGTGACCTATCGCAAGTAGCGCGCCTGAGATCAGGTCTGGTGCGGCGGAAGGGCGCGGCCGAAGCGCGAGCCGACGGAGGCGCCCAGCGCAAAGAACTGCAAGAGAGCCAGCAGCGAGATGCCCAGCCAGGGCACGAAAGCGAGCAAGAGAAGCACCATCATCCCCATCCCCAGCGCGGCGGGAGGCACGAAACGCTGTCCGGGTCCGGCCGGCAGCGCTTCGCCGATGCGCAGCGCCAGGGAGGAAAGTCCGAGCACGATGCTGAGGAAGATGAGCACCGGCAAGAGGGGGATGAGAGGAATCCCGACCAGCGAAATCGCCAGCAGCACGACGAGGGGGACGATCAAGAGCCAGCAGAGGAACCCGACCGTGAAGCTGCGCACCGGATTCTCGAACATCGCGCTGGAGACGTTGCGCATCCGCTCGGGCCACAGCCGCAGCGCGAGCAGGCCGACGAGATACATGACGGCAAAGAGCGCGATGGTGGGGAAGAGCCCGAAGGGCCCGAGGCTCATCAGCCGGGTCCGCCGCGAGCGGCCGGCAAAGAACTTGCCGAGGCCGACCTGGACGTGGTCGCCCATCACTTGTCCGCCCCGCCAGACCTGCACCTCGCCCATCACCGAGACCGCCTGGCCGAGCACCAGCGCGCCTTCGTTGACGACCACGCTGCCGCCCACCGCGACCGTGTCGCCCTGGACGACGCTGCCCGACTGCAATTCGATCGAGCAGCCGATGCAGACCACGTCGCCCCGCACCAGGGTGCCCTGGCCGATCTCGGCGTCACTGAAGAAGCGGACGACGTCGTCGTGCGCGCGCCTCTTCGCCGGCTGCGACCCACTTTGACCGGTTCCGAGACCGCGGCCGGTGTGGATGCGGTGCTTGCGCTCGACCTGCTCGACGAGCATCCCCGCGCTCTCCGATTCGGGTGAAGCCACCACCACCAGCCGGTCGCTCTTGAGCACGCCCATGGCGCCGCTCTTCTTGAGCACCTGGCGCAGCGCCTCGCGCGGGTCGGCGTCCTGGACGTCGATGTCGATGCGCTCCTTGGGAGAGCCGACGAGGGTCATCGACCAACCCGCCGTCTGGGCGATGCGATGGAGCACGTCGACGGTGGCTACGTTCTTGCCCTTCTCGGTGAAGCGGGGCAGCTCGGCGCCGGAGTCGCCGGTGTGGAATTCGAAGTTGAAGCTCTTGTCGCCCGCGCGCCAGATGCCGCGATGGCGCGAGGGAGGAACGGGCGGGACTGGCGGCACCGGGGGAACGGGCGCGACGGGCGCGACGGGCGGGATGACTTCGAGATCGTCGTCGCTCTCCTCGTCGCCGCCGCTGTCCTCCTCGTCCGACTGGTCCTGCTGGGAAGTGACCTCGAAGGTGAGGACCTTGTCGGCGAGCGTGGCCACCGCCTTGCCGGCTGCGCCGTGCGCGGCGATGCGGCCCATCAGGCGATCGAGGGCCTCGGCGGCGTTGCCGGGGGCGTTCGAGAGCAGGAGGGCGACGAGAAGCAACATCAGTTTCCCGGAGCGCGAGCGTGGATCGGCCGGAGCGTGCGCGAGAGCGCAGTGAGCACGACGGCGAGGAAGACGAACGCGCCCAGGCCGAGCGGCAGGCGCATGGCGTTGAAGACAGGAGTGAGCACGCCGAAGAGGTGGCGGAGCACGGTGACGCCATCGACGAGCCGATCGACGTGCGCGGCCGGCGTGGTGGAGAGCGCCCAGCCGGCGATGGCGAAGATGGCCATCGCCGCGGCGGGGAGCGAAGCCAGGAGCGTGTGCCGGCGCTGGCTGAGCTGCGTCTCGCGGACCTCGACCGCCGCGAGCACCGAGGCGGTGAAATCGAGCGGCGGCGGGGGATCCTGCAGAGCAGAAAGCGTGCGCACCAACGCGCCGTAGGCGGAGAGCTCCGCGTCGCACCCGGCGCAGGTCTCGCAGTGCTCGCGCGCGGCGAGACCCTCGGGCCCGCGCAGCGTTCCGTCGGCCAGCCCCTGCAGCTGGGTCTCGGTGAGGTGGCTCATGAGAGGTGCTCCGCAAGCTGCGCCTTCAGCTCCTTGCGAGCTCGATGGAGCCAGGTCATCACCGTGCCCATCGGCACGCCCAGGGCCACCGCGATCTCTGCGTAGCTCTTGTGCTGCACGTGAAAGAGCGCGATCACCTCGCGGTATCGCGGCGGAAGACTGGCGACGGCTCGGTCGAGATCTCGCTGCGCCTCGATCTCCTGCACTGCTTGCTCGCCTCCCATGGCGTAGTGATCGGAAAGTTCCGGAGCGACGCCGGTCTCGGGGCCTTCGTCACTCCGGCCCTCCAGAGCCAGCGTAGGCCGCCGGCGCCGGAGGAGATCGATACAATGATTTCGCGCGATGCGCAGCACCCAGGCCGCGAAAGGCTGGCGCGGGTCGAAGTCACGGATGCCGGTGTAGCTGCGCACGAAAGCTTCCTGCGCCGCGTCGCGCGCCTCCTCGCCGCCGCCGAGGAGTCGGTAGCAGAGGCCGAACACGGACTGCTTGTGCTTCTCCACCAGCCTGGCGAAGGCGACCTTGTCGCCCCCAGCGGCTGCGCGCGCCCATTCAGCCTCGTCGGCGGGGCAGGCGGGATGCACCAGCTCGGTCGGCGTGGCCAAGGGGAAGGGGAGGGCGACGGCGGCTTCCACGGATTCTTCTACGGGGTGGGGCCCGAATGTATTTCAGAAAAGCTGCCGCCGCTCGGCAAGCAGGCGGCTGGACGGCGGCCGGGGACTTTGAGGATGTCCGCCCGAATCAAGTTGCCGCCGGAAAAGAGGAGTCGAACGGCAAATTCTCCCGTCGCTCCCGGCGGTTCGACGCGCTCCGCCATTTGTGCGAAACAATGCGGCGATGACCCCGACCTATCCCGACCTGAAAGGCCGCACCGCCTTGGTCACCGGCGCTTCCAGCGGCATCGGCGTCGGAATCGCCAAGGCCCTCGAAGGGCAGGGAATGCGCGTCGGCTGGCAGGGCAACAAGCAGCCCCCGCCCGGCCAGATCGCGCTCCAGGCCGACCTCGGTACGGAGCAGGGCTGCCTGCAGCTCGCCGAGCAGGCCTGGGAAAAGCTGGGCGGCGTGAACCTCCTCGTCCACTGCGCCGGCATCTGGAACGATGGCCCCATCAGCTCGATGTCCGCGGCGAAGCTGGAGGAAATGTTCCGCGTCAACACTTTCAGCGCCTTCTACCTCGTGCGTGAGCTGCTCCCGGCCAGCCTGCACAACATCATCTTCATCGGCAGTACCGCCGGGCAGCGCGGCGAGCCGGAGCATTCGCACTACGCCGCCTCCAAAGGCGCTCTGCAGTCGCTGATGATGTCGCTGGCGGTGGAGCTGGCCCCCGAGGTGCGCGTCAATCTCGTCTCGCCGGGCTGGGTGCGCACGCCGATGACCGAGAAGATCCTGCAGGACGTCGGTCCAGCGCTGATCCCCACGCTGCCCAACCAGCGCGTCGCGGAGATCGAGGACGTCGCCAACGCCGTTC
>VBLC01000010.1 GCA_005879315.1 Deltaproteobacteria bacterium | reverse complement strand
CCGGATCGCAGACTGCGCCGAGGCTGCAGTCGGAATCCTTGCTGCATCCGCCGACGACGTTCGAGGAGAAGAACGGCCCGCTCGTACACGAAGCGGCGAGAAGAGCGGCCGCGAATCCGAAGCTGCGAATCATTCTGGTGTCCCTGTCTCAGAAGGCGAAGGTGAGGCCGACGCCGGCGGCGAGGAGCGCGAGCCCGGCAGTCGCGAGGATGTTGCCGTTGCGCGTCGCCGTCCTTGCCGAATCGATGTCGGCGAAATCGGTTTGTGTGTAGCGGTTCCCCTGCTTCTGGTAACGGTCGTTGACCGAGTTGGTCAGGCTCTTGCCGTGCAGGCCTTGCCAGACGCCGAGGCCGCCCGCGATCAGTCCGACCGCCGCGAGCGTCAAGCCGGTGGGCTTGGTCCAGCCGCGGCTCGAGCCGCCGACTTTCGCGTCGACGCTGGAAAGAACTTTGGGCCTGCCGTCGTTGCCCTTCGGCGCCTCGACGGCCGAGACCAGCCGCAGCCCGCCGTCCTCCGACTGCCGCGCGTAGAGCGCCACGGTGGTCCAGTTCTCGCGCAAGACCGGCATCGACTTTTCCAGGCTGGTGCGCTGTCCGACCATCACCCGGACCTTGTGGACTCCGACCGGCAGCGTGATCTGCTCGGGCCGCTTGCCGGAGCGCCAGATCGGCTTCTGGTCCACGAGCAGCTGCATCTCGGGCAAGTCCGCATCGATGGTCGCCGTTCCGGTGCAGCCGCTCGGCACCAGCAGCTTGCAGGCGAGCGACTCGGCCCAGGCGCGGATCTCCACCTTGTCGGTCGAGGCGACGATCTGCTCCGCCTGCGCCACTCTCGCGCTTTTGGCGACGTCGATGATCCGCATGCGCACCGCCATGCCGTTCTCGGCTTTGGTCAGGCTGCCGAGGAGCACGCGGTCGAGCTGCTGGAAGGATCCCAGCGCGGCGAAGCAGCTGTCGTCCTCGAGCTCGCAGCCCTTGGGAGGCCGGGGCATGAAGATGCTCGCCTTCACCGAGGGAGAGGCTTCCGCGATCGAGCGGAGCACTTTCTCGATTTCGTCGAAGGCGGCGTCGTCGGGCTGGCCGGGATGCTCCAGCTTGTAGACGCCGAGCTGGAAGCCCTTCCGGGTGTCGGCGGTCCTGGAGGGCTCGACCGGCGGCGCGACCGGCGCTGGCGAAGGCGTCAGGGTCGGAGCAGTGAGAGCCGGAGAGGGCGCAGCAGGGACCGAAGGCGGCGCCGCCGCAGCTTCGCCGGGCAGGGAGAGCGAGGGCGCCTCGGCCGGGGGCTTCTCCTTTTTGCTCTTCTTCTTTTTCTTTTTTGCCGGCGCGGATTGCGGCAGCGTCGGCAGGTCCAGCGAAGGCTGGTCCTGAGCTTGCTGCTCCGCTGCCGCGGGCAAGGCGATGAGAGCGGCAGCGAGGCCTGCGAACAGTCGTCGCAAGAGCATCTGAGGATCTCCTGGCCCGGAATCGAGAGAGGAGCATCGCTGACGAGGGCTCCGCGACGCAACCTTTTTAACAATTGACCCACGGCCTGCGATCGGGCTCCACCAGCCCGATCATCGGCCGCGCGTCAAGGCGAGGAGACTCGGCGAGTCATTGCCCCCAAGCGCGTCATGATTACACCGGCTGCGACAAGTGCTCCGCCGAGCGCGTGCCACGGCGAAGGCCGCTCGCCCAATACTGCCCAGGCGATGAGCACCGCGAAGAGCGGCGTGACGCACATGTAGATGGCGGTTCGCGTTTCGCCCACCGCGCGCACGCTCCGGTTCCAGAGCAGATATCCGACGACGAGCGAGAGCGCTGCGGCGTACCCGATCGCGCCCCACACTTTCCAGTCGACGGTGCGAAAGTCCACGCGCAACAAGTCGGGAATTCCCGCGGCGATGATGCCGGGCGTGCCGGTGTACGTCGTCCAGGCGGTGATCCGCAGGGGCGAGAGGCTCTCCACCCGGCGCAGGCCCACCGTGTAGATCGACCACATCAACACCGCAGCGACGGTGAACAGATCGCCGCTCCGAACCGCATGGCCAACGCCGGGCCGCGCGAGCACGATGACGGCGACTCCGGCGATGCCGCAGGCGATGCCGAGCGCGGTGCGGGCGGTGGCGCGCTCGAAACCCAGGAGGGCGGCGAGCACGGCGACGACCGCGGGCGAGGAGGAGAGGATCAGGGAGCTGTTGGTGGCCGTGCTGCGGTCGAGGCCGAAGACGAAGGTGATCTGGTAGAGCGTGTTGCCGAGAAATCCCATCCAGACCAGTCGCCAGAAGAGCGCTCCGCGCGGGCGCCCGTCGGGTCCTTCCACCAGGCGCACCACGCCAACCAGGAGCGCGCAGGCCAGCGCGTAGCGGATCGCGGTGAAGGCGAGTGGAGAGAGCCGGTGGAAGGCCGCCTTGGTGATGGTGAAGTTGAGGCCCCAGATGAGGCAGACGAGGAGCATCCCGGCGTCGTGCTGGAAAGTGCGCAGGGGCTTTTCCACGGGGCAACGAAGCCGTACCACGACACCTTGACGTGCGCTCCGCCAGCGCTCATCAGGGAGCCGAGCGGGATGGAGGAAGCATGACCACGCGGCGTGGAATCCTCGGCTGGCTGATGGGAGGAATCATGGCAGCGGCACGGCGGAGCGGAGCGAAAGAGCAGCCGGGCGGAATGCCACCCGGCGATGTGCCGAAGGGCAAGTACAAGATCGCTTCAGACGCTCGCGCACAGCAACGCGAGCTGGGCAAGACCGGCGCGCGCGTCTCCATCCTCGGCGTAGGCGGATACCACCTCGGCATCCCCAGCGAGAAGGAGGCCATCCGCATCGTCCGGCGCGCGCTCGACCACGGCATGAACTTCCTCGACAACTGCTGGGACTACAACGACGGCGAGAGCGAGCGGCGCATGGGCAAGGCGCTCCGCGACGGATATCGCGAGAAGGCCTTCCTCATGACCAAGCTCGACGGCCGCACCGCGCAGTCGGCGAGCGAGCAGCTCGACCAGTCGCTCCAGCGGCTGCAGACGGAGAGGATCGACCTGGTGCAGATCCACGAGGTCATCCGCGACGACGATCCCGAGCGCTCTTTCGCCAAGGGCGGCTGCATCGAGGCGCTGGTCGCGGCGCGGCAGGCCGGCAAGCTGCGCTTCATCGGCTTCACGGGGCACAAGGACCCGCGCATCCACCGGCACATGATCGAGACCGCCAGGAAGCAGGGCTTCCACTTCGATACCGTCCAGCTGCCGCTCAATGTGCTCGACGTGCATTACCGCAGCTTCGAGAAAGAAGTGGTGCCGCTGGCGATCTCCGAGGGCATCGGAGTCCTGGGGATGAAGCCGCTCGCCGCCGGCCTCATCCTCCAGAGCGGCGTCGCCGGAGCGGAGGAATGCCTGCGCTATGCCATGAGCGTGCCCGGCATCAGCTTGACCATCACCGGCTGCGACAGCGAAGGCGTGCTCGAGCAGGCGCTCTGGCTCTCGGTGAACTTCACTCCCATGAGCGCAGCGGAGAAGGAGAAGCTCCTCGCCCGCACCGCGCCCGCCGCGCAGGGCGGCAAATGGGAGAAATTCAAGACCAGCCAGATGTTCGACGGCACCGAGCAGCACAAACGCTGGCTGACCTCGGCAGAATTGTAATTCGACACCCCTGAGTTGATTCTACCTACCTGCGTGCTATTAAGCCGCAATGGCAACCAATCTTGACTCGCTTATCGAGTCCATTGTTTCGCGTTCCGCTGCTGCGATGGCGGAAGAGATCGCTCAGGTCGTGCGGCAGAGCATCGCGGCGCAAATCGCAGGAACCGATCGGATCGCGCGTCGCGGCCGGCCACGAAACAATGCTCGCGCAATGCTCCCAGCCAAGGGCAATGGCGCTCGCGGGCGGAGGCGCATCCGGCGAAGCGCGAGGCAGGTTGCGTCGGACGATGCGAAGATCCTCACCTACGTCAAGGCGCATCCGGCGGTGCGCTCCATCGCGATTCAGAAGGAAGTGCGGCTGAGGAAGCCGGCCATCGCTTCCGGCTTGTTGCGGCTGCGCGAGGCCAACAAGATCAGGTCGAAGGGCGTGCGGGCGGGCACGACGTACAGCGCCGCCTGACGCGCTTTGCATTCCAATCCTTTCCAATCCAGTAAGCAGCTATTTCAATCAAAGATGCGGTTCATACCGCGTAGCCCGCAAAGAGACATAACGACCCTCATTGAGTCGCCTTGGCGCTAGCCATGGACCACAGCCCCATCCGGCAGGCGATCCTGGGACCGGGTCCGATTCCTCAGCCGGAAGCCGAGGCCGACCAGGAGCGCGCCGAAGACGAGCGCGTAAGCGCCGATCCAGATCGCGATCACCAGCGCCCCGGTCATCGGCATGAGGAAGAAGAGCACTCCCAGCGCAATGGAGAGCACCCCCGAGAGGCCGAGCAGCCATTCGTTGCGGATCAGCTTGCGCAGCCGGATGGCGGCGACGATCTCCGCGACGCCGGTGATCAGCGACCAGGCGGCGATCAGCATGACGATCGCCAGCACGGTCGCGGTCGGGAGGAAGAAAGTGATCAGGCCGGTGATCACGCTGACGATGCCTTCGAAGAGGAGCGAGCCCCAGCGCCGGCCGCCGCGCGACTCAGGACGAGAGCCCACCAGTTCACGGCGAGGGGTTCCATCGCTCGGCTCCTTCTCAGTGGACGGAGGAGGGG
>VBLC01000036.1 GCA_005879315.1 Deltaproteobacteria bacterium | reverse complement strand
CCGCTTCCCTTCCGACCAGGAGTCGCGCCGCGCCGGTTGCTCAGTCTGCGGGTCGTGCAAGCGGGTCTCCATCGCCGAGGCCCGCCGCGAGGGCAAGAGCTACGTCCTCGGCATCGGCGACGGCTTCGCCGACCGCTGCCTGGTGCAGTTCGTCGACCGCACTTTCGCCCGCGAGGGCAGCTATCTGCAGCGCTATTGCCTCGAGCGCGGACTCGCGCACACTGCCTTCACCGACCTGCACGGCGCGGCCGAAGCGGTGCGCCGGCACGGCAGTTGCTGAAAGCGCTGCCAGCCCCCCGCAAGGGTCCGGAGATGAGACATGCTGCTGCTCCTGGCTGCGCTGCTCGCGGCCGAAGCGTCGATCGACGCAGGCGTCGGCCTGCGCGGAGAGAGGCGGGCCTCGATCGGCGCGCGCGCCGGCGACGAGGACTTGCGCGTCTCGCTCGCCGCCATGCGGTTCGCCGGGCCGCAGGCGCCGGAGCGGGAGGAGCTGTCAGTCGCGGCCGAGACCGAGCATCTGCGCGGCGAATTCAAGGTCGTGCCGATGTCGGCCGGCCTCCTGCGCGCGGCCGCCGAGCTGGGGGTCCATTCTGGGACGTGGGGTTTCGTTCTGGTTGGCCGGGCGGCGTCGCTCGGCCGCCGCCAGCTGCGCGCGGCCGGCGCCCGCGCCGAGGTGGAAGGCGAGCTCGCCGAGGGCATGCGCGCCGGGGGGTCATTCGCAGCCTGGGCGCTGCAGCTCGATGCGCCTCGCACGAGCGATCGGTGGGGCGATTGGGGCAAGGCGACGCTCGACTGGGGCGAGCGCTGGGAGCTCGGCGCGTGGCTCTCGAAAGAGATGGGCGACTTGTCGTTGACGCCGGCGCTGAGCCTTGCCCAGTCGACCGCGCTCGAAGGCCGCGCTTCGCTCCAGGCGGAGCTTCAGTTGGGGCCTGTCAAGCTGCGCGCCGAAGCCGCCGTCGGTCGGGCGCGCAGCCTTCTTCAAGGAGAAGTCGGCTGCGGGCTGGTGCTGGGCCTGTGACTACGCGGGGCTCGACTGCGCCGCTTCCAACGCGAGCATGGCGAGCGCGCGATTGAGCAGCGACAGCCGCTTCTTCGCGGCGGCGATGGCGGCGCGAGCGCGCGGAGAATCGTCGTGGTACCGCTGCATGGTGTCCTTGAGCTGCTCGTAGGCCAGTTGGACGCGGCCGATCAGCTGCAGCCTCTTGAGGCGATCCTGCGTCTGCATCGTCGTCCCTCCGGTGATGCAACCCGTTGGATGCAGCTTGACGGCCAACTCTTCATTCGCCATAACCCATTGGAATTACGTGGGTGCGTATCTATCGCACACCATCGCCAGCATACAAAAGTCAGCCAGCCAACGTCGGACCTCGACACATTTTCAGGACGCGTTTTCCAAGAGACGGAAAAGCCGGGGATGTAGGTGCACTCCCTACTCCTCGCGGAGCAGCCGCGCCAGCGTCTTGCGGTCGATGCCCAGCACTTCGGCGGCCTTGGTCTTGTTGCCGCCCATTTCCTTGAGGGTCCGCTCGGCGTAACGGCGGGTCAGCTCTTCCAGCGTCGGATGATCGGCCAGCAGCGGATCTTCCCGCGGCGGCAGCGCGGAGATCGCGGGCGGCTGCGAGGCCGGCTTCACCCCGCGCTTCGTTTGATGCACCTCGCGCACGGCATCGGGCAGGTCCTCGGGCAGGATGGTGCCGCCCGGATTGAGCGCCAGCGCCCGCGCGACGGCATTCTCCAGCTCGCGCACGTTGCCGGGCCAGGAATAGGCGAGCAGCGCCTCGCGCGCATCGGTGGTGATGTTCGCCCCGCGCGCTCCGGCATGGCGGGCGGCGAAATGCTCGGCGAGAAGCGGGATGTCCTCGCTCCGGTCGCGCAGCGGCGGAATGCGGATGGTGACGACGTTGAGGCGGTAGAAGAGGTCCTCGCGGAACTTGCCCGACTTGACCGCCTCCGCCAGGTCCTTGTTGGTGGCGGCCACCACGCGCGTGTCGACCTTGACCGGCGCCGACTCGCCGACGCGGCGGATCTCGCCCTCCTGCAGGACGCGGAGGAGCTGTCCCTGGATGCGCGCGCCGATGTCGCCGATCTCGTCGAGAAAGAGCGTTCCGCCCGCCGCCTCCTCGAACAGTCCGCGCCGCGCGCCGGTCGCGCCGGTGAAGGAGCCGCGCGCGTGGCCGAACAGCTCGCTCTCCAGCACTCCCTCGGCGATGGCCCCGCAGTCGACGGCGATGAACGGCCCGGCGCTGCGGGCGCTCGCGGAATGGATGGCGCGCGCCACGAGCTCCTTGCCGGTGCCGCTCTCCCCCACCACCAGCACCGTCGCCTCGGTCAGCGCCACCCGCGCGGCGGTCTTGTAGACCTGCAGCATTCCTTCGCTGCGGCCGATGACGTTCTGCAACGAGTACTTCTCGCGGATCTCCCGCTTGAGCCTTCGGTTCTCGGCGGCCAGGCGGCGGTGCCGCAGGGCGCGGTCCACCACGAGCTTGATGGCGTTCACATCGTATGGTTTGGAGATGTAGTCGTAGGCGCCGCGGCGGATGGCGTCGACCGCGCCGTCGACGTTGCCGAAAGCGGTCACCAAGAGGACCGGCGTCTCGGGCGCGTGCTGCTGCACCCAGTCGAGAACCTCGAGCCCGTCGGCCTCGACCATGCGGATGTCGCTCACCACCGCATCGTAGCCGTCGCCGTCGCGCGTCCGCTCCGCCTCGAGGCGCGCGATGGCCTCCTGCCCGTCGGCGCAGGCGACCACTTGGTGGCCGTCCTCGCCGAGGATTTCCTCCATCAGCCTGCGCGAGGCGAGGTCGTCGTCGACCACCAGGATGTGCGCCGGCTCGGCCATGATTCATTCTACGCGGCTGCCACCATCTCCGCCGGAAAGCGGACGGTGAAGACCGAACCCTTGCCCGGCTCGCTCTCGACGTCGATTCGGCCCTTGAGAGCGCGGGCGATCTCCTTGCAGATGGCGAGGCCGAGCCCGGTGCCCTTGCCGTCGGCCTTGGTGGTGTAGAAGGGCTCGAAGATGTGGCGCTTCACCTCCGGCGCCATCCCGCTGCCGGTATCCGCCACGCGCAGCACCACCTCGCGGCCGTCCTGGCGCGCCTGCACCTCGAGCTTGCCGCCGTTGGGCATGGCGTCGACCGCATTCGCCATCAGATTGGTGAGCAGATGGCGCACGAGACCGGGATCGGTGCGAACCGTGCCGTCTTCCACTTCGCGAGCGATCTGGATCTTGGCGCGCGCTTCGGTCCCGAGAGTGAGATCGAGGGCCTCGTCGACCAGGGGCGCGAGCTGCACGGTCTCGGCGGCCGGCGTGAAGCCGCGCGTCTGGTCGAGGAAGCGGCGGATGATCTGCGTCATCCGCTCCACCTCGGCCTTGAGCAGATCGGCCTGGGCCTTGACCGGCTGGGACAGGTCCGGCCGCCGCGCCAGGAGCTGCAGATGCCCGCTCAGTGAATTGAGCGGATTCCCCAGCTCGTGCGCGATGGTCCCCGCCAGCTGTCCGAGGGCCGCCAGCCGCTCCTTGGAAGTGAGGTCGCGCCGGGCGGCGACGAGCAGCTCGTTGAGCTCCTCCAGATCGCGGTTCTTCCGGGTCAGCTCCGCGGTGGCCTCCTCGATCTTGTGGCGCAGCTCAGCGTTGAAGCCGCGGATCTGCGTCAGCATGCGATTGAAGCCGCGCGCGAGATAGGCGATCTCGTCGCCGCCCTGCGCGGGGACCGCGACGTCGAGCTGTCCACCCTCGACGGCGCGCATCGCTCCTTCCAGCGCCGAGACGCGCCGGACGAGGATGCGGCCGAGCAGGATCCAGAAAGCGATCAGCAGGAAGAGCGAGGCGCCGACCGCAACCCAGAGCAGGGCCTTGCGCTCGGCGGCGACCAGCCGCTCTCCCTCGGCCAGCGAGGCGAGCAGGACCAGCCTCGCCTTGGCGCCGCGCGCGTCGTTGAAAGGGGCCACGACGCGCAGGGCGCGACCCTCGTCGGGATCGTCGATCACCTCTCCGATGAGTCGAGTGGCCGGCCCGCGCCAGCGGGAGAAGACGATGCCGCTCGGCGTGATTCGCGCCGCGGTGAAATCGGCGTCGATGCCCAGCGCCGCCTGCCGCGCGAGCTCGGCGCGGAGGACGCCGCGGTGCATGCGGATGATGGCGGCGAGCTCCTCCGAGAGCTGCTGGTCGTCGTTGCCGGCGTGCTTGAGGGCGAGCGTGGTGGCGCTCGCCAGCTCGGCCGTGCGCTTGCGGATCTCGTCCTCCACCGAGCGCTGGCCGATGCGCAGACCGAGCGCCGTCGCGACCAGGAGCGTGGCCGCAAGCACGGCGGTGAAGAGCAAGACGAGCTGGAGCCGCAGCGACATCCGCTGGTACTTCTACATGCTCAAGGGGCTGGCGGCAGCTTCTCCTGCTTCTCTTCGTCGGATTCGCGCAGCCCCTTCTTGAAGCCGCGGATGGCCTCGCCCAGGCTCGAACCGAGCTGCGGCAACTTCGAAGGCCCGAAGAAGAGCAAGGCCAGCGCCAGGATGACCAGGATCTCGCCCAAACCAAGCCGCATGGTTCCTCCGCGGCGGACTCTAACCGATCACGGCCCCACTGGCACTTGAACCGCGGTGAAGGCGGAGAGGCTGCTGCCCAGGGCGTCGAGCGTCAGCGAGGAGAAGGTCTCCAGCTGGACCGCAGTTTTGTTCTCGCTCAGCTCGAGCGCGACGAGGCGCGAGGTCGGGCCGGCGGTCTTGCCGTCGTCGCCGGCGACGTCGGCGAAAGGATCGGCGAAAGCGGCGTCGACCGCGCTCGGGTCGGGCAGGACCACCGTGTGCGAGCCCCGGGGAATCCAGACGTTCCAGTCGAGCCGGGCATGGCTCAGCACTTCGAATCGATAGATCTGCACCGCCGGATCGGCATCGCCACTCACGCTCAGCTGCCGCGCAACCCTCGAGACGCCGACCGAGGCGCTCGACGGCAGGTTGGGGAAAGGCGGGATCGAGGGCGAAAGGCCGGTGGAGGGTGGAGCGACGTAATCGACCTTGTCGAGCACCTTGATCCGCCCGCTCAGGACCACCCGCGCCGAGAAGGCCGAGGAGAGACCGCCAAAAGCGATCACCGCCACGCCCACCTTGCTGCCCTCGGCACCGCCGTTCTCGGGAGCGAGCTTCATCGGCAGCTGGCTGGTGGCGCAGCTCTGATCCGAGCCGCCGGCCGCGGTGCAGTTGGGGTCGATCACCTTGGGGCCATTCGCGCCGTTGACCTTGTCGGAGAGGCCGGCGGTCATGCCGAGGGGAATGAAGCCGATCGGATAATCCATCGCCCCGGCGACGACCAGCGCGCCGTCCAGGTATTTGCCGTCCACCTGCGGCAGATCGGGCACGGCCGGATCGAGCCGCAGGCGCATGCCGGTGTTGAGGGGAATGGCGGCGGAGGTAAAGATCGGCGCGTGACCGGGCGTCGCGTTGGGCGCGGCGCGCACGCCGACGTCTGCTCCGGCCTGCAGATCGCCCAGGAGCGGCAAGAGCTGCGGCAAGAGCGCGCCGACGTCGACGCTGCCGCTGCCCCCCAGCACGGGCGCGAGGATGCCGCTCATCTTGCCGGCGCTGACGTTGCCGCCGATTCCCCAGAGCGCGCGCAAGCCGCCGTCGGCGAAGACGCGGTAGTCCTGGGTGCCGAAGAAGTTGCCGGCCACGCCGAGCACGAGGCCATAGGGCAGATTGACGCCGGTGCCGCAGCGGCCGCTGCCGCAGACCTGCCCGCTCGGACACTGCGAGTCGCTGCCGCAGGCGCTGCCCCCGGTGAGCGAGACGACCACGCGATGGAGCGGCCCGACGAGCGTGTCGAGCGAGAGATCGAGCGGGCTGTTGGGGATTCCGCTGCCGAAGAAGGCGAGGTGCACGCCCTGGCCGGGGATTTGGAGTTGCGAGAAGTCGCCCTCCGGCGGACAGGACGGGTCGGCGCTGCGGCTCGAGCACATGTGGCCGGTGAATCCGCTGCGCAGCGAAGACGACAGGTAGGGCGTGAGCGGCACGAGCAGGTCGTGCCCGTCGGTCTCGATGAAGGAGGTGTAGCTGTACCCGGCGGCGAAGACGTGGACGTTGGTGAAGCCGGTGATGTTGGGAAACTGCGCGGTGCCGTCGCTGCCGGTGACTTGCGCTGGAGTGATGCTCGTGCCGGAACCGAGCACCACCTTGGCCCCCGCGATCGGCTGCCGCGTGTGGATGTCGATGGCGGTGATGCGCAGCGCGCCGGAGTCGGGCGGACCGTAGCTATGCACGCTGGTGGTGCAGCTGGCAGAGCCGCCCTGCACCGAAGCGGTGACGGCGACGTCGCCGGCGTCGGTCGCGGACAAAAGGCCGGTGGCATCGATGGTCGCCCCCGCCCCGGATGCCGTCCAGCTGAAGCTGTTGAAGTGAAGAGCCCTGCCGCTCGCGCCCTGCGCCACGACCTTGAGCTGCAGCGTGGATCCTGCGCGCATCACCGCCGGACCGGGCGCGATCGCGCAGGAGACGACCTGGCTGGCCGAGGGCGGCGCGGCACAGGCGCCGTCGGTGCAAACCTGTCCCGAGGCGCACTGCGCGTCGTTGCCGCAGGCGGGCTTGAGGCAGATGCCCTCTTCGCAGACGAGGCCGGAGCTGCACTCCGAGGCGGATTGACAGGCCGCCACGCAGGAATTCTGGATGCACATCCACTTGCCCGCGCCGCAGTCGAGGAGCGACTGGCAGGACGCTCCCTTGTCGTTGGAAGAGCCGTTGCCCTTGCTGCAAGCGAAGAGAAGAGCTGCCGCGCAGAGCGGTCCCGACAGTCGGCGCATCCAGATCCCCCTCGGCAGATGTTCTCTACCGTTCAAGCGGAGAACAACCGTCCCGAAAGGTCGCAAATCGCCGCGCGGACGGCAACCCGGCAACTGACCGACCCGTCCATTTTTTCCGTGCGGCGGTCACGCTCTGTTACCCTCCTTTGCGTGCTGCTCGCCTTGCTTCTGGTCGCCGATGCGCTCGTTCCCCAGCGGCAGCTCGAGGCGACGCTGCTCGAGGCGCTGACCGCGGCTTGCCCGCGGCAGAAGATCACTTTCGACGCCGACCTGACGCGCGCCTGCCGCGCTTTCGCCGATGCCGCGCGCGCCGGCAGGTCGCCGGTGAGCGGGAGCGCGGCAGCCTTCTATGCTTCGATCGAGTCGAGCGAACCGTCGCCGATCGCCGGCGTCGCCACGGTCGAGTCGGGCTGGCGCGCCGGCCGCGCGGTCGAAGCGCTCTTTCCGCGCAGCTGCCGCTTCGATCGCATCGGGGTGGCGGCGGCGGAGCTGCCCGGGCGGGGCGCCGTCGTCTGCGCGCTGTCGGCGCAGCACGAGACCGATCTGCGGCGCATCCCCGGCATCGTCGAGGAGCTCGACACCGTCATCGTCTCTGGCCGCCTCGCGCACGACCTCTCCCAGCCGCGGCTCTTCGTCACCCATCCGACAGGAGAGGTGGAGGAGATCGGTCTGACCGCCTCGGGCGGTGAGTTCTCCACTCGAGTGCAGCTGCGCGAGACCGGCGAGCACTCGCTGGAGATCCTGGCGCAAGGCCCGGGAGGTCCGCAAGTCGCGGCCCTGCGGCGCGTGTTCGCGGGAGTGAAGCCGCCGTCCGCGCCGCCGCCGGAGGTGAAGCTCGCGCCCGGACTGCGCGGAGTGGAGGCGGCCATCGCGCAGCTGCGCGCCTCCCGCGGCCTGCGCGCGCTGCGGCGCGATCCGGAGCTCGACGAGGTCGCCGAGGGGCATTGTCGCGAGATGGCCCGCCTCAAGACCTTCGCGCACGTCCTGCCGAGCGACGGCGCCCTGGGCGATCGCCTGCGCGCCCGCGGCTACGCGTACGCCAGCGCCGCGGAGAACATCGGCCTCTCGGAAGAGGCTGCGAGCGCACATGAGGCCATCGTCGGCTCGCCGGCGCATCTGGCGAATCTGCTCGACCCACGCCACCGCCGGCTCGGCCTCGGCCAGTTTCGCGGGCCGACCCCGGACGGCGGCGAGGGGGTCTACCTGACGGAAGTGTTCGCGGCGCCGATCGTCAGCACCCCCGATCCGGCGGCCGAAGTGGCGCGGCTGGTGTCGGCTGAGCGGCGCAAGCGTGGACTGCCCGCGCTGGCCCGCGACGCAGCGCTCGATCAAGTCGCGGCGCGCGAAGTCGCCGCGGCCGCCTCCTTCGGAGTTCTCAAGCTACCCGACGATCCCGCGGGCAGCGCGCTGGAGCAGCGGGGCGATCTGCGCAGCGCCGTGGCCGAGATCTTCGTCGGCACCGCGCCGGAAGACGCCGTTCGTTCGAGGAACCTCGCCGAAGCCAGCTGGAAGCGGCTCGGCGTCGGCGCCATCTACGCCAGCTCGAAGACCTACGGTGCGGGAAGGCTGTGGGTGGTGCTTCTCTACGGGAGGTGACCCGTCCTACGCCGACTTCCGCTGCGTGGCGAAGGCCTCGATGGAATTCTCGGGCGACACCTGGGCGATGGTGTAGTTGGGGCAACGAACGCAGGTAAAGCTGTTCCAGCCGCGCTTGACTGCCTCGTCGAGGCACTCGTCGTACGAGGGGCAGAAGAGGTTGCGGTGCGCCTCGACCGACATCTTGCGGTTCCCATCGAGGCTGATGGGCGTCGTCATCTCGGTCGGGAACGGCTTGGCGAGCAAGGCCATCAGATCAGTCCTCCTAAGAAGCGCGGGCATATAACAGAACGCGTCAATGAATGCCACCCAGCCAAAGGGGTCGGCGCAATCTGCGCTGGCCAAGCGCGGAGCGCAACACGCGTGATTACTGCCGCTTGGCTGCCAGCCCTGGCGATCGCCTCCGTCATTCAGCCGACATTTGCGGCCGAGGATGCTCCCGCGCGAGCTGGCGCTCTCCTCGCCGCCGGCAAGGCGACCGAGGCGGCGGATGCTGCGAAGGCGTGCGGCGATCCCCGCTGCGGCCTTGTCCTGGGTCGCGCACTCTTCGCGCTCGGCAAGCTGCCGGCCGCTGCCGATGCGCTGCGCGGGGCGCGGCCCGGGCTCGGTTCTCTCGGGCCGCATGCGGCGCAGCTCGAGGGCGAGGCGCGTTTGCTCGCCGGTCAGCCCCGCGAAGCGCTCGAGCCGCTGCGCGTCGCCATCGCCGCCGATCCGGAAGGTCCCCCGGGGCTGCGTGCGGCAGCGCTTCTCGCCGATGCGCAGCTGGCCGCGGGCGAAGTGAGCGAAGCACTGTCCCAGGCCGAGCGGGCGGCGAGGCTGCCAGGACAGCCCGCCGAGGTGCGCGCCGGTCTCGCCTGGACGGCGGCGCAGGCTCTCGGCCGCACCCCCGAAGGCGCGCGCGCGCTGCGCAATTTCTGGCTCGAGCATCCAGACCACCCCGCGGCGGAGAGCGCGAGGGCGCTCGAGCTGGAGGTGGCGCAGCTGGAGACGCCGACGGGGCATGAGCTCCTCTTGCGCGCCTCGCGGCTGCTCGCGGCGGGAAAGCCCGCCGCTGCCGTGGCGCAGGCGGAAGTGGCGGCGTCCCAGCTCGAAGGGGCGGAGCGCGCCGAGGCGCAGCTCTTGCGCGCCAGAGCTCTCGCGGCCGACGGGCGGCGCGGCGAAGCGGCGTCTTCGCTGCAGGAGGCCTGGGCTCGTGGGGCCGAGCATGTCGCTGCCCAGGCGGGAATGCTGCTCGCGCGCGATCGCGCGCGGCGCGGGCTCGATGCGGAGGCGATCCGGCTGGCCGACCAGGTGGCGCGCAAGCATCCCTCGGCGCCCGAGGCGGAGGAGAGCCTGCTCTTCACGGCGCGCCTCGAGGCCGACGCCGGCCGCCGGGGGCGCGCGCGCAAGCGGCTGGCGAAGCTCGCCGCTCGACGCAGTGGAGCGAATGCCTCGATGGCGCGCTGGCAGCTGGCCTGGATGTCCTACCAGGATCGCCTCCGCGACGCGGCCGAGCGCTTCGCCGAGTTCGCCGCCAGCGCCGCCGCGGATGAGGAGCGTGCGCAGGGCCTCTATTGGCAGGCGCGCGCGGGAAAGGGACAGGCCGCGCTCTATCGCCGCGCTGCAGAGCTCGATCCGCTCGGCTGGTACGGCCTCGCGGCGCGAGCACGACTGGACCAGACCGGGGCGGAGGCGCCGCCCTTCCCTCCGGCGCGCCCGCCGATCGA
This sequence comes from Deltaproteobacteria bacterium, assembly GCA_005879315.1. Lineage (GTDB taxonomy): Bacteria > Myxococcota > Myxococcia > Myxococcales > 40CM-4-68-19 > 40CM-4-68-19. The sequence continues at coordinate 89,415 of VBLC01000036.1, read as the reverse complement.
GAGCGAGCTGCCCTCGCGCCTCGCGCTGGGGATGGACCTGGTCTCGCTCGGCCTTCTCGCTGAAGCATCGGCGGAGGCGGACTGGTTCGTGCAGCGTCATGCCGGCGATGCCGGAACGCCCGCTCTGCTCGTCTACGAGCGCGCCGGCCGGTACGACCGCGCGGTCACTCTTGCCGAGGCTCTTCTGGGCAATCGCGGGATCCGCGCTCCTCGCGCGCTCCTCAATGCTGCATATCCGGCGGCCTTTCCCACGGAGGTTGCGCTCGCCGCCAGGCGGGTCGGGATCGACCCCTATCTCCTGCTCGCGGTCATGCGCCGCGAGAGCCTCTTCAAGCCCGACACGCGCAGCGTCGCCGGCGCGGTGGGACTGTTGCAGCTTCTTCCCGCGACTGCCCGCCGCGCAGCGATGGTCCTGGGCCGGCCGCCGCCGAGCGAGGAGCAACTCGTGCTGCCGGCGACGGCGATCGATCTCGGAGCCTGGTATCTCGCCGAGCTGATCGGGCGCTTCGGCGATCCCGCAGTCGCGCTCGCAGCCTACAACGCCGGGCCGCGCGCAGCGGGTCCTTGGGCGGCGCGCGGCGCGGGGCAAGAGCTCGACGAATGGGTCGAGGACATCCCGTACCGCGAGACGCGCCGATACGTGAAGGTCGTGATGGGCGCCTGGAGCGCCTATCGCATTCTCGCGGGCGGCGCGCCGCCACAGCTCGCGGCGAGTGTGCCCGCTCCGAAAGCCGGGGCGAACTTCTAGGAGCTTGGAGCGATCGGCAGCGATCCTTGCGCCGGCACCGCATTGGCGAGCGCGCCGAGGATTTCCTGGCCGTACTGATCGATGCGGAATTGATCCATCCCCTCGACGCGCGAGAGCTCGGCGGGGTCTTGCGGGTTCGAGCGGGCGATCGCCCAGAGCACGGCGTTGGGCGCGATCACCTGCACCTCCACCTTGCGCGATTCGGCGCGGCCTTTGCGCCAGGCGCGCAGGCGCTGATAGCGCTCTTCCACTTCGGGCGGTGGCGCCCCCGGCCCGCCTTTGCGATATCTGCCCTGCCCGTTTCCTTGCGCGCGCGGTCGGACGGGAGGCTCGGCGGCGAGCCCCGCCTTGACGGCCTCGAGCACCGCCGGCCCCACCCGCCGCAGCGTATTCGGCGAGCTGCCCGGGATCTTCACCAGCTCCTGCTCGTCCTTGGGAAGCCGCCGCGCCACCTCGGCGAGAAAGAGATCGGAGAGCACCTTGAAGGCCGGCCGGTTCACTTCGCGCGCGCGCCGGTCGCGCAAGAGATAGAGCTCGCGCAGCACGGCGCGGCCGCGGCCTTCGAGAGCGCGGGCCGCCTTCATCCTCTGCCATCCCTCGGGGTCGAAGGCGCGCGGTCTGGGCTCGCGCGAGATCAGCCGCGCGAACTCCGCCTCGGCCTCGGCGAGTAGACCGCGGGCGACGAGCTGCTCAGCCAGCTTGTCCCGCATCGGCAAGAGCCAGCGCACGTCGGCAAAGGCGTACTCGATCTGCTGCGGCGCGAGCGGCCGCCGTCCCCAGTCACTGCGCTGCTCGTCGATGAGGAGCTGCACGCCGAGCTGATCGGCGAGAAGATCGTGCAGCCCCACTCGAGTGAGGCCGAGCGCCTTGGCGGCGGCGTGGGTGTCGAAAATGCGGCCGAAGGCGACGCCGTAATCGCGCTTCATGCACATCACGTCGAATTCCGCGGCGTGCAGCACCAGCTCGCGCGAGGGGTCTCGCAACAGCGGCAGGAGCGGCGCGATGTCGAGCGCGAGCGGGTCGACCACCCAGTCCGCCTCCTCCGTGGCGATCTGCAGCAGGCAGACTCTCTCGTAGTAGGCATGGAAGCCGTTCGATTCGGTGTCGAGGGCGACGCGCGCGCTCTTCGCCACCGCCTCGACGCACGCGTCGAGAAGCTGGGCCTCGTGCACCAGATGCTGCGCGCGCTCGCTCACGCCTCGTACCCGCGCTCGGCGATCTCGGCCAGCACCGCGCGAAAGGGCCCCTTCGCCTTGAGCAGGCGCAGATCCTGCGCCAGACCGGCCACCGATCGGTAGAAGAGCAGCGCCTCGGTGGGCGGCTTGATGGAGAGCGCCAGCTTCGGCTCGGAGCGGAAGACCGCGCGCAGCTGCGCGGCGAAATCGTCGCGGCCGAAATCGAAGACATCCTCCGCGATGGGCCGCTGCACGATGTCGGCCAGCTTCTGGCAGAACTCGAACGCGTCCTCCTCGTCACCGGATGCTCCGCCCTTCGGGCTCCGCCCGCGCGCCGGCGAAGCCGTCGCGCTCCTGGATGCTCCGTCCTTCGGGCTCCGCCCGCGCGGCGAAGCCGTCGCGCTCCTGCCGAGAAAGCGGAAGCCGGCTTTCTTCAGCATCGGTCCGACGTCGGGATGACGGCGGCCGGCGGCGTTCTCGCGGAAGAACATTCGGTACACCTCGGCGAACTGCCCGGAAAGAAGCTTGGTCGATCCGAAGTCGAGCACGCCCAGGCGGCCCTCGTCCATCACCAGGAAATTTCCGGGATGTGGATCGGCGTGGATCAGCCGCGTGGCGTAGAACGGTCCCCAGATGGCGAGGACGAGCAGGCGGGCGACGCGAAACCGCTCCGCTTCCGTTCGTTTCTCTTCGATGAAGTCGAGCAGATGCTGGCCGCGCAGGCGAGTCAGGCAGAGGACGCGCCGCGAGCTCCGCTCGCGCACCACGCGCGGCACCACCAGCTCGGGAAAGCGCGCCGCGGCCGCGGCGTAGGACTCGGCCTGCCGCGCCTCCTCGCGATAGTCGAGCTCGCGCAGGAGGGAGGCGCGCAGCTCGTCGTAATAGGGGCGGCCGTCGAGCGACTCGCCCGCCAGGGCGAAGCCGCGGACGAAGACGGCCGCGTTGGCCAGATCGCTCTCCAGCGCCTTCTCCACGCCGGGATATTGCACCTTGACCACCACTTCGGTCCCGTCGCGCAGCCGCGCGCTGTGCACCTGGCCGAGTGAGGCGGCGGCGATCGGCAGGGGATCGAACCGGGCGAACAGCGCCTCGGGCGGCTCGCCGAGCTCGGCGCGGATCACCTCGGCGACTGCCGGATAATCCATCCGCTGCGGCGCCTGGGAGAGCAGTCGCGCCACCACCCTGCGCGCTTCCTCGGGCAGCGCGTCCGGATCCATCGCCAGAGCCTGGCCCAGCTTGAGCGCGGCGCCCTTGAGCTCTCCGAGAGTGGCGAGGATGCGCTCGCCTGCTCTGTGCAGATCGTCGTGCGGCAGGTCCGCGCCCGAAAGCTTCCGCCGCGCCTGCGCCGCGAGCAGATCGCCCGTCGTGCGGGCAGCGAGATAGGCCAGCCGGCTCAACCTGCGCAGCCGGCCGCCCTGGACGTGATCGTCATCGGCCACGTCAGTAGAGATAACGGAGCATCGCCGAGAACGAAAACAGAGTTCCACCCCACCTCGCCTCGGCCGCCTGCTTCCTGTCGCTGCGCGGGTTCGCGATGATCACCTGCCCGCCCAGGTCGAGGTGGACGGGATCGGTGAAGACTTCGAGCGGATCGCTGAAGCTGACGGTAGCGCCGGCCGCGAGGCACTCGCTGAAGTTGTCGAGATAGTTGGAGATGCCGCTCTGGTCGGGGACCACCGAGGGGCGCACCCAGCCGCCGGCGCGCAGCGTGAGAGCCGCGCCAAAGACGTATTCGAGCGCGAGATGGGGAACGAGGACGTTGGAGAACCCCATCCGCGCGTCGGCCGACTCCATCGAGAGCAGCGCGTCGAGGCCGAGCGCCTGCAGCACGTTGCCGCTCGGGGTCACTTTGACGTGGACCTGGTCGTTGGGGGCGTTCGACCAGAGAAGATAGTCGGCCTGCATCGCGATGAGGAGGCGCTCGACCTTGATCGACACGCCGAGGCTGAAGACGTGCGGCCAGTACTGGGCGAGGCCATCGACGTCGAGCCGGAGCGTCCCCAGGTCGCCCAGGTCGATGCTGGTCGGCTGCGCGTAATACAGCTGCGCCTCCTTGCGCCAGGAGAAGCCGATCTTGATGCGGTCGCTCGGCTCGATGAGGATGCCGGCGGTCGGGGTCGGCACGGTGTTGAGATCGACGGTGATGTCGCGCGCGCGAAACTGTCGCGAGGCGAGGTCGAGCGCAAAGTTCACCCGGCCGATCTGCTCGGCGATGACCTGCACGCCGACGCCCAGGGAAAGGCCCTCGACGATGCGCACTCCGACGGCGGCGTCGAGCGCGAAACGCTGCGCCTTGCTCTGGTACATGTAGAACTGCGGGTGCGCCTCGTCGACCGTCTGCACCCGGACGAGCGAGCCGATTGGATGGCCGCCGCCGATGCCGATCACCACCCGGTCCTTGAGGAGGTTGCCGCCCAGCGGGAAGATGACTCCGCCCTCGAAGCGCGGCGCCCGCTCGACTTGGGAAGCGGCGGTGCCGTCCCTGGCGCGGTGGATCCAGAGATTCGAGATGGTGTCGGCGAAGCCGAGGCCGAGCTCGGTCCTGGTGTGGCCGAGCAGCGCCGCCGGGTTGTAGAAGCTCGCGCCCAGGTCCTCGCCCACGGCCGTCATCGCTCCACCCATCCCCGTCGCGCGCGGAGTGAAACCGTAGAGCTCGAAGGGATTCGCGCGCGCCGCGGCGGCGACGGACAGCAGCGCTGCCAGCAAGCGGGGCTTCATCGGGGCTTGCAGGTGGAGAGGAGGTCTTGCAGCAGGGTGAAGAGCTCGAGCACCACCCCGTTCTCGAGGAGGACGCTGAGCGCCGGCACGAGCCGCGCGCCCTCCTCGGCAGTGAGCGCTTCCTTGGCCAGCGCAAAGGCCGCATCGCGCGCCTCGTGCGGGTCGTTCGGGTCGGGACTGCCCTCGATTCCCTGCACGACCAGCCGGAGCGTGCGCAAGACCTCGCCCGCGCGGTCGAGCGTGACCAGAGACTCGAGCGCGCCGACGAGGGTGGTGAGGAGGGTGGTGAGATCGAGGCCGCCGCCGACCACCTGCTCGGGCCGCGAGAGAAGATCGTAGAAGGCGCCGACCAGCTCGTCGTCGTGGGTCGTGCAATGACCAGAGTCGGGGCAGCGCACCTCGGTGCTGCCGGCACAGCGCAGCACGGCCTGCAGCGGCGCAAAGATGCCGGCCGAATCCCCCAGCATGGCTCGCGTGTCCGACAAGACTGCATCGAGCGCGACGATGAAGTCCTGCGGCGCACCGCTCGTCACCTGATGGAGGATCGCGGCGACGGCGTCCAACGCCGCGCTGCCGCTCCTCGCGTTCGTGATCGACGGCGCGATGGCGTGGACGAGCACGATCCAGCTGTCCCGCCCCTGCGCGCTCTCGGGGTACGACAGCCCGGCGAGAAACTGCCTGGTGTACGGATGCATCAAGAGCGTCTTCAGATGCGAGAGCTGCCGCGCGGCGACCGCGGAGGTGAGCTGGCCGAGCGCCGCGTCCAGCATCTGCCACGGTGCGGCCGGGTCGCAGGCGGCGGTCTGGGCCCCGGCGGCGCGGCCGATGCCGGTGAAGAGATCGTAGTGCGTCTTGCCGTCGGTCTTGCCCTGGGCGTAGTCGAGCAGCGCGAGCACCACGCGCTTGAGGTCGCCGAGCACGTTTGCCCCACCGGACTTCACAAGCACATCGATCGTGCGGCGCAGCTCGTCGGTGGCGATGGTCGCCATGCCCCGGAGGGCGATGCCGAGCAGGTCGGCGAGCGGGCTGTAGGAGGTCTGGCAGGGACAGAGACTGTCTTTGCACAGGCCGACGGCGCACTGGTCGTCGCTGATGCAGCCGCGGTCCTGGGGCAAGAGGCAGACGGGCCTGGCGAGATCGGCCACCGCCACGCGCAGGCCGGCGAGCGATGGATCGCGGCTGTCGATGAGCGCAAAGAAGCGCGGCATCACCGCGCGCGGCTGGCAGGCGCTGGGCAAGACCGCACGCGGTTCAGGCGCGGGCGTTCCTTCGGCGCCGCAGAACAGACCGCCCGTGCGGCAGTCGAGGCAGCCGGACGAGGCGAGAGCGGCGAGCGCGATGCCGAACCGGAGCACGCGCGCACTGTACAGAGAGCACCGCACGCTCCGGCATCGGACAGGTGTCGCCGCGCGCGTTCGCCTGTGGTATCTCGCGCCGCTCGATGTCCGCCCCGAACCCCGAGAAGCCCGCGCTGGGCGCAGGGACCGCCCTGCTCGCCTATCTGGCGCTCCTGGTGGGGCAGCTCGTCGTCGGAGCCGGCGCGCAGCAGCGCAGCATCGTCGTCGGACTCTGGGTCACCGAGGCGGTGGCGATCGCGCTTCCGGCCATCATCGTCCTGCGTGGGGCAGGGCTGCGATTTGCGCCCTATCTGGGCTTGCGCTCCGCTCGCCCCGGACAATTTCTCGTCGCGGCCATCGCCTCGGCCGCGAACCAGCCGGTGGTGTCGTTCCTCACCTGGGTAGCGCGCGAGATCCTTCCCGGCTCGCTGGTGGCCTCCTTCGACGCCAAGCAGCGCTTGCTCGACGCCATCTTCGCAGTGCACGCCTTGCCGATGACGATCACGGTGGTGATCGCCGCCCCGCTCGGCGAGGAGCTTTTCTTTCGCGGATTTGCTTTCCCGGCGCTGCAGCGGTCGATGGGCCTGGCGGCGGCCGTGGTGGTGAGCGGCATCCTCTTCTCGGTCCTGCACCTGGATCCGGTGGGCTTCATCGGGCTGATGGAGATCGGCATCCTGCTCGCGGCCCTGCGCCACTGGACGGGCTCGCTCTGGCCCGCGGTGCTTGCCCACGCCGTCAACAACGGCGTCGCGGGCGCGGCGTTCTTGCTCGGGTTCGAGGACCCCGACATTCCCCCGCCCTGGTGGGTCCTGGCCCTGGGAGCGGCGCTGCTGGTGGTCGGCCTCGTGCTGCTCGTGCGCCTGCTGCGGCGGCCATCGCCGGCGCCTCCGCGCGAGGAGCCGGCCCGCGAAGGCCCGCGGGGATTCCGCTTCTCGCGCGCGGCAGGGCTGTCGCTCTTCTGGCTCGCAGCGGTAGTCGCCGGAGTCGTGCTGCTGGTGCGCTAGTACCTCGACCGCGGCGCGGGAATCGGAACCGAGAACGGCGAGGCCCAAGGCGAGACGCGTGCCCGAGGAGCGAGCAGCGGAAGCGTAGTGGATCCTACGCTGAGCAGCGCAGCGACGAGGCCGCGCGTCGCAGCCCCGGCATCGCCGTTCGCAGGTGTCAACGCGCCGCGGTCGAGGTACTACAGCTTGCGCACGCTCGCCACGCGCAGCTGAGGGCCCGCCATGCCGATGCCGAAGCCTTCGTCGAGGGTGCCTTCGACCTCGACGCGCGCGCCGGCTTTCATCTCCTTGGCTCCGCCCAGCAGCGTGTACCGTTTGCCGTCGTCCGCGACGAGCTGCCAGATCCCGCCCTCGAGATCGCGCCGCTCGATGGTGCCGGTCACCTTCATCGCAGCGGCTCCCGCGCGAGCAGGCCGCGACCCGCGCTCCACGCCACCACCGCGCCGATGAGCAGCCAGAGCGGCATCAAAAAGGCAGGCATCCAGGGGAGATCGACCGTGCGCCAGAGGGCCGCATGCAAGAGCGCTCCGGCCCAGCCGAACGACAGCCCGGCAGCCAGCGCGCCGAATCCGTTGTCGATCGGCTTCGCCGCCGCCCGCGCGGGCAGCGCGATCAAGAATGGCACGAGCGCGCTCCAGCCGATGTAGCCCGCGAAGCTGCCCGCTCCGAGCAGCCGCTGTGGCCACGCTGCCGGGGGCAGCGCGAGGAGCGCGAGGAAGGGAAGTCGCTCCGCCCCGAGGGGCGCGAGCATCGCCAGCGCTCCTGCTCCGACACCGATCCCCGCCCAGAAAAGCCCGCGGGTCTTGATGCGCTCTCCACTCCGCCTGGCATGAGCCACCGCCACCAGCGCGCCACCGAGCGCGAAGAGGAGCCGCCACAATCCCCACCACACCGTCGCGCGCCGCACGGCTGCGGCGGCGTCGAGGAGTCCCGCTCCGTACTTCTCGCCATCGGATTCGGGCGCGCGCCGGGCAGTGGCCGTGAGCAAGTCTTCGACCGCGGCTGGCGCGCTCACTCCCAGCGACATGATCAACGCCGCGGCCCCTGCGACGTGGGGCGCCGCCATGCTGGTGCCCTGGAACCACCGGTACGCAGCTTCCGTCGTCGAGCCTTCCGCGAGGGTCTGCTGCAGCACCCCGGCTTCCTCGCCGAGCGTCTTGTCCCCGCCCGGCGCGGCGAGGCGCACCTGCGGCCCATAGGAGGTGTACGGGGCGGCGAAGCCCTTCGGCCCTGCTGCGCTCACCGCAAAGGCATCGCGATACGCCGCCGGGAAGGACACTCCGCGCCCGCCGCTGTTGCCTGCGGCGCAGACGACGATGGCGCCTTTGCGCCGCGCGTAGTGGACGGCCGACTCCATCGCCAGGGAGCGCATCCCGCCGCCGAGCGAAAGATTGAGCACGCGCGCGCCGTGGTCGACCGCCCAGCGGATCGCCTCGGCGATGTCATGCGAGGTCCCGCTGCCGAAAGCAGTGAGCACCTTGAGCGGCATCAGCCGCGCCTGCGGCGCCATGCCGGCGACGCCTTTGCCGTTGCCGGTGCTCTGCGCGATCGTCCCGGCGACGTGCGTTCCGTGCGCGTGATCGTCGCGCGCATCCTCGTTGCGCCCGACGAAGTTGTAGCCCTTGACGATGCGCGATGGGTCGAGGTCGTCGACGGGATAGATGCCGGTATCGATCACCGCGACCGTCACGCCCTCGCCGCGGGCGATGTCCCAGGCCGCCTCCGCGCCCGCCGCCTTGAGGTGCCACTGCTTGGCGAAGTCGGGGTCGTCGGGGAGCCAGAGCGCCTGCAGCCGAGTGACCGGCTCGGCCCAGATCACGTCGGGCCGGGCGCGCAGCTGCGCGAGCGTAGCGGCCTCGTCAGCGGGATCGACCTGCAGCTCGACCTGCAGTTCCCGCGAGAAGAGATCGCCGAATTCGTCGTCTTCGACTTCCTCCTGGTCGAGCACCTTTCCGGGCAGCGAGGCAGGGCCTTTCAGCTCCACCTCGATCAGGCCGGGGACGGCCTCGTCGCTCATCTCCATCACCGGCGCGGGCTGGCGCGCGCAGCCGGCGAGGCCGAGCAGGAGGAGCGCGGCGGTGGCGAGCAGCGCGATCGCGAGGCGCTCCTTGAGCGCGGGTCGCGATGAGAGCGTGCCAGACGACATCCAGAGCCCCCTTGCCTCGCGGAGCATAATGCTCCCCTCCCAGATACGCGACGTTGCGGCGTCTATTTCGGGAGAGGAACGCGCGCATGCGGGCGGCGATCTACTTGCGCTCGAGATCCAGCTCGAGCGGCTCGCCGGGCGTGAGCTCCAGCTCCCGGATCGCCTCCCGCGGCTGCTCTTCCGGCTTGTCGGGCGGCGCGATGTATTCGGGCCGATCGCCGCGCAGCCAGCCGGCGACCATCCTGCCCACCTCCGTCAGGCCGCGCCCGAAGAAATGGTCGGCGTGGGGAATCACCTCCAGCCGCGCCTGCTCCGGAAGCTGGAGCGCCGAGCGATCGCAATAGGGATCATGATGCGCACAGACGACCAGGAGCGGCTTCTGCAGCGAGGCGAGCGCCGAGAAATCGGCCAGCTTGTTGGGCGGCGCGATCAGCACCAGATGCGAGAGCTGCGCGTCGCGCGCTGCCTCGAGGGCGACCTTGGCGCCGAAGCTGTAGCCGATCGCGCAGGCGGCGTTCATTTTCGTCGTGACGAGGATCTGGTCGGCCGCCAGGCGCAGATCCTCGAGCTCGCCGCCGACGTCGCCGATCTGCAAGCTGCCGGGCTGGTGCGGCGAGCTGCCGCGCGAGGCACCGACGCCGCGATAGTCGAAGCGCAGCGTCGGATGCCCCGCGCGGGTGAGCGCCCAGGCGAGCTCGGCGACGACCGGCGAGCTCATGCTCCCCCCGAGCGCCGGATGCGGCGAGGCGATCAGGCAGGGCGGCTCGCGCGCGCCGCGGTGGTAGAGCGCGTCGAGATCGCCCACGACGATGCTCCGCTCGAGATACTGGCCGGGAAGGACCATCAGTCCCCCTTGCGGAAGATGAAGAACTTGAGATAGCGCCCCTCGGGAAAGGCGAGCAGCACCGGATGGTCGGGCGGCTGGCGGCGCTCCTCGAGCAGCTGCAGGTCGGAACGCGTCTTGAGAGCCGCTTCCCGCACCGCGCCGACGAACTCCTCCGGCGTGACGCGCGCCGAGCAGGAGGCGGTGGCGAGGATGCCCCCAGGCGCGAGCAGCTGCAGCGCCGCGCGGTGGAGCGAGGCATAGCCGTCGAGAGCGGCGGGAACGGCTTTCTGCGACTTCGCGAAGGCGGGCGGGTCGAGCACGATCAGGTCGAAGCGCGCCTGTTCCGACCGCCGCTCGGCGAGATGGTCGAGCACGTCGGCGGTGACGAAGCCGTGCTTGGCGGGATCGAGGCCGTTCAACTCGAAGTTGCGACGCGCAAGCCGGAGGGCGGCGGCATCGCGGTCGACGGAGATCACCTCGGCTGCTCCTCCCAGCGCCGCGGCGAGGGAGAATCCTCCCGTATAGGAGAAACAGTTGAGAGCTCGGGCGCGGCCCTGGGCGAACCGGCGCAGCGCGAGCCGGTTCTCGCGCTGGTCGAGAAAGTATCCGGTCTTCTGTCCCGCGCGCACGTCGACGGCGATGCGCATTCCGTGCTCGCGCACGACGATCGGATCGGGAGGCTCCTTTCCCCAGAGCACCTGTCCTTTCGCCGGAGGCGACTCGCGATCGGCAAGCTCGTTCTCTTCATCCGCGGCAACTTCGACTTCTTCGTCGCGGCCGTAGATGCCCTCGAGCCCGACCTCGCCGCGCAGCGCATCGAGGATGTGCGACCGGTGTGGCACGAGGCCTTTGCTGTAAAGCTTGAGCACCGCCCACTTCGAATAGAGATCGACCACGACGCCGGGCAGCCCGTCTCCCTCGCCATGCACCAGCCGCGCGCAGTCGGTCTCGCCCTCGAAAGGCGTGTAGGCCCGCCGCAGCGCCACCGCCCTGGCGATGCGCCTGCGCCAGAAGAGCGGCCCGATCGCCTCGGCCGGATCGCGCGTGAGGATGCGCACTCGCACGGCGCTCGAAGGATCGAAGTAGCCGCGCGCGACGAACTTGCCCCTCTCGGTCACGTCCACGATCGCGCCCGCGGCCAGGTCTGCCGGCGGCTTCTCCAGCGCGCGCCGATACACCCAGGGATGTCCGCCCCGCAGATGGCGAGCCAGCTCTTTCTGCAACTCGAGCTTCACCTGGCCCAAGCTCGTCGCTCCTCCACCCGGCCGGGCAGGCCGAACACTTTTCCCATTCCTACCGTGTCTTGATTCTTTCTGCGCCAGTTAGAGGAGGAACGCACATGAAGAAATTGCTTCTGGGTTTCGCCGCCGCGCTCGCCTTCGCGCCGATGGCGATGGCCGACAGCGAATTCTCGGTGGTGCTGCAGGGCGGCGGCACCAAGTACAACCAGGCGCTCTCCAGCGGCTCCGACCTCGGCGTCGCCTATGGCGCGCGTCTCGGCATCCTGCCCACGCCGATGCTGGGCATCGAGCTCGGTTATCTCGGCTCGCAGAACAACGTCAAAGAGAGCCTCGACCTCGGCCGGTCGGCCAGCACCATCAAGACCAACGAAGGCTACGGGGACTTGCGCCTCAACGTCCTCCCCGGCGCTTTCACGCCCTACGTCTTCGGCGGCTACGGCATCACCTGGGTGAACGGCGGCCAGGCCTCCGGAATCCCCAATCGCTCGGTGAATACTCTGCCCTTCGGCGGCGGCATCGAGACCAACATCGGCGATTTCAAGCTGGGCGGGCGCTTCCAGTACAATTACCTGTTCAACAAGATCTACACCGGCAACAGCGCTGCCGGCGGGGTCGCCTCGGTGGACAAGGGCGGCAACGCCGACTTCTACAACGTCAGCATCGATCTCGGCGCCAGCTTCCGCTGAGCCTCAGGTCGCAGAGAGATCCGGGGATCCGCTTCGGGTCCCCGGATTTCTTTCGTCCAGACCTCGAGCGAAATTTCCGATCACCAGCCCCGGACGGGCGCGCTTCAGCCGGCGGAGCATCTCGCGCAGGCCGAGGCGAGGCCCGGAGGCACCGTGGGCCCGCGCGACGGCTAGATACTGATCGGGATCGATCGCCAGGCTGCGAGTCTGCACTTGATCGACGAAGGGGACGATCCGGCAAAGCTTCTCGACTTCACCTTCGGCATCGGTCACGCCCGGGAAGGTGAGCAGATTGAGCGCGAGATAGATTCCGCGCCGCTTCGCCAGCGCGATCGACTGCGCGACGTCCTCCCAGCCGTATTTGACGGGCTGGTAGTACGCCTCGTAGAGCGGCTTGTGGGCGCTGTTCAGGCTGATGCGGCAGGCGTCGAGGCCGGCGTCGATCAAGAGCGAGAGCGCGCCGGGCAACGATCCGTTGGTGTTGATGTTGATCGAGCCGCGCGAGGTCTGGGCGCGCATGAGGCGGATGGCGCGGGCGATCTCCTGCGCGCGGGTGAGCGGCTCGCCCTCGCAGCCCTGGCCGAAGGAGACCATGGTGCGGCCGGGTGCCGCGCGCAGATGGGCGATGCCGATGTCGGCCATGCTCGTAGCGTCGGGCGCGTCGTCGATCCGCTCGTGGCTCGAAGGCGGTCCTTCCGGCGGCTGCTCGGAGATGCAGCCGACGCAGCGAGCATTGCAGCCAGTGCTGGCGGGGATGGCGCCTTCGTCGCGCGCGTAGAAGATGTTCTGCGCGGTGAAGCAGCGGTACTCGAGCGCGCATTTCGCCAGCTGCCGCAAGAGCGGAGTCTCCTCGCGCAGGAGTCGCCGCTCCACCAGTCCCGGCAGATCGGGCGTCGAATGCGCCGCCGGATCCCAGTGCGCGCGGCGGTCGGTGTGCAGCGCCCAGACGACATGGCAGTTGCTCCGCGAGTCCCAGGCCGCGGCCGTGTACGCCCACTGCGGCAGGAGCGGCGCGACCGCGCTCTTGTGGAAGGCCGGCAGCTCGCTGCGCGTCCAGCCTGGCGGCAGCACGGCCGCTACCGCGTTCGGCTTCACCAGCCGGCGGCCGAGGCGCATCTCGCGGAGCTCGACGACGCCGCCCGAGGCGTCGACACCGAGCGGCCTGCGCCCCGGCAGCGCCGCGAGCGTCGTGTGCGCCGGAATGGGCACGGGCAAATCGGCCCCCTCCCACACCAGGGGGCGCAGCTCGGGGTGTTCGTAAACACGCCCTGTCTCGTCGGCGAAGAGCAGCTTGAGCATTTTCGTTTCGCTCGGTATCTTGCGCGCCCTTTGTAACCGCGGAGGGCGCAATGATCATCGGTTGCCCGAAAGAGATCAAAATCCGCGAGTACCGCGTCGGCCTGGTCCCCGGCGGCGCGGCCGCGCTTCTCGCGCGGGGCCACCGGGTCCTGATCGAGAAGGGCGCCGGCGTGGGCAGCGGTCTTCCTGACGACGCCTACCAGTCGGTCGGCGCCGAGATCGTCGAGCGCGCCGCCGACGTCTGGTCGCGCTCCGAGATGATCATCAAGGTGAAGGAGCCCATCTCCTCGGAATACCCGCTGATGAAGGAAGGGCAGACCATCTACACCTATTTCCACCTCGCCGCCGACAAGCCTCTGAGCAAGGCGCTGCTCGACCGCAAGATCGCCGCTGTCGCCTACGAGACCATCCAGACCGAGGACGGCCAGCTTCCGCTGCTCAAGCCGATGAGCGAAGTCGCGGGCCGCATGGCGGTGCAGGTCGGCTCCGTCTACCTGGAAAAGGAGCACGGCGGCAAAGGCATCCTCCTCTCCGGCGTGCCCGGCGTGCGCCGCGGCAAAGTCGTCATCCTCGGCGGCGGCGTGGTGGGGACGAATTCCGCCAAGCTGGCGACCGGAATGGGCGCCGAGACGGTCGTGCTCGACGTCAATCTCGGCCGCCTCGCCTATCTCGACGACGTCTTCGGCTCGCGCATCACGCCGGTCTTTTCCGATCCGACGCAGATCCAGAAGTACGTTCGCGAGGCGGATCTGGTGATCGGCGGCGTGCTCATCCCCGGGGCAAAAGCGCCCAAGCTGGTCAGCGAGAAGCTCATCAGCGAGATGCAGCCGGGCAGCGTGGTGGTGGACGTCGCCGTCGACCAGGGCGGGTGCATCGAGACCTGCCGCCCGACCACGCACGACCATCCCACCTATCTGGTTCACGGCGTCGTGCACTATTGCGTGGCCAACATGCCGGGCGCCGTCTCGCAGACTTCGACCTTCGCGCTCACCAACGCGACCATCGGTTGGGCGGGGAAGCTCGCCGACATGGGCGTGGTCGAGGCCGTCAAACGCGACCGCGCTCTCGCACTGGGCGTCAACACCTTCAATGGCTATTGCACCTACCGCGCCGTCGCCGAGGCGCTCGATCTGCCCTATACGCCGCTCGAGAAGGTGCTCCGATAATCCCGCAGTACGACTTGATTTTTTGTTGCGCCGTGCAGTCCGCACCGGCCGAGCGCCCGACCCGCCGGAATACCCGCGGAGTTCCCATGGTTTTCACCGCGGCCCCAGCCAGTTAGATTGATCTGCAGGCGAACTGACTCCGGAGAGCGATGCTCGATTTCAAGCACACCGACCGCACCCGGCGCGAGTTCGAAGGCCTCTCCCTCGAGCATCTCGATGCGCTCTACTCCGCCGGCCTCCGCCTGACCAGGAACGAGCGCGACGCCGAAGACCTGGTGCAGGACACTTTTCTCCGCGCCTTCCGTTTCTTCGACAAGTTCGAGCGCGGCACCAACATGAAGGCGTGGCTTTTCAAGATCCTCACCAACACCTTCATCAACAAATACCGCCGCCGGGTGAAGGAGCGCACCGTCGTCGAGGGCGCCGCCCGCGAGGCCAGCAACGAGCGGTTCGTCACCCGCGAGCCCACCGAGAGCTCTTCGAACCCCGAGGAGTATTTCTTCGAGAAGCTTCTCTCCGACGACGTCATCCGCAGCATCGACGTCTTGCCCATCGATTTCCGGCTGGTGGTGATCCTCGCCGACCTGCAAGAGTTCTCCTACAAGGAGATCGCCGAGATCCTCGACTGTCCGGTGGGCACGGTGATGAGCCGGCTCTACCGCGGCCGGAAGCTGTTGCAGCGCAACCTGCTCGGCTACGCCATCGAGAACGGCGTCGTCCAACCCGGCCAGGCGATGGAACTGGAAGCGCAGGCGGAGGACGCCGAAGTGCTCGAGTTCAAGCGCAAGGCCTAGGGTGACCATGCCCCTCGAGTGCCGAGAGCTGGAGAAGACCTTCCTCCACGCCTACGTGGACGGAGAGTTCTCGGCCGACGAGTCGGCGGAAATGAAGGCGCACCTGGCGGGCTGCGCGATCTGCGCGGAGACGGTGCGCGTCCAGCAGAGCTACAAGGTCGCCGCCGGCCGCGCCAACGTCGCGGCGCCGCACCAATTGCACGATGCCGTGCGCGGCAGCCTCGCCGCCGAGCCGTACCGGGGGCGCTGGGCGCGCGCGTTGCGTGAGCCGCGCGCCGTCGCCGTCGCCGCCGCAACGGTGGGCGCAGCTGCCTGGTTCCTGGCCGGCGGGCTGCAGCATCCGATCTTCCGGGGCGGACATTCGATCGTCGACGACGGCGTCGCCCTCCACGCGCGAGCGCTCCCCCTCGACTACACCGCGTCCGACGTGAGCAGCGCCCAGCGCTGGCTCTCCGAGAAGCTCGACTTCGGCGTGCGGCTGCCCCGGTTCTCCCAAGGTCCGCGGCTGGAGGGGGTGCGGCTGTCGCAAGTCCGCTCGCGGCAGGCGGCGGTGGTCACCTACACGGTGCCGGCAGCCAATGGCCGCCGGGTGTCGCTGCTCATCGTCGACGATCCCGAGCCGCAGCTGCCGGGGGCTGCCCGGCGCATCGCCGATCGGCAGGTCTGGCTCTCCCGCGCGCACGGCTTCAACATCGCCTCCTGGCGCAACGACGAGATCGTCTATTCGCTGATCAGCGATCTCGACGAAGAGGACGTTCTCGCACTGGTGCAGTCGGCCGAGCTGCGATAGCGCGCGTACCTCATCACACACGCGGAATTTCAAGGCGTTTCGTTGACACCCCTCGTGCCGCGCCCGTAAGCTTTTGATCTCCCCTGCCCGGGTTCCGCGTGTCGAAAAGAATCCTTCTCATCGACTCCGACGAAGCCTTCGCGCAGGGTTTGTCGCACGCCATCGTCGCCCGCGGATTCGTCGCCACGACGGCGACCAACAGCGAGCAGGGCATGACGATGGCCAAGGCGGAAAATCCTGACCTGATCGTGGTCTGCGTCGAGGCGCAGCCGACCAATGGCTACATGCTCTGTACGCGACTCAAGAAGGACGAGCAGCTCAAGGGCATACCGGTAATTTTGACTAGCGCCCACGCCACCCCCGACTCGTTCGAGAAGCACAAGAAGCTCAAGACCCGCGCCGAGGAGTACCTGATCAAGCCCTTCGAGCCGCAAGTCATACTGGAAAAGGCCTCGGCGCTGATGGGCATCCGGCTCCCCCCCGAGCAGGCCCAGTCCGAGGAGATCGTCTCGGTCGAGGATGAGCCTCTCGGCCTGGGAGACCTGGTGGACGGCGAGGACGAGCCCATCTCGCTTTCCGAGCAGGAAACCCAGGCAGCTCTTGCTCCAGAAGAACCGGTGCTGCTCGAGGAAGTCGAAGAGGTGGTCCAGGTCGAGGAGCACCAGGCCGGCGACCATGATCTGGAGATGTTCGACAAGGCCTTCGATTCACTGGGCGGGCCGACGCAACAGCCTCCGCCCAAGCCGAAGGCGGTGCCCGACCTCGCCGAAGACGACACGGCCTTGCTGGAGCTGCGGGAGATCCCCGGAGATGGAGGCTCGCTGGAGGCGCGCGTCGCCGAGCTGGAGAAGGAGCTGCTCAAGCTCAAGGAAGCGAAGAACAAGGCCGAAGCGCAGCTGCAGGAGCGCGAGGCGGCCGCCAAGACGCTCCAGCAGCGCGCCGATGCCCTGGCGGCGGCGGCGAAGAAGTTCGAACGCGAGCTGGGCGCGGCCCGCGAGGAGTCGAAGAAGAACGCGAAGTCGGCCGAGCTGGAGACGCTGCGCAGCGAGGCGCAGGCGCTGACTGGCGAGAAGGATCTGCTCGCCGAGGAACGCGACGAGCTGAAGAAGCAGCTCGAGGAGGCGCAGGTCACCGCCGTGCTGAACGAGGACCGGGCGGTGAAGGCCTACCAGAAGATCAAGAGCGACGAGAAGCTGCGGGAGAAGACGCGCAAGGCTCTCGAGATCGCGCTGCAGCTCTTGAGCGAGGATCCGTCGGACGTCACCACCGAGGTGGAGACGGCGAAGAAGAGCGCCTGAGCAGGCTCAGCCCGCGCCCTTCTTCTCCAGCAGTTTCTTCGCCGCGTTCGCCAGGCCCTGCGGCACGTTCTTGTTCCTGGCGATGGCCTTCACCTCGGCCATGCGCAGCGAGGAGAGGTAGCGCATCGAGACCCCGACCGGCACTTTGGGGTTGTTGATCAGATTCAGCTTGATTTGATAGTTCTTCATCAATTGACGATTGTTGTAGATGTATCGCAACACCTCGTCCGGCGAGGTGCGGCTCACCGCCACCTTGACGACCTCGCCCTCGGTGATGCGCGGGCTCTGGATCACCGCCAGCTGCACGAGCGTGTTCGGGTCGCGCAGCAAGAGCGAGCGCACTTCCCGGTTGCCCTTCTTGTTGGCCCACTCGATCTTCTTCGCAATGCTCAGCCGCATCACCTGCTGGCTGATGGTGAGCCGCTGCTCTTCCAGCTCCCTCTCCTCGGCGCTGCCGGGAGCGGCCCGCTGTTCCTCCGCGCGATCCGGGCCGGCGGCGCCCATCTGCTCGAGAGCCTTCTCCGCCGAGGCGACCTCGGCGGCGGCGCGGGCGGCCGCCTTCTTCGCCGTCTCTTCGTCCTCGCTGGCGCCGCCGTGGATGCGGCGGCGCGCGGCGCGGAAGGCGGGGAGATCCTCGAGGTTGAGCCCCGAGCGCACACAGAAGTCGCAGACGTTGTCGAGGGTGGAGGGCCGCGACGCCTTGTTGTTGACCAGCGCGCGGACGATGTCGGGATGGCGCAGCATGCGCAGCTGGTTCTGCGCGACGATCTCGATGATGTGGTCGTCCGCCGTCGAGGTGAGCCGCTGCACCGTCGGGTCCCCGGTCGAGGGATTGAGGACGAGCATCTCGAGATACTCGTCCTTCCCCGCCAGCACGACCGAGTAGTAATCGAGGACCTGCGGATCCATCGTCTCGTCGCGCAGCGCGACCGAGAGGATGCGGTCGGGCAGCGACGCCGCCGTCTTGACCGCCGTCTCGCGCACGCCGGCGTCGGCGTCGAAGGTGAGCATGTAGAGCGCGGTGCTCATCTCCTTCGGCCCCATCGGCACCAGCGCCTTGGCGCCCATCATCCGCAGCGGCGTGGGCGCCTTGGGGTCGACGTGCTTCTGGAAGTTGGCCGGCACCGCCGAGAGCGGGATCGGACAGGCAGCGGGAGACTGAACCGCCGCGGCCGGAGTAGCTTCGCTCATCGATCGACTCTAGCTCATCGAGAGCGGATTGAGCCGATGCCGGCGGGAGAACCACCAGGTGAGCTTGCCCAGCCACTTGTTGACGAAGCAGTCGCGCGGCAGCCAGGGGATGGGCGGCGGCCGGCGCAGGCCGAGCGCGGCGAACTCCTGCCCGACGCGCGGATCGTCGGGAGCAAGCTCCATCGCCCGCCGCAGCGCGCGGATGGCCTGCTCCTTGTTGCGGGTCACGACCAGCGCCCTGGCGAGATTGACCAGCGTCTCGGTGCTGACCAGCCCACGCCGCACCGCCTCCTCGCAGAAGCGGATACCGCGCTGGCGATCGCCCTCGACCAGGACCAGCGTCAGGCCGTAGTTGGAGAGCACCCGCGGGTCCATCAGATTCTTCCGGTACGCCTTCTCGAAGAAGGCGTGCGACTCCTTCGGATTCGACTCCAGCGTCGCCCGGCCGTCATCGATGAGCTTGTCGAGCTCGCCGCGGTGGGTGAGCGCCTGCATCGCCGAGATCGGCGGCCGCGCGGTCGGCCTGGGCGTGGTCCGCCCCGCCACCTTGACCGAGACGCGAAGCTCGTCCAGCTCGGCAGGCGTGGCCCCGCGCAGGTTGGGCGGCGCAGTTGGATCCTTCTCTGCCATCAGCCTCTCTCCGCCTGGTTCCGCTGGTAGATGATGCGCAGGCCGTCCAAGGTGAGCTGGTCGTCGACCACCTCGATCTGCTTGGAGAGGCTGCCCACCAGCGCCGCGAGGCCGCCGGTGGCCACCACCTTCGCGGAAAATCCCAGCTCCTCCTTCATGCGCACGCAGATGCCGTCGACCAGGCCGACGTAGCCGTAGACGAGACCCGATTGCATGGCCGCGACGGTGTTGCGGCCCACCACGTGCTCCGGTTTCTCGAAGGCGACGCGCGGAAGCTTGGAGGCGCGGTGGAAGAGCGCCTCCATCGAGATGGTGATGCCCGGCGCGATCGCGCCGCCCAGATATTCGCCCTTGGGCGTGACCGCGTCGAAGGTGGTGGCGGTGCCGAAGTCGACGATGACGAGCCCCTGCGGCCACTTCTGGTAGGCGGCGACGGCGTTGACGATCCGGTCGGCGCCCACCTCGCGCGGATTGTCGGCGAGCACCGGCATGCCCGTCTTCACCCCCGGCCCGACGAAGAGGGGCTTCTTGCCGAAGAAGCGCTTCGACATCTGCTCGAGGGGAAACGCCATCGGCGGCACGACGCTGCTGACGATCACGTCGTGCACGTCCTTCATCGAGAGGCCGGCGAAATCGAAGAGCGACTTGATCTGCAGGCCGTACTCGTCGCCGGTGCGATCCTTCTCGGTCTGCACGCGGAAGGAATCTCGCAGCCGCGACTCGCCTTGGCGAAACTCGAACACGCCCAGCACGGTATTCGTGTTACCGACGTCGATGGCGAGGAGCACTTCTGCAGTATCAGGAGCGTTTCGGCGGTCCGTCAATGTTACGCAATCGTACCTTTGTTCACAGCACGGTGCAGTGCTCGATATCGGCCGCCATCACCCGACGCAAGGCGCCATCGGCGGAGCGGACCAGGAGCGCGCCGTCCTCGGCCAGATCGACCGCTTCGCCCTCGAGGGGCGGCGGATCGCCGTCGATGAAGACGCGCCGGCCGAGAGTGCTGGAGAGCTCCCGCCAGCGCTCGCGCACCGGGCCAAACCCCTCGGTCTCGTGCAGCGCCACCCATTCCTCGAGGTGCTCGAGCACGCGCGCGCAGGCGAGCGGCCGCGCGATGCTCTCCCCGCTCTCGATCAAGAGGCTCGTGCCGCGGAGGTCGGGCGGAAAGTCGTGCGCCGTGAGCAGGACGTTGAGCCCCACGCCGAGCACGACGTGGCGGATGCTCTCGGCCTCGGCCCGCAGCTCGGTGAGGAGCCCGGCCAGCTTCTGGCCGCGGCATTCGATGTCGTTGGGCCACTTGATGCGCGCTCCGGGCGCGCCCAGCTCGTGAGCGGCTTCGCAGAGCGCGACGGCCGCCGTCAGGGCGATCTCCGGAGCGCGCGAGGGCAGAAGCGTGGGCCGGAGGATGACCGAGAGGGTGAGCGACTTTCCCGGCGGCGAGAACCAGCTGCGCCCCCGCCGGCCGCGCCCCTTGGTCTGCAGCTCGGCGACGACCACCTCGCCGTGCTCGGCGCCCGCTTCGGCCAGGCGGTGGGCCTCGTCGTTGGTCGACTCCAGCTCGGCGTAGCCGTGCAGCTTGCGGCCGATCTCGTTGGTCGAGAGAAGCGGTGCGATGACCTGATCGTTGAGCTTGTCGGGGATCTCGCTCAGCCGGTAGCCGCGGCCGCCGCTGGTCTGGATGCCGTAGCCGCGCGTGCGCAGGGAATCGATGCGCTTGAGCAGCTCCGCGCGGGGCACGTCGAGCTTGTCGCAGAGCACGGCGCCGCTGACGAAATCGTCGGTGCACTCGAGGAGCAGCCCGAGCACGATGGCGTCCTGGTTGAGATCGGTCCAATGGCCCTCGCCGCCTGCGAGAGGCGCAGGGGCGGGGTCGGGGCTCACCGCTTGCCGCCCCAATCGGTGATGAGCAGGCTCAGGTCACAAGCCGGAGCCGAGTGCGTCAGCGCGCCCACGGAGACGTAGTCTACTCCGAGGGCGGCCACTTTCGGGAGGCGGTCGAGCGTGATGCTCCCCGACGCTTCCGTCGGAACGCGGCCGGCGACCTGGCGGACGGCGGCGGCGAGCGCGGCGTCGCCGAGGTTGTCGAGGAGCAGCATCTGCGCGCCGGCGGCGAGCGCCTCCTCGATCTGCTGCGGGGTGCTCACTTCCGCTTCGACCTCGAGCAGCGGATGCGCTGCCGCTCGCGCCCGCCGCACCGCCTCGCCGACGCCGCCCGCCGCCGCCGCGTGGTTGTCCTTGACGAGGATGCCGTCGAAGAGCGCGCTGCGGTGGTTGTGGCCGCCGCCCGCGCGCACTGCCGCTTTCTCCAGCTGGCGCATGCCCGGCGTCGTCTTGCGCGTGTCGAGCAGGCGGGTCTTCGTTCCTTTCAACGCCTGGACGTAGCGCGCGGTGAGCGTGGCGATACCGCAGAGGCGCTGCAGGAAATTGAGCGCGGTCCGCTCGCCGCTGAGGATGGCGCGCAGGCTGGCGCGCACGCGCAAGACGCCGTCGCCGGGTCCGGCGCGATCTCCCTCGCTCTTGAGGGCTTCCAGCTCGGAGGAAGGATCGAGCGCGCGAAAGACTCGCGCCGCCGCGGCGAGGCCGGAGACGATCAGCTCCTCCTTGGCGACGAGCAGGGCCGACCCGCGCGCCCCTTCCGGCACGACGGCCTGGGCGGTGCGGTCGCCCGGCCCGACGTCCTCCTCGAGGGCGAGCGAGATGAGGCGGCCGATGGCGTCATCGGGCCGCCCCAGCTCGAGCATTACTTCGTGCCCTTCCGCCGATCCATGCCCTACCTCCGGGACTTCTTCTTCCCTTTCTTCGCCTTGCGCGCGGGCTTGGCGGCCTTGCGCGCCTTCTTCTTCGCCGCCTTCTTCGGCGCTGCCTTCCGCTTGGCGGCGGCCTTGCGCGGCGCCTTTCTTGCCGGCTTGCGCGCGGTAGCCATGCGCCTCTCCACCGCGGCTTTCACCTCGGCCGCCTTCTGCGACATGGCCTCGCCGGCTTCGGCCGCCCGGTCCTTGAGCACCTCGCCGGCCTCGGTCATCGCCTGCGCGACTTTCTCGGCCATCGGCCCCATCGCCTCGCGGGCGGCGTCGACCATCTCCCTCGCCCGGTCGGCGAAGTTCGGCGTCGAGCCCGGTGACGACGGCGGCTGGCTTCCCTGCGGCCCCTGCGGATTCTTTTCGTCCATGCCTTCCTCCGAACTGGAAATGCGCGCCAGGTGGCGCGACAGCTTCTCCCGCTTCGCTTGCAGCTCCTCGGCGCGCGCGCGGTCCTTCTCTACTACCTCGGCTGGGGCGCGCTCGACGAATCCCTTGTTGGAAAGGCGCTTCTCGATGCCCTGCAGCTCGGCCGCGATGCGGCCCAGCTCTTTCTCCACCCGCGCCTTTTCGGCGGCGAAATCGATCAGCCCGACCAGCGGCAGGTGCACCTCCACCTCCGGCTCGACGTGGACTGCCGCTTGCCGGGGGCGCGCTGCATCGAAGCCGCGCAGCGTGACTTCGCCGGCGTTGGCCAGGCGCTTGAAGGCGCGCTCGTGCTTCTCGAGGAGCGCGCGGGTCCGGCCGTCGCGGACGAAGAGAAAGAGCGGCACCCGCTGGTTCGGCGGCAGGTTGACCTCGCCGCGGAGCGATCGCGCTCCGTCGATGGCGCGGGTGACGAGATCCATCTCGCGCTCCGCCTCCTCGTCCACAGGGCCCGGGCCGGGATAGGGCGCGAGCATGATCGTCTCGCCCGAGCGATTCGGCAACCGCTGCCACACTTCTTCGCTGACGAAGGGCATGAAGGGATGCAACAGCCGCAGCGCCCCCTCCAGCGCCTTGAGCAGCGATGCCTGCGCGCCGGCGCGCTCGCGGGGCGACTTCTCGCCGTAGAGCGCCGGCTTCGACAATTCGATGGCCCAGTCGCACAGCTCGTTCCAGATGAATCGATAGATGGCATTGGCGGCATCGCCCAGGCGGTACTCCTCGAGGGCGGTGCGGGCCTCGTCGGCGCAGCGCTGGAAGCGGCTGAGAATCCAGCGATCGTAGAGGGAAGCCGGCTGGGCGCGCGGGTCGTAGCCGCCCGAATTCATCAGCACGAAGCGGGCCGCATTCCAGATCTTGTTGGCGAAAGCGCGATAGCCGGCGATGCGGTCGGTGGAGAGCTTGATGTCGCGGCCCTGTCCGGCCATCGAGGCCAGCGTGAAGCGCAGGGCGTCGGCGCCGTAGCGGGCGGTGACGTCGAGAGGATCGATCACGTTCCCCCGCGTCTTGGACATCTTCTCGCCCTTCTCGTCGCGCACCATGGCGTGCAGGTAGACGACGCGGAAGGGCACCTCGCCCATGAAGTGCAGGCCGAGCATGGCCATGCGGGCGACCCAGAAGAAGAGGATGTCGAAGCCCGTCTCCATCAGGGAGTTCGGATAGAAGGTCTCGAGCGCGGCCGTCTTCTCCGGCCAGCCGAAGGTGGAGAAAGGCCAGAGACCGGAGCTGAACCAGGTGTCGAGCACGTCGGGGTCCTGCTTGAGCCGCCCCGAATGGCACTCGGCGCATTCGCGCGGAGTCTCGCGCGCGACGGTGACGTGGCCGTACTCGCAATACCAGGCGGGGATCTGGTGCCCCCACCAGAGCTGGCGCGAGACGCACCAGTCGTGGATCTTCTCCATCCAGCGGAGCAATTCCGCACGCCAGTTTTCCTGAACGAAGCGCATCTCGTCGATCTGCGCCACCACCTGGTCGGCGAGCGGGCGGGTCTTGACGAACCACTGCTTGCTCAGGAGCGGCTCGACGATGCTGGCGCAGCGCTGGCAGCGGCCCAGCGCCATCGTGTGCGGCTCGCTGCCACGCTCGAGGCCGAGCTCTTTCAGGCGCGCCTTCAGCGCCGGCCGCACCTCGATGCGGTCTTGCCCCTGGAACGGCCCGGCGTTCTCGTTGAGCGTCCCGTCGAGATTGAGGATGTTGATCAGCTGCAGGCCGTGCCGCCTGCCCGACTCGAAGTCCTCGAAGCTGTGCCCCGGCGTGACCTTGACCGCGCCCGTTCCGAACTTCGGGTCGACCAGCTCGGCATCGGCCACGATGGGAAATTCGCGCCCCGTGATGGGATGGCGGACGCTCTTGCCGACCAGCGCCTTGTAGCGCTCGTCGTCGGGATGGACGGCGACCGCGGTGTCGCCCAGCATCGTCTCGGGGCGGGTGGTGGCGACGACGATCTCGCCCGAGCCGTCGGCGAGCGGGTAGGCGAATTTGTACAGCTCGGTCCTCACGTTCTCTTCATGATCGACTTCGAGGTCGCTGAGCGCCGTGCGGCAGCTCACACACCAGTTGATCAGACGTTCGGCCCGATAGAGGAGCCCTTCCTCGTACAGCCGCGCGAAAGCCTCCCGCACCGCGCGCGAGGACCGCTCGTCCATGGTGAAGCGCTCGCGATCCCAGTCGAGCGAGGCGCCCAGCGCGCGGTGCTGCACCGCGATGCGGCCGCCCGACTTCTCCTTCCAGGCCCAGACGCGGCGAAGAAATTCTTCCCGGCCGAGGTCATGGCGCGACTTCCCCTCCGTCCGCTGGATCTCGCGCTCGACCACCATCTGGGTGGCGATGCCGGCGTGGTCGATGCCCGGCAGCCAGCAGACGTTGAATCCGTTCATCCGCTTGTAGCGGACGACCGCGTCCTCGATGGTGGCGGTGAGCGCATGGCCGATGTGCAGCGAGCCGGTCACGTTCGGGGGCGGGAGGACGATCGAGAAGGCCGGCTTCCCGCTCTTGTCCTCGGAGCGGAAGAAACCTTTCTCTTCCCACCACTTGGCCCAGCGCGGCTCGACCTTTTCGGGCTCGTAGCCCTTGTCGAGTTCGACCATCTCGGCGCGCGCCTCGCTCATGGCGCGCGCGTAATATCAGATCCGGAAGGCGTTGGGCTATGCGCCCCGCTCTTTGATGAGCCGCTCCAGCTCCTCGCGGATGATGGTTTCCGCGAGCTCGGGCACGACTTCCCAGGCGATCTTCTCGATCACTTCGCGGCTTGCCTTGCTGAGGGCCTCGCGGAGCAGGGCCTCGCCGCCGTCGGCCGCAGCGGCGGGCGCCTTGGCGGCGGGAGGGGGCACGACAGAGAGCGAGGGCTTGGCGGTTACAGGCGAGGGAACGGCGCGCAGCGGAGTCGGAGCGGGAGACTCTTCGGCCAGCTCCTCCTCGTCCATGCTGATCTCTTCTTCCTCGACCGGCGCAGGGGGAGGCTTGGCGGCGGGCGGAGGCGGCCGCGCTGCCGGGGGCGGCGGCTTGACCGCCGGCATCGAGGGTTTGGAGGGCGAGGGGGGCACTGCGAGCCGCTGCGTGGAGGGCGAGGGGGGCGGTTTTGCCGGAGGGGCCGCGGGCCGGGCGGGCGGCGGGGCGGACATCCCTGGCCGGGCGGCGGCGGCAGGTGGCGCCGGCGGTCTCGCTCCAGGCGGGCCGGACAAGGGCGGCCTGGCTCCGGGCGGAGGAGCTGCCGGCCTGGGAGGCATCGACGTTCCAGGCCGCGGCGCTGCCCCGGCGGGCGGCGGCGGCCGGGCCATCGTCATCGTCTTGGCGGCCGCCGCGGTCGGCGGCGGCGCGCTCGGGCGCGGCGCGGGCGCGGCCGGTTTGGACACAGCAGCGGCGCGTGGACCCCCGAGGATCTGCTTCACCTGTTCGATCAGCTTGCCGGAATCGAACGGCTTGGGCATGTGGCCGTTCGCGCCCACCGCGATCGCGCGGGCCGGGTCGACCGGATTCGCTCCCCCGAGCAGCAGCACCGGGATGTTCTTGAGGGCCGCATCGGCGCGCACCTTCTGGCACAGCTCGTAGCCGCCCAGGCCGGGCATGTTCACGTCGGCGAGGATGAGGTCGGGCTTCGTCTCCCGCGCCCTCTGCAGCGCCGACTGGCCGTCGGCGACGGTGGTGAGCGAGACATCCTCGCCCGCGAAGGTCATGCTCACCGCTTGCTGGATGGTCTTGGAGTCGTCGGCGAGGAGCAGATGCTTGGGCATGGGCGCGAAAGGACCCTCTCGAAGAGAGTGCTTTCACGTCTACAAGGTCGGGCGGGTGGAGGCAAGTTCGGGTTCTTAGTAATCCAGGTCGTCGCCGCCGCCGTAATCCATACCCCCCATACCGCCCATCCCACCCATCCCGCCCATCCCGGCCGGCGCCGCGGGGGCCTTGCTCTTCTTCTTCGGCTTCTCGGCGATCATCGCTTCGGTGGTGAGCAACAGACCCGCCACGCTCGCCGCGTTCTGCAGCGCGGTGCGAGTCACCTTGGTGGGATCGATCACGCCCGACTTCGTCAGGTCTTCGTATTTGTCGGTGCGCGCGTTGTAACCGAAGCCGCCCTGCCCCTCCTCGACCTTCTGGAGGACGATGCTTCCCTCGAGCCCGGCGTTCTCCACGATGCGCCGGAGCGGCTCCTCCGCCGCGCGGCGGACGATGTTCACGCCCACCTGCTCGTCGCCCTTGAGCTTGAGCTTGTCGAGCGCCTTGCGCGCGCGGACGAGCGCCACGCCGCCGCCAGGCACGATCCCCTCTTCGACCGCCGCACGGGTCGCGTGCAGCGCATCCTCGACGCGGGCCTTCTTCTCCTTCATCTCCGTCTCGGTGGCTGCTCCCACCTGCACCACCGCCACCCCGCCCACCAGCTTCGCCAGACGCTCCTGCAGCTTCTCCTTGTCGTAGTCGGAAGTGGTGTCGTCGATCTGTTGCCGGAGCTGCTTGATGCGTCCCTCGATCTCGCTCTTCTTGCCGGCGCCGTCGACCAGCGTGGTGTTGTCCTTGTCGATGGTGATGCGCTTGCAGCGGCCCAGATCCTGGAGCCCGACCTGGTCGAGCTTCTTGCCCAGCTCTTCGGCGATCACCTGGCCGCCGGTGAGCACGGCGATGTCCTTGAGCATCTCCTTGCGCCGATCGCCGAAGCCCGGCGCCTTCACCGCCGCGACCTTGAGCGTGCCGCGCAGCTTGTTGACGACCAGCGTGGCGAGGGCCTCGCCCTCCACCTCCTCGGCAATGAGGAGGATCGGCTTGCCGCTGCGGACCACCTGCTCGAGCAGAGGGATGAGGTCGGCCATGGCCGAGATCTTCTTTTCGGTGATGAGGATGTACGGATCGTCCAGCTCCACCACCATCCGGGCGGGGTCGGTGACGAAGTACGGAGAGATGTAGCCGCGGTCGAACTGCATCCCCTCGACGACCTTGAGGGTGGTCTCGAGGCCCTTCGCCTCCTCGACGGTGATGACCCCCTCCTTGCCCACCTTCTCCATC
Source organism: Deltaproteobacteria bacterium (assembly GCA_005879315.1). GTDB lineage: Bacteria > Myxococcota > Myxococcia > Myxococcales > 40CM-4-68-19 > 40CM-4-68-19. The sequence continues at coordinate 62,153 of VBLC01000036.1, read as the reverse complement.
GCGCCGGCGATGATGTTGCCGATGGTCTCGTCGCCGTTGGCGGAGATGGTCCCCACCTGCGCGATCTCGGTCTTGCCCTGGGTCTTGGTGGAGAGCTTCTTCAGCTCCTCGACGATGGCGTGCACGGCGCCCTCGACACCGCGCTTCAGCTCCATCGGGTTGTGGCCAGCGGCGACCAGCTTCATGCCCTCGGCGTAGATGCTGGAGGCGAGCAGGGTGGCGGTGGTGGTACCGTCGCCGGCGGTCTCGGAAGTCTTGGTGGCCACTTCGCGGACCATCTGCGCGCCCATGTTCTGGAAGCGATCGCCGAGGTCGATCTCCTTGGCGACCGTCACGCCGTCCTTGGTGATGGTGGGGGCGCCGTACGATTTCTCCAGCACGACGTTGCGCCCCTTGGGGCCCAGGGTGACCGCCACTGCATCCGAGAGGATTTTGACGCCGCGCAGGATCTGCTCGCGCGCCGCGTGGTGGAAAGCGATTTCCTTGGCCGCCATTTTTCGACCTCCGTTGAATCGAAAGCGGGCGCAATGTAGACAGCTGCTCCCACCTGTCAAGGCTTTCGAGGCCGCTCATGCTCCTTCTCGCCCTCGCCCTGCTCGCCGCCGACACCGGAGGAGTTTCCGGAAAGGTGACTGTCGCAGGGCTCGCTCCCAAGCTCGCCAACCTGCCGGTCACGCGGGACATGAAGTATTGCGGGACGAGCAAGCCGGACGAATCGCTCGAGGTGGGCACCGGCGGAGGGGTGAAGAACGTCGTCCTCTGGCTGCCCGGCGTGCCGGCGCCGAAGAAGATCGACAAGAAGCAGAAGCTCGACCAGCAGGCCTGTCTGTTCATCCCGCACGTCGTCGCCGCCGCGGTGGGAACCACCCTCGACGTGGTGAACAGCGACCCGGTGCTGCACAACACCCGCGCCCAGGCGGGCGAGACGCGCGCCTTCAACTACGCCATGCCGATCAAAGGGCACACCGTCCCGACCAGGCTGAAGAAGGAGGGGTTCTACAAGGTGAGCTGCGATGTGCATCCCTGGATGCACGGCTGGATTCTCGTGCTGCCGACCGCCGCGTTTGCCATCAGCGACGCCAATGGCGCCTATTCGCTCGCGGGAGTGCCGCCGGGAAAGCACAAGCTGAAGATCTGGCACGAGCGCCTCGGCGAGCGCGAGGACGAGATCGAGGTGAGCGCCGGCGAGACCATCACCCACGACGTCGCGCTCAATCCGCGCTGATGCAGATCGACCCTGCCTTTCTCGTCGCCTGGGTGCGAGCGGAGCTGGGCGAGCCGCTCTTCGACTCGCTCTGCGCTCGCGCCGAGGAGGACGGGCTCGAGCGCGACGAGGCGGAGCTGGATGTGGCGGAGCAGCTGGCGGCGCGGCGCGGCCTCTACGATGCGCTGGAAAAAGCCGTGGGAGACCTTCCCCTCGCCGAGGTTCGCGAGGCGCGCGGCGCTGCCGAGACGCTCGAGCGCAGCGGCCGCTCTTGCGTCGCCGCGCTGCGCGCCACTTCCGGCGCGGCCGGGAGGCTGTCGTTGCTCGCGCAGGCGCTCTCGCTCGAGCCGGGAAAGAGAGTCGCCGAGCTGTCGACACTGGGCGGAAGCCCCGGCTGCTCGACGCGCTAACGCGGTAGAGTGCCGCCATGGGCGATTCCGCCCCCCGGGCTGCTTCCGAAGCTCTCCTTCCCACTCCGCGGCCGCTACCGCGGCGGGGAGGATACGGCCGCTTCGCCCGCTGGCTCTTGCACACGCTCTTCGACATCGTCCCCTTCCCCGCGGAGGCGGTGCCGCAGCTCGCCGAGCTTTCGCGCAAAGCGACGCTGGTCTACGTGCTGCGCTCCTCGTCGCTCTTGCAGCTGCTCTATTTCAACTGGACCTTCTGGAAGCTAGGGCTCCCCATCGCTCGCGCCGCGACGGGGCTGGGCTATCGCATCTTCTCCCCTTTCGCGCGCTGGTATCTGGGCGGACCACAAATCCGCGCGCCTTCCGGCGGCGAAGCCGCACACGTGGTCGAGGCGGTCCGGCGCGGCGAGTCGGCGATGGTCTTCCTGCGCGCGCCGCGCACCGTCGCTTCTTCGGTGGTGTCTCTCGCCGATCCCTTCCCCGCGCTCGTCGAGCTGCAGCGCGCGGCGCCCGAGCGACCCATCGCGCTGGTTCCGCTCACCCTGCTCTGGCGCAACCGGCCCAAGAAGCTGGCCGGCTCGTGGCGCGACGCGCTCTTCGGCGACCCCGAGGAGCCCGGCGCGCTCCGCACGCTGGTCGGCTACTTCAACCGGAAGAGTTCCTTCGCCAAGGTCGGCGAGATCGTCCTGCTCAGCGACGTGACCGCGATGCAGCCGGGCGCCGAAACGGACCGCGTCGCGCGGCGGGTGCGCGGCTGGCTGCACCAACACCTCGCCCGAGAGGTGCGCGTGGTCACCGGGCCGCCCCTCAAGCGCCCTGAACGGGTCATCGACGAGACCCTGCGGGACCTCTCGCTGCAGCGGGCGCTGGCGGAGATCGCCGAGGAGCGCGGCCGATCGCCGGAGAGCGTCGAGAGGGAGGCGCGGAAGGACCTGAAGGAGATCGCCGCGCGCTACCAGCCGCTGGTCGTCGACATCCTGAAATTGTTTCTCACCTTCGTTTTCAACCGGATCTACGACGGCGTCGACGTCGACGAGCAGGGCATGCGGCGGCTGGTCGAGGCCAGCAAGAAGGCCCCGCTCATCCTCTGCCCCTGCCACAAGAGCCACATCGATTACATGATCCTCTCGATGATCTGCGACGACTACGGGCTGCAGCCGCCCCACGTCGCCGCCGGGGACAACCTCGACTTCTGGCCGGTCGGGCGACTCTTGCGCGCCGGCGGCGCCTACTTCATCCGCCGCAGCTTCAAGGGCGACCGGATCTACGCGGCCACCATGGGCGCCTACGTGAAGCGGCTGCTGCAGGACGGCTTCACCCAGGAGTTCTTCATCGAGGGGGGCCGCTCGCGCACCGGCAAGCTGCTTCCGCCCAAGTACGGCATGCTCACGCTGGAGGTCGAGGCGTGGCTCACCGGTGTGAAGCCGGACGCCTACTTCGCCCCGATCAGCATCTCCTACGAAAAGATGGTCGAGGCCTCCGCCTACCAGCGCGAGCTGCAAGGCGGCGAGAAGCGGAAGGAGGACGCCAAGGCACTGCTCAGCGCGACGAAGGTGCTGCGCAGCCGCTATGGCCGCATCACCATCCGCGTCGACGAGCCGATCTCCCTCGCCCAGCTCTTCCGCGAGCGCGGAGTCGATCCGAAGAACTGCACGGCGGAGGAGAAGAAGAAGATCGTCCAGCACCTCGGCCTCGACATCGCGGCGGGAATCAACGCGGCGGCGCCGCTCGCGCCGATGGGGCTTCTTTGCGCCGTGCTGCTCAGCCACGACAAGCGCGCGCTCTCGGAGCAGGAGATCCTCGAGCGCGCCGGCTTCCTTCACACCGCCGCCCGCGACTGCGGCGCGCACGGCAGCGCGGATGCGGCCGAGCCGCTCATCCTCCGCGCCGTCGAGTCGCTGGTGGCCGACGGGTCCTTGCGCCGGCACGAGGCGGGCGGGGCGCGCTACTACTCGGTCCCCGAGGAGCGGCGCATCGCGCTCGACTATCACAAGAACGGCATCCTCCACTTCCTCGTCGCGCCCGCCATCCTCGCCGCCGCGCTGCGCAGCTTCCGCGGCCAGGCCGCGCCGCACGGCGAGCTGCTCCGGCGCGCGAAGGAGGCGTCGCGGCTGACCAAGTACGAGTTCATCTTCCCGCCCGGGCACAACTTCGAGAACACGGTCGGGGAGAACTTCGCGCTGCTCTTGCGCTGGGGGCTGGCCGAGCGAGAGGGCGACCTCGTCCGCGCGGCGTCGGGCGGAGCGCGCATGCTCGCGCTGCTCGGCGAGCTCCTGCGGCCTTTCGGCGAAGGCGTCTGGCTCGCTGTCGACTCGCTCCGCCTCCTTCTCGCCGGCCCGATGGCCGCCCGGGAGTGGACCCGCCAGGCGCTCGACCGCGGCCGCGCCGCGTATCTCGCCGGGCGCATCCTGCGGCTCGAGGCGCTCACCAAGCCGACGCTGGAAAATGCGCTGGCGATGCTCCGCGACCGCGGCGTCGTCGTCGGCGCGCGGCTGCAGCTGACGGCGGAGTGGAGCTCCGAGGCGCGGCTCGCCGCGCTCTCCGACGAGGTGGACCTGTTTTTGCGCTGACGGCCAGCCCTTCCTCTTCTTGAAAGCGCGATCGCCTGGGTCTACGTTGCCGCGCATGGAAACGACTTCGCGCGTCCGCGAGATCCTCGGCTGGTACCCTTCGGACAACCCCGGAACGCTCGCCAACATCTATCGCCTGCTCATGAACGGCCGCCTCGCCGGCACCGGCAAGCTGGTCATCCTGCCGGTGGACCAGGGCTTCGAGCACGGCCCGGCGCGATCGTTCGCGCCGAATCCGCCGGGGTACGATCCCGAGTACCACGTCCAGCTGGCGATCGACGCCGGCTGCAACGCCTACGCCGCGCCCCTCGGATTCATCGAAGCCATCGCGGGGAAGTATGCCGGCCGGATCCCCTTCATCCTCAAGCTCAACAACAGCGATACACTCTCGAAGGGCCATCCGCCCGAGAGCGCCGTCACCGGCTCGGTGAAGGACGCGGTCCGCCTCGGCTGCGCGGCGATCGGCTACACCATCTATCCCGGCTCGGCGGCGCGAAACCGGATGTACGAGAACTTGCGCGCGCTGGCAGAGGAGGCCAAGGCGCAGGGGCTGGCGGTGGTGGTGTGGAGCTATCCGCGGGGCGAAGGCATCACCGACAAGAAAGGCGAGACCGCGGTCGACGTGGCCGGCTACGCCGCGCAGCTCGCCTGCCAGATGGGCGCCCACATCGTGAAGGTCAAGCCGCCCAGCGAGTTCATCTACCAGCCGGAGGCGCAGAAGGTCTTCGAGAAGTACAACATTCCCTGGAAGACCCTCGCCGATCGGGTCCGCCACGTGGTGCAGAGCTGCTTCAACGGCAAGCGCGTCGTCATCTTCTCCGGCGGCGAGGCGAAGGGCACGGAGGAGATCATGACCGAGATCCGCGGCCTGCGCGATGGCGGCGCGTTCGGATCGATCATGGGCCGCAACGCTTTCCAGCGCCCGCGCGACGAAGCGATCAAGCTCCTGCGGGACGTGATGGACATCTACCTGGGCAAGTAGCTCAGTTCGCCGGCGCTTCCGGCTCGGGCGGCGGTCGCACGGCGGCCCATTGCTCGAGCGTCGGCTTCAGTGTCGCGCTCATCTCCTGGCCGACTCCGCCGGTGAGCGGCGGCGTGCAGGGCTGAGCGGAGCAGTCGAGCATCGTCTGGGTCGAAGGGCCGTCGCGGGGCAGCTCGGCGACGACCAGCCCCGCGCGGCAGGGCACGCCGTGCGGCACGACCAGCATCGCGCGGCCGTCGAGCAAGCCCGCCCGCGCCTCCCAGGTTTCGGATGCGCCGCAGACCGCCCGCACCGCCACCTTCGCGCGCGGCGCGCCAGCGGGCCGAATCACCTGCACCAGGATGCGCGCGGGCCGCTCCACCGAGGTGGTCCACATCGCCGGATGACGTGCCACGACCGTGGCGTAACCGATCAGCGGTGCGGCGTGGAACCTGTCGGGCGGGGTCACCTCACACTTCCAGGCGCCCTTGGCCAGGCCCGGCCACTTGGCCTCGCCGTACGCGTCGGTCGTGCCGGCGTAGCTCGTCGCGCCATCGGGCGAGGTACAGCTCACGCGCGCGCCCTTGATGGGCTCCTTCACGTCATCCTGCAGATGCACCACCAACGGGCCGGGCATCTCGAAAAGAAAGATCATGATGGCGATGACGGCGGCGAAGACGCAGACGACGATGGCCGCTTCGATCTTCGCCGGCAGCCGGCCGCTCCAGAACCAGGGAGTGAAGCCGGGGCGGCCGCGGTCGACCCCGTTGGCGATGCCGTTCTTCATGGCGCGTACTCGGCGCGGTTGTTGTCCGTCTCGAAGACCTCGACCTTGCTGATGCGCACGCGATTGTCGTCGAAGCGGCGGGCGAGCTGCTCCCAGAGGTAGCGGGCCAGCTCTTCGGCGCTGGGGTTGCGCTCCCCTTCGCGGAACGGCTCGACCTCGTTGATGTTGCGGTGATCGAAGCGGCCGCACACCTCCACCGCGGCCTTCTTCAGCTCGGCGAAATCGATCACGTAGGAGGTGCGGTCCAGGTCCTTCGCCTCGGCGTGGATGAGGACGCGGTAATTGTGGCCGTGCAGGTCCTCGCATTGCGTCTCGGAGAGGCGCACCTGGTGGGCGGCACAAAACCAGAGCTGCTTGGAGACCCGGTACACTACGCAGCGTCGTCCATCTTCCGGAGGAAGCCCCAGCGCACGAGAATCTGCTTTCCCTGCATCTCGAGCAAGCCGCGGCGGTTGAAGTCATTGAGCGCGCGCGAGACCGTCTCGCGGCTGGTGCCGATCAGGCCGGCGATCTCCTGCTGGGTGGGCCGCTCCCGGATGAGCAAGCCGCCGTCGACCTGCTCGCCCTGCTTGTGCGCCAGGTCGCGGATGATGCGGGCGACGCGGCCGTAGACGTCGAGCAGTGCGAGGTTGCCGATCACTTCGTCCGCGTGGCGCAGCCGCCTCGACATCTCGGCGAGCACCGCCAGCGCCGTGGTCGGGTGCGCGTTGAGGTGCGTCTGGAAACCCTCGCGGTCTAGCGAGAGCAGCTGCGAGTCCTCGACCGCGACCACGTTCGCCGAGCGCGGCTGGCGATCGAGGAGCGACATCTCGCCGAAGAAGTCGCCGGCGAGCAATATACTGAGAATAATCTCCCGGCCGGTCTCGCCGTAGAGCACCACCTTGACCTTGCCCGAGGAGATCATGAAGAGCGAATCGCCGGGCTCCTCCTGGCTGACGATGACCGACCCGGCCTCGGCACTCTTGTGCGAAACGCGCTTCGCCAGATCGCCAAGCACCTCAGGCGACAGGTCGGCAAAAATTGAAACCTGGCGCAACAGCTGAGCGGTGTCCACGGCCCGGGCAGTCTCCCGCATCGCGGTGGCTTGCACAAGGCTCGCTTGACCCACAGCGGACGAGGCCCTATCACCGCGGCATGAATGCGACCGTCAACGGCGAGTCGATCGAGCTGCCCGAGGGGCTCACCGTGGCAACGCTCCTCCGGCACCTCGGCGTGCGGGCGGAGCGCGTGGCGGTCGAGCGCAACGGTCAGGTGGTGAAGAAGGTGCGTCACGCCGAGGAGCAAGTCTCCGCGGGCGACGTGCTCGAGATCGTCACATTCGTGGGCGGAGGGTAGATGGACGAGCTCGTCCTCGGGGGCCAGAGATTCACCTCGCGCCTGGTGGTCGGCACCGGCAAGTACAAGGACTTCCCCACCATGAAGGCGGCGCTCGAGGCTTCCGGCGCCCAGATGGTGACGGTAGCAGTGCGGCGGCTCGACCTCGCCGCCAGGGGCGAGTCGTCGCTCTTGCATTGGATCCCCAAAGAGATGGTGCTGCTCCCCAACACCGCCGGCTGCTTCAGCGCCGAGGAGGCGGTGCGCACCTGCCGGCTCGCGCGCGAGCTGCAGCTCGGGGGAAGCAACCCGCTCGTCAAACTCGAGGTGCTGGCCGATCCGAAGACGCTCCTGCCCGACGTCGAGGAAACCATCAAGGCGGCGAGGCAGCTGGTGAGCGAAGGCTTCCGCGTGCTGCCTTACACCAACGACGATCCGGTCGCCGCACGCAAGCTGGAGGACGCGGGCTGCGCCGCGGTGATGCCGCTCGGCGCGCCCATCGGCAGCGGCCTTGGCCTGCGCAATCCCTACTCGCTGCAGATGATCCTCGATCAGGCCAAAGTGCCGGTCGTCGTCGACGCCGGCGTAGGGACGGCGAGCGATTGCGCCATCTGCATGGAGATGGGCGCGGCGGGCCTGTTGGTGAACACCGCGATCAGCGGCGCGAAGGATCCGGTCGGGATGGCGCGAGCGATCCGCCTGGCCACCGAAGCGGGCCGGCTCGCGTATCTCGCCGGTCGCATTCCCAAAAAGCTCTACGGCAGCGCCTCCAGCCCTCTGGCCGGCGTGATCGGCGCCGGAGGCGGCTGACCAAGACGAAGGTAGAGCCCGTGTTGCGCATCTACCTGATCACGCCCGAGGAGAAGGATCCCCTGCCGGCCGTCGAGGCCGCGCTCTCCGTCCTGCCGCGCGGAGCGGCGGGCGTGCAGTTGCGGCAGCCTTCGACCCCAGCGCGGCTGCTCCTGGACCGGGCGCGGGCGCTGCGTGCAATTTGTACAAAATTCGCAGCGCCGCTCTTGATCAATGATCGCGCGGACATAGCGGTGGCAGCCGGCGCGGACGGCGTGCATTTGCCGGCGCGCGGCCTCCCGCCCGGCGAAGCCAGGAAACTGGTCGGCCTCGTCGGCGCGAGCTGCCACAGTGCGGCCGAGGTGGCCGCGGCGAGCGAGGCCGACTTCCTGGTCTTCGGACCCGTCTTCGACACGCCCGGCAAAGGCCCGGCCGTCGGCCTGCAAGCTCTGCAAGCTGCCGCGCGCGCGACCTCCAAGCCCGTCTTCGCCCTCGGCGGTGTCGATGTCACCAACGCCTCGCGCTGCATCGACGCGGGCGCGCGCGGCGTGGCCTGCATCCGCTCCGTCCTCGGCGCGAAGGACCCGGCTGCGGCCGCCGTCGCGCTGTGGAAGGCGCTCGCCCTCGCTTTGCTTTTTTGCGCCCTCCCCGCCCGCGCCGACGACTCGCGCTACCAGGACTATCCGGTGGGCTCGCGGGCGCTCGCGCTGGGCGGCGCCTTCGCCGCGCTCTCCGACGATCCGAGCGGCCTCTCCTACAACCCCGCCGGCATCTGCGACTCGCGCCGTCTCAACGTCAGCGTTTCCGCTTCGCTCTATGGCATCGAGCGGCAGAGCCGCGGGGCCATCCAGATCGACCGCGGCACCTTCTCCATCGCCGGCCTCAACACCCTGAACGTCATTCCCGGCGAGGCGGGGCTGATCAAGGGCGTCGGCCCGGTCGACGAGCGCGGCACTCCTTTCGCCTATGGCTTCGACGTCACCGTGCCGGCCTATCGCTCCTACGGCATCGACGCCAGCGACCCCTTCGAAGTGCACACGCGCGTGACCGACCGCACCTTCGACCTCGCCGCCGGCGTTGCCGCTCGCTTCAATCCGCACCTCAATCTCGGCTTCGCGCTGCACTACGTGCTGCGGCTCTTCGACACTTCCGAAGACGCTCTCTCGCGTCCGACCAGCGCGAATCCGGCGGTCGGCGTCTATCACGCCAACGCCTCCTTCCAGAACGGCAACATCGTCGGACTCCTCGGCGCCAAGTACCGGTACTCGGAGGAATGGCTCTTCGGGGCTTCGGTGGGTTTGCCCGGCATCTTCGTCAACTCCACCGGGACCGTCAGCGTACAGGACGTGGTCAGCGCCCCGGGCAGCGCCGCGCAGGTGAACATCGACTCCAGCCGGGACGTCCCGAGCCGCACCTATGTTCCGGCGATGGTGCGCCTCGCCGCGGCGTGGATCGCGCCGCACCGATGGACCGCCACCGCGCAGCTGACCGGCCATCTCGGGACGAGCTACGACCGCTTCAGCGTCAAGCCGGAGATCGCTCAACGCCTGCGGCTCCAGGACCACATCGAGCGGTTGCCGGTGGTCGACTTCAACGCCGGGGGCGAGTACCTGCTCAGCCCCGACTACTCCATCGCGCTCGGGTTCTTCACCGACCGCAGCGGAGCGCCCGCCTTCTCTCTCCAACCCGACGGAACGCTGGCGCCGGGCTCGAGCCGGCAGCCGCGCGTCTCGCTCTACGGCGGCACCGTCACGCTCGGCCTCATCGGCCTGCACGCCATCTCCCGGCTGGGAATGTCGATCGCCTATGGCTCCGGCGAGGACGCAGTCCCCAATGACCCGACAGGCATCATCGACCCGACCGGATTCAAGCCCGCGCCGGTGAACCAGTTCTTCGCCTATTTCTTTCTCGCTTCGACCTTCCGTTACTGAGGCGCGCCCACCTGGTCGAGGAAGCCGGCGCTGCCGAGCGCGCGGCCGAGGTGGTGGCGCAAGAAGGCCGCGAGCGGCGCCGCCGCCTGCGCTGCGGCAGCTTCGAAAGCGCGGGCGTCGGCCGGTCTGCCCGAACCATCGGCCGAAAGCGGCGCGTCTGCCGCGGCAAGCCCGAGCTGGCGCAGCTGCCGCAGAGCCGCGCGCGATCCGACCGTGAGGAGCAGCGCGCCGTCGACGACGCATTTCGCGCAGACGGTGCCGCCCGCATCGGGATCGAAAGCGGCCCGTCCGGGCGCGACCTCCCCGCCACAGCGCGCACAGGCGCCCAGCTCCGGCGCCAGACCCGACGCGGCCAGCGCGAGAAGCTCGAGCGCCCGCAGCCGCGCGCTGGTGGCGGGACCTCTCTCGAGCCGCGCGAGGAATTCTTCGAGAAGGACGAAGAGCGCGTCGGCCGGCTCTCCCGCGCGGGTCAGCTCGTGCACCAGCTCGGTCGCGTATCCCGCGTGGGCGATGCGGTGCAGATCGTCGCGCAGCCGCGCGTGGGCCTCCAGCACGGTCGCCTCGCGCAGCGCCCACAGCTCGGGGCCTTCCTTGAGCAGCGCCTCGATGCGGGTGAAGACCTCCAGCGCGCCGCCGAATCGCTTGCGCGAGGTCCGCGCCCCGCGAGCGAAGGCGGGAATGCGCCCGTGACCGAGCACGAGCAGGTGGACCACCGCGTCCGATTCCCCGTAAGGGATGGCCCGCAGCACCAGCGCTTCCACCCTGTGCGCGCGCAAGTCCACGGCGCGATCCTAACGCCGCAGGAGCAGAACCGACAGGCAGGCGGCCGCCGTCAGGCAGAGCACGAGCCAGACCGCGGGCTCGCGCGGCCGCGACTGCCAGAGCCTCTTCCACAGCGGCGTCCGCTGCGGCAGGGGCGGCTGCGAGAGCTGCAACTCCTCCTCCAGCCGCAGCGCCGTCTCGTCCGGGTCGAGCCCGATGGCCGAGGCGCAGGAGCGCGCGACGAAGAGAGCGTGCCTTCGATCCTGCAGCGCCGGCCAGTCCTCCGCCTCGAGCGCCGTGACGATGCGCAGGGGCAGCCGGGTCAGGCGGGCCACCTGCTCGGCGGACAGCTCCCGCAGCGCCCGACTGCGCTTGAGATAAGCGCCGAAGCTCAGGGTGTCCCCATCTCCTTGAGGAACTTCGCGCACTCGGCCGCCAGCGGCTTGTCCTTGTCCTGCTTGGGAATGGCGCAGCGCTCGAACTCGGCGCGCGCCTCGGCCGCCTTGGAGCGGCGGGCGAGGATCTTTCCCAAGAGATAATGGGCGTCGGCCACGTCGGGACATTCCTCGGCGTAGCGGGCAAAGGCGGTGCTGGCCTCGTCGAGCTTGCCCTTCTCCGAGAAGATGGTGCCGAGCTGCCGCCAACCGAGGCAGTATTTGGGAGCCACCTGCAGCGCGCCGCGGATCTCCGAGATGCCCCTCTCGCTCTGGCCCGACTTGTGGAGGGCCCAGCCGAGGTTGCTCTGCGCGAGGATGCGCGACTTGTAGAGGGGGTCCTTGGCGGCCTTTTCCAGAACCGGAATGGCATCGGCATATCGCTCGCGAGAGAGGTAGAGCGCGCCGAGGTTGGTCAACGCCTCGCTGTAGTCCGGCCGCATCTCCAGCGCGCGCTTGAACTCCTTCTCGCCATCCTGCGGCCGGCCCAACGACCAGGAGTAGATCAGCCCGGCGCCGTTGTGCGCCTCGGGCGTCTCGTCGTAGTCGAGCGAGACCAGGTACTCGCGGAGCGCTTGCTGCGGATCCTGCTGCGAGATGAGGTTGTCGCCCAGCTGCCAGTGGACTTCCGCATTCTGCGCGCGCTGCTCTGCGGTGAGGCCGCCACAAGAGATGAGCAGCAGGAAGGAGAAGGCAGCGAAGAGCCGCGCCACCGCCGCGATCGGATCCTCCGCCTTCGGCTTCGCCAGCGGAGCGGCCGACTTTGGTACCGGCGGCCGGAAGATGGCGATGCGCTCGACCAGCTCGGCCCGGCGTGCCGCGTCGAGGTTGTTCCAGCCGGTGGCATCGAGGATGAAGCCCATGCTCTCGGCGAAGTTGAGCGCCTCCTCGATGGCCTGAGGAAGATCCTTCTCGGCGACGGGCGGGCCGGTGTAGATGACGTGCTCGCCCGACTCGGACAAGGTCAGCGCCACCACCACCTCGAAGCCGCGCGGAGCGTTGAGGGCCGCCACCACCGCCAGCGCCGGCTGCGCGGTGCGCCCGGCGGGCTGCACCACCGGCTGATTGGTGCCCTCGTAGAGCGCGGCGATGCGCGAGAGGACGGCGGGCAGGTGCGTGCGGCGCGGATCTTCCTGGAGCATCACCGTCCCTGGATGGTGAACTCTTCGTTGAGGTTGTCGGTCTCGGCGGCGCTGCGCTTCATCTCGATGAGCGGGTTGTCGATCATGACGTTGTTGCCGCCCGCCTCCCCCTCGCCGACGATGAACTTCACGTAGGAGCCGGCCGCCGTGCTCTTGCGGCCCGCCTCGAGGTGCTTGGTGGCGGCGAAGAGCACCTTGTTGGCTCCCGGCTGCAGGTACTTGGTGATCTCCAGCACCATCTGCCCATCGCCGCTCTTCACCTTGCGGACCCACTTGGAATTGACGAAGACGTCGACGTCGTACTGCGCGGCGGCGCCGTCGTTCTGCTCGGTGACCAGCCAGTAATGCTTGGTGATCGAGGTCGCCAATCCCGCCGTCGCCAGCGGCGGCGGGGGCGCGCCCGCCGGCGTCGGCTGCGACTCCACCTGATAGGCGGGGCAGTCGAGGCGCACGTCGCCGCGATCGTCGATCTTGACGCTGCGGCACTTCTCGAAAGTCTGCGAGCGCAGGCCGTCGATGTTGACGCCGTTGAGATAGACCGAAGCCAGGAGGACCATCAGCATGGCGCGGAGCGTCCCTCGGAAAAGCCGACCCGGTCAAGAATGTTTCCGCTCGAAGGACAGGCGGGCGTAGGCGCTGTGTGCGTGGATGGACTCGAAGCTCTCCGCCTCGGCCTCCCAGCGGGTGAAATTCGCGTCCGCGCGCAGGCGCATGCCCACCTCGCGGACGAGGTCTTCGACGAACCGCGGCCGCTCGTACGCTCGCTCGGTGACGTACTTCTCGTCCGGGCGCTTGAGGAGCGCATAGAGGTCGGAGCTGGCCGAATCCTCGATCAGAGCGATGAGGTCCTCGATCCAGAAGAATTTTGCGAACCAGACGCGGACCGACACCAGCGAGCGCTGGTTGTGCGCGCCGTGCTTGCTGATGGCCTTGCTGCAGGGGCAGAGGCTGGTGACGGGGACGTCGACCGCCACCCACAAGTCCGATGCGCTGCGCGAGACGCTGGCGCCGAAGGTGCAAGCGTAGTCGACCAGCCCGAGCGCCTGCGTCACCGGCGCTTTCTTCTCGATGAAATAGGGGAAGCGGACGGTGACGTGCGCCGCCTCCGCTTCGTGGTCCTTGCGCAGCCTTTCGCAGAGGGCGCGGAACTTGCGGATGTCGATCTCGCGCCGATGGCGATTGAGCAGCTCGACGAAGCGGCTCATGTGCGCCCCTTTGCGGCGGTGGGGCAAGGAGACGCTCATGTCGATCTCGGCGACGGTGTGCTGCTGGCCGCGCTGCCGGTCGAGGACACAGATGGGATAGCGCAGGCCCTTGACGCCGGCGCGATCGAGCGCGAGGCGGCGCTCGTCCCGCTCGGAGTGGATATCGCGCAGCTGCGGCCCGCTCCGGCGCAGCGCCGCTTCGCTGCGCGGGCGGGTCTTGCGGCCGTTCATAGCTCGAGCTCTCCGCGCAGCACCGTGACGGCCGCGCCGCCGATCCAGCCGCGCACGCTCCCGGGCGCCGCGTCGGGCCGCACTTCCAGCTCGACGCGGCCGGGCCGGCCCATCTCCTCGCCCTGGGTGAAGACGAGCTTGCGCGGCAGGGCCTGCGGCAGCGCCGATTGAAGGAGCGCGCCCAGCTGTCCGGCGGCGCTTCCCGTCACGGGATCCTCGAGGATGCCGTAGCCGGGGAAGAAGCAGCGCACGGCCACATCGACGCCCGCCTTCGGATTCAAGGTGTAGGCGACGAAGCCGGCGACGCCCATCTCCTTGCCGAGCGCGATCAGCTCGCGTGCCTGGGGCTTGCAGCGAGCCAGGGCCTCATGGTCGCGCAGGCACAGATAGAGATTCCCCTCGAGAATGGCGCTGCGCTGCGGAGCGATTTTCGGATCGAGCACCTCCGGCACGAGGCCGAGCGCGGCGAGCACCTCGGCAGGGACCTGCGCGGGTTCGAACCGGCTCGCCGGCGTCTCGATGAGCACGCGCAGCTTTCCCTTCTGCCGAGACAGCTCGGCCTGCAGCTTGCCGCTCTTGCAGGTGAAGGCGATGCGGACCGTCCCCTGCTCCGGCACGCGAATGCGCCGCGCCTCCTCGACCAGCACGTGGAAGGCGGCGAGCGTGGCGTGCCCGCAGAAGGCCACTTCCGACTCCGGAGTGAACCAGCGCAGGTGCAGCGCCGTCGTCGGCTCGCGCGCCGGGAGCGGAAAGGCGGTCTCGCTGTGCTTCAATTCATTGGCGATGCGCTGCATCGCGCCGCTGTCGAGATCGGCGGCCTCGAGCAGCACGCCGGCCGGATTGCCCAGGAAGGGTTCGGCGCTGAAGGCGTCGACCACGTAGCAAGGTCGTTTCATCTACACCCCGCGCGCGTCGGCGCCCCAGATGATCTTGTGCAGCTGCAGCTGCAGCCGGGCGGGCTTGCCGCTGTCGAGGAGCCATTGCGCCAGATCTTTCGCCGCCACTTCGCTGAAGGAAGGCGAGAAGAGCACCGGCACCCTGCCCCACAGCCGCAGCCGATCGATCTGCTCGAGGGCCCAATCGAAGTCGTCGCGAGAGCAGACCACCACTTTCAGCTCGTCGCCCGGGCCGAGCTTCGACAATTCGCTAAAGTCGGTGTGCGGCTCGCGCGAGCCGGGAGTCTTCAGATCGACGATCTTGCGAACTTCCTGCGGGATGCCCTCCAGCGGCCGCTGGCCGTGCGTTTCGAGAGAGACTTTGTATCCCGCCTCCAGCAGCTCGCGCGCCAGCTCGGGCAACTCTTTTTGCAGAGTCGGCTCGCCGCCGGTGAGGCAGACGAAGCGCGCCGGATATCTGGCAACTTCGGCGAGGATCTCCTCTCGCGACATCGCCCGGCCGCCGTAGAAGGCGTACTCGGTATCGCAATACTGGCAGCGGAGATCGCAGCCCGTGAAGCGGACGAAGACGCAGGGCTCTCCCGCGAGCGTCGACTCGCCCTGGATGCTGAAGAAGATCTCCGTGACTCGCATCGCGGCGTGTTTACTCGCCGCGAGGGCGCGGCGCAATCTCCTCGGCCGGCCACTTGGCTCCTAGCCACTGTTCGCGCAGCGCTCGCTGCTCCGGGGTCGCCTTCTCGTCGGGGACGAAAGTCACGGTGTCGCGCGGCGCGCCGCCAAGCTGGACCGGCACTTCGAGAAGCTCGTCCATGCGGAAGAGCGAGAGCCGCAGCGTCTGCCCGGGCTGGGCGCGGCCGAGCCGCTGCTTCATCTCGCTGCGGAAGTCGTCGAGGGCGGCGATCTCGTCGCCCGCCGCCACGCCGGCCGCCTGCGCGGGCGATCCCTCCACCACGGCGCCCACCTCCAGCGCGGAGGGCCTGTCGCGCAGGATCGCGCCCAGCCACCCGCGGGGCGGGCTATCGACATCGAGCTTGGAGGGATCGACCTCCGCGCCGCCCTTGTCGTCGGCGCTGTTTGCAGCGCGTCTGACGGCTTTCAGGCCGACGGCGGCGAGCGCCTCGTCGAGCTGCAGCTCTTCCGTCGAATGGACCGCGCGCCGGAACCACTCGTGCAGCGTCGCGCTGCCGCGTTCCGCGCCGAGCAACTCGATGGCCGCGCGCTCCACGCCATCCTCCGGCAACCCCGGCGGCAGGCCATGTTTCTGCAAAAGGGCGCGCACCAGATCGTCGAGCGATCGCGTCCCGGCGCTGCGCCGGCGCAGCTCCAGGTCGAGCAACAGGCCGACGATGCTGCCCTTGAGATAGTAGGAGACGGTGGTGTTGGCGCTGCTCTCGTCAGGCCGGTAATGCTTGATCCAGGCGTCGTAGGAGGCTTGCGCGAGCGACGTCCGCAGCCGCCCCGGAGTGCGGAGGAGCTGTGAAATCCGCTCCGCCCAGATCTCCAGGAAGCGCTGCGCAGTGACCAGGCCCGCGCGGCGCAGGGCGATCACCTCGTATGTCGAGGTGAATCCCTCCATCGCCCAGAGCAGCCGCGTGTGGTTCTCGCGCGTCCAGTCGTACGGCGTGAAGGCGGCGGGCCGCAGCCGCTTGACGTTCCAGAGATGGAAGAACTCGTGCGCGACCAGCAGGAGGAAGTCCTCGTACGAGGATTTCTGCACGAAAGAAAATCGGGGCACGAGCAGCGCGCACGACCGTCGGTGCTCGAGCCCGCCGCGGCCCTTCTCGTTCAGATGGAGGATGAAGAGATAGCGGTCCTTGTACGGCAGCCCGCCGAAGATGGCCGCCTCCCCGTCGATGATCTTGACGATGTCGGGGATGACCTTCCGCGCCTCGAAGTCGCCGCGCCCCCAGACCACGAGCTGGTGCTCGACTCCTTGCGCAGTGAAGCCATGGGTGGAGTGAGAGGTTTCGGGACCGGCCTCGAGGGGACTGTCGGCGAGCTCGTCGTAATCCTGGGCCCGGAACGCGCCGTCCTCCTCCGGCAGCGCCATCCAGGCGCGCCATCCCGGCGGGAGAGCCAGCCGCACCGTGCAGGGCTCTTCCTCGCGGCCGACGGCGAAGATCGCCGCAGCGCTGGGATTGAGAAAGGCGTGCGTGGCGTCGACGTGGTTGGTCCGCACCGTCAGCTCGAAGCAATGCAGCCGATAGGCGACCTTCACCGAGCGGGCGCGCTCGCACTGCACCCGCCAGGTGTGCTTGTCGATCTTGTCCACCGGAAGCTCACGCCCGCTCTCGTCCTGCGCGCGCAGCGAATCGATATGGCGCTGATGCTCGCGAACCAGGTAGCTGCCCGGCGTCCACACCGGCAGCCGCACATCGAGACTCCGCGCGCCGCGCGCCTCCAGCGAAAGCTCGATCTCGATCCGGCGCGCCTCGGGCTGCGGGATGCGAAACAGGTATGCGTTGGCCATCGGCGGCCGCGGACTCTATCACCGCGGCCGATCGAGACTATCTCGCGCTGGCGACTGCGATGCCGGGCCTGCGTCCGCCGGCGATGCGCGCCAGGCGCCGGTACTCCCGCCAGACCTTGCGCGGGTAGGCGCGCACGCTGTAGGGGATCCCTCCCGCCCGCTTGTAATCCCGCAGGCGGTGGGGACCGGCGTTGTAGGCCATCAACGCATCGTCACGGTTGTGGAACCGCGACTCGAGCCACTTCACGTAGCGGATGGCGAGGCGGACGTCGACGACCGGATCTTCGGCCGCAGCGCCGTCCTCGGCGCCGATGTCCGGTTCACGAGCGGAAATCCAGGCGAAAGTACTGGGCTTGAGCTGCATCAGACCATAGGCGCCGCGGTTGCTC
The DNA here is from genome assembly GCA_005879315.1 of Deltaproteobacteria bacterium. Lineage (GTDB taxonomy): Bacteria > Myxococcota > Myxococcia > Myxococcales > 40CM-4-68-19 > 40CM-4-68-19. The sequence goes on along the minus strand of VBLC01000036.1, from coordinate 44,661 downwards.
GAGACCGTCAGCCGAAAACTGCTCTCGACCGAGACCAGGCCCAGGACGAAGAGGGGGTCGAACCCCGCCCGCCGCGATTCGCTGATGACGGCCTCGGCGAGCTTGCCTCGGAGCGAAGGATTCAAGGATCTCGCGACCTTGGCTAGGAGGGCATCCACGCCCGGCTGGGTCCAGCCGTTCGCCGACGGCTCAGGCCGCGCGGCGGAACGCGGCACGAACGAAAGTGCCGCAGCCCCGCACGCAAGGACGAAACCGGCGCAGATCGCCGCCATGGCCACAGTCCTCGGCCTCATGAAGGGGAAGGCTAACAACCGCCTCGGAAGGGCGACAAGTGACCGATCTGCGTGGGCATCCGACCAGGTGCGCGGTTCTTGCCCTACTGTACAGTTTCGGGCTGATTGGCCGTCGTGCCGTCGGTGGCCTTGGCGGGCGCCTTTTCGGGTTCCTTGGCCAACTGCTGGAGCTTCTTCCCCAGTTTCTCCAGCTCGACGCCCAGGGTGCCGAGCTGCTCTCGCGAGTTGGACTGGGCCAGTTGCAGAAGCCTGACCAGTTCGGCCTGGGCCCGATCGCCCAACATCTCCAAGACCTTGCGCGCCTCCTGCTCGAGCTCCTTGGCACGGGCCGTCGCCTTGGTCTGCGCCTGGGCGAAAGCCTCGTGCAGCTTTGACTGGAAGCCGTTCTTCTGTTCAGTAGTAATCATTTGCTCGCCCTCCTTGGGCGTGTCGCGGTGCGTTGCGGGGGAGCTTGTAACGCGATGCGTTGCGTTGTCAAGTGGCAGGTCAGCGTGTACAGTCGCTTTGATGGATGGGGTGTCCACAGGACCTACACCAATTCCGACGCCAGCGACCGGGCCAGCACCGCTAGCGCCGCCCCAGCCCACGCTTTCGGTCGTCCTCCCACCCGAGGCGGGAGCCGCCCAGCCGCCCCCCGTCAGCCATCTCAACGACGCGCGCTCCTTCATCAACCGCGAGCTCTCGTGGCTGGCTTTCAACGGGCGCGTTCTGGAGGAGGCCTCGGACCCGACGGTGCCGGTGCTGGAGCGGCTCAAGTTCCTCGCCATCTTCAGCTCGAACCTCGACGAGTTCTTCATGATCCGCGTGGCCGGCCTGAAACAGCAGCTCTCCGGCCACGTCGAGGAGGGCGGCTCCGACGCGATGACGCCCGGCGAGCAGCTGGCCGCCATCGCGGCCCGCTGCCACGAGATGGTCGCGCGGCAGTACCGCGCGCTGCTCGGAGACGTGCTCCCCAAGCTCGAGCGCGCCGGTGTGCGACTGCTCAGCACCGCTCAGCTCTCGCCCGAGGCGGACCACTTCGTCGCCGATTATTTCGCGCGCGAAGTATTTCCGGTGCTGACGCCGATCGCTCTCGATCCGGGCCATCCCTTCCCCCACCTGCGCAACAAATCTCTCAACCTGGCGGTACGATTCGCGCCGGGAGCGCCGGGGACGCGACTGCGCTACGGAGTGGTCCCGGTCCCTTCGGTGCTGCCCCGCCTCGTCGAGGTCCCCGACTCCGGCCGGCGCCAGTACGTCCTGCTCGAGGACATCATCGCCCGCTACGTGGCGCAACTCTTCCCCGGCATGCCCATCGAGGGCTGCTGGGCCTTCCGCGTGACGCGCAACTGGGACCTCTCCATCGACGAGGAGGAGGCCGAAGATCTCCTGGTCACCATCGAGCGCGAGGTGCGGCGGCGCGACCGCGGCGGCGCCGTGCGGCTGGAAATCTCGGCCACCGCCGAGCAGCACCTCTCCGAGTATCTGGTGCGCGCCCTCAAGCTCGGCCCTGCCGACGTCTACCGCATCGAAGGTCCACTGAATATACCGGACCTCCTGCCGCTCCTCGGACGCATCGAGCAGAAGGAGCTGCACGACGAGCCCTTCACGCCCGTCATCGCGGCGGCCATCGGCGACGGCGAGCGCGATCTCTTCCGCCTCATCCGCGAGCGGGACGTCCTCCTCCACCACCCGTACGAGTCGTACGACCCGGTGGTGAGCTTCATCGAGGCGGCGGCCGACGATCCCGCCGTCCTGGCCATCAAGATCACTCTCTATCGCACCGGAAAGGACTCGCCCATCGTCCGCGCCCTGCAGCGCGCCGCCGAGAACGGCAAGCAGGTGACCGCGCTGGTCGAGCTGAAAGCGCGCATGGACGAGGAGGCAAACATCCTCTGGGCCCGCGCGCTCGAGCAGGCCGGCGTGCACGTCGTCTACGGGCTCATCGGCTACAAGACCCACTGCAAGGTGGTGCTGGTGGTGCGCCGCGAGGCCGGCGAGACGAGCGGCCTGCGCCGCTACGTCCACCTCGGCACCGGCAACTACAATCCGACCACGGCGAAGATCTATTCGGACCTCTCCTTCTTCACCGCCCGCGACGACTTCGGCGCCGACGCGACCGCTCTCTTCAACCTGCTCACCGGCTACTCGAAGCCGGCGCAGTGGCGAAAGTTCAAGGTGGCGCCTTTGGGGCTGAAGGCGGCTGTGATCGAAATGGTCGATCGGGAAGCCGACGTGGCCCGCGCCACGGGCAAAGGCCGCATCATCGCCAAGATGAACTCGCTCGCCGACGCCGAGGTGATCAAGGCGCTCTACCGCGCCTCGCAGGCGGGAGTGCAGATCGACCTCCTGGTGCGCGGCATCTGCTGCCTGCGGCCGGGCGTGCCGGACCTCTCCGAGCGCATCCGCGTGGTGAGCATCGTCGACCGCTATCTGGAGCACACCCGCATCTGGTTCTTCGAGGCCGGCGGCAAGAAGGAGATGTGGGCCAGCTCGGCCGACTGGATGCCGCGCAATTTCATCCGCCGCGTCGAGGTCGCCTTCCCCATCGAGGACGCGGCGCTGCGCGAGCGGCTGATGGAGATGCTCAGCATCCAGCTCGCCGACAATCAAAAGGCGCGCATCCTCTTGCCCGACGGACGCTACGAGCGGATCCAGCCCGGAACGCAGGGAACTCCGGCCGCGCCGCTGCGCAGCCAGGAGCGGTTCATGAGCGTGGCGAGGCGCGCCGGTGCGGCCCAGGAGCAGCCGCCGGTGGCGGCCCAGGAGATCTTCCCCTCCACCGAACGAAGGCCGGCGCGGCGGCGGAGGAAGCGGCTGTAGATGCTCGCGCTGCTGCTCATCGCCGCGCTCGCCCCCTCGCCGCTCAAGCAGGTCGCGCCTGGGGTCGAGACGGCCGCCGCCGCTGATCTGGGCGGCAACCCAGGCTGGGCGGCGCGGGTGGTGCTCGTCGATCCGGCGCGCGCGACTTTCCTGGTCCGTTACGATCCGTCGCGGCCGACGCTCCCGGAGTGGCGGCAGAAGTTCCCTCGCGCCCTCGCCATCGTCAACGGCTCCTTCTATTCGCTCGACGGACCCGCGGCGGCACCGGTCCGGCCCACCTGCGACCTGGTCCTCGAGGGAAAGCCGGTGCGCGGCGCCGGATGCCATCGGCAGGACGCGCTCTTCTTCGGCGCCAAGCCGCGGCAGGCGGTGCCGGCGTCGCTGCCCTCCTCGCAGGCACGGCTGCTGACGCCGGCCAACTTCCGTCCAGAGCAGTGGCAGGAAGCGCTCAAGAGCTTCCCGGCGCTGGTGCGCGAGGGGGCCGCGGCCTGTGCGGGGGCGCATTACTGCGCGGAGTCTTCCCGCACCGCGGCTCTTGCGCAGCTCAAGGATGGGCGCATCGTGCTCTTCGCCTCGCAATGGCCGGCGGTGCGGCGGGAGGTCGGCAAGTGGCTGGCCGAGGGGCTGGGCGCCGTCGAGGCGCTGAATCTCGACGGCGGTCCAGAGGCGTCGCTCGCCGTCAAGACCGAAACGAGCGATGTGGCCACCCCCGGAGTAGGCCTGCCCATGGTCCTCGTGGTATTGCCGCCATAGGATTGCAACATTGATTGTTTTTAGGTATTTGGACGCTCGAATGTGAGCAGAAGTATGCCCACGTAGGTCGAGCGCAAACGGAGGTTCGAAGCTGCCCCTTTTGGTCGCGATCGCGTCGGTGCTCACGCTCCTTGCCGCCTACTCGGCGAGAGTGCTGGTGAAGGGCCGGTACGTCACCGAGCGGATCCGGAAAGAGCCGGGCAGCGTCTTCCTCGGGCGCTTCTTCATCGAGTTCGGCTACTGGTGCTTCGCGCCGCTGGAGAAGGCGGCGCTGCGCCTGGGCCTCACGCCCAACCAGATCACCGCGGCCTCCCTCGCCTGCAGCATCGGCGCAGGCGCCGCGTTCGCGACGGGCAGCCCGGCGCTGGGCGGCTGGCTGGTCATCGCCTGCGCGGTGCTCGACGCGCTCGACGGGATGGTGGCGCGCTCGCGCGGCACCGCTTCCGACGCGGGCGAGCTGATCGACGCCGCCGTCGATCGCTACGCCGAGATCGCCACTTTCGCCGGTCTCGCCGCTTATTATCGAAACTATCCGCTCGGTTTCTGGCTTGCATTGACTTCCCTCGGTGGAGCATTGCTCGTCTCCTATGCTCGCGCCAAAGGAGAGATCAGCGGAATCGACGCGCGCATGGGCTCGATGAACCGCGCCGAGCGGGCCGTCTACATCGGCATCGCCGGCGTGCTCGCCCCGATCACCGCGCGCTTTCTCGAGCCGGGCGTGGCGCGGCCGACCTATCACCTGCTTCTGGGCACGCTCGCGCTGGTCGCGGTGATGGCCAACGTCACCGCCATCCGCCGGTTCACCTATATCCACGGCGAGCTGCGCAAGCGCGAGGGCGCGCCGCGGCCCGCGGAGCGCGAGGAAGTGCTCTCTGGCTGGTTCCAGCGCGCCTGGGTGGCCTCCGCCGTCGCCACCGTCGTCGACTACGGCTCGTTCACCATCATGGTCGAGGTGATCGGCATCTACACCGGCACCTCGCGCGCGCTCGGAGCGCTGCTCGGCGCCGTCACCAATTTCACCCTCAACAAGATCTACACCTTCAAGACGCGGCAGAATTCGCTGTTCATCGAGGCGCCCCGCTACGCCGCCATCTCGCTCACCTCGCTGCTCCTCAACACCGTCGGCGTCATCCTCCTCACCGAAGGCCTGCGCTGGAATCCGCTGATCGCCGCGGCGGTCGTGGGAGTGGCGGTGTCGCTGGGATGGAACCTGCCGCTGCATCGCATCTTCGTCTTCCGCGAGCAGAGCGGAAAGCCGCGGCCCGCCCTCGCCATCCTCGGGGCGTTCGCCTCGGCGCTGGCGGCGTGGGCCGTGCTCGTCTCGGCCTATGGAAATCCCTTCGCAGAAGAGCAGGTGCACGGCTTCTCCAGCGCCCTGCCCGACAGCGCCGAGATCACCCAGACCAGCTTCCTCCCCAAGCTGCGGCCGGAGGCGTTCTATTCGGAGAGCTATTCGTTCCTCTTCAGCTCGGAGGACGGCGCCTTCGCCCGCGTGCAGTTCCTCGTCAGCAATGCCGGCCTCGAGGGGCACGGCAAAGCAGCCGTGCGCGCGGTGGTGGTCGCGGCCGACGGCAAGACCATCGAGGACAGTCAGGCCTTCGAGAGCGGCGAATGGGGCGTCCAGCCGGAAGGCGCCATCGAGATGGGCGCCTCACGCCTCACCATGGGCCCCGATGCCAGCCACCACGTGCACTTTGCCGGGCGCAAGCTCGTGGTCGACGCGACGGTGTTGCCCGAGACCAAGCCGGTGCGGCCCGGCGGCGGCCGGGTGGTCTTCGACGCCAGCGGCCGCGCGGTCTTCGATCAGACCATCTTCGCCTTGCGCAGCCGCTTCGACGGCACGCTCTGGAGCGCCGCCACGGGCAGCCGCAAGATGCGCGGCTACTGCTACGCCGACACCAGCTACTCCACCGTGCCCGCCTACAAGAGCGCCTCGCTCTGGTACCGGATGGAGGCCTTCGACGATCAGAGCGGCGCCACCGCTGCCTTGGCGGTGCTCTTTCCGCCGGAGGAATCGCGCCTGCCGCCGCAGGGATGGCTCTACACCAGCAAGGGCGGCCGCACCGAGGTGCGCTCGAGCGAAGTGAAGCTCTCCTTCGAGTCCCCGCGCCACGAGGCCGGCGGACATTTCGAGTACGACGTGCCCCAGCGGGTGAAGGCGGTGGCGCGCGGCGCGCTGGGCGAGACCGTGACGGTGCGCATCGAAGCCCGCAAGCTGCTCTACCGGCAGGATCTGCTCGAGGAGATGGGGCCGCTCTCGCGCCTTCTCGTCAGCACCGTCGCGGCGCCGATGGCGTACACCTACGAGAACCGCTACCAGCTCCGCATCGATCGCCCAGGCGACACCTCCGAGCAGCGCAGCGGGCAGGCGCTCTCGGAATTTTCCTACGCCAACAAGCCGCCGAGCCCGCCCATCTTTTGAGTCGAGAAGTTCGACCCTTCTTCGTGCTAAACGTGCCCGCGCGACGGGAACGCAGCTCGGGAATCGAACTCTTCAACGAGGTTTCGGTGAAGGCACCGCACATCCAGACGGAGATCCCCGGCCCGAAGTCGCGAGAGCTGGTGCGCTTCGAGCAGCAGCACCTGGCTCCGGGCCTGCAAGGATTCGCGCTCTCGAGCGGCATCGCGGTCGAACGCGCAGAGGGCAGCGTCATCGAGGACGTCGACGGCAACCGCTATGTCGACCTGATCGGCGGCATCGGCGTCAACGCGCTCGGGCACTGCCATCCCGCCTATCGCAAGGCGCTGCACGAGCAGATCGACAAGGCGACGGTCGGCTCTTTCACCAGCGCGCCGCGCGCGCAGCTGATCAATGAAGTGGCCAAGCTGACGCCTTCGGGCGTCGACAAGGTGCAGCTCTATTCGAGCGGGGCCGAGGCGGTGGAGAGCGCCTTCCGCCTCGCCAAGAACTACACCGGCAAGCACGAAGTCGCCGGCTTCTGGGGCGCTTTCCACGGCAAGACCGCCGGGACGCTCGCGGTCAACGGCTCGGGAAATGCGCGCACCTACGGGCCGCTGCCGCCCGGCCACCTGTTGCCGTACGCCAACTGCTATCGCTGCCCTTTGAAGCTCAAGTATCCCAGCTGCGGCGTCGCCTGCGCGGATCTGGCGCGCGAACAGCTCAACCAGGCGACCACCGGCTCTTTGGCCGCAGTGATCATCGAGCCGATCCAGGGCACCGCCGGCAACGTCGTGCCGCCTCCCGAGTTCATGCAGCGGGCGCAGGAGATGGCGCGCGAGCACGGCGCGGTCTTCATCGCCGACGAGATGATCACCGGCTTCGGCCGCACCGGCCGCTGGTTCGCCAGCGAGCGCAGCGGAGTAACGGCCGACGTCATCACCATCGGCAAGGGGTTCGGCTCGGGATTTCCCATCAGCGGCCTGGTGGCGAAAGCGGAGGTGGCGCAGGCCAAGCCCTGGAGCAACCAGAGCGGCTCGTCTTCGTCCTACGGCGGCAATCCGCTCGCGGCGGCGGCAGCGCTGGCTTCGATCGAGACTTTGCAAAAAGAGCATGTCCTGGAAAACGTGCGCGAGGTGGGAGCCGCGATGCTCCTGGAATTGCGCAGCTGGCCCGACCGGCTCCGCTGGGTGGGCGACGTGCGCGGCGAGGGACTGTTGCTCGGCGTCGAGCTGGTCGCCGATCGCAACACCAAGGAGCCCCTGCCGAAGAAGATCTGCCAGGAGATCTTCCAGGAGGGACTGCGCCGCGGGCTTCTGGCAATGAGCTACACGCACGCCATCCGCCTGCAGCCGGCTCTGACCATCGACCAGGAGACGGCGCTGGCCGGCCTTGCCCTGTTGCGCGAGGCCGTCGAGGTGGTGGCGCGCCGCCACGGGGCCCGCTAGGGAAGCGGCGTGGAATCGCGTCTCGCCCGCTTCTGGACCTGGTGGGCCGCGCTCTCGCTGCGGCGGCCGTGGGAGATCGCGTTCTTCGGCATCGCTGTCTTTGCCGTCTGCCTTCCCTTCGCCGCGCGCCTCTACGGCGATCTGCGCACCGACTTGCGCGAGCTCTTGCCTCACGGCGCCCCGGCAGCGGTCGGCCTGGAAGAGCTGGAGAAACGCATCGGCGGGCTCTCCAGCCTGGCGCTGGTCGTGCGGACGGACGACTTGAAGGCCGGCGAGCGTTTCGTCGATGCGGTGGCCAAGCGGCTGAAGGCGCTGCCCCCTTCGCTGGTCGCTCGCGTGCACTGGCGGGTCGACGCGGAGAGGGAGTTCCTCGACCGCCACGGCGCGCTCTACGCCGACCTCCGCGATCTGCAGATGGCGCGCGATGCGCTGCGCGCGCGGCTGGCCCAGGCAAATCCGCTGCTGGTCGAGATCGCCGACGAGGCGGAGACCGCGCCAGGGCCGACGTTCGAGGAGATGGTGGGCCGGATCAAGTCTGCCTATTCGCGCGTCGATCGCTTTCCCGACGGCTATCTCGCGGGCGAGGGCGGACACACGCTGGTGATGCTCATCTCTCCGCCCGGAGCAGCCGTGGGCCTGACCGAAGACGAGCGCATCTTCGAGGCCGTCGACACCGCCGTGCGCGGGCTCGACCCAAAGAGCTTCCATCCCAGCATCCGCATCGGTTACGGCGGCGAGGTGAAAGGCGTCATCGAGGCGCAGCAGGCACTGGTGAGGGATCTGCTGGTGTCGAGCGCGCTGGTGCTCCTGCTGGTGGGCCTGGCGCTGGTCGCGTACTACCGCACGCTGCGGGCGGTGCCGCTCCTCGTCCTGCCACTCTTCACCGGCGTCTCGCTCACCTTCGCTCTCTCCCGTGGCGTCATTCACTATCTGAATCCAAATACGGCTTTTCTCGGCAGCATCATCGTCGGCAACGGCATCAATGCCGGCATCATCCTTTTCGCCCGATACATCGAGGAGCGGCGCAATGGCAGCGCAGCGGACAAGGCGCTGCCGGTCGCGCTGCGCACCACCTGGGTGGCGACGTTCGCGGCCAGCTCCGCGGCTGCGGCGAGCTACGGATCGCTCGGCGTGGTCAGCTTCCGCGGCTTCAATCAATTCGCCTTCATGGGCTTCTTCGGCATGCTCTTCTGCTGGACCGCCACCTATGCGCTCATGCCGCCGCTCATCGTCCTGCAGGAACGTTACTGGCCCTTCCGCAATCTTTCGCGGCGCAACGGGCGCGCGGTGGGCTGGGTGGCGGGGCCTTACGGGCAGCTGTTGCTGAAGAAGCCGGCGCTGCCGGTCGTCCTCACGGCCGTGCTCGCGCTCGGCTCCGTCTATGCCGCGGTGAAGTTCGCCGAGGACCCCATCCAGTACGACTTCCGCAAGCTGGGCAGCCGGTCCGGGCTCACCCAGGGCGCGGCATTCTGGGACAAGCATGTCGATGCGGTCTTGCAGTCCTACCAGACGCCGACCGTGGTGCTCACCGACTCGACCTCGAGCGCGCAGGCGGTGGCGACGGCGATGGAGAAGGAGAAGGACCAGGAGGGGCCTTCGGGCACCATCGACTCGGTTCTCACACTGCAGTCGTTCCTTCCCCCGAAGCAGCCGCAGAAGCTCGAGCTGTTGCGCGAGATCTTCTCGCTTCTCGACAAGCGGCCGCGCAGCGAGCTCTCGCCCGAGGTGCGGCGGCTGCGCGAGAAGACCCGGCTCGAGCCGGTCCAGTTCGCGGACGTTCCCGACCGGCTCACCCGGGCTTTCGTCGAGAAGGACGGCCAGCGCGGGCGCATCGTGCTCGTCTATCCGACGCTCGCGACCGACGCGTCCAACGGCAAGGCGCAGATGGCCCATACGCGCGCGGTTCGCGAGGCGGCGCTGAAAGCCGACCCGGCGGCGCGCATCGCCGGGCAGATCGTCCTCACCACCGAGATCGTCGCGGCCATCACCAACGATGGCGCGCTCACCGCCTCGCTGAGCTTTCTCGCGGTCGCCTTGCTCACCTTTCTCATCATGCGCAGCTGGCGCGACACCGGCTGGGTGGTGGGTTCGCTCACGCTCGGCGTCCTCTGGATGGCAGGAGCGATGACGCTGCTCTCGCTCAAGCTGAATTTCGTCAATTTTGCAGTCTTGCCGATCACCTTTGGAATCGGCGTCGATTACGCTGTCAATCTCTACCAACGTTATCGACAGGCCGGCACCGTGGAAGAGGCGCTGGCCTCCTCCGGCGGCGCGGTGGCGCTCTGCTCGCTCAGCACCATCATCGGCTACGCTACGCTGGTGACCGCCGACAACCAGGCCATCCAGAGCTTCGGGCTCACCGCCGTGGTGGGCGAAGTGACCTGCCTCTCGGCGGCGCTCTTCGCCCTTCCGGCGGTCCTCTCCCTGCGGCAGCGGCGCGCGGCGGTGCTGCAGGAGGCGTGATGGATCTGCGGCCCCATCCGGAACAGATCCGCGCCGCGCCGAAGTTCTTCACCGTCTGGGTGCCGATCTTCGGCACCGTCTATCTCGCGGTCCTTCTCGCGCTGGGCGGGCTGGGGCCGGAGCATCTCCTCCTGGTCGCCCTCGCGCTCGCGCTCTCTCTGTGGAGCGAGAGCAGCCGCCGCATCGCCAGGATCGGTCTTCCCTATCTGCTCTACGGCCTCGTCTACGACTCGATGCGCTGGTACGAGGACTACATCCGCTCGCCCATCATCCACGTGCGCGAGCCGTACGACTTCGACCTGCGCTTCTTCGGCATCCACGGCCAGACCCCGAACGAATGGTTCCAGCAGCACACCAGCGCGGCGCTCGATTTCATCTGCGGGCTCGCCTACACGCCCCTCTTCTTCATCGGCGAATGCATCGTCCTCAGCATCTATTTCTTGCTCACCGGCGAGGAGCGGCGCGGCGTGCGCTTCACCTGGATCTTCGTCATCGCCAACTTCATCGGCTTCAGCTGCTACTACATCTATCCGGCCGCCCCGCCCTGGTACGTGACCGACCACGGCTTCGCGGTGGACATGAGCGTGCGCGCTTCCGCCGCCGGAGCTCTCCGCTTCGATACGCTCGTCGGCCTGCCCATCATGCGCGGCTTCTACGGCAAGAGCGCGGACGTGTTCGGCGCGATCCCCAGCCTGCACGTGGTCTATCCGTTCCTCGCCATGGTCTATGGCTGGCATCTGCGCAGGTTCCGCCTGGTGGCGATCGCCTATTTCCTGCTCATCTGCTTCGCCGCCGTCTATCTCAATCATCACTACCTGATCGACATCTTCATCGGGCTGGGCATTGCCCTCGCGGTGATGGCGGCGGCGCGGATCCTCTTCGGTTCGCTCTCAGGCGTCGCGGCCGACCGCTTCGCCGAGCGACAGGCCGTCGCGCGCGAGCAGGCGCGCGAGGCCCTCTGAGATGTCGCGCGCGGCGCGCGGACCCTGGTAGACGAGCGCCGTGTAGATCTCGACGAGCGAGGCGCCTGCGCGGATGCGCGCGTAGGCATCCTCCGCGCTGGCGATGCCGCCCACGCCGATGATGGGAACGCGCCTGCCCACCTGGCGGTAGATGCGCGCGCAGGCTCGCAATGCCTTCTCCTTGAGCGGCGCGCCGGAGAGTCCGCCCGTCTCTCGTCCTGCAGGATCGATCGTCGTGTTGGTGGCGACGATGCCGTCGGCGCCGGCGGCGACGGCTGCTTCGGCGATCTCTTCCGGCCGGTCCTCGTCCGGGGAGAGCTTGACCAGGACCGGCATCTGCCCCGTCCGCGCCGCGACGATGGCCTTGACCAAGGAGCCGATGTCGGCCTGCAAGTCGCGGAGTCCGGGAGTGTTCGGGCTCGAGACGTTGATGACCACGCCGTCGGCGAGCGGCGCGAGGGCGCGAAAGGCAGTCAGGTAGTCGTCGGCGGCGCGCTCGTTCGGCGTCTCCTTGTTGCGGCCGATGTTGATCAGGATCGGGCCGGGCTGCCGAGGCAGGCGGCGCAGGCGGGCGGCGGTCCTCTCGGCGCCGTCGTTGTTGAAGCCCATCCGGTTGACGAGCGCGCCCTGCTCGCGCAGCCGGAAGAGGCGCGGCTTGGGGTTTCCCGGCTGCGGCCGCGGCGTGATGGTGCCGATCTCGACGAAGCCGAAGCCGAGCCGGAACCAGGCGGGCGCGAGGATCTGCCCTTTGTCCATGCCCGCGGCCAGCCCGACCGGCGTGGGGAAGTCGAGGCCCCACAATTTCTGCGCCAGCAGCGCCCGACGCCGCGGCCGCGGCCAGACCCGCGCCCAGAGCCAGAGAAAGGCGGCCACCAGCGAGTGAGCCAGCTCCGCGTCGAGCAAGAAGAAGAGCGGCCGGAGCAGGCGGTAGAGGAGAGCCACGCGCGAGAGACTAGAGCGCATCTCATCAGCGCGCGAGGTCCAAACCGCGACGGAATCGCCGCGCCCTTCGCTGCGAGCCTGCGCTCCTCTCAGTTACAATGCCGCCTTCATGCCCGCCGACGGACAACAGCCTGCCGCTCCGCTGCCCGGCACCCAGGACCTGCTCTTCGAGGCGGCCCGCCGGCTGCGCCGCTGCGAGGCCGCGCTCTGCCGCGTCTTCGAAGCCGCGCACTACGCCGAGGTCATCCCTCCCGCCATCGAGAGCGCCGACGTCTTCGGTCCGGAAGCCTTCCGCGCGCTCGACCGCGGCGGGCGGCTGATCGCGCTGCGCGCCGACTTCACCGCGCAGGTGGCGCGCATCGCCGCGACCAGGCTCTCGGGGATGTCGCCGCTGCGGCTCTACTACCGCGGGAGCGTGGTGCGGCGGATCGCTCCTGACAGCGGGCCAGTCTACGAGCGGCTCCAGGCCGGCTGCGAGCTGGTGGGCGCGGCGGGACCCGAGGCCGACGCCGAGATCCTCTCGCTCGCCTCCGCTGCGATGAGCGCCCTCGGCCTCCGCTCGGCGCGCATTTCGCTGGGCACGATGGGCTATTTCGCTGCGCTGGTGCAGGCCGCGGGCGCCTCGGAGCGGCTGGCGCGGGCGCTGAGCGACGCCGTCGATCGCAAGGACCTGCCCATGCTCCGCTCGCTCTGCGAGCGCGAGGTGGCGGACGGTCCGGCTCGAAAAGCCATTCTCATGCTCGCGCAGCCGCCCCGGCCGCAGACGCAGGCCGCGCAGCTCCTCGCGCAAGCGGAGTCGCTGGCGCCGAGCGAGGAGGCGCGCGCCGCCCTGCAGCGCATCGGAGCCACCCTCCGCCTCGCCAGAGGAGATCTGGAGATCGATCTGGGCGAAGTGCGCGGCCTCGGCTACTACACCGGCATCGTCTTCAATCTCTACGCGCCCGGCTCGCCGCGGCCGGTCGGCGGCGGCGGCCGCTACGACAGCCTCTTGGGGCGTTTCGGCGATCCGCGGCCGGCCGTCGGTTTCTCCCTCGATCTCGACGCGCTCGCGCCGCTTCTGGAGACGTGATGCTCACCGTCGCGCTCCCAAAGGGAAGGTTGCAACGGCCGGCACTGGAGCGCTTCGCCCGCGCCGGCATCACGCCCGAGGAGGATCTCGCGTCGACGCGGCGGCTCATCGTCCCGGCCGGCGCCAGCGCGCGCTTCGTCATCCTCAAGGATTCCGACGTCCCGCTCTACGTCGAGCGGGGCACCGCCGACCTGGGCGTCTGCGGCCTCGATCAGGTGCTCGAGTCGGCGGCCGATCTGCTCGCGCCGGTCGATTTCGGTTTCGGCAACTGCCGTCTCTGCCTGGCCGCTCCGCGCGGCAGCAAGGTGGCGGAAGAAGCTGCGCAGGATGGCCTGGCTGCCGCGCGGCCGAGCCTGGGAGTCGAGCTGGGCCGCTCGCTGCGGGTGGCGACCAAGTACCCGCGCCTGAGCGCGAGATGGTTCGGCCAGCGTGGTGTGCCCGTCGATCTCGTCCATCTCTCCGGCTCGGTGGAGCTGGCTGCGGTCTGCGGCCTGACCGACGCGATCGTCGACCTGGTCGAGACCGGGCGGACGCTGGAGGAGAACGGGCTGGTGATCGCCGCGGAGCTCCTGGCGGTCAGCGCGCGGCTGGTCGTCAATCGCGCCGCCTATCGGCTGAAGGTGGAGGAGCTCTTGCCGCTTCTGGAGGCGCTCGGATGATCCGCATTCTTCGCGCCGGCGATGCGGAAGCGGCAGGCCTGCGCGCCTCGGCGCTCATCGCCTCTTCCGTGCCCCCGGCGGTGACGGCGATCATCGCGGACGTCCGTGCGCGGGGCGATGCGGCCGTGCGCGAGCTGACCGAGAAGTACGACGGCGCGCGGCTCGACTCCCTCTTTCTCGACGGCGCGCGCTGGGACGCGCTCGCCGGGCAATGTCCGCCCCAGGTCCGCGCTGCGCTCGAGCTCGCCCATGCGCGGGTGCGCGCATTTCATGCTCCGCAGCTGCCCGGCTCGTATGAGATCCAGCTCGCCAAAGGCGGCGTGGTCCGCTGCCTCAGCGTGCCGCTGCAGCGCGCCGCTTGCTACGTCCCCGGCGGCCGCGCCGCCTATCCCTCGACGGTGATCATGACGGCCTCGGTGGCGCGTCTGGCTGGCGTTGCCGACGTCATCGTCGCCACACCTCCCCGGCGCGACGGGAGCATCCTTCCCGAAGTCGCGGCCGCCGCGCGCATCGCAGGCGCGACGCGCATCCTTCTCGCCGGAGGGGCGCAGGCCATCGCCGCGCTGGCGCTGGGGACGCAGACCGTGCCGCGCGCCGACGTCATCGTCGGCCCCGGCAACGCCTACGTCACTGAGGCGAAGCGGCAGCTTTCGGGCGAGGTGCGCATCGACTCGCTTGCCGGCCCGACGGAAGTGGTCATCGTCGCCGACTCCAGCGCCGATCCGCTCCAGATCGCGGCCGACCTGATCGCCCAGGCCGAGCATGACCCGCTCGCGCTCGCGCTCCTGGTGACACCCGACGCGGCGCTGGCGGAGAAGACGGCGCAGGCCCTGGGGCGGGAGCTGGAAGCCCATCCGAATCCGGTCGCGGCCCAGTCGCTGCAGGCGCGAGGCGCCGCAGTGGTCGCGCGCGATCTCGACGAAGCCCTCGCCTTTGCCGACGAGCTGGCGCCCGAGCATCTCGAGCTGCTCGTCGAAGATGCCGCCGCGGCCCTCCCCAAAGTGCGGCGCGCGGCCGCCGTCTTCCTCGGCCACCATTCGCCGGTTCCGGTCGGCGATTATCTCGCCGGTCCCAACCACACCCTGCCCACGAGTGGAACGGCGCGCTTCGCCTCCGGGCTCGGCGTGGCCGACTTCTTCCGCCGCCAGACCATCATCGAGTACGGGCCTGAGCAGCTCGCTGCCGACGCGCACGCGATCGAAACGGTCGCCCACGCCGAGGGCTTGCACGGCCACGCCCGCGCAGTCGAGGTCCGGCTCGAACGCTACGCCCTTCGGGCAGCGCGCGGCGCCGGCAAAGGCGGCTCCTCCAAATGAGCCAGCGCGCGCCGGAGAGCTTCGTGCGCGCCACGGTGCGGCCGCTCGCCGCCTATGGTCCGCCCCGCGATCCGGCCGCGGTCGGGCTGCATCTCAACGAGAGCCCGCACGATCTTCCCGACGAGCTCAAGCGCGAATTGAGCGCGCGCATCCGCGCTTCCGACTGGTCGAAATATCCCATCACCGACGGAGCGCGTCTGGCGGCGGACCTGGCCCAGCTCTACCGCCACGACCCGGCCGGCGCACTGGTGGGGAACGGATCGAACGAGCTGCTCCAGCTCCTGCTCTTCGCCTGCCTCGAGCCGGGCGACACCGTGGTGGTCGCTTCGCCCTCCTTCGCCTTGTACTCGCTGCAGGCCTCGGCGCTGGGCGCGCGCGTCGTCGAGGTCTCCCTGCGTGGCGAGGACGGGAGGTTCCGCTTTTTTGTCCCGGAGCTCGCGGCGCAGGCGCAGAAGGCGAAGCTGATCCTCATCGGCTCGCCCAACAATCCCACCGGCACGACGCTCTCGCTCGATCAGGTCGCGCTGCTCTGCGAAGCCGCGCCCTGCCTGGTGGGCATCGACGAGGCCTATCGCGATTTCTGCGGGCAGGACTTCGCGCCGCTCTTGCGCGACCATCCGCGCCTCGTTCTCTTCCGCACCTTCTCCAAGGCGATGGCCGCCGCCGCCCTGCGCTGCGGCTGCCTGCTCGGCGCTCCCTCGCTCTGCGCCGAGCTGCGCAAGGTGCAGCTGCCCTACAACTTGAGCGCGGTGACTTCGCTGGTGGCGGGCGAGCTGATCAAGCGTCCCGAGCTGATCGCCGAGCGCACGCGCCTGGTGGCTCGAGAGCGCGAGCGGATGGCGGCGGCGCTGCGCGAGCTGCACTTCACCGTGCACGAGTCGGGCGCCAACTTCATCCTCTTCGAGCAGTCGAGAAAGCCGGCCGCCGAGCTGCACGCGGCGCTCTTCCGCCGCGGCGTGCTCATCCGCAACGTCTCGAACGCGAAGAGCCTCGAGCACGCTCTCCGGGTCAGCATCGGCGCGCCCGAAAAGAACGATGCCTTCCTCGCCGCGCTGCGAGCCGAGGTCGCGCCGTGAGTTTCACGCTCGGCTCGGTGCGTGGACTGATCCTCGACGTCGACGGGGTGCTTCTCGACGCGCGCGCCAGCTACCACGCGGTCGCCGAGGAAGCGGCCCGCCGCGCAATCGCGCCACTGGTGGGCGAGGCGAAGGCGCGCGCAGTTCCGTTCGACCGCGAGCGGGAGATCCCGACCTTCAAATCCGCGGGCGGCTTCAACGACGACTGGGAAATGGCCCGCGCCATCGCCCTGCTCCTCTCTCTGCGCGTCACCGGCCGGGCGCCGCCGCTCGAGGAATTCCTCCGCCCTGCGGAGGGCCGCGGCGTCGAGGCGCTCTTCGCCCGCCATCCGGACGTCGATCTCCCGCAAGCGAAGATCGCCCGCCTCTGCGGCGCGCTCTACGGCGGCGACAGATGCCGCGAGCTGTTCGGATTCGACGCAGAGGAAGCGCTCGCCGACGCGCCCGAGCGCGGGATGTGGCAGAACGAGAAGGTGCTCCCCGACCTGGCGCTGCTCGAGGCAGTCGCGCAGAAGTTCCCGCTCGCCCTCTACACCGGCCGCAATCCCGGCGAGGCGCGACTGGCGCAGGCGCTCTGCCAGCTGAAGGTTCCCGACGCGCTCTGTTGGGTGGCCGATGGCCGCCCCCGCAAGCCCGACCCGGCCGGGCTCGTCTGGCTCTGCCACGAGCTCCTCAAAGGCGCGCCGCGCGGCTCGCAGGTGCTCTTCATCGGCGACACCGCCGACGACGTCTCGGCCTCGCGCGCGGCGCAGGACCGCGGCGCTCCGATCATCTACGCCCACGTCGAGGCGCCCGGCGACACCAGCCGCGTGCTCTCCCGCCTCTTGATGGAGACCGGCAGAGGAGCGAACGCATGAGCCGCAGGGGCCTGGTCGAGCGCAAGACCAAGGAGACGGAGCTTTCTGTCGAGATCGAGCTCGACGGCCGCGGCGAGGCGCAGGTCTCGACCGGCGTTCCCTTCTTCGACCACATGCTCGAGACGCTGGCGAAGCACGCCGCTTTCGACGCGCGCATCACCTGCAAGGGCGATCTGCACATCGATCAGCACCACACCGTCGAGGACACCGGCATCGCGCTGGGGAGCGCCATCGATCAGGCGCTGGGCGATCGCGCCGGCATCGCCCGCGCCGGCTGCTTCTATTTTCCCCTCGACGAAGCGCTGGCGCGCAGCGTGATCGATCTCTCCGGCCGCAGCTTCCTGCACTGGAACGTCTCGCTCGACCAGGGCCCGCGCAGCGCGATGGACCTCAGCGTCCTCGAGGGATTCTTCAAGGCCCTGGCCGACAAGACGCGGGCCAACGTGCACATCGATTTGCTCACCGGCCGCGACTTCCACCACGGCACGGAAGCGATCTTCAAATCCTTCGCCCGCGCGCTGCGGCAGGCGGCTGCGCTCGACGCACGCATCGCCGGGACGGTGCCGAGCACCAAAGGGGTCCTGTGAACCCGCTCGATGATGGAGCGCGACCGTGAACGTCGCCGTCGTCGATCTCGGCCTCGGCAATCTCGGCTCGGTGCTGCAGGCGCTGGTCCGCGCCGGAGCCGACCCGCAGCTCTCGGACGACCCGGCCGCGATCGCGCGGGCGCCGCGTATCGTCCTGCCCGGCGTCGCCGCATTCGGCCTGGGAATGGAGCGGGCCGCCCGCTTCAAGAGCGCGCTGCAGGACGCGCTCGCGCGCGGCGCGCCGGTTTTGGGCATCTGCCTCGGCATGCAGATTCTCTTCGAGGAGGGCGAGGAGGACGGCAAGCGCGAAGGTCTGGGCCTCTTTCCCGGGCGCGTGACGAAGCTGCCGGCGGGAGTGGCCATCCCGCACATCGGCTGGCAGCGGCTCAAGTCCGTGAGCGAGAGTCCGCTCTGGCCTTCGGGCTGGGCGTATTTCGCCCATTCCTACCGCTGCGAGGCGCCCGCCGAAGTGACGCGGGCAATCGTCGAGCACGGGCCGGTGCGCATCGCGGCGGTGGTGGGCCGCGGCACGCTACACGGAGTGCAGTACCATCCGGAGAAGAGCGCCCGCGACGGCGAGGCGCTCTTGCGGCGTTTCCTCGCCATGCCGGAGGGCCGGAGGTGATCCCGCGGCTCTATCCCGCCATCGATCTGCTCGAGGGCCGAGCGGTGCGGCTGCTGCGCGGCGAGCGGAAGCACTACAAGATCTACAGCGAGGACCCTGCAGCGCAGGCGCGGCAGTTCGTCGAGCAGGGCGCCTCCGAATTGCACCTGGTCGATCTCGACGCGGCGTTCGGCGGCAAGAGGCAGGCGAAGCTGATCGAGAGGATCGTCGCCTCGGTCGCTCCCGCGCTGGTGCAGGTGGGTGGCGGCATCCGCACCTTGCAGGCGGCCGAAGAGACGCTGCACGCCGGCGCCGGCCGGATCATCCTCGGCACCGCCGCGGTAGAAAAACCCGCGCTGGCCGGCGATGCCGTGGAAAAGTTCGGGGTCGATCGCGTCGCCTGCGGACTCGACATCAAGGAGGGCCGCGCCGCCACCCGCGGCTGGACCGAGGCGCGCGGGCCCGCGGCGCGAGAGCTGGCCGCGGAGCTGGCCGCGCAGGGCGTGCGCTGGATGGTGGTCACCGCCGTCTCGCGCGACGGCACGCTGGAGGGATTCGATCTCGCCTTGTTGCGCGCCGTCACCCAGGCCGCACCCGGCGCGCACCTGATCGCCTCGGGCGGCGCAGGAGATCTCTCGCACCTGCGCGTGCTGGCGGCGGCAGGACTGCACACCTTCGCGGGAGCGATCGCCGGTACCGCGCTCTACGAGGGCCGCTTCACCATCCGCGAAGGCCAGGCGGTGCTGGAGGGGCCGTGCTGACGCGCCGGATCATCCCCTGCCTCGACGTCAAGGACGGCCGCGTCGTCAAGGGCGTCAACTTCGCCGCGCTGCGCGACGCCGGCGATCCCCTCGAGCAGGCCCGCGCCTATGGCGCAGCGGGCGCCGACGAGGTCTGTTTTCTCGATATCAGCGCTTCGCTCGAGGCGCGCGGCACGCTCGTGCAGCTGGTCGAGCGGGTGGCGCGAGAGCTGGCCATTCCTTTCGCTGTCGGCGGCGGCGTTCGCAGCGCAGCGGAGGCCGAGGCATTGCTGCGCGCCGGAGCCGACAAGGTCTCGATGAACACCGCCGCCCTTTCCGACCCGTCGCTGATCACGGCGGTGGCGCAGATGGCCGGCTCGCAGAGCGCGATGGTCGCCATCGACGCAAAGGCGCGCGGCCCTGGCTGGGAAGTGCGCTCGCACGGCGGCACGCGCAGCACCGGCCGCGACTTGATCGACTGGTTGCGCGAAGCCGTCGACCGCGGCGCTGGAGAGATCCTGCTCACCAGCATCGACCACGACGGCACGAGGCGCGGCTTCGCGCTGGAGATGTTGCGGGTCGCGACGGCGGCGGTGCCGGTCCCGGTCATCGCCAGCGGCGGCGCGGGAGAGGCGGAGCACTTTGCCGAGGCGTTCGCCGCCGGCGCAGCCGCGGCGCTGGCGGCGTCGGTCTTTCATTTCGGCTCGCTCTCGATCGGCGAAGTGAAGGAGCAGTGCGCGGCGCGCGGATTCCCCATGCGGTGGCCGGCGTGAATCTCAAATTCGATCAGGAGGGGCTCGCGCCCGCCATCGTGCAGGACGCATCGAGCGGCGAGGTGCTCATGCTCGCCTGGATGAACCGCGAGGCGCTCGAGCAGACGCTCGCCACCGGCAAGGCCACCTTCTTCAGCCGCAGCCGCAAAGAGCTGTGGGTCAAGGGCGCGACCAGCGGCAACACCCAGGCGGTCAAGGCCGTGCGGCTCGACTGCGATCGCGATGCGGTGCTGGTCCGCGTCGATCCAGCCGGGCCCGCCTGCCACACCGGCGCGCGCTCCTGCTTCTTCGAGGTGCTGCAAGACGCGCCCCCCGCGCCGGGCGAGACTCTCGCGGCGCTCGAAGCCGTGCTGCGGTCGCGGAAGATCGATCCGCCGAAGGGTTCGTACACCGCGAAGCTCTTCGCCGACGAAGTGCTCCGGCACAAGAAGATCGGCGAGGAGGCCGCCGAGCTGATCACTGCGTCTTTGCGCGGCAAGAAGGAGGAGATCGCCGAGGAAGCGGCCGACCTGCTCTATCACGCGCTCGTGCTCTTGCAGTCGCACGGCCTGGGCCTCGCCGACGTGACCGCAGCGCTTCGGGAACGCGAGGGCAAGCGCCGCTGATGGCGCCAGCGGTCGCGCACCATTCAGAGCAGGTTGTCGGGCGTGATCGGCAGCGAGCGGATTCGCCTGCCGGTCGCATTGAAGACGGCGTTCGCGATCGCTGCCGCCGCACCGCACGTGCCGATCTCGCCCATGCCCTTGACCCCGGCGGGATCGACCACGGTGTCCTCCTCCTCGACGAGAATGGGCTCGATCGACTGCACGTCGGCATTGGACGCCACGTGATAGTCGGCGAGGTCGCGCGAGATGATGCGGCCCAGCTTCTCGTCGTAGACGCTGTGCTCGTGCAGCGCCATGCCGATTCCCCAGACCATGCCGCCCATCAGCTGGCTGCGAGCCAGCCGAGCATTGAGCACGCGGCCGCAGGCAAAGGCGCCGACCAGCCGCGCGACGCGCACCATCCCCAGCTCGGGATCGACCAGCACCTCCGCGAACTGCGCGCCGTGGCCGAGCATCGTGTAGCGTTTGCGCTCCTCGCCCGGCGCGGCCTTGCTCCGCTCCTCGATGGGAGCGCCGCCCGCCCGCTGGACGACCTCCGCGTAGGAGGCGGCGCCGCTCGCTCCCATCTGTTCGAGCCGCTGGCGAAGCGCGCGGCAGACGAGGAGGACCGCGGAGCCGACGCTCGCGGTCGAGATCGAGCCAGCCGTGATGGGCGCCTCGGGCATGGTGCTGTCGCCCAGATCGAAGCGCACCTTCTCGACGGGAAGGCCGAGCGCGTCGGCTGCCACCTGCCTCATTACCGTATAGGCGCCGTTGCCCACCTCGAGCATGCCGCTCTGCACGAGCGCGGTGCCGTCCGCGTTCATGCGCGCGAGCGCCTGGGCCGGGGCGAAGTTGCCCGGATAGGCCGCGGTGGCCATGCCCATTCCCACCAGCATCCCCTCGCGCGTCTGCGCGCGCGGCCGCGCCGATCGCTTCTCCCAGCCGAAGCGGCGTGCGCCCTCGGCGTAGCAGGCGCGCAGCGACTTGCTGGAGAAGGGCCGGTCCTCGATCGGATCTTTCTCCGCATGGTTCTTGAGGCGCAGCTCGAGCGGATCGAGGTCGAGCGCGACCGCCAGCTCGTCGAGCGCCGACTCCAGCGCGAAGCTGCCGCTCGCCTCCCCCGGCGCGCGCATGAAGGTGGGCGTGCCGATGTCGAGCCGGACGATGCGATGCTTGCTCTCGATGTTGGGGCAGGCGTAGAGGTGCCGCGCCTGCAGGGCGCATCCTTCGACGAAGACGTCGAAACGCGAGGTGGCCGAGGCGCTCTGGTGCGACAGCGCGGTGAGGCGGCCGTCCTTGCGCGCGCCCAGCGCGAGCTTCTGGCGCGTGTGCGGCCGCCCGCCCACCATGCCGAACATGTGCGGCCGCATCAGCGCGAGCTTCACCGGCCGCCCCACCTGCTTCGCCGCCATCGCCGTGAGCAGGACGTGCGACCAGGGTGAGCCCTTGCTGCCGAAGGCGCCTCCGACGAATTTGGCGATGACGTGCACGTTCTCTTTCGGCATCGCGAAGGCGCGAGCGAGCTTGCGCTGCACGGCGAAGACCCACTGCGTCGAGTCGTAGACCGTGAGCCGGTCGGGAGCCTCCCAGACCGCGACGGTCGCGTGCGGCTCCATCGGGTTGTGCGTCTCGGGCGGAGTCTCGTACGTCTGCTCGACGCGCGCATCCGCCTCGCGCAGGCCCCGCGCGACGTCGCCGCGGGCCTCGTCGGCGGGGATGGAGCGGCCTCCCGCGATGAGATCATGCGGGACGGCGTTGGCCAGCTCGTCCTCGAGGCGCACGGTATGGCGGGCCGGCTCGGAGCGGATCCGGACCATCAGCGCGGCGTGGACGGCCCGCTCGAAGGTGTCTGCGACCGCCACAGCGACCGGCTGGTTGCTGAAGTAGACGCGATCGTCCTGCAGCGCTTGCACGACGCGGTCGGGCGGTTCTCCCTGCGTCGGCCCCGGCAGGCGCATTGCGTTCTGCGGTGTGAGCACGGCAAGGACGCCTGGCTCGCGTGTCGCGGCGGAGGCGTCGACCTCCAGCACCCGGCCGCGCGCGGTGTTGCTCGTGACCAGGACCGCGTAGGCCATGCCCGGCACCTGCCATTCGTAGGCGTAGCGCGCGGCGCCCGTCACTTTGGCGGGGCCGTCGACGCGCGGCAGCGGATCGCCGATGTTCTTCATGCCCCCTCCGCCGCCAGCGTGAGCGCGCGCACGGCCGTGCGCCGGGCCAGCTCCATCTTGAAGGCGTTGTCCCGCCGCGTCTGCGCTCCGCGCACGGCGATCTCCGCCGCGCGCTGGAAGGCGACACGCTCCGGCGACTGCCCCTGCAGCGCCTGCTCCGCTTCCGGCACGCGCCACGGTTTCGTGCCGACCCCGCCGAGCGCCAGCTGGGCGGCGCGAATCTTTCCCGAGGCGATCTCCAGCCCGGCCGCGCAAGAAGCGAGCGCAAAGGCATACGAGGCGCGGTCGCGCACCTTGACGTAGCGCGAGCGCATCCCCGCCGCGGAGAAGGGGATGAAGACCGAGAGCACCAGCTCGCCGGGCTCCAGCGCGAACTCTCGTTCGGGATGGTCGCCGGGCAAGAGATGAAAATCGCCGAAGGGGATGTCGCGATCCCCGTTTGGCCCGCGCACGTGGATGACCGCCTGCAGCGCCGCCATCGCCACGCACATGTCCGAGGGATGCAGCGCGATGCAGCGCTCGCTTCCGCCGAGGATGGCGTGCATGCGCGTCCAACCCTCGAGGGCCGCGCATCCGGAGCCCGGCTCGCGCTTGTTGCAAGCCGTGGCCAGGTCTCGATAGTAGGCGCAACGCGTCCGCTGCATCAGGTTGCCGGCGACGGTGGCGACGTTGCGCAATTGCGGCGAGGCGCCGGAGAGCAGCGCCTCGGAGAGCACCGGGAAGCGCCGCTTCACCTCTGGATGCGCGGCGACTTCGCTGTTGGTCGCGCAAGCGCCGATCCGCAGGCCGTCGGGCCGCGCCTCGATGCCGCGCAAATCCAGCCGCGAGACGTCCACCAGGCGCGAGGGATTGAGCACCTCCAGCTTCATCAGATCGACGAGCGATGTCCCACCGGCGAGGAAGGCCGCGCCCGGCCCTGCTCGGACTGCATCCTCCACGCTCGCTGCGCGCTGGTAGCTGAAGTGGCGCATCAGCCCCTCCCGCGCAGGCGGCGCACCGCCGCACAGATGTTCGGATACGCGCCGCAGCGGCAGATGTTGCCGCTCATCCCTTCGCGGATGGCGCCGTCGCTGTCCGCGACGCCTTCCGCGAGCAGCGCGACCGCGGAGAGGATTTGCCCGGGAGTGCAGTAGCCGCACTGAAAGGCGTCCTCCTCGATGAAGGCGGCCTGCATCGGATGCAGCTCCTCACCGCGCGCCAGGCCCTCGATGGTGGTCACCTTGCGACCCTCGACCTGCAGCGCAAGCGCCAGGCAGGAATCGATCCGCTGTCCGTCGACCAGCACCGTGCAGGCGCCGCACTGGCCCATGTCGCAGCCCTTCTTGGCGCCCGTGAGGCCGAGGTTCTCGCGCAAGAGATCGAGCAGCGTCGTGCGCGGATCGATGCGCAGCGCACGGCGCTGGCCGTTCACCTCGAGGGAAAGGTCGACGAGGTCGCTCGGGGCCGCCGCCGCCGGTGCGGTCGGCACGGTGGCGCAGCCATCGAGGAGCCCGAGACCGATGGCGGAGGCGATTCCGCCGACGAGAACGTCGCGGCGTCCAGGATTGGGGGGCATGCCGCAGCCCAACCATAGGAGCGGCGCGAGGCAAATGCGGGCGAGGCCGCGTCCGTCGCGCAGCGAACGTCAGCGAGGCCGCTTCATCTCCTTGACCATGACGATGGCGTCCTCGCCTTCGTCGACGTAGTAGTTGGGCCGCACGCCGACCGCGCGGTAGTCGAACTCGCGGTAGAGCTCGAGCGCCGGCTGGTTGGAGCGGCGAACCTCCAGCGTCATCAGCGAGGCGCCGGCCTGCTGCGCGCGCCGCTCGGTCTCGCCCATCAGCATGCGCGCCACGCCTTTGCGCCGATGCTCCGGCGTCACCGCGACGTTGAGGACGTGCACTTCGTCGTGGACCAGCCAGTAGATGAGGAAGCCGATGATCCGCTCGGTTCCCCTGGGTGCGCTGGTGAGCGGCTCGACCGCCACGAGGATGGTGCTCCAGTCGTGCTCCAGCTCGCGGCGGAACAGCTCCGGCGACCAGGGATGGCGGAAAGCGGCGCGCTCGATGAGCATGACGTCGTCGAGATCGTCCGGCCGCATCCTGCGGATTTCCAGCCTTGCGCGCGCGCGGACCGCCATCTAGCCTGCCTTCCCCGGCAAAGGCGGCTGGGCGATGACGCGATCCTCGCCGCTGTCGAGCGGATCGAGCACCCGCACGGTGGCGCGCTTGCGCAGCTCCGCGAGCAATTCTTGTAGCAGCCGCTGGTACTTCTCCTGCTGCAGCCTGGCGCGGAGCTGCTCCCGGTCGGAGGCGCCCAGGGTCCGGCCGTGAGCGGCTTCGTCCAGCTCGCTGTCGCGCAGCTGCGCCGCCAGCTTGAGGCGGTTGTCGAGATAGCGGCCGACGCGCAGCTCGCGCGCGAGGATGGCGCCGATCTCTTCGTCGGTCAGCTCGATCGAGCGGGCGAACTGCTCGTACTCGGAGTGGCTGGCGAAGCGCCCGCGCAACCGCGCGAGCAGCGCCTCTACCTCGCTCCGCTCCAGATCGAAGAGCTTGAGCCGTTCGACTTCCGAGAGCACAACCCTCTCCTCGATGGTGCGGCGCAAGGACGCCGCGAGAATGCGCCGATCGAGGACGCCGCTCGCAGCCATCGCCCCGCGCTCGGCCACCAGCCGGACGCGCGTCTCGGCCGCCAGCTCCGAGAGCGTGATCGAGTGGGCGTCGACCACCGCCACCACCTCGTCGACCAGCTGGCGCTCCTCCGCGCCGGCGGCGAAGGCGAAGAGGAGCAGGGCGGCGGCGGTTCTCACCAGTGGATGGTAACGAGCGCGTGGCCGAAGGGTCAATCCGCTGGTTGACCACTTTGGCGCCGGTGGTTACGGTCTCCGCCCCAATGCCCCTGAAGGATCCCTACTCCGTCCTCGGCGTCCCCAAGACGGCCACCGCGGAGGAGATCAAGAAGACCTACCGCAAGCTCGCCAAGAAGCTGCACCCCGACATGAATCCGGGCGACAAGAAGGCGGAGGAGCGCTTCAAGGAAGTGTCGGGGGCCTTCGAGATCCTGGGCGATCCGAAAAAGCGCGCCCTCTACGACGAATTCGGCGAGATCTCGACGCGGTCCGGCTTCGACGAGACGAAGGCGAGGCAGGCGAGGGCCTGGCAAGAGCAGGCGGCAGCCGGCGGGGGCTTTGGCGGCTTCGAGGGATTCGAGGGCTTCAACTTCCGCAGCCAGACCGGCGGATTCGATGCGGGGGACCTCTCCTCGATGTTCGGCGACATCTTCGCCCGGCGGCAAGGGAGCGCGCGGCGCTCGGCGGTCGAGCCGATCGACGGCGACGACGTCGAGGCGGGCGTCGAGGTCGACCTGGGCGATGCGGTGCTGGGGACCGAGCGCGAGATCTCCTTCACCAGGCCCGACGGAACGACGGCGCGTTTGAAGGTGAAGATTCCGCCCGGGGTCGAGACCGGCTCCCGCGTCCGGCTGCCCGGACAGGGCAGCCCCGGCGAGCGCGGCGGACAGCCCGGCGACCTCTACCTGCGCATCATCGTGCGCGAGCATCCGATGGTGCGCGTGCAGGGGCGGGATCTCTTGCTCGATCTGCCCGTCACCGTCCTGGAGGCTCTCGCCGGAGCGGAGGTGAGCGCGCCGACGTTCGAGGGGCCGGTGCGGCTGAAGATTCCGCCGCGATCGCAGAGCGGCCGCAAGCTCCGCCTTCGCGGGCGCGGCCTGCCGGCGCTCAAGGGGGGCGCGACGGGAGCACCGCGCGGCGATCTCTATGTGGTGCTGCAGATCGTGCTGCCCGAAGACTCGCCCGAGGCGCGCCAGGCGGCGGCCGCGCTGGAGAAGCTCTACAAGGGCGACGTCCGCAAGGACGTGGTGCTCTGATGGGCCTCCTCGACAAGCTCGGCATCGGCGGCGGGCCGCAAGCGCGCGTGGCGCGGCTGCAGAAGAAGGCCACGGAGAAATACGGGCCGCCGGAGAACCGGCAGGGCGCCATCGAAGAGCTGGGCGCGCTCAAGAGCGACGCGGCGGTCGAGGCCCTCTTGATGCGCTTCACCATCCGCATCGACCCCGGCATCACCGACGACGAGGAGAAGGCGCGGGTGCGCGCGCTGATCGTCGAGGCCGGAGCGACGGCGCTGCCGGCGGTGAAGCGGTTCATCCTCGGGCGCGACGAGATCTCCTGGCCGTTGCGCGCGCTCGCCGATCTCTTGCCCGAGCAGGAGGTGGTGAAGTTCCTCGTCGAGCTGTCGAACAAGTGCGCAGCCGAGTACAGCCGCGTGCCGGAGAAGAAGGTGCTGCTCCTGCACGCCCTCGCCGAGCACCGGTCGAAGGAGATCGCGCCGGCGGTCCTGCCTTTCCTCGAGGACATGGACGACGAGGTGCAGATCGCGGCGGCGGAAGTGATCGCGAGACAGCAGGACCCGGTTGGCCGCGAGCCTTTGATCCGGCATTTCTTGAAAGCGCACCAGGAGTCGAACGCGCGCGTGCGCGAGGCGCTGGCGGGAATCCTGGCCGATTCCCCCTGGGACGTGAAGGGCTACACGCCGAAGGTCGAGGCCGCGCTGCCGCCGTCGTACAAGGTCGACTCGAAGGGGCGCGTCGTCCGCAAGGCCTGACCGTTTCTGGCCAGTGAGCGCTTGCCTCGGCCGATCTCGCTGGGAGAGGATGCGCCGTGTGCCGCAGCCGGAGGGCGGGGGCACCGTGAAGGCGGGTATGGCCATCGAGTCCGCAGAGCTGGCGCAGATCGCCGCGGAGGCGCAGGACATCGCCAAGAACGCCGGCCAGCCGGCGGGCACGGCGCATCTCCTGCTCGCCACCTTCACCGTGCCGGGACCGGCGGACTCGCTCTTGCGCGAGCGCGGCTGCGACGAGGACAAGGTGCTGGCCGAGATGAGCGCCCTGGGGTCGGCGCCTTCGGAGCCGGTCGAGTCGTTCGCCCAGGCGCTGGAGCGGGCCCGGCAGCTCGCCGACGACTGCGGGAGCGAGAGCGCGGATGGCCTGCATCTGCTCGTCGCCCTGACGCGGCTCTCCCGTTCGGCGGCGGCGCAGCTCCTCGAGAAGACGGCCCCGCCGGTCGCCTCGCTGCGCACGGTTGCTCTCGGCTATCTCACGCGCGCCGTCCCGCGGCGCAGGGAAGCGGCCCCCGCCCAGCGCGCGGCGGCGCCGCTCGCCCCTGCGCCGAAGACATCCGCCGCGCGCGTCCTCACCGTCCCGCCTCCTTCTGAAGAAGAGCCGGCGCTCCGCGCGCCGCTCTTGCCTCAGCCGCAGCTCACGCCGTACTCGCTCGATCCGCGGGTCTACCCCTGGCTGTCGTCGTTCTCGCGGAACTTGACGGCGCTCGCCGCCGAGTCGCGGCTCGACCCGGCGATCGGGCGCGAGCGGGAAGTGGAAGAGCTGCTCGACATCCTCGGCAAGCGCCGCGCCAACAACCCCGTCCTGGTGGGCGAGCCGGGCGTGGGCAAGACCGCCATCGTCGAGGGGCTCGCGCAGCGGATGCTGCAGCTGCGCGACCTCGACCGGGTCCTGGTCGAGCTGGACGTGAGCGGGCTGGTGGCGGGGACGCAGCTGCGCGGTTCCTTCAGCGAGCGGCTCATCGGCATCAAGGACGAAGTGCGCAAGGCCGACGGCCAGGTGGTGGTGTTCATCGACGAGCTGCACATGCTCATCGGCGCGGGCGCTGCGGGCGAGGGACCGCAGGATGCCGCCAACGAGCTCAAGGCGGCGCTGGCGCGCGGCGAATTCCCCTGCGTGGGCGCGACCACGCACGACGAGTTCCGCAAGCACATCCAGGGCGACCCCGCGCTCGAGCGCCGCTTCGTGCCGGTGCTGGTGCGCGAGCCTTCGCCTTCGAGGACGCTGGAGATCCTCCAGGGCGCGGCGCCGCACTACGAGGAGCACCACGGCGTCCGCTTCGCTCCCGACGCGCTCGAGGCAGCGGCGTCCTTGACCGCGCGCTACGTGCGCGACCGCTGCCTGCCCGACAAGGCCTTCGCCGCGATCGACCTGGCGGGCTCGCGCGTGCACCGCGAAGGGCGCGTCGAAGTGGTGCGCGAGGACGTCGCTCGCGCGGTGGCCCGCATGGCGGGCCTTCCCGAGGAGCGCCTGCTCCAACCCGACGGCGAGCGATTCCTCCAGCTCGAGAGCCGGCTGGCGAGGCACATCGTCGGGCACGAGCAGAACATCGCCGCCATCGCCCGCGCCGTGCGGCGCAACTACGCCGGCTTCTCCGCCCAGCGGCCGCTGGCGTCGTTTCTCTTCTGCGGTCCGAGCGGCGTGGGCAAGACCGAGACTGCCAAGGCGCTGGCCGACGAGCTGTTCGAGCCGGGCGCGCTGGTGCGCATCGATCTCTCCGAGTACGCCGAGCCGCACACCGCCGCGCGGCTGGTGGGCGCTCCGCCGGGTTACGTCGGCTACGGCGAAGGCGGGCTGCTCACCGAAGCGGTACGCCGCCGGCCCGCCTGCCTCGTGCTGCTCGACGAAGTGGAGAAAGCGCATCCCACCGTGCTGCAGCTCTTGCTCCAGATGCTCGACGAGGGCCAGCTCACCGACGGCCGCGGCCGGCGCATCGACTTCACCGCCGCCGTCATCGTGCTCACCAGCAACGCCGGCGCGGATGCCTTCGGCGGCGGGCAGCGGGCGATGGGCTTCGGCGTCGCCGCGACGCAGCCGCAGGACAAGGCCCTGGAGGCGGCGCGCAGCGCTTTTCCTCCCGAGCTGTGGGGCCGGCTCGACGAGCGGCTGGTGTTCGCCCCGCTCGCCCGCGACGAAGTCGGGCGCATCGCCGAGCTGCTCCTCGCGGACTCCGCGCGACGGCTCGCCGAGGATCGGCGCATCTCCTTCCGCGCCGGCCCGGGGTTGATCGAGCACCTCATCGGCGCGGGCGGCTGGCAGCCTGCGCTGGGCGCGCGTCCGATGCGGCAGGTGATCCAGCGCCTGGTCGAGTCGCCGCTGGCCGACGAGATTCTCGCTGGGCGCGTCCGGCCGGGCGAGCGTCTTCTCGTCTCGGCGCACGAGGGGAAGATCGAGTTCCGGCCGGAATGAAGCCTCTCGGCAGCGCGGCGGTGCTGGGCAGCGGCGCGGTGGGGACGGCGCTTCTCGAGGAATTGCCGAAATGCGGCGTGCGCGTGGTCGCCGCCTGGACGCGCTCCAGCGGGCTGATGCCGCCGCCGCTCGCCGGCGCGGACGTCGTCTTCCTCGCCGTGCCCGACGCGGCGGTCGCGCGGCTCTGCCGGAAGCTCGAGCCGAAGCGCGGGCAGCTCGTCGTGCATCTCGCGGGGGCGCTCTCGCTCAACGCGCTCGCCGCCGCGAAACGGGAAGGGGCGCGCGTGGGATCGATCCATCCGCTTCGCGCCTTGGTGCGCGGCCGCAGTCAGGACTTTCGCGGCGCCTTCACCGCAGTGGCAGGCTCGGATGAAGAGGCTCGGGAGCAACTGAGCGATCTCGCTCGCCGCCTGGGGATGACGCCGCTCCTCATCGCCGACCGCTCGCGCCCGCTCTATCACGCCGCGGCGGTGCTGGCGGCGGGCGGCCAGGTCGCGCTCTTCGCGGAAGCGGTCCGCGCCTTCCGGCTTGCGGCAGGCACATCGGAGGAGGAAGCGAGGTCGGCGCTGCTGCCGCTCGCACTCGGCGCCTTGGAAAAACTGCGCGTCATGCCTGCCGTCGAGGCGCTCACCGGACCCGTCGCGCGCGGCGACCGCGCGACGATCGCCGCGCACCGCAAGGCGCTGCCCAAGGACCTCCTGCGCCTCTACGACGACCTCACGCGCGCGTCAGAACGTATTGGGCGGGAGCGCTCCGGGAACGGGACCTAGCGAACCGATCATCTCCTCGACGTCGTCCACTACTTCGGGCGGCGCGCCCAAAGGCCAGGAGGCGATCACCAGCGCGACGTGATCGCCGGCTCGCACCACGGCCACGCGGCCGCGCACTTCGTCGGACACCGTGAAGGAAAAGCCGTACGCCTCGCCGCCGCGCGCGAGCAATCGCTCCACATCGTCGACGTGGACGCGCTCTTCGTTGGAGAGGTTCTCGCTGAGGATGCGAACGAGGAGCCGCAGATCGTTGATCCCGTCCGCACTCTGCACCACCAGCTGCGCTCCGGACTCTTGCGAGAGCGCGAGCAGCGGCACCGGCTCGCCGTCCGGGCCGCGCACGCCGCTGCGAAACATCCAGTGCTCGTTCTCGGGCCGCGAGAGCGCAAACGATCCGGTCCGGTCCTGCCACAGCTTCGGCGTGGGCAAGCCGTGCTGCGGCTTCTGCATGCGCCCGAGCGGACGGGAAACGCGAGCCGCAAGCGGAGAGGCGAGCGAGAGGACGGCAGCTGCGATCCAGGCGGTGCGCATGTGATCACGGTCGCCATCGACCGCCCGATGCGCCAGCCCCGTTGGTACGAGCTCGAGCTCGTGCTCGACGTCGAGCACGAAAACGTGCACGTGCACGAGCTCGGCTTTTTTGCGCTAGTGTCCCGCCGACACCCGCGCGGCGCAGGCGTTGTGCGTCAGCGTGATCTGCCGCGCCTCGGCGTTCGTCGGCTGCATCACCAGCTGATCGCCGACTTTCACCAGCCACATGGCGCTGTGGCGCTGCCCCGCCGCTTCCTTGGGAAGGATCTCGCGGCTGACGAGGATGCGCCCCTGCGCCACCTGCTTGCTATGCCACTCTCCCGGGACGTACTCGATCTTGTTCTGCTGCGAGAGCTCCTTCACGTACTCAGCCGACCCGGCGTCGAGGCAGCGTTTCACTTCGCAGAGGGTCTGCTGCTCGTCGCCCTGCACCGCCGCGCACGGGTCCACGGGCGCTTGCTCTTGCGCCGTCGCCTGCGTGCGCAGGCCCTCGGCCGCCTGCTTCACGGCCGGGTAGAGCTGCTCGGCAAAGAGGCGCGAGCGCGGTCCGAAGTCGGCAGCCTTCTGCGCCGGCTTCCAGTGTTCCGCGGCGCAGCGGGCGTCGTTGGCGGCGAGGCACACCTTGATCATCGCTTCGTGACCCGCCACCGAATCGGGCGAGATCTGCAGCAGTCGCGCCGCCGCCGCTTTCGCCTCCTTGAGATCGCCGCCGCTCTCGGCGAGAGCCTCGGCCAGCCCGCGCAAGGCGATGGTGTCGTCGCCGCTCCTGGCGAGCGCCTCGCGGAAGGCTTTGATCGCCTCCGGATGGTTCCGCACGGCGAGCTGCGCGATGCCGTACTCGGCGGTGGTTGCGGTCTCGGAGATGTCGAGCGTGGCGCGGGCCACCTCGAGGTTGAGCGCCTCCGGCGGCGGCGGCCGATCCAGCTCGGGCAGCATCACGGACGGCCGGCTCTGGCCCATCGCCTTCCCAAGCCCGACCTGATTTCCGATCGCCTCGGCGCCAGGAGGCAGGATGCTGACCGGCCCGTAGGCGCGCTGGTAGTCGATGGCGGTCGGCGGGAAGGCCCAGAGCATCGCCGAGTTGGTCAGGCAGCGCTCCAGCTTGCGGTTCTGGATCCCCCTCTCGGCGCTGACGAAGACGGCGTAGACGCGGCCGTCCTTGCGGATGAGCAGCTCCATGCGGATCGAGCCCTGCATGTCGCCGGTGGCGCTGGAGTTGACCATGGCGAGGGTGCAGCGGTCGAAGTCGTTCTGCAGAGGGCGCCGCTCCGCCCCGGCGGCTGGAAGGGCCGCGACACAGATGGCAAAGAGGGCCCCGCGCATGTTGCCTCCTACTTCTTGCACGCATTGTAGTGCAGCGTGATGTTGTTCGCGTCGATGGTAGTGGGCTTCATGTCGACGCGCCCGCCTACGTTCACTTCCCAGGTGGCGTCGTGCGGTTGCAAAGACTTCTTGCCGGCGCGAATGGGCACCGTCACCTGCGGCACGCTGCTCTTGCCCTTCGACACCTTCCACTCTCCCGCGGTGTAGTCCTGGCCGGTGATGTCCTTGAGGCTCTTGGCATAGGCGCTGGCGCCCTGCCCGAAGCAGTATTTCACGAAGCAGATGGTTCGCTCATCCCCTTCCGGCTTCGCGCCGCAGCCGGTGGGGTCGGCCCGCTTGCGCGCTTCGCCCGCGACCTTCTCCTGGGCAGCCTGCTCCTCCTTCTCGACTTCGGCGCTGTACCTCTCGTGCACGGCCTTGACCTGATCCTGGATCTGCGCCAGCTCGAAGGAGCGCGCGATCTTCTGCTTCTCGTCGACGGGCCGGATGACCTTGCCCTCGCTCCGCTCGCCCAGGGTGGCGTTCTCCCACTCGTCGAGCACGCACTTGGAGTCTTTCTGCTTCAGGCAGACCCTGACCAGCGCTTCGTGGGCGGCCACAGATCCTGGGTCGGCCTTGGCGGCCTTCTCGGCGATGTCGCGCGCCTCTTTCACCTCGCCGCCAGAGGCGAGGATGGTTAGCGCCAGCCCGCGCAGCGTACGGGAGTCGTCGGGATGGGCTTGCGCCTGCGCGCGAAAGAGCTCGAGCGCCTTCTGGTAGTCGTGCACGTAGTAGGCGCCGTAGGCTCTGTCGACCGGCGTGGCCCAGTCGGCGAAAGTGAGGGTCGATTTCGCCAGCCCTTCGTCGAAAGGCCCCGGTGGCTGCTCGCGGAGCTGCTTCTCCAACCCCTGTGAGCCGGCGAAATAGAGCGGCTGCGGGTGCAGGTAGTCGGTGTTCTCCGACTCGAACTTGCTCATGGTGGCGGCGTCGAGGAGGCAGCCGCTGAGAATGCCACCGTGCAGGTTCTTGGCGTCGTGGACGAAGGCGGCGGGAACGGCGCCATCCTTGTCGACGATGAACATGAGGGTCATGGTGATCGCCTCGCCCTCTTTCTGGCCGAGGTTGGTGTCGATGTTGCGCGCACGCTGCCAGCAGTTTTGCACGTCGGTGGGCGGGAAGTTGTGCCCGCTGGTGGGGCGCGTCTTGGCACCGGCGCAAGCGAGGAGCGCGGCGGCGGCGGCGAGGTGGACGTAGCGCATGCGATTTCCTTTCAGCCCATCGACTCGAGGGCCTGGGTGAGCTCGGAGAGGGTGTGCGAATCGCCCTTGCGGCGCGCCACCTCCTGGCCGGTGCGGAAGGCCGCGCGCGCCTGCTCGGATTTGCCCAGCGACTGGAGCAGCATGCCGTGCTGCAGATAGGCGGCGAGATAGTCGGGAGCGCGAAGGATGAGCTCCTCCATCTCCTCCGCCGCCGCCTCGGCCTCGCCCTTTCCCTTCAGCTCCAAGGCGAGCGCGTAGCGGGCGAACGGGTCGTCGGGCGAGGCAGCGATGAAGGTGCGCAGCTGCTCGATCCGGTCGGGCATGGGCGAGCGGCTTTTAGCACAGGGAGCCGGTCACCAGAGGGAAATCTGGTCGAGATCGTCGCACAGCTGAACGTCGAGGCCGAGGGTTCTTGCCTCCCGCTCGATCTCCGCCCGGGCGGCGCGCGGCCCGCTGCCCAGGTGGCCGAGCAGGACCGGGACCTTGGGCAAAAGCGAGCGCAGCTCCGACCAGGAGAGGTGCTTCTCGTCGCCGGCCTCGAGGTTGGTGCACTCGGCGCAGATGGCGCGCGCGCCGCGGAAGAGGTCGGCCAGGCCTTCGTGGCTGCCGGTGTCGCCGGTGAAGGCGACCTCGCCGATGCGCAGGGAGAGCGCGACGTGCGGCGGCCGCATGTGCCGCGCGGCGAAGGCCCGCACGCTCCTGCCGGCGAGCTGTTTTTCCGAGCCGGGTGAGAGCTCATGGAATTCGACCGGAAAGGGCAGCGGCTCCTTTGCCGCGGTCGCGTAGCAGGCCGACCAGAGCGCCTGCAGCGTCTCACGCGCGCCGGGCGGGCCGCTGACGACGAGCGCCGCAGTCCGCCTCGCGCGATAGACCGCATCGACCAGCAGGAAAGGCCAGCCGGCAGTGTGATCGCCGTGCAGGTGAGTGAAGTGGATGGCCCCCAATTCTTGTGGCTCCTTGCCGAGCCGCTTCAGGGCCTGGAGCGCCGTGGCGCCGAAGTCAACCGCCGCGAGCCCGCGATCGTCCTCGATCAGCCAGCAAGTGTGGCCGCGCCCTTCCGAGCAGAAGGCGTCGCCGCTGCCGAGCGCGAAGACGTTCACGGCGGCGGCCTCTGCAAGAGTGGCGCAAGCAGTGCCGCGAGGTTCTTCTGCCGCAGATGGATCTCGCGCCGCAGCGCCTCCAGCGAGGGCATGCCGCCGCGCAGCGAGAGGTCGGTCTGCAGCGCCTCGCCGCCGCGGCGCCAGCGCAGCCGCAGCATGGACAGCTCCTTTCCCGCGATCGGCGCAAAGGCGCGATGCATGGCCGCATCCTCGATCTCCGCGAGACCGATGACCAGCAGCGCGCCGGGCCCTTCGCGCCGCAGGAACAGGCCCTCTTCGGTGCAAGCGAGATCGCAGACGCAGGCCTCGGCCCATTCGGGGGCGAGGAGCGCGATGCCGTCGGCGAAGCGCGTGCCGTGATAGAGCGAGCGCGGCGCATCGATGAGCGGTGTTCCCTCCGCCGACAGATGCGGCGCGCCCGCGCCGAGAAAGCGCCGGTGCCGCGCCTTGATGCGCCGGGAGAACAGCAGCAGGAAAAGCAGCGCGCCCGCGGCCAGGACCGCGAGCGCGCCGAGAACCAGGATCGCGATCCGCAGGGCCTACTCTGCCTCGCCGCCGCCCGCGACTTCGTCGAGCTCCTTGAGCTTCTCCTCCACCGCGTTCTTGGCCTTGTCGAAGCCTTTGTTGCAGGAGACGAGCACTTCGGGCGCCGTCTTGGCGAGAACGCCTTTGTCCACGGTCGCGCAGGCGGTCTTGTTCCCCTGGAAGGCCTGGTCGAGCGCGCTCGCGTACGTGGTGGTCGCCTGCGAGAGCTTCTTCCAGTCGGCGATGAAGGTGTTCGTCACCTGCGCCCGCTGCTCCACCAGGTCCTGCGCCTCCGCCACCGCGCTCTTGATCTTCTCGTCGGCGATCTGCTCCGCCGCGCCGGTCAGCGCCTGCGCGTTGCTGGAGGACTGCGCCGCGAACTGCTGGATGGAAAGCGCGATCCGGTCATAGGTCCTGGCCAGCTCGCGGTACCCGGCCACCTGCCGCCGCGCCTCCTCGCCCTTGGGAAGGTTGGCGCAACCCGCCTTGCCCAGGGTATTGAGCGTCTTGGCAACGTCGGCCACCTTGTCGACGGCCGCGGCGCAAGGCTTCGACTTCTGGCTCTCGCGCGCAGCCGTGACGAAGGCGGCCAGCGAAGCGAGATCGCGCCTGTGCTGCGCCCGCTTCTTGAGGGTCAGGCCGACGCCGATGACCGCGCCGACCAGGACGACGACGCCGATGATGATGGCCGCCAGCACTTTGGGCGACATGCCTGCGTCGGGCCGCTTGCGGCCGCCGACGACGTCGATGCGGATGGAGGTCTGGCCCAGCCGGAGCACGTCGCCGTCGAACAGCTCGACGTCGTCGACGCGCTCGCCGTTCAGCCAGATGCCGTTGGCGCTGCCCATGTCCTTGACGCGGATCTCGCCGTTGATCTTGGTGATCTCCGCATGCCGGCCCGACATCGAGCCGTCCTTGACCGCGATGTCGCACTGGTCCGAGCGGCCGATGGTCACCGTCACCGAGCGCATCGGGTACGCCTTCTCCACTCCCGAGGGTCCTTTGACGATGAAGTTCGCCGAGACCCCGTCGAGGAGCGCGGGGTTGATCATCTCGGTCTTGGGAGTTCCTTCTTCGCCCATGTTTTCCCTCGTGAACAAGCTCTGATGCGGACCGCCAGCGTAGAGGCCGGCGCCGCTTGGGTCAAGGAGCGGCTCTCGAGAGCTGAACCGCTTTGCTGGCCCACCAGCGGCGCCAGGCCGAGGGATCGTCGCCGATCTGCTCGCCGGTGCAGCGCAACAGCGCCCTCTCCACTTCGCGGCGCGCGTCGGCGGGCTTGTCGTCGCCGACGCCTTCCAGCAGCGCCGGGACGATGCAGTCGTATTTGGCGGCTGCGCAGTCGCTGGCGCAGAGGTTGACGAGAACCTTGGCGACGGCGAGACGAACGTCCGCATCACCGCTGCTTTTCATTTTGGCCAGGGTCGGCGCTACCGCGGGCCGGCCCAGGGCTTGGAGCGATAGCTGCGCGTCTTTCAGCTCGGCCGGGGCGGGCTTGACCTTTCCAGCCGTGACGAGCCGCGCGATCCGATCGACCAGCTCTTCCGCCCGCCTGCCCGGATCGGCCAGGTCGGCGCGCTCCTTCAGCTCCTTGGCGCAATCGTCGACCGAAAGCCCCGCACGGAGCGATTTTTGTTCCGCCAATCGCGCGCAGGTGCGCCGCTGTTCCGCCAAAGGGTCCGGAGTGCGGTTGCAGCCGAACGCCAACAAAAGAAGAAGCGCGCGCTTCATGCACGCGCTTCTATCACGGCATGCGCCGGTTACTTGCTCTCGGGCTTCTGGGGCTCGGTCTTCTCGGCCGGAGGCGCGGCCGCGGTCATGACCGGCTTGAGGGCCGGCAGCGGCGCCTCGATGACGACCTGTTCGGGCGCCTTCGCACCCGAGGAGTCGAGCGAGACGAGGACGCTCTTGCCTTGGTCGATGGCCGGCAGATTGCCGATCATCGCGAAGGCGTTGCCATCCTCGTCGACCTCCAGCGCGCCGACGGGCACCGGCTCGCCTGCCTTCGGAACGATCCAGGCGTGGTACTCCTTGCCGGCCTGCGGCTTGAGGCCGTACGCGCTGACGCGCATCCAGCTGGTGCCGCCTTCCGACTCGCCCCAGGTGACCGCGGCCCACGGGCCGTCCTTCACCTTGGACTGGAGGATGACGGTGGTGCGGCCGGCGCTGCGGGCGATGGTCAGGTCGCGCTGCAGCTCGGCGCTGCGCTTGAGGGATGACTCGTACTGCTGCCGCGAGGCGCTCGCGTCGCGCTGAGCGACGCCGACCTCCTGGCTGTACGAGCTGATCTTCGAGACCAGGTACGCGAGCAAAGCGACGAATCCAACCAGCACCAGGACGACGGGAGCCGCACGACGCCAGGAGCTGGTCGACCGGGTTTCGGTCAGCCGGGAGAACGTCGGACGCGTATCCGCAATGGGGGTTGCCATAGCGGAACGGTCTTCACTCTTGAACAAGAAAGGAAGGCTTGCGGGAGCGACCCGGCGGCCGTCCTTCCGTACCTCGGTCGGTCAGTCGTTCGGGCGCCGGCGCAAGGCGGGCACGAGCGCCAGGGCGAGCCCGAAGTCGGAATCGAGCGACTCCTCCTGGATTTTGCGCAATGGCCGGAAAGGAAGCGCGACGTCCGCTGCAGGACGGCGGCGGGGCGAGCGGCGACTGCTGGGGTCCTTCTTCGACATGGCGCGGCGTTGTATCCGACACCCTGCCCCGGCGCAAGGCAGACCCACAGAGCCCCAAACAAATCGGGCGCTTGGCTGCTCGAGTCTCAGCCAGACCCCCGGCCCCCAGGGAATCCAGCGGGTGCTAGGATGCGCCCGATGCCGTCACAGCCGCAGAGGAATCTGGAGACCTTCCCCAATCCCAAGCCGGAGAGGGATTACGAGATTCGCTTCGAGACGCCTGAGTTCACCTGCCTCTGTCCACTGACCGGGCAGCCGGACTTTGCCACCATCCGCATCAGCTACGTCCCCGACCAGAAGTGCGTCGAGC
This sequence comes from Deltaproteobacteria bacterium, assembly GCA_005879315.1. Classification (GTDB taxonomy): domain Bacteria; phylum Myxococcota; class Myxococcia; order Myxococcales; family 40CM-4-68-19; genus 40CM-4-68-19. Next base: position 6,669 of record VBLC01000036.1, on the reverse strand, counting down.
TGAAGAGCCTCAAGCTCTACCTGTGGAGCTACCGCAACGAAGGAGCCTTTCACGAGGCGGTGACCAACCGCATCCTCGATGACCTGGTAGCGGCGCTGAAGCCGCGGCGGTGCGAAGTGACGGGGGATTTCCTCGTCCGCGGCGGCATCCACACCGTCGTCAGCGCGCGCCATCCGTAGGGCGCACGACCGGCTCGGCGCGCGCCGCGGCCGAGAGTCCGACGCCGTGCCGGTACACCATCGTCTCGCCCAGCACCGTCTCGCTCAACACCACCGCCGCCACCGCGAAGGACCCGGCCAAGTAGAGGGTCCGCGCGCGCCGCGGCAGCGGCAGCTTCGACCCGGCGCGCCAGCCCGCGACCGGAAGACAGAAGGCGAGCATGGCGTAGCCGAGCGCCTTGTGGATGTGAAGGAGCGCTTCGCCGGCGGCGCTGTGCGGCCCGAGCGCCGCCTCGGCGGCGAGACCGGTCAGGACCGAGAGCGCAGCGGCGACTGCGCCGATGAGCGTATTCCAGCGGCCCGTCCAGAGCAGAGCCTCACGGTGGGTCACAAGCCCGAGCACGTCGCACACCGGCGCGACCAGGAGCAGCGCCACCGCGAAATCGAGCACGAGAGGATGCAGCTCCGCCACGCGCCCATCGTAGACGGAACTGCGTCAGGCCGCTTCTATTCGACTTCGGCGATCCGCCGGCGCTTGGGGAAGAGCAGCTTGCCGAGGACGAACCCGGCCGCAAGGCCGACCAGGATCACCTGGCCGGGATTCTCCTCCGCCCAGGCCGCGATCCCGCGCGACACGCGCACGGCCACGTCGCGACCCATCGCGAGTCCCTTCTCGAACATCTCAACATCGACAGCGGGCAGCGGCAGCTGTGTCTTGCTCATCGGCTGGGCCATCGTTCACCTCGAGGTGGCGCGGGCGACCAGCAGCCCGAGCGCGAGCGCACCGGAGAAGACGCCGACCGGATGGCGGCGCACGAAGGAGCGCCAGCTGAAGCTGCGGCGCAGGTCTCGCATCGACTGCTCGATCTCCTGGCGGGCCCGCTCGATGCCGGCGCGAATGGCCGCTGGTTCTCTCGGCTCTCCCATCGGTGCCTCCAGTGCAAACAGCCGTTGCCGCTGAGCGGCCGGCTAATGCTGCGAAACCTGTTCCGGCAGGGCGCGCTCGCCCTTCTTGAGCGCGGCCAGCCACTCCTTGTCCCTGCGCAGCTCTTCTCCCGTGCGCGGCAGCGAGAGCCGCTGCCGCAGCGCGCGCCGGCCCCAGAAGAGAGTGAGGATCGCTCCGGCTCCCAGATTGGCGAGGGCGACGATGCCGAACGCCGCCCACTGCGGAATCCAGACGGCGAGCAGGAACCCGAGCGCGATCGTGAGAAGCAGATATCCCGCCGCCAGCGCCGGCACGCCCGCGGCGCTGACGAGGAGCTCGCGGCCGGTGTTGCGCAGCTCTTCCTTCACCTCTGCGCGGGCCAGCGCGATGTGCTCGCGCAGCAGCGTCTGGAGCCCGTCGATCAGCCGCTGCAGCGCATCCAGCGAGGGCGCAGGAGTCCCCATGCGGGCCAACCTAGGCACGCGGTTGCGGCGCTGCCAGATCAGTGCAGAAAAGGACTGTTGACGGCGACGGTGCGCCCTTCGAGGTCCTGCTCCGAGCAGCGGATGAGATAGCCGATGAGCAGAAGGCTCGAGGCGTTCTCGGCGGCCCGCTCCGGCTCGCGCTCCATCAGATCGCTGGCGTAGGCGAGGAAGAACTGCGCCAGCTCTTCGCCGGCCTGGCCGAGGATGAGGTCGTGCAAGGTGTCGCGGTCCATCGCCCGCACCTTGCGGATGAAGTCGACGGCCAGGTCCCGCTTGCGCCGTGCGTCCTTGCTCAACAAAGGCGCCATCCTCCCTCCCACAGACTGGGAAGAAGCTGGGCGCTCGGCCCTTCCGCGGCAAGTGCGGGATTTGACTTCCGCCGATGCGAGTGGATGATCCGATGACCGGCGGGACACCGGAGGCGGATGGGGATGTTCACGGGCGTGAAGGTGTTCTCCGCGACCAAGGCCAAGGAGCGGGACGATCTCGGCGAACAGGTGACGCGCTGGCTGCGCGCCAACGCCGATCTGGAGGTCGTCGATCGCACGGTGACGCAGTCGAGCGACAACGAGTTTCATTGCCTGACGGTGGTGATCTTCTACCGGCCGAAGAGCGCGCCGCCGAAGCCCTGAGCTTCATCTTTTCTTCAAGGTCACGGCGCGAGCCGCGGCGTGCGGCGCAGGCGCACGGTGATCCTCGGCCATGCGCAGGGCGGCGACGCCGAGCACGACCGCCAGTCCCGCGCCCACTCCCAGCCAGGACCAGAAGCGCTGCCCGGCGTTCTGCCGGCGCGGCCGCGGCGCGAGCGCCTTTCTCGGTCCCATCCCCGCGAGCGACTCCAGCGCATGGCTCAGCTCCAGCGCGCTGTGCGGCCGCAGGGCGGGATCGGCTTCGAGACAGCGCTCGACCAGGACGTCCCAGCGCGGATCGAGCCCGTCCACCGCCTTCGAAGGCAGCGCGAAGCGACCGACGGGCAATTCCCCGGTGAGCAGCTCATAGGTCATCACACCGAAGGAATAGAGGTCGGCGCGGTGGTCGGCGCGCTTGGCGTCCTTGCGCTGCTCGGGCGCCATGTAGCTCGCGGTGCCCATCGCGACGTGACTCTGCGTCAGACACTCGGCGCCTTCCGAGTGCAGACCGGCCAGCCCGAAGTCGAGCACCTTGGCGCGCAATTCCGGGGTGACCAGCACGTTGTCGGGCTTGAGGTCGCGATGCACCACTGCGCGCGCGTGTGCGTAAGCGAGAGCGTGCGTCACCTGCGCGAGGATCCGCGCCAGCTGCCGCGAGGTGGGCCGATTCTTGTGCGCCCAGAGCCGGAGCGAAATGCCGTCGATCAACTCCATCGCGATGAAGTAATGGACGCCGGTCTTGCCGCGGCCGAGGAGCCGAACGATGCCGGGATGGTCGAGCTGGGCCATCGCCGCCGCCTCTCTCCCGAAGCGGCGAACGTAGTCGGGGACGGCCGCCATCTGCGGCGTGAGGATCTTCACCGCCACCGCGACGCAGTCGGAGATGCGCGTGCAGCGGAAGACCTCCCCCATGCCGCCCTGCCCGAGCCGCTCGTGGACGACGAAGCCATCCAGCGTGGGAAAGGGCCTGTCGTCCTTCTTCTCTTCCACCGGCGGCGGGGGCGGCGGCGGCGCGCTGCGCTGCACTTCGAAGCGCACGCCGCAATGGCCGCAGCGGGCCAGCGCGCCGTGGACGAAGCAGCCCACGTCGCAGCGCACTTCGCAGTTCGGACAGCGCTGCACGACACGCCGGGGAGGCTGCGAGTCAGCCATTGCCGCAGTCTCGTCCGGACGATCGGCAAGGCAAGTTTTTTGTCAGTCGCGGGCTTCCAGCACCCGGTAGATTTCGACCGGAGCCTCGCGGTTTCTCACCTTGGTCGGAGGCAGCGCCTCGAGCACGAACCTGTCCTTCCCGGCCCGCTGGGCGCAGTCCTCGGAGATGACGATCATGTCCTCGCGCGCCACACCGCAGAGGCGCGAGGCGAGATTCACTCCGTCGCCGATGGCGGTGTAGCTGAGCGCCTTGGACGATCCCATGTTGCCGACGACGACCTGGCCGGTGTGCAGGCCGATGCCGATCCGGATCGGCACCTTGCCCGAGGCAACCCGGTCCTCGTTCCACTCCTTCAGCCGCTGCTGCATCTTCACCGCGGCCCGCACCGCCTGGAGCGCATCGTCGGGCCGCTTGAGGGGCGCGCCCCACAATCCCATGATGGCGTCGCCGATGAACTTGTCGAGGATGCCGTTGTGCTCGAAGACGATGTCGACCATCAGCTCGAAGTAGTCGTTGAGCATCTTGACCACTTCCTGGGCCGGCATCTTCTCCGAGATGCTGGTGAAGCCGCGGATGTCGGAGAAGAGGATGGTCAGCTCGCTGAGCGAGCCGCCCTTGGAGAGCTCGATGCTCCCGCGCGCGGCCTGCTCCACCAAGGCCGGCGAGAGGAAGCGCGAGAGCTGCGCCCGCTGCGTCGCTTCGTGCTCGAGCGCGCGGGCGTACTCGCTGTTCTCCAGCGCCACCGAGGCTTGCGCGGCGATGGCGCTCAGCACCTCCAGGTCCTTGGGGGTGAAAGCGGCAATCCGCTCGCGCGAGTCGAGGAACATGATGCCTTTCACGTCGTCGCCGGCAGTGCTCAAGAGCGGCACCGCCATCGCCGAGCGCACCCCGAGCGCGATGATCGAGTGGCTCGCGGCGAAGCGCTCGTCGGCGATGGCGTCGCTGGTGAGCACGCCTTCTTTCGTCTCCTGCACCTGCGCGAGCAGCGTATCGGAGACCAGCACCTTGCCCTGCCCCGGCTTGCGCTGGCGCATGGCCTGGATGACCAGCTCCTGGGAGGCGGCATCGCGCAGGAGGATGACGCCGTTGTCGCAGGGGATCAGGTCGAAGGCGATCTGGAGAATCCGCGCGAGCAGCTCATGGAGGTCGCGCTCGAGGCGGATGTAGTTGGAGAATTCGTGGCCGACCCGCAGCCGCTCGTAGTCGCGCTTGAGCTGGCTGACGTCGCGGAGCTGATCGACCGGAGCGAAGATCGCCTTGGCGGCGGTGCGCGCCACCACGCCACCCAGGTCTTCGCTGCTGTGGACGATCTCGGCGTTGCGGCTGGCGCTGTCCAGGCCGAGGCGGAACTCCATCTTCGAGGTGCCGACCACGACTTCGTCGCCGTCCTTCAGCTTGGTGGGGCCGAAGATGCGCTTGCCGTTGAGGAAGGTGCCGTTGGAGGAGCCGAGATCGCGCAGGACGTAGTCGTCGTCTTCCTTGTCGATTTGGCTGTGCTTGCGCGAGACCTCGCGGTCGGCGAGGCGGACGTTGGCGGTGGTGCTGCGGCCGAGGACGTTATTGTCGCCGAGCGGGTATTCGCTGACCTCGCCGGGAGGGCCTTTGAGGATCAGCCGCGGGCCGGCGGAGCCCATCTCGCCCGGCGAGGGCGTAATTTCCTCCGCGCCGAAGCCGGTCGCGGTCGTCGGCCAGGGCTTCTGCGCGATGATGCGAGAGCGGCCGAAGGTGGGCTCGTCGTCGTTGGCCAGGCTGGGTGAAGGAGCGTCGTCGCGGATCGCGCCGCACCGAGGACATCGGCCTGCGACGGGTTCGAGGTCGCGGTAGCAGGCTGGGCAGGCGGACATACGCGCGGCGCTTCCCCCGGAATCCTCCGGATGGCCGAGCGTACCATCGCGCCGCCGCCATTTCGAGCTTTTCGCAAGTAGTGCGAAGTGGGATTGCCGCGAGCCTCTGCGTCTGCTACGCGCGCCTCCGTGAAGATCAAGCAGCGGCCGGAGGATTTCGTCGTCCGCGAAGGGTATCGCTTCGAGGACGACCCGGAAGGCTCCGTCTGGGTCTACCGGATGGACAAGCAGAAAGTCTCCACGCTGCAGGCGCTGGAGCGGATCTCGCACGACTTCGCCGTGCGCCGCCGCCATCTCTCCGTCTGCGGGCTCAAGGACAAGCAGGGCCGCACCGAACAGCTGGTCGGGGTGTGGGGCGGGTCGCTCGGCGAAAGCGAGGTGGTGCAGTCGGGCGATCTGCGGCTGCAACTCCTGGGCCGGACCGCGCAGCCGCTCAGCTCCGGCAACATCACCGCGAACCGCTTCGAAGTGACGGTGCGCGATCTCTCGCCTGAAGAGGCCGCGCGCGCGGCGGAGAGCGCGGCGGAAGTGCAGCGCACCGGCGTGGTCAATTACTTCGACTCCCAGCGATTCGGATTCCTCAAGCACGGGCAGGGATTCATCGGCCGCCAGCTGGTGCGGGGAGAGTGGGAAGAGGCGCTGCGATCGTTCCTCGCCACTCCCAGCGAGCTGGACAAGAGCGACGACGCCAAGGTGAAGCAGTTCTGGCGCGAGCACTGGGGCGAGTGGCAGCTGCGCGCTCCGCTCGAGGCCGGCAAGCGCTACGCGCCCATCCTGCGGCGGCTGCGCGAGGACCCGAAGGATTTCCGGGGCGCTTTCCTGCACATCGAGAGGCGCGTGCGGATGATGGCGCTCTTCGAGCTGCAGAGCTTCGTCTGGAACGAAGGCGTCAAGCGCTACCTGGCCCAGCGCATTCCGGCGGCGGAATTGATCGGCCTGCGCTACCAGGCGGGCGCGCTCACCTTCCCGCGCTCCTTGCCGCGCGAGCTGCGCGAGGAGCTCTGGTCCAAGTCCTTTCCGCTGCTCGCGCCCGACTCGAAGTTCGAGGACCCGCTGGTCGAGCGGTCCGCGCTCGGCGCGCTGCGCGCGCAGGGGCTGACTCCGGCCGATCTGAGCGTGCCGCACACGCCGCAGCTCTTTTTCAAGCACGAGGAGCGGCCGCTGTTCGTGGTGCCGGGCAAGCTGCGCATCCATCCGCCGCGGCCCGACGAGGTGAACCGCGGGCGGCTCAAGGTCAACCTCTCCTTCACGCTGCCGCCCGGCGCCTACGCCACGCTGGTCGTGCGGCGCGTCTTCTGGTTCGCTGCCGAAACGCGGCGCGAGCCGAGGTCGCTCGGCCAGCCCCGGGGGCGTCCGCTCGAAGCGATCCGCACAGCGAAGCCGCCCGCGCCGCAGCCACAACGGGAAAGGATCGGGTTTCTCGAGCGGCAGCGGCGCAAGAAAGCGGCGCGCGCTACGCGCCGGACCAAGCAAAG
>VBLC01000011.1 GCA_005879315.1 Deltaproteobacteria bacterium | reverse complement strand
GCGCGGCAAGAAATCTTGCGGCGCTGCGCTCGTCGCCCGCGGGCGCGAGCCATTGCACGGCGGTGATGGCGATGAACAGCGCAATGGCCAAGGGGCGTTTGCCTAGCAGGAGGATGATCGCCGCCAGCAATGCAGCAAAGTAAGGCAGCGCGCTCCAGAGACCCGGGACGCCGAGCGCCTGCAACAGATTGCGCGGTACGAAGCCGTGCGAGAGAAGCGGCCAGACCACTTCGCGCAGCGGGTTCTGCACTTCGAGCGGAAAGCCCTGGCAGACGGCGGACGCGAGGCCGGTCGCGGCGATCCCCGCGGCGCCGAGGCCGGCGAGAATTGCCGTGCGGCGAAATGCAAAGGCGATGGCGATCGCTGCAAAAGGAACCAGTGGCGTGATGTATCGCGGACCGATGACCCAGCCGCTGCGCCAGAGGGCATGGGTGATTTGAAAGAGGAGATAATAAACGACCACGGCGCAGGCGGTCAGGCCAGGAACATGGCGCCGCAGGCGGAACGGCGCGGCCAGGGCGAGAACGGTCCAAGGCGCCCAGAAGAAGAGCCCGAGCGAGGGCGAGAAGAGCGAGCCCCTGATGCGTTCGAAGGTGGGCAGCGAGACTCCGAGGAATCCGGGCTCGATGTCTTTGACGAAGGCCGGGTTCTCCAGATGGCCATAGGGAGTGGACCAGGGCGCACCGAATGCGGACCAATGGAATTGCGCAAGTAGAATGACCGGCGGCAATGCACCGAGAACGGCGCCGAGCCATCCGCGGCGGCGATGGAGGAGGAATCCTCCGAAGACGATGAGCGCGGCAGGCGCCGAGGGATATTCCAGCGCCACCGAGAGGGCGCAGAAGAATCCCACCAGCACCGGCCGGTCCTTCCAGAAGCCGGCGAGGAATGCCGCGCCCAGCGCCAGCGCCGCCATCTGGTGGCCGGCGAACATCTGCCCGTAGGTGAGCGAAAGCGAGCCGAGCGCGCCGGCCAGCGTGCAGAAGAGAGCGACGTCAGCGGACACGCCGCTCTCGAGAAGATATCGGCGCAACAGCAGCCAGAAAACGATCGAGGGAAGGATGACGCAGATCCAGCGCAAGGCGAACACGGCCGCCGTTTTCTTCAGCGGGCCGAAGAGGCGCAGCACCGCCAGCACGGGAGCGCCGAGCACCGCAGCCGCCGGCGCCTTGGCGGCATAGAGTTTCCCGGCGCAAAAGGGAGGCCGTGCACCCGGATCGTCGCAGACCAGAGCTTTGTCGTTGACGTATCCCCAGTCGCGATGGATGGGGCCGATGTCGGCGAATCGCGCGCCGGCAGGCACGCGCCGGCCAATGGACCAGCTGTGCTCCTCGATCAGCGCCCGCGCGGCGTAGACCCGCACCAGCTCGTTGGGGTTGTTGATCCTCTCGAAGAAGACGAAGAGCCAGCCGTAGGCGACAAGCAAGAGGAAGAAGAGGCGGCTCTCGCGCATCCTAGAGCCCGATCTCCTCCGCGATGGGCTTGAGCGCTTCGATCAAATAAGCGACGTGCTCGAGCATTGGCCTCCCGATCGCCTCCGCGCCACCGTAGACGTAGCTGCGATCGACCGAGCGCGCGAAGGCCTTGTCCTTCAGCTTCTTCACCACCGACTCGGGAGGGAGATCGGCCACCTTCCGGGTGGGCCGCACCTTGACGCAGGCGCCGATGAAGCCCACCAGCTCGTCGCAGGCATAGATGGCTTTCTTCAAGGGAGTGTCGCGCGGAATCTTCATGTAATCGGCGTGCGAGGCGATCGCTTCGATGATCTCCTCGGGCCAGCCGCGCTCGCGCAAGACGCGCGTTCCCACGTGCAGGTGCGTCTCCTCGGTCGGATTCTTTTCGTAATCGAAATCGTGCAGCAGCCCGACGATGCCCCACTTCTCGATCTCGGCCGGATCGGTGATGCCGAACCAGCGCGCATAGGCGCGCATCGCCTCCTCGACGGCGCGGGCGTGCTTGCGGAGCGCGTCGCCCTCGGTGAACTCGAAGAGCAGGGCCTGCGCCTCCGCGCGAGTGCTCATCCCTTGGTCGCCTCGGCGATCTGCAGCCGCGCCGCCCGCACCGCGGGAAAGAGGCCGCCGAGAAGTCCCATGACGAGGGCGAAGATCGTCGCCTTGACCGCCATGGGCAGCGCGAAATGGAACTGGAACTTGATCTCGGTGAAGGTGGAGAAGTTCGTCGTCGTGAAGCTGAGCGCGCCGAGCAGCGCCGCGAAGGCGCATCCGGCCGCGGCGCCGATCAGGGCGAGGATCAGGCTCTCGACGAGAAAGCTCCCCAGCACGCTGCGGCGGCGGAAGCCGAGCGCCCGCAGCGTTCCCACCTCCCGCACGCGGTTCGCGACCTGCGCGTACATGGTGATCATCGCGCCGAGGATGGCGCCGAAGGAGAAGAAGACGGCGATGATGGTGCCGAGGATCCGGATGAAGCTCGCCAGCGGCCCCGACGCCTCCTCGTAATGCTTGTCCTCGCGCTTGGCCTCGAGGTTCCAGCGCGGGTCGGCGTCCACCGTGGCGGCGAGCGCGCTCATCTCCGAGGGGCTCTTCAAGCGCGCCGTCATGGTCGAGTAGCCGGGCCGGCGCGCGGTGTCGATGATCTGATCGGCATCGCCCCAGATCTCGCTGTCGAAAGCGCTGCCGCCGGAGTCGAGCACGCCCACCACCTGCCACTGCCTCCGGGCGATGGAGATCGCCTGGCCGATCTCCGCTCCTTTGTAGCGGCCGCGGGTCGAGCGGCCGATCATCACTTCGCTGGTGCCCCACTGCGGCGGCCGCCCGTCGATCACCTTGACCGTGCGCGAGCGCAACAGCTCCCAGCCGTCCTTGGTGACGCCGCGCAGGCCGACGTTGGCGGTGCCGCTTCCGTCGAGGCGCGCCAGCTGGAAGATGACGAAGATCTCCGGCGAGGCGACGGCGCGCCCGCCCTCGACCGCGACGGAGGGATCGGCGGCGAACGCTTTGGCCGCCTCGCGAGGCAAGAGGCTCGTCAGCTCGGCAGTCGAGCCCTTGCGCAGGAAGATGGCGTTCTCGCGGGAGCCGGTCGCCTTCAAGGTCTCCTCGACGCCGGCGGCCAGCATCAGGACCGCGGCGAAGACGAAGACGACGAGGCCGAGGCCGGCCGCGGTGGCGAAAGCGGAGAAGCGCCGCCGCAGGATCGAGCGCACGTTGTACGAGAGCGGGATCATCTATTCCTGCCTGCGCAGCGCATCGACCACGCTCATCTGCCCCGCGCGCCAGGCGGGAGCGGCGCTGGCGAGCGCGCCGATGAGGATGGCGGAGACGAGAGCCGCGGTGGCGATGCCGGTGTTGAGGAAGAGCGGGAAGCCGAATCCTGACTGCGCCATTCCCTTGCGGAAGAAGCTGAGCGCGCCGGGCGAGAGCAGGACGCCCAGCCCTCCGCCGATCAGGCCGAGCATCGCTCCCTCGGCGACCGCGAGCCGGCGAACGTGCTTGGGGAGGAATCCGATGGCGCGCATCGCGCCCAGCTCGCTGGTGCGCTCGCGCAATCCCATCGCCAGGGTATTGCCCAACACCAGGGCCATGATGACGAGGATGACTCCGCTCACCACCTCGAGCGCGGAGAGAATGGCGCCCGAGCCGGTGACGAAGTTGAGGCGGAAGGCCTTTTCCGTCTCGGTGTGCGTCTCGTTGTCGCTGTTGGCAAAGAGCGCGTCGATCTCGCGCACCACGCGAGGCGAGTCGGCGGCCTTGGCGATCTTGCTGGTGAAGATTCCCACCGTGTCCTTGAGGCCGGGGCGGCGGCCTTCGTTGAGGCGCGCCCAGTGGAAGAACATGGTGTTGCGCACCGAGGCCTCGTCGTCGGGCGACTCGATGATGCCGGCCACCTTGAAGCGCCAGTCGCCGGGGTAGATCTCGCTGAAGAGAGGGATGGTGTCGCCGACCTTGAATCCGAATCGCTCGACCAGACCCCTGCCGATGATGCAGGAGTTGCGATCGCCGAGGAACTCCTCCTTCGATCCCTGGAAGAAGCGCATCGCGAAGACGTCGAGCGCCGACTGCGCGTCGACGGCGAACTGCGCGAAGAAATTCTTCCGGTCCTTGTAGATGCCGCCGAACCAGTTGGAGAAGGACACCTGCGTCACGCCGGGGACGCCGGCGATGCGGTCGCGGTAGGAGAGCGGCAGCGGCTGGATGATGGAGACGGCGTTGCGCGTGACCACGCGGTCGGCGGCGGAGGCCTCGCTGCTGGCGTACCAGGCGGTGAGCACCGAGCGGAGAAAGACGAAGGCCAGCGCCGCCACCACCGTGCCGAGCACGGTGAGCAGCGCACGGGTCTTGTTGCGCAAGAAGGCGTTGCGCAGCGCCAGGCCGGCGAGCGTCACGTGAGCTGCCCTTTGTCGAGCCGGCGGTGGACCTTGGCGGCCTCGGCGGCGTGCGGATCGTGCGTGACCATCACGATGGTCTTGCCCAGGGTGTCGTTGAGCGTCTTGAGGAGCTGCAGGACCTCCCCGGCGCTCTTGCGGTCGAGGTCGCCCGTGGGCTCGTCAGCGACGATGATCTGCGGGTCTCCGACGATGGCGCGGGCGATGGCGACTCGCTGCTGCTGGCCTCCCGAGAGCTGGCGCGGGGTGTGATCCATCCGATCGAGCAAGTCGACGAGCTTGAGGACGACCTCGACCCGCTTGCGCCGGTCGCTCCTGGGCAGATGGGTGAGGAGCAGCGGCAGCTCGACGTTCTCGGCGGCGGTGAGCACCGGCAAGAGATTGTAGAACTGGAAGATGAAGCCGATGTTGCGCGCCCTCCAGCCGGCCCGCTGCGATTCGCTGAGCTCGGCGAGGTCCTGGCCGGCGACCCTGACCGAACCGCTGGTGGGCGAGTCGATGCCGGCGATGAGGTTGAGCAGCGTGGTCTTGCCTGAGCCGGACGGACCCATCAGCGCCTCGAAGGCGCCGTCCGGGACGTCGAGGTTGATGCCGTCGAGCACGGTCAGCTCCTGGCGATCGCGGCGGTAGACCTTGCGCAGGTTGCGCACCTCGATGATCGGCTTGGCGAGGCGCGGGGCGGGGGCTTCGGCCATCACTGTTTCTCCTTGATGCGCATTCCGTCCTTCAGATCCGCGGGCGGCGCGCGGACGAGGCGCGTGCCGGGGGGTGGGCCCTGCCGGAGCGAGACGAGGTTGCCCAAGGGCGCGCCGGTGATCACCGGAACGCTGCGCACGCTGCCGTCGGGCTGGACGGTGAAGACCGCCTTCGTCTCTCCTTTGTCGACGACTGCATCGGGCTGCACGGCCGGAGTGGGAGCGGCTTTCTGCGCCGACTCGTCCAGCTCGCGCGTGAGGAAGGTCACTTTCGCGCCCATGTCGGGGAGCACGTCGGTCATCGGATCGACGAAGGCGACCTTGACGGTGACCGTCGCCTTCGCGCGATCGACGCGCGGCCGCACCTCGGCGACCCTGCCGCGGTAGCGGCGGTCGGGAAAGGCGTCGAGGATGATCTCCGCCGGCGTGCCCATCTTCAGCTTGGAGACCTGCGACTCGGACACGTCGGCCTCGACCTGCAGCGTGCTGAAGTCGGCCAAGGAAGCGATGCCGCCGTTTCCCGCGCCGGCGCTGGTGAAGCCGAAGACAATCTCGCCGACGTCGGTCAGCTTCTGGGTGATGCGGCCATCGAAGGGAGCGCGCACGTAGCAGTTGTCGAGATTGGCGCGGGCGACGTCGACGCGCGCCTTTGCGGCGCCCACTTCCGCCGTGGAGGCGAGCAGGTCGGCCTTGGCGGTGCCCAGCCGCGCGGTGGCGGTGTCGAGCGCGGCGGGAGTCGAAACGCCTTTCGACTGCACGATCTGCTCGCGCTCGAAGCCGCGCTGCGCATCCTGCTGCGCCACTTCGGATCGGTTCTCGCGCGCCTCGGCGCTGCGCACGTCGGCCTGGGCCTGCAGGAGCTGCGCGCGGAAGTCGGCGTCCTCGAGGATGGCGATGAGCTGCCCTTTCTTGACCACGGTCCCGTCCTCGACGAAGAGCTTGGCGATGCGGCCGCCGATGCGCGGGGAGATGTTCGCTTTGCGCTGCGGCACGACGTAGCCGGTCGCGACCAGAAGCTGCGCGCCCTGCGCGGGAGTGACCAGCGCCACGGTGGTCGTCTCCACCTCGGGAGCGAAGAGCCGATCGCCGAAGACCTTCCAGCCGAGGACGACGAGCGCCGCGAGCACCGCCACAGCGATGGCCGGGGCTGCCCACGAGGGCAGCGAGCGGCTCGGGGCGCGCTCGATGCGCAGGCTCTTCAGCTCATCGGCGAGTGAAGGCGGAGTAGGCGCGGCCATGGCGCCGCGTGTCGTACCACACGAAGCTATTTGACGAAATTGTAGTCGGCGGGGCCGCCGCGCCGGGTGAGGAGCAGGCAGTCGCCGCCCTTCGCACAGATGAACTGGTGCACCATTTTCGCGGGAATGACGAAGTAGGCGCCCTGCGACACCTCGTGCTGCTTTCCATCGAGCGTCAAGGTGCCCTTGCCGGAAAGGAGCGCGGTGTATTCGGCGTACGAATGCCAGTGCGCAGGAAGGCCGGCGCCGGCGGGAGTCTTGGCATAGGCCGTGGGCCCCTTGGTGTTCGGATCGACGCCGATGAGGGAGTTCTGCGATCCTTTGGGCGCGTTCGGCGTGGTCGTTTCGACGAACTTCGCAGTGGCGGGGTCGGCGACCAGCGCGTCCTCGGTGGACGGCGGATTGGCGGCGCCGGCAGCGAGCAGCAGGGCAGCGGCGAGGGTTCGCATCGGTTCCTCCTAGGGTGGGGGAGGGCATCTTAGCAGGGCGGGGCGATTCTGGACGGCGCCGCCGCAGCGCGCGAGGAGAAGGAGCACCGCGAGCGCCGCCGCGATCGGGATGGGCAAGAGAGCTTTGGCGATGCGGCGAGAACGCCGCGAGATCGGCATCGCGGCGAGTTAGCACGGCGAGGTGCGGTCGGCATCCGCCAGCTGCCTTAGAGCACATTTTCAGATCCGCTCGGCAGCAGAGCGCCCGGGGCATCCTCTCAACTTGGCCTCTAGATCCCCGCAGGGTCATTGCCGCCAAGTGAACCCAGTCTCCGAAGAAAGCGAATCAAGGGCGCAGCCGTTGGCGCGAACGCAGGCACTGGGCCGCTCCACCAAGGTCGGACCTCTGCGAAGACATTTTCACTGATGAGGACCGCCCCAAAGCGCGCATACGCGGCAGCGGCGCGCACCGAACGACCTCCTCCGGCAGATGCCCATTCGCCAACCCGTCTCCCCTCGGCGTTGATGGCGGAGTAGGTCGAGGAATGCAGTCGTTGAATTTCTCCGGCATCTCGCAGGCGGTGGATCTTATCCGCGAGACCGAGAGCTGGAGTCAGGTCGATCGCGATAAGGCCCTGATCCTCTGGAGCGAGCGTGCCATCGATTTGAGAGCGGGCTTCTCGGACGCGGTTCTCTAGGCTCCTCATCGATGACAGACGCTTTGCTGCGATGAGAAGACGCCGACGCTCCACGCGCACGCGTATGTCTGGTCCGCAAACTCCGGCTCCCCACCGGCGACGCGACAACTCGCGGCAGCCAACAACTCGAATTGGGCATCGCGCGCTTGGTCCGCCGCATCGGTCGGCGCATAGGGACCCTTCACGACCTTGCGCATGATCGGCAGCCAGCCAGCCACCCGCGGTTCGCGCATCAGCAGGTCGAGTGCATAGAAGATCTCCCCCGTTTCGAGAATGGCAACGGCGATGTCGTGAAATTCTTCTACGCTGTAGTCCGCAGGCCGACGCGCCTCTTCCACGAAGCGCCGGATCGCCGCGATGTAACGAGGAATGCGGCTCGAGGGATGTACTCGCAAGCCGTCTGCGCTCAAGGTAGCGAGCGCCGCCTCGAGATGGTCACAGCGCGGCGCGAGGGTTGCCGCTTCAACCCGAAAGCCAGACCCCGGCGACACCAATCATCCTCTCGCGAGCGCAAAGTCAGCGGATCTAGGCCGCGGGACGTGGCGGCTTCACCTCCGCCTGCAGCGTCTCGATTGCTCCTTTGACGCGGTCGCGCCGCTGTGCGAATTCTTCCAACTCAAGCTGGTGACCCAAGTTTTTGGTCGCGTTCAGATCATGCGCGCTCTGTGCTGCGCGCGCGTCGAGCCATTCAAGGACGGATTTCAATTCCTCGATCACATTCTCGACTGCGGCCTTTCTCGGCAGATGTTGCGCCCGGAAATCCCTGTAATCCATTTCACTCATTCCTTTCCCTCGGGGGAAATTCCCCGATCATTTGCAACCAACCTTCGATCGGCGGGGACATTCCCCGATCGTTCGTCCGTGAAGTCGTATTCCTTGCGCATCGCTTCCTGCTCTTGGGTCGGAGCGCCTCGTCCAGCGCCAAGGTGCGGGAGGGAGTGGAGCCGGGCGGCTATCCGCTGCCGGCGCGCTTGCGGCAGAGCACCACGGCTACATCATCAGGCACGTCGCCGGAGGGCAATCGTGGCAGGTCGATCAGTTCTCGCACGGCAACGTCGAGGTCATCGCGGCGAGCGACGTTGGCGATGGCCTTGCGGGGGGCGTATTTCAGGAGACCATCGGACGCAAGCAAGAGCGTGCGCCTCCCCAAAGTCGAGTTGAACGGAATGGGCACCGCGGATCCGCTTCCAACAAGGGGTTTCCTCACCTGCTGCCCGGTCAACTCCGCGATGCCGTCCGCGATGAGCCACGCGCCGCAGTCGCCCGCGCTCGCGCCCACAATCGCGTCCTCGGTGACGGCGGCGATCACCAACGCGCACTGGCCAGAAGCATCGGCAGCGTTCGCGTCGATGCGCGCAATCAACGAGACCCAATCCTCCGCCTCGCCGGCGGCTTTCTCGTTGGCGTATTCGGTGACCAGCCGGACAGCTCTGTCGGCAGCGTCCGCGCCGCCGCTCATCCCGCCCGATCCATCAGCGACCGCAACTATTACGGCGTTCCCAGTGCGGACGATGGCAACACGATCATCGCCGTGACCCTTGGCCGGCCGCAGGGCGTGCGCGACGTGCAGAGTGGATGGGCCGTCGAGCCTCACGAGGTGAGAGTACACTTACAAGTCGCTGAGCTGTCTTCGGCTCAGGGAATACGTTCCCTGCTGGCGACGGCCGGTTGCCGCACGTCCCATTTCGCGCGGCGCCAACCCACCCGGAGCAACCACCCGACCGGCCGCGAGAGCAGCTTCGCCCGCTCCGCATCGTCGAGCGCAGCTGAGCTGTAGCGATCGACGCCGCGTTCTCCATGATGATGACGGTGGTTGTCGAGCACGTATGCAATGGCGACTACCGTCTCCGACGGCGACCGGAGCAAGCGCGAGTGATAGTGGTCGGCGAAGACTTGCCCTGGCCGCCGCATCATCGCGTTGAGCGCCTTGGCGATACGGATGCACAGCCCCTGCATCCCGCGGGAGAGCGCCTCGGTGCCGTTCGCCTCGACGATGAGATGCAAGTGGTTGCCCTGGATGCTGAAGGCGATCACCCGCAGCCCGAATCTCCCCGCAGCCGCTGCAAGGCAGGCCTTCAAGCGGCGATAGCTCCGCCCACTGCGCAGGTTCCAGACGTCCTCGCCCACTCGCAAGGTGACATGGACGGGCAGTGGCTTGTCGAACTGCGCTCTCGCCTTGTGCGAGACGAGCGGCTTCGACCCCTTCGGCTTGCGCCCCGCTCCCGGCCGCCTACCGCCGTGCTGCGGCAGTGGCAGGGTAAGTTGTCTCGCAGCCTTCATGATTGGGGATATATCGTCTCCGCGCGCTCACCGCAAGCGAAAGCGCAGCTCTCGGCTTCACGCGAACGAGCCCCGAGCACCGAACGCGCCCGACACCGAGCACGAAAAGGAGCACGAGCAGGAGCACGGCACTTAT
The DNA here is from genome assembly GCA_005879315.1 of Deltaproteobacteria bacterium. GTDB lineage: Bacteria > Myxococcota > Myxococcia > Myxococcales > 40CM-4-68-19 > 40CM-4-68-19. The sequence continues at coordinate 2,209 of VBLC01000011.1, read as the reverse complement.
CACGCTGGCGCGACACCCGTCTCGTGACCCAAGTGCGGCAACATCTCGCCCCGCGACTGCCGATAGAAGAACTTCGGCGTGCCGCAGGTGGGGCAGATGTCGAGCGCCTCGCGCTTCTCCAGCCAGGCCAGCACCGTCGCGACGAACTCCGCGTGCGACCAGGTCAATGGCGAAACGCTCAGCGGCTCGCCGGTATAGGGATGCAGCTGCTCCGCGAGCACGCCGCTCGGCAGCGCGTGGCGCGCCACCCAGGAGAGCAGCGGCACCGACTCGCCCAGATCGGCCACCGAGCGCGCCTTGGCGATCCCGTGCTGTGCGAGCCAGAGCGTGCAGATGAACCAGGGATTTCCCGGGACGGCGGGGTCGCCTTTGGCGCGCTCCTGGTACGGATCACGCTCGTAGCGGGCGACGCCGCCGACGTCGGTGCGCACCCAGAGCTTCTCGCGGATGGCCAGCATGGTGGCCTCGACGCGCGGATCGTCCGGCGCAAAGGCGCCGAAGCGCCAGCAGCCGTACAGCGAAGCATCGACGGCGATGTCCGGGACGTAGCTGCCGTCGGGCTTGCGCTCGAGCATGCGAGCGAACCTTTGCAGGTCCGGCATCCACAGGTGCTCCTCCATCCCGCGGCGGATCTCCTCGGCTGCGCGACCGTAGCGGGCGGCCATCTCGCGCTCGCCGAAGGCCTTGGCGAAGGACTGCGCCGCGCGCAGCCCGCCGACGACCGCGCCGCAGGTCCAGGTGAGCACGCCGCGCCGCTCCTCCCAGAGATCGTACGAAGGCCAGGGCAGCCCGGTGGACGGATCGCGCCAGGAGGCGAGGAAATCGGCCGCGCGCATGAAGCTGCGGAAGAGCGGCTTGACCATCTCGACGTCGGCGCGCCGCAGGAAGCGCTGCCAGAGCGCCCAGAGAACCAGCGCGGTCTCGTCCTCCTGGATGGGGAGCTGCTCGCCGCCCTCGCGCGTGATCCAGGGATGCCAGGAGGAAGCGGTCGAGCCGTCGGGATTGTACTTGTGCAAGAGATACCCGTCGGCCGTGATCGCGTCGGCGCAGAATTTGTAGAAGTGCGCGGTGACGTCGGTGTGGCCCGCGGCGTCGAGGGCGGCGGCGACGATCGATCCGTCGCGCGGCCACATGTAGCTGTAGGTGTCGCGGGCGAAGGCGACGATGTCGTGATCGTTGGCGGCGAGGATGGCGCCGCGGTTGTCGATCTGCGTGCGCAGGAGCAGGAGGCTGCGGAGGAAGAGGTCGACCACTTCTTCCGGCAGCTCGCCGTAATCGAACCGGTCGCGCGCGACCCACAGGCGCCAGTAGTGATCGGTGCGGCGCAAGTAGATGTGCGCGCTGCGGCCGCGCACGCGCTCGCCCAGGGTGGCGACGTCGCCGTACGCCTCGCCCAGCCCGAGAAACATCGAGCAGGAGGCGCGCTGGCCGGCGGGGATCTGCAGATCGACGCCGAGAGTAGAGTCGACCGATCCCTGCTCGATGGGATTCTGCGAAAGGACGCCGTCCTCCGCGTCGACGAAGGTCCCGCGGGCGTTGTTGAGGCCTTTCTTGCCGGTCGCGAACCGCTGCACGCCGAAGCCGTGCGGGCCCATCGAGCCGAGGATGACGTAGCGCTTCCCTTTGTAATGGATCAGGCTGCGAGACTTGGGATCGTAGAAGACGGTGTCGCCCAGGTCGTTGCCGAAGAGGCGCAGGTCGTGGTGCCAGAAGATGCGCACCTCGCGGGGGCGGCCGCTCAGGTCTTCGATCTCGACTTCGCGGATGAGCAGCGGGTCGTGGAAGTCGACGCCGTCGGAGCAGCGCAGGCGCAGGCCGAGCGTTTGGTTGGCCAGCTCCACGTGCGAGACGAGCGTGTCGCGGCGGTAGGCGATGCTGCGCTGCCAGGATTCGTCCTCGATCCAGGCGAAGCGGCCGTCGGCCCAGACGCCCATGCGGCAGATGTGGCCGTCGGTCTGGTTCTCGCGGCCGACGTAGGGCCAGTAGATGTCGACCAGGTTGTAGCGCGCGTCGAAGTTGATCAGCAGATCGCCGTTACCCAGCGTGAGCGCTCGGGGCATGGCGCGGAAGACTATCGTCGCGAGCGCCGCGGCGAAACAGCTCAGTTGCAATGTCGATCAGTTAGTCGTGTCATCGGTTTCGAGCTCGTGCACGTCCTCGTTTTGGTGCGCGACATCGGGCTCGTGCAGGTGCTCGTTGAAAGTGGCTG
>VBLC01000067.1 GCA_005879315.1 Deltaproteobacteria bacterium | reverse complement strand
GTCGCCTCTGCAGCCCAGCCTTCACCAGCCTCAGTGCGTCCTCGAGCTTCCCTTGTTGTTGCAGGAGGGCGGCATAGGAGGCGACAACTCTTAGATCCCCTGGTGCGCGTGAATGTGCCTCGTGCAAAAATGTTTCGGCTTCCTCAATTTTTCCTTCCCGCAAGAGCAACTCGCCAAGTCGGTTGCTTGGCACCGGATCTCGAGGATCACTAAGAGCGCGCGCACGCGTGTACGCCTTCTTCGCTTCTTGGTCCTTTCCCAACCTTGAAAGGGTATCTCCGTAGCCAGACCAGTAGAACCGATTGTCCACGTGCAATTTGAGCAGCCGGTCAAACGTGGCGAGTGCCTCGCGTCGATCGTCCGCGCCGTCATTTCTCCTACCGCAGGCAAGGCCGTAGTAGAACAGAATACTAGGGTCAGCTTTCTTGCCCAGATCTCGGATTAGCTGTTTACCGATTGATATGACAATTTCGTCTTGATGAGTTCGATATAACTCTATCATTGCGTTTCGAGCCTCCTCCGTAAGACTCCACGAGATCGCGGCAGCGTCGTCCATTCGACCGGCAGCAAGAAGATGAAAGTAAGCTTGAGACCCCAGTACAGCGCTTGATGCGAACTCCTCCGGGGCCGCCCTCCATTCCTTAAGGTAGTATCTTCCCACCCGTTCATGTGCGGCCGTGACAGCCACATGGCTTGAATACTTCTCTACTATGTGTTTGCCGAGCAGCCCATGGACTGCTATCCCGTCAGCTGTCGGGTCAAGCAGAAATGAACGCTCTAACGAAGTGAGAGTTTCTGCCTTCACATCGAGATCCCTAACCAGAGACTCTACGGACGCCGGAAGCCTGAGCACGCTCAAGAGCAATAGTACTCTTTGTTCCGCTTCGGTAGGAGCGGCCTTTGAAAGCATGTCTGCTACTAAATCTTGTACCTGCTTCTGTACAGGCGCTGGATCCAAAATCGCGAGATCAACGCCAACTTTTACAGCATACGCGGCCCAAAGCTGCGCGCCCAGCGGATAGCCACTAATAAATCCCGCGGCTTCCTCGAGTTGAGGTTCGCTCGCCGTTCGACGCGGCTGCGTTATGGATAAGCGGTAACGCAGGGAGCGAATAACGTCTTCATCGGGAAGTCGCCCCAGTTGAATCTCTTCCACTTTGGATTGCACTCTTGCGGGAAGCGGTATCGGCTTATTCGTCGCGAGTATCAGCCGCAGTTGATTCTCACTCGAGGACGCCAGGAGATCTCTAAAGACATTCTCGAGCCACTCTGGCAGCCGTCCCGCTGGGTCAAGTGCTAAGTGTGTTCCGTCGATGATGAGCACGGCGGCATCTGGATCGATTGATGGAAGCACCCATTTCGTCCAGTAATCGGACCAATCGCCCGACTGGGTCACGGATGCCGGCAAGCGTAACTCCAGGTTCTTCGCCAGCGAGCCAAAGAAAAAGGCCGGCGTATTGCCTACCTCCAAATCGACCTTTAGTGGCGAGAGGTGGGCTAATCGGTGCCTCAGCGTCCACCGCCACAACGCAGTCTTGCCCATTCCAGGAAGGCCAGAAAGAATTACACCGGCGTGCTCGGGCGAGTGGTATGCTCGTTCAATCCGTTCGGACTCTTTGAGACGATTTTGGAATGAGTCCTCTTGTCGTGCTTCCTCTACCGGCGTTTGCAGAGACGACTCATCACGAACACGCGCGAGTTCCCTTGCAATGTGTTCGGGTCCTTTCTTTCCGTCGATATACAGCAATCGTTCGAGCCACGTCGGCATCGGCGTGTTGTCCAGCTTTACAGCGACGATCGTTACATCTCCACGGCGCAGCCGGCGATAGCGTGCTTGGCCCAATTCCTCGTCTACCCACGGCGACGCCTTGGCATCGGCAGACCAAAAGATTACGAACACCTTTACGGCTTCAACTCCGGCGTCGATCACTTTGAGAATGTCTTCCCCTCCGCGAAGCTCCCACGCATCGAGCCAGCATTGCTCCTGTCCAAGAATCTCAGCGACAGCAATGACGAGAGGATTGTTTCTGGAAGAGTGGCTGATGAAGAACGTCTTCATAGCGGAAGCATTTCCTCCACACCGCTCACATTCTCGTCAAGCAATTGCGCCAGCGAAGACTGCGGATGCGTAGAAACCTAGTTCGCTGGGCGCGCCTTCCGGCTTCGCTTCTTCGGCATAGTGGGCGGCACCGGCAGCATCGGATTCTTCGGCGTCGCGTGAGTCGCGTAGAACTTCCTCGTGGTGCTCGCGCTCCGATGGCCGAGGAACGAGGCCACCATGGGGAGGTCGAAACCGGCGTTCACCGCCCATGTCGCGACCGAGTGTCGCAACTGCCCCGGCCCGAACGGCTTCTTGAGACCGGCCGCCTTGCAGGCGGACTTGACCGCTCGCATGTACCAAGCGATCGACAAGCCGCAGCGCTCGCGCAGGCGCTGCGCCACTTCCAGCGTCTTCGCCGATACTGCCGTGCGATGATGCGCGCCACTCTTGTGCGGGACGATCAGCACCCCCGCCACACCCAGCTCGCGCTGAGATGGAGCAGGCGGCTCGATCTCCCCTTCGCGGGCGAACCGCGCCACCTCTGACACGTGCCAGCCGGTTTCCATCTGGAGATCGAGCGCATCGCGCCAGCCACCGACGAGATGCTCACGCGCAAGCTCAACGTGCTGGCGCGAGACCGCCTTATTGGCGACGCGGCGTTGAGAGGGATCGGCCTGCGGAACCTTGAGCGCGCCGCCAGCGGTCGGATCTTCGTTCAGGGTCAGGTCGCGCTTCACCGTCCGCAGCCACGAGTAGAAGACCTTGAGCACCTCAATGCGGTGCGATCGGCTCGTCACGTTCTTGAGCGCGGGAAGGATGTGATCGCGCAACGACGCGCGGCGCAGATCGACCCCGCGCAGATCCTCGGCCCAGTCGGCGAGAAGCGCGCGCTGCTCGGCCACCCAGCCCCGGCTGTTCTTCTTCTCCTCGCGCGAGTAGGTGAGGAACTCCTCCGACAGCTTCTTGTCGAGCCAGATCGGATCTGGCCGCACGTCGCCGCGTGGATCGTAGGATTCCGGGTTCGCTTGAAAGCGCTTGAGCTGGTCGTGCGCCGCGCTCTCCGAGGTCGCACGAGTCGACACGTCGTAGTGCCGGTCCCCGATCGCCTTGCGGATGTAATAGACCTTGCGCCCCCGCTTGTCCTTGCGGATGTACCCGCCGTCCCACTTGCCTGCGTTCCTCGGCATGCCCGCCTCCCCACTCCCCCTTGCGGTTGGGGAAGGATTGGGGATGGATACTAACAGGGCAGGAAACGCTCGACAGCAGGGCTGATATTTACCGGGGTATTCAGGCTATTTAGATGGAGCCGACACCCGGACTTGAACCGGGGACCTACGGTTTACGAAACCGTTGCTCTACCGACTGAGCTATGTCGGCCCGAAGGGCCGCTGCTTCTAGCAATGCGGGCGGCGAAGGGTCAAGGCCCGGCCGCCGCGGCGCGCAGCGCTTTTTCCACTCCGGGCGCCAGAGCCTTGCCCGCTGCCTCCAGCGCCGAACGGCCGGCGACGTTGATCTCGCCGGGCCGCTCGCTCTTGGCGTCGTCGGCGGGCGCCTGGAAGAGGATCTGGCCGGAAGCGACGCCGACGGCGCGCACGTCGGTTCGCGCGCGGTGCCAGACAGTCGTCGCCCCGAAGTTCGAAGAGCAGCGCGAAGTGACGTTGCCGATCACCACCACGTCGGCCTTGTTCCTCGCCGCATCCTTGAGCTGCCGGTCGTCGAGCCCGGCCAGCCGTTCCGCGCCATACTTCTCGATCAGCGGAGTCGAGTCCTGCACGTCGAACCCGGCGCGCTGCAGCGCCGCCGCCACCGGCGGCTCGCTCACCGCACCCAGATCGGCTTCTCACCCGACGGAACGGGCCCCGAGGCGCACGCAGCCAAGAGCGCACAGGTGAGGAAGTGCACGGTCGCGGGCTACTCCCCTGTTTCGCTCAGTGTCAAATCGTGGACACGCGGACCGTGGCCGTTGACAAGCAGGCGCGCGCGACCAGACTGCGCGCCATGAGCGCCGCCATCCGCGTGTGCGCGCTACTCCTCGCTCTCGCCGCCGGCTGCAAGGAATCGTCTTCGCCGCCGCCGCCGCCCGCCGAAGTGCAGCTCGCGACCGATCTCTCCCCCGCAGTGATCGACACGGTCCTCAAAGCGATCGAGCGCAGCGGCGGTCCGCGCGCAGAGGAGGTCGCAGGAATGCGAGCCGGCGTCTCGGCCTTGCCCGGCGCGGCCGGAGCGCCGGTCGGTGGCGGGAGGCCCGAGCCGGTGGTGGCGCGCGGCGACGTGCGCTGGGACTCGGAGCCTTACGGCGCCATCGCGGCGGCGGCGAAAGGCGAGCTCATGCCCATCCCCGCCACGGGGCAGGATGTGCCGCCGCTGTGGAAGGATCCAGCCGGCACCTGGGTGGCGGTCGGCGGCCGGGCCGTGGTGATGCTGGTCGCCGTCGACGAGCTGGGCGAGCACGGCGCGCCCGTCCGCTTCACTGCGCTGACCGAGAAGTGGCTCAAGGACAGGGTCGCCATCGCCGTTCCGACCGGCGGACCCTCGCTGGCGCACTTCGCAGCGCTCTATCAAGCCTGGGGCGCAGAGCGGATGGAGGCCTGGCTCGCGGGGCTCAAGGCCAACGGGGTGCAGATCTTCCCCGACGACGATCAGGTCCGGCAGGAGGTCGTCGCGGGCCGGGCCACCGTCGGCATCCTCTCCAGCGACGAGGCCGCCAAGGCCGCAGCCAGCGCGGCGCATGTGCTGGTGGTCTATCCCAACCAGCGATCGATCGGCACTTTCGTCTGGCCGACCGCGCTCTCGGTGCCGAAGAACGCGCGCAATCGGGAAGCTGCGCAGCGGCTGGCCTCCGCGCTGGCCGATCGCAGCACCGAGCAGCTCCTGGTGGCGCGGCTGCCGGGATATCTCCCCCTGCGGCCCGACATCCCCGTCCCGCCCGGCGTCCGCTCGGCGGCGAATCTGGTGGTGGTCTCGGTCGATCCGGCGCGCATCGTCGAGGAGATCGGCCGCCGGAAGGCTTCGCTCGCTGCCTGGGCCCGCTCGCTGCCCAAGCCCTCGGCCGGCGCGGCGCAGCTGCAAAAAAAATAATTCTCTCAGTCCACGAAGGAGTCGTGGCGCGAGACGCCGCGGCCGCCGAGGCGCGGGGAGTCGTCGATGCCGAGCACTTCGGCGAGCCGCAGGTCGGCATCCATCGCCCGGCGCGGGCGGCCTTCGCGGACCAGGTAGCGATTGCGCCGGCCACTTCGCTGGCGCACCAGGTATCCGGCCTCCTCCAGCTCGGTGACGATCCGCTGCACGGCCCGCTCGGTGATGCCGATGCGCTCCGCCGCCTCGCGCATGGTCATCTCCGGCTCGAGGGCGAGACAGCGAAGCACATAGGCGTGGTTGGTGAGGAAGCTCCAGGTCGGCTCGCTCATGCCGAGCAATCCTGCATGGCTTTGCCCGCCCGTCCAGAAAATCGCGACCCCTACTCCAGCTCGGGCGGCAGGTCGATGGAGAGCCGCGGCAGCTCGGGCAAAGGCGGCAGCGGTTGCAGCGCCACTTCCAGCGCGGCGCGCTTGCCGATGTCGTCCTCGCGCGGGATGAGCCCGGTGGCGGCGCTGATGATCCGCTCCAGCACCTGGAAGAAGCGCAAGCGGAAGAGCGCCTCGTTCAGCCAGCCGACGGTGATGCAGTAGTACTTGGCATACGGCGCGCGGTGGTGCACGGCGTGATGCTCGGGAGGAAGGATGAGCCCGGCCCGCTGCAGCCAGCTCACCAGCGGGGGCGGCGCGTCCATGTGCGCCCATTTGTGGAACTGGTTGGTGCCGAAGACCGCAAGCGTGAGCGCGAACGTCATCGCCGCGGCGAAGAAGAGCGCTGCGCCCGAGCGCGGCAACAGCGCCGCCAGCACCGTGGGGGCGAGCGAGATGAAGCAGTTGTTGCCATTCGTCTCGACGAAGTCGTGCCGGGTGATCTCCTTCTCGTCGACGTGGTGCTCGCGGAAGGGACGGATGAGCGCGTTGCCGATGATCGGCCACTCCGGCGTTCCCCAGGTGTCCGCCGTCCAGTGGACGAACCCGGAGATGAAGTCGGCGGCGACAAAGCCCACCATGAAGGCGCACAAGGCGAGCCAGGGATTGTGGAGCGCCCGCGGCGCGATCCGCCAGGCGAGCCAGATCATCGCCGCCGCGTAAGCTGCGATGCTGCACAGCTCGAACCTGCGCACCGACTTGCTGTAGCCCGCACGCAACGCGGACTTGTCGCGCTGCTCGATTTCGAGATCGGCCATTGATCTCCCGCGAGGCGATGAGCATCGCACGGAACCTCTCGTGCAATGAAGAGACGCCCGCTCAGCGCCGCGGATTCGCCGGCTGCACTTGACTACTTTCACCTACCTTGGCGAGCTGGCGGAAGAACGACTCGGCGTCGGCGCGCTGCGCGTTCGACTCCGCGATGCAGAGCCTCGTCCGCTCCAGCGCGAGCTGCAGACTGCGCGGAGCGCTGGGGATCTTCTCCACCCGCGGAGCGAAGAACGATTCCATCTGCGCGAGGTGCGCGGCATCGCAGAAGACGACCGCGAGCGGCAGGCCGGAAGCGTGGAACTCTGGGATGAGCTTGACCAGCTCGTCGAAATTCTCCCGCAGCCACTGCCATGCCGCCTCGCGCGTCTCGCGCTGCAGCAGCTGCACGCTGAGCGCGATGGTACGCTCGTTCTTCCGCAACCGCGGGTCGAGGCCCAACGCCAGCGCGCGCCGGGACAGCGCCGGGTCGAGCGTGGACCCGAGCGCGCCGAGGATGCGTTCGCGGTCCTCGGCGTCCTCGGTCTTTTCCAGGCGCGCGAGGAGCGCATCGAAGGCGGAGGCGCCGCTGCTGCGGACGTACTGCGCCAAGGCCGCGAAGGTGAGCTCGGGATCGACCGCGCGTGGATCGCCGAGAGCGAGCTTCCCGCGCCGGGCCCCCTCCGCAGTCGCCTCTTCGTCGCGCGAAAATCCGACGAGAAGCTCGATCACTTCCCGGCGGAAGATTTTGTCCGCATGTGTCTCGCCCGGTCGCGCCTCCCATCCCAACCGCCGATACGCCTCGCGATAGAGGTTCGCCGCGTAGCCGCGCTCGGCGGGGCGGATGTCGTCCGACAGGTAGCGATCGACGGCGCGGATGAGATGCATCGGTTCGCTCGCCACCGGGCCCTCGCGATCGCGCGCCAGCGGCTCGAGCGCGCGCAGGGCATCGGAAGCGCGCAGGTCCGCGCTCTGCACGGCGGCCCGCAGGTTCTGCCCCAGGGAGATGCGCTCGCGCAACGTCAGAGGCGCCTTGCGCAGCCGGGCTAGATCCGCGCTGGCGAGCGACCAGCGGTAGTACCCGCCCGCGTCGGCGTTGGGCACGACGAAGTCGGGGCAGCCCTCGAGCGCGACCGCGCCCTCGCGCTCGGCGAGAAGCGCGCAGCTCTCCTTCTCCGCGCCCTGGACGGCGTAGCGCGCGCAGAAGGGAATCTGCCAGGTGCGAGCGCGATCTCCCTGGGACCCGACCGGCAGGAAGCGGCTCTGCTTCAGCCGCAACTGCGGGACCTTCTCGCAGTCGACGCGCGCCTCGACCAGCGGCACGCCGGGCTGGTCGAGAAAAGTGCGGAAGGGGCCGGCCACGTCGCGCCCCGCCGCCTGCGAGAGCGAGGCGAGCAGCTCGTCGGTCGATCCCGAGCCGTTCCTGTGCACCTCGATGTAGCGGCGCACTCCCTCCTGGAACTTGTCCGCCCCGGCGAAGCGCTCGAACATGCCGAGCACGGCGGCGCCCTTGTCGTAGGCGATGCTGCTGGCGAAGGCGTCCCCGATCTCGGCGTTCGTCTCGACCGGCTGTCGGATGCTCCTCGACGCCACCCGAGAGTCGATGATCATGGCGACGCCGGTCCGCTTGAGCCGATCGATGCCGGGGAGGAACGCCGGATAGGCGCGCTCCACCGTCTTGGTGGCCATCCAGGTGGCGAAGGATTCGTTGAGCCAGGCGTCGTTCCACCAGCGCAGCGTGACCAGATCGCCGAACCACTGGTGGGCCATCTCGTGCGCCAGGCCGTCGGCGATGTTCGCCTTCTGCTCGGCGCCGCCGGTCGTCGCGTTGAAGAGGATGAACGTCTCGCGATACGTGATCGCGCCGGCGTTCTCCATCGCGCCGTAGTTGTAGTCGGGCACGGCGATGTGATCGAGCTTGTCGTAGGGGAACTCGCTCCCGAACCATTTCTCCAGCTCGATGAGCAGCGCGGCTCCCGCCTCGAGCGCAATGGACAGCTCCGCGCCCCGGCCCTTGGCGGCGATGCCGCGGACTTGCAGCGGCCGCTTGCGGATTGGATTCGGTGGAAGCGGCGGCGGCGTCACGACGTCGAAAGGCCCGATCGACCAGGCGAGCAGATACGTCGGCAGCGGCAGCGTCGTGGCAAAGCGGATCGACTTGAAGCCCGAAGGCTCCTGCTTCTGCTCGAGCTCGCTGGTGTTGGCGACGGCGATGTCGGCCGCGGGCACGGTCAGGGTCACATCGAAGGGCGTCTTGAACGCCGGGTCGTCGAAGCAGGGAAAGGCTTTGCGCGCGTCGATCGCCTCGAACTGCGTGAAGGCGTAGTTGAGCCCGGCCTCCTTCGCGACGTAGAGCCCGACCAGCTGCGGATCGAAGGGAGCGTCCCAGGCGAAGCGCAGCGTCGCGCGGCCGGGCCCCAGCGCGCGCGGCAGCGAGAGGCTGGCGACGCCGTCGTCGGTCACCTGCTCGAAGCGGGCCGGCGATCCGTCGGCGCTCGCCTCGGTGATGTGAAGCCCCCGGCCGTGCATCCAGAGCTGGTCGCGCGGCTGATCGAGCTCGATGGCGATCTCGGCGGTGCCGCTGAAGCGCGGCTGGTCGGGATCGACCCGCAAGCCCAGCGTGTAATGGAGGGGGCGGACATTCCTGGCGAGCGGGCCCGGCGGCGGCGGCTCCGGCTTGCTCGGCGGTGGCGGCGCGGCGGCGCAAGCGACAAGAAAGGCTTGCACCACGAAGGCGATGGGCACAGATGTCCGTGGCATGCGCGGATTACGATCGATGCTGCTGCTCATTTCGCTCGCTTGCAAGCCCGCCGACCCCGGCGTGCGGGAAGTGCAGATCACCGCGAAAGGCTTCGAGCCGGCGCGGGTCGAGGTGCCGCCTTCGCGGCCGGTGACGATCCGCTTCGTTCGCAAGGTCAAGGAAACCTGCGCCGACGCGGTCGACGTCCAGGGCGATCCGGTGAGGCACATGCTCCCCCTCGATGCGCCCGTCGAGGTGAAGATCGACGCTCCCGCCTCCGGCGAGTTGTCGTTCGCCTGTCCGATGAACATGTACCGCGGCGCGATCGTCGTCGTCGGAGTACGCTGAGCATATGCACCTCGCGCTGCTTCACGACGGCCGCCCTGCCCTCCTGCGGGTAGAAGGCTCGCTGGGCGCGCCGGCGGCGCTCTTCTTCCATCCATTCCCCCTGCACGCCGACGTCTGGGCCGACGTGCTCGCCGCCTGCGCCGCGGCGGGACTCTGCGCCGCCGCTTTCGATGCGCCCGGATTCGGCGGTACGCCTCCTCTGGGCCGGCCGCTGACGATGGATCACCTGGCGGAGCTCGGCGCCTGCGCCCTCGATACGCTCGGTGCGAAGCGCGCCTCGCTGGTGGGCTGCTCGATGGGCGGCTACGCGGTGATGGCCTTCGTCCGCCGTTTTCCCGAGCGCGTCGCCAGCGTGGCGCTGATCGCGACCAAGGCCAGCGCCGACACCGAGGAGGCAAAGAAGAAGCGCGAGCAGCAGGCGCAGCTCGCGCTCGAGCGGGGACCGGAGGCGGTCACCAGCGAGATGGTGACGAAACTCCTCTCGCCGAAGCCGCCCGCCGACGTCCGCCGGCGGGTGGAGGATCTGACCAGGCTCGCCACCGCGCAGGGCATCGCCGACGCGCTCCGCGGCATGGCCCTGCGGCCCGACTCGACGCCCGACCTGCCCAAGTGGAGGGCGCCGACGCTGGTCATCGCCGGCGAAGAGGACCAGCTGATGCCGCTCGCGGAGATGGAGAAGATCGCCGCGGCGGTCCCAAACGCGCGCCTGGAAGTCATCGCCGCCGGGCACCTGCCCTTTCTCGAGAAGCCGGACAGGGTCATGCCGCTCTTGACGGCGCACCTGCAAGTCCGCTTGCGCGCGCCTATTTCACGACCGTGACTTTGTAGACGCTGCGCAAGCCGGCGCCGCCGCCGCTCGCCGCGGAGCAGATCGTCGTTCCCGGCTTCAGTCCGCGGAAGACGATGCCGTCCGCCGAGCTCTCGACCGCCACGGTGGAGTCGTCGTCGCAGATGGCGTTGCCGGCGGGGCAGAGAATCGTGCCGGTCTTGCAGATCGCCACCGACTTGCCCACGCCCACTTCCAGCGGAAAAGCATCGGCGGATGCGAGCAGCAGCGCGACGAGGAACGCCATGCTCCCTACTCTAACAGCCGCGCTTGACCCTGACACGGCCCAAGGGTACGACGTGCCGGTAGGCGAAGGAGGGGCGTTTGGCCGCGTCGATCGAGATCCTCTACCTGCGCTTTCCAGTCCATCCCAACATCACCGTCATCCAGATCGGACCGGGCATCCAGCGGATCGACAAAGAGGGAGACAGCTACTTCGTCATCGGCACCGAGGACGGGCCCCTCGCCGGCAAGCGCGTGGAGATCCCCGGCGACAACGTCGCCGCCATCCAGTGGACGCTGGAGGCGGAAGGCACGCCGAAGGCAGCGGTCAGCTAGAAGTGGATCGCACGGAGCGCCTGCTCGACCTGGTCGCGCTCCTCCTCGATGCGAGCGAGCCGATCTCTTTCGCCGAGCTGCGCGAGCTCTTTCCCGAGGAGTACGGCGGCGCGCGCGCCTCGGCCGAGCGAAAGCTGGAGCGCGACAAGGCGGAGCTCCTGCAGCTGGGCGTGCCCGTCGAATACTTCGAGCCGCGCAAGCTCGAGGAGCGCGAGCTGGGCGGGTATCGGATCGACCGCAAGGCCTTCTTCCTTCCCGACCCGAAGCTCCTGGCCGAAGAGACGGCGGCTCTCTACGCGGCGGGAGCGGCCGCGCTGGCCACGCGCGATTTCCCCTTCGCGCAGGATCTCAGATTTGCCCTGCGCAAGATCTCGCTCGCGGGCAGCGCCCCCGCCGCAGTGGGAAATGCGGCGGCGCGGCGCCTCTTCATCGTGCGGCCCGGCGATCCCGACCGCAAGGGATCGCTGCGCGCGCTGGGCGATGCGGTGGCGCGGCGAAAGCGCGTCCATCTCGTCTACCAGGCGCCGCCGTCGCTCGAGGGAAAGCCGGGCGAGCGCACCGAGCGCGACGTCGATCCCTACGGCCTCGCCTTCCGCGGCGGCTCGTGGCGGCTGGTCGGCTACTGCCACCTGCGCAAGGCGGAGCGCGTCTTCGTCGTCGACCGGATCGAGTCCCTGCAGGTCAACGAGCAGAAGCCCAACACTTCCGACTTCGAGATCCCCAAAGGCTTCGACGCCGGCGCGGCCGCGGGCAGGAGGCCCTGGCAGTGGCTCACCCGCGCGGCCGAGGAAGTGACGCTCCGCTTCGCACCCGGCAGCGAGCTGCTCGCCGAGCGGGTCTTCGATGCGCCCTCGGGAAAGCTCTCCGTCACCTTCCTCGATGGTCTGTTGCCCACGGTGCTGTCGTATGGGGAGCGGGTCTGGATCGAGAGCCCCGCGTCGGCCCGCGCGCGCATCGTCAGAGCCCTGACCTTGCTTTCGCTGAAGCTGGCACAAACGCCCTCGCCCCCGCCTGCTCCAATGCCGTCGGTCGAACACCGCATCGAGCACGAGAACGAGCACGAAAACGAGCACGAGCATGAGCATGAGCATCAGCACGACCGCCTCCGCCGCCTGCTCCTCGTCGTCCCCGCCGCGCGCAAGCGGCCCGGCATCTCTCTCGAGGAGCTGGCGCGCGAGCTGGGATTCGACACCGCGCAACTGCGCTCCGACATCGAGTTCCTCGGCCTGGTGGGCCGGCCGCCCTTCTCGCCCGACGACCTCATCGACATCAGCGTCGACGAGCGCGGGCGGGTGACCGTCGCGCTCGACCAGTCGTTCTCGCGGCCGCCGCAGCTGACGGCGGTGGAGGCGCTCGCGCTCGCCGCAGCCGCCGAGGAAGTCGCGCCGGCAGATCCCGCCGTCGTGGCCGCGCTCACCAAGCTCACCGAGAAGCTCACTCCCGCCGCGCGCCAGCTCTACGCGGCGCTCGCCCGCCGCGTGGCGGCGGCCACTCCTGCTCCGCGCGGCGCAGCGGGAATCCTCGCGCAGCTGCGCAAGGCTGCCGAAGAGCGGCGCGAAGTGGTGCTCGAGTACGACCGCGGCTCGCCGGAGGAGCGGACGCTGGACCCGCAGGCGATCATCGACCACCGCGGGCGCTGGTACGTGATCGGCCACGACAAAGGCAAGAACGCCGAGCGTATCTTCCGCGTCGACCGCATCCTCGGGGTGCGCGAGACGGGCGCGACCTTCGCCGATCTGGGCCCGATCGACGAGGCCCGCTTCCAGCGCGAGCAGCTCTACTTCCCCAGCGGGAGCGAGCAGCCCACGGTGTTGCGCTTCTCCGCGGCGGCCGCCACCTGGGCGATGGCGCGCTACCGCGCGCGGCAGCTGGAAGACGGTCGCGCCGACGCCTTCATCGAGGCGGCGGGCAGCTCCTATGCGGTCTCGCTGGCGATGTCCTTGGCGGGCGAGGCCGAGATCGTCGCCCCGGAAGAAGCGCGGCAGGCGCTCCGCGACGAGGTCGAGCGGACGCTGCGCCGCTACGCAGACTGAGCATTTCCGATTACCATGCGGCCGTGATCGCCCTCGCCCTGGCAACGCTCCTGGCGCAGACGCCCTCGCCCGCGCCCATCGCTCCCCAACCCGACGTCGCCGAGCTCTTCGAGAAGCGCTGCTCGCTCTGCCATGGCGCCGACGGAAGAGGAAAGACGAAGAAGGGGCGCGAGTACAAGACCCCGAACTTCACTTCGGCCAGGTACCAGAAGCACACCCGCGACGACGAGATCCGGGACGCCATCGCCAACGGCGTTCGCAAGACGAAGATGAAAGGCTTCAAGGACAAGCTCACGCCCGAGCAAAGGGAGACGCTCTTCCTTTACGTGCGCGCCTTCGGCAAGAAGAGCTGACGCGATGCACATTGACAGGCCGCGCCTCCGACCGTATGAAGCGCGCCCCGTTCCGCTGGAGGACAGGTGATTTCGCGACCGACTGCCGAGCTCAAGCGCCCGACCGTCTACACCGAGGCGATGGAGGTCTTCCATCGCGCCGCCGATCTGATCGGCCTCGACCGCCGCGTGCGCATGGAGCTGGAAGAGCCGGACTACGAGCACATCTTCTACGTCACCGTGAAGCTGCACACGCGGCTCTCGCCTCTGCCGCAGGCGGAGCAGCAGAAGTTCAGCGACCTGCAAGAGAGCGAGCTCTTGCCTGACGGGCTCGAGCCGCTGCTCGACGGGAGCTTCGTCTTCAAGCGGCGCGCGCTGATCAATGCGACCGCACAGATGCGCGGCGGGGTGCTGCGGCTCAAGGGCAAGGGGCTCTACAAAGTCGTGCCCGGCCGGCCCGAGCGCTTCAAGGCGTATCGCGTGCAGCACAACCAGGCGCGCGGGCCGTACAAGGGCGGCATCCGCTTCCACCAGGATGTCTCGCTGGACCTCTTCAAGGTGCTCGCCGCCGAGATGACCTGGAAGACGGCCATCGCCGACGTGCCCTTCGGCGGCGGCAAGGGCGGCATCAAGGTCGACCCGCGCAGCCTTTCCAGCGAGGAGCTGGAGGCGCTCACGCTGCGCTACATGTATCGGCTCAAGCCGCTCATCGGGCCCGACCTCGACATCCCTGCGCCCGACGTCGGCACGGACGCCGCCATCATGGGGCTTCTCTTGCGGCAGTACACCGACGGCGAGCGCGAGCGGCACCGCCTGCGCGGCGTCGTCACCGGGAAGGACACGCGCATCGGCGGCTCCGAAGGCCGCGTGCGCGCCACCGGTCAGGGCCTCGCCTACTGTATCCAGGAATGGTTCGCCGACCGGGGGACGACGCCCGCCGGCTCGACCTTCATCCTGCAAGGTTTCGGCAACGTCGGGTCGAACACGGCGGAGATCCTCTGCGGCCTGGGGGCGAAGTTCCTCGCCGTCAACGACGCGGGCGGCACCATCTACAGCCCGACCGGCCTCGACGTGCAGGACCTGACCGCCTACGTCTACGACAATCCTTCGAACCTCCGGCGCACGGTGGCCGGCTACCCGAAGGCGCAGCAGATCTCCAAGACGGATCTCTGGGACGTCGCCTGCGACCTCTGCATTCCCGCCGCGCTCGGCGGCGAGATCACCGGCCCGGTCGCCGAGCGGCTCAAGTGCCGGCTCGTCGCCGAGGGCGCCAACGGCCCGACCACTCCCGAGGGCGACCGCGTGCTCGCCAAGCGCGGCATCGAGATGATCCCCGACATCATCGGCAACGCCGGCGGCGTGACGGTGAGCTATTACGAGTGGATCCAGAACAAGCGCATGGAGCACTGGAGCGAGACGGAAGTGAACGGGCGGCTGGAGCAGGCGATCAAGTCGAACTACCGGATCATCCGCGACATCTCGCGGAACACGCCGCGCCGCACCGCGACCCACAACAGCGTGCGCTACTGCATCGGCAAGGAGATCGACATGCGCACGGCGGCGATGGTGCTGGCCCTCAAGCGCATCGAGGCCCATTACCAGCTGGAAGGCTTCTCGCAGTAGCTACGGCCGCGCCTGCACGTCCTGGAGGCGGCCATTCTTTTCGATCAGGACGACCGTCCAGGTCTTCCCCGCCACCTTGCAAACCGAGGCGTGCGCGTCGGTGGCCGAAGGCAGCGGCGGCTCGCAGGCGAAGCCATGCTCGCGCATCCAGGAGCGGGCGCCCCCGATCTCGCGTCCTTCGGGAATGCCGGCGAGCAGGCGCGCGCGCAGGTCCTCCACGTTGCGCGGCAGGACGAAGGAAGGTGGCGGCGATCCGCTGCAGGCGAACAAGAGGACGATCGAGGCGCCGCGCATTCAGGCTCCCTTGCCGCGGCGGGCCAGCGCTCCCAGCCCGTCATAGGCCGCGTATTTGTAGAGCTCCGACAACGTCGGGTAATTGAAGACGGCGTCGATGAAGAGATCGATGGTCGCTTCTTTGAGCAGCGCGATGACGCCGATGTGGATCAGCTCGGTGGCGCTCGGGCCCAACGCGTGGACCGCGAGCAGCTTCTTGTCGGGCGCGAAGAGGAGCTTCAAGAATCCACTCTCCGCGCCGAGGATCTCGCCGCGCGCGTTCTCGCGCATCAGCGCCCGGCCGGCGAGGTAGTCGACGCCCTTCCCCTTCAGCTCCTCTTCGGTCGGGCCGACGTAGCTGATCTCGGGGATGGTGTAGATGCCGTAGGGGAAGAGCGGATTGACGCGAGTCTTGTAGGCGATCTGGAAAGCGTGGCACATCGCCACCCGGCCTTGCTCCATGCTGGTCGAGGCGAGGCCGGGAAATCCCACCACGTCGCCTGCCGCGTAGATGTGCGGCTGCGCGGTCTGGAAATGCTCGTTGACGGGAAGATTGCCGCGCTTGTCGGGGATGACGCCGAGCGCTTCGAGACCGAGACCGCTGGTGTTGCCGCTCCGCCCCGCCGCGCCCAGCACCGCCGCCGCCGTCTCCACCCGTCCTTTCTCGGTGACCACCGTGCAGACGCGCGTCTGCGGATCGAGCGAGCATTGCGCGGGCGCGTCGCCGAGACGCAGCCAGAGCCCGAGCCGTTCCAGCTCGGTGGTGAAGCGATCGCCCAGCTCCTCGTCGAGAAAGGAGAGGAGCCGGTCGCGGCCGTCGAGCAAGATCACCTTCGTCCCCAGGGCGGCGAAGATGCAGGCGTACTCGGCGGCGATGACGCCGGAGCCCATCACGATCATCGACTCGGGGATGGTCTCGATCTCGAGGATCTCGTCGGAGTCGTAGATCTCCGGCTCCTCGAAAGGGACCCACGACGGCCGGTGCGGCCGCGAGCCGGTGGCGATGAGGAAGAAATCGGCCGGGATCGTCTGGCCGGTCTCGGCGATGCGCACCGTGTGCGGGTCCACGAAGCTGGCGCTGCCGGCGAACATCTCCACGCCGTGCCGCTCCATGTTGCGCCAAATGCGCGCTCGCTCCTCCGAGACGACGAGATGCTCGCGGAACATCAACGTCGCCGCCGCGAACGGTCGCGGCAGCGCCAGCACGGCCGCCTCGAGGCCGCGCGAGGTCATTCCGGTCAGCGCCAGCGCGCTCTCGCGCAGCGTCTTGGAGGGCAGCGTGCCGGTGTTGGTGCAGGCGCCGCCCAGGTGCGGCGCTCGCTTCTCCACCATCGCCACCCGCTTGCCGGACCAGGCCGCCTGCGCAGCGCCCTTCTCTCCGGCCGGGCCGCTGCCGATGACCACCAGATCGTAACGGGCCATGGCGCGAACGTACTACAGTAGCGCGGCTTGCTCTCCTGGACCGACGCGGCGCACCCGCTGTGGAAGTGGCTGCTCCGCATCTGCGCCGCCGCGACGGTCCTGCCGCTCTGGAGCGCGGCCCACCTGCCCTTCACCGATCTGCCCCAGCACGCGGCGGCGATCGGAACGCTGCGGCACTGGTTTGACCCGATCTGGAAATCGCAGGAGTACTTCACGCTCGCGCTCGGGCAAACGCAGTACCTGCTCTACTACCTGGCTGGAGCGGCGCTCGCCTTTCCCTTCGCTACGGCCGAGCGCGCGAATCTGATCCTGCTCTCGCTCACCGCCGTCGCCTTTCCCCACTCGCTGCGCGCGCTCCTCCGGGCGATGCGCGCCGACGAGCGTCTCGCGCTGTTTGCCTGCACCCTCTTCTGGAGCCAGGCGCTGCTCATCGGCTTCTTCAACTACCTGGCGGCGATGCCGCTCGTGCTCTGGGGCCTCTCGCTCGCCGTGCGGCAAGCCGAAGCTCCCCGGCCGCGCACGCTCTGGATGCTGGCGGCTGCGGCGGTGGCGCTCTTCTACCTGCACCTCTCGGCCTTCATCTTCTTCGCACCGGCCGCCGCCATCGCGTCCTTGGCATTGCCCCGCGTCCCTCCACTGCGCGAGTGGCCGCGGCGGCTCTCTTGGGCAGCCCCGGTCGCGGTGCTCAGCCTCCTCTGGCTCTGGACCAGCCCGGTCGTCCATCCGCAGGCGGTGGGCTGGCGGCAGCCGATGGCGGTCGCGTTCGAAGACCCGGCGGTCTCGCTGCGCAACATCCCCGATGCCTTGCTCGACATCTGGCGCGGGGCGGAGGACGAGTGGTGCCTGCTCGCGCTGCTCGCCGCCGCGGCGCTCCTCGCCTGGCCGCAGGGGCGCGAGCCCGAGAGCGATCCCTGGAAGCGCGGCCTCGTCGCGGCCTGGGCGGCGCTGGCGGCATTGCTCTACTTCGCCTTTCCCGTCTCGGTGGGATGGCTCTGGCAGCTCAACGAGCGCTACGCGCTGGTGTTCGCGCTTTTGGCTCCGGCGCTCTTGCGGCCGGCGCCGGGTCTTCGCGGAGCCGCGCCGCTCTTGCTCGTCGCCGCCGCGGCCCTCTTCGCCGCAGGCAGCGCAGTGGTCAACATCCGCGCTTTCGATCGCGAAGCAGGCCCCTTCGATGAAGTGCTGGCGCACGCGCAGCCGGGAGAGCGGCTGATCGGGATGATCTTCGAGCAGAACTCGCGTTACGCGAAGTTCAGCCCCTTCATTCACTTCCAGGCGTACTACCGGGCGCGCATGGGCGGCGTCGCTTCGTTTTCCTTCGCGGAGCTGCCGCAGTCGCCGCTGCGCTACCGGCCCGAGCGCGCGCCGCCGCCGCATCCTGCCGGCTGGGAATGGCACGCGGGCCTCTTCCGCAACGACATCGACGGCGTCTATTACGACTACGTCCTCGTGCGCGCTAACTTCGAGCCACCCCAGCTTCGCCAGAGCGGGCCGCGCTGGCGGCCGCTGGCGCAGCAGGGGAACTGGGCGCTGTACGAAAAAGTCCCTCAGTGAACAGCGCCGCGGGGGGCTTTGCTCGGCTGCTGGGGCGCGACGAACTTGAGGCCGATGCCGCGCATTCCGGCGCGGCTCGAGTCGGCGCGGGCGAAATTGATGTAGCACTGGTAGCGGACCTCGCCCTCCAGCGTCAGCTCGGCGCCGCCGTGGGGCGAGGCGAACGTAACCCTGACGCGGCTCCCGAGAGCGAACGGCTCGCGCGTCTCGATGAACATGCCCGCGTCGGTGATGTGCCGCCCGACGCCGCTGGCCACGCCCCCTTCTCCCTCGAGAAAGACGGGAAAAGCTTTGTCGAATCGCCCGACCGGACCAGGCTTTTCGGGCAATCCCTTGTCGGTTCGGGACATCTTCGCAGGCGCTCCGCTGGTTGGATGCCCCACGGTAGGTGCGGGCTTGCGGACAGTCAAGAAAGGGGCGGCTCTCGCGCTCCGGTCCGAAGCGTCTTAGATTGAAAGCGGAGAGGGAGCGATGAAGGGACGCCTCGGCGCGGTGCTGACTTCCGGACTGGCGGCGGTGGCGCTCGCGCTGGCTCTCCTTCAGGTCCTGGTCCTGGCGAACTCGACACCGCGGCAGTGGACGGCGGAAGCGCAGATTCCCGCCGGGCCGTCGAATCGCTTCTCGGCTCCCGGCGGCCGCGCGGGGATTCCCTGGATGCCGTTCGACTCGACCAAGCCGCAGCCGGCCGAGCCGAAGAGCCGCGAGGGCCGTTCGCCGGCGGCGAAGCCTCCCGAGCGGCACGTTCCGCCGCCTTCGAAGATGCGCGGGATCCATCCGCCGACGTTCGGCCCCCGCCCGGCAAGGCGCGCCGCAGCCTGAGCTATTTCACTCGCACGGTCTGGTACTGCGTGGCCTGGCCGCGGCGCACGCGCACGAGCGCCGTGTCGCCCTTCTTCAGCCCCTTCACCGCCTTGCGATAGTCCGCTGCCGACTGCACCGGCTGCCGGTTCACCTCGAGGACCACGTCGCCGGGCTCGAATCCAGCGTTCGCCGCCGGCGAGTCGGGCGCGACTTCGACCACGACCGCGCCGCGCGTGTCGCTGTCCACCCTCGCCCGGCGCGCCAGCTCGGGAGTGAGGTCCTGCACGGAGAGGCCGAGCAGATCTCCGCCCGACTCGCCGCCGGAGCGATCGCTGCTCTTGCCGCCCGTGTCCTCCTTCTCGTCCGGCCGCTGCGCGACCTTCACCTCGACGGTGCGCTTGTTGCCCTCGCGCAAGACGTCGAGCTTGATCACGTTGCCGGGCGGCACCGCCCCGATGTCGCGGGTGAGCTGGCTGTTGTCCGCCACCGGACGGCCGTTGAGCGCCACGATCACGTCACCGGGCTTGAGTCCCGCCTTGGCCGCCGGGCTGTCCTTGACCACGTCGGCGATGAGCGCACCGCGCGTCGAGGGGAGGTGCAGCGTCTCGGCCATGTCGGCGGTGATGGCCTGCGGCGAGACGCCGAGGTACCCGCGCGTCACCCTGCCCTTCGTCTTCAGCTGCGGAAGGATCTGCTTCACCACCGCGATGGGGATGGCGAACCCGATCGTGTTGGCCCCGCTGATGATGGCGGCGTTGATGCCCACCACCTCGCCCTTCAAGTTGAAGAGGGGCCCGCCGGAGTTGCCGGGATTGATCGACGCGTCGGTCTGCAGATAGTCCGACCACGGGCCGCCGAACTGCGTGCGCTCCTTGGCGCTGATGATCCCGGAGGTCACCGTCGCCTGCAGCCCGAAGGGCTCGCCGATGGCGATGACGTAGTCGCCCACCTCGAGCGCGTCGGAGTCGCCCAGCGTGGCGTACTTGAAGCTGTTCACGTCCTTGCCCTCGATCTTGAGCAGCGCCACGTCGCTCTTCGGATCGCTGCCGATCACCTTGGCCGCGAACTCGCGCGCGCCGCCCGTCGCGGTCTCGTCGGTGATCACCTTGATCTCGTCCATCGGCCGATAGCGGCCCGGCTGGGTC
This sequence comes from Deltaproteobacteria bacterium, assembly GCA_005879315.1. Lineage (GTDB taxonomy): Bacteria > Myxococcota > Myxococcia > Myxococcales > 40CM-4-68-19 > 40CM-4-68-19. The sequence goes on along the minus strand of VBLC01000067.1, from coordinate 20,070 downwards.
TCGTCCTGCACCTCGACCACGTGATTGTTGGTCAGGACCAGCCCCTCGCCGATGAGAAAGCCCGAGCCGAGGCCGTGCCGCTCCTGATCGTCGGGCATGCCGCCGCCGGGCGGCCCGAAGAAGCGGAAGAAGCGCTCCATCGGATCCTGCGGGTTGCTCTCGTCCTCGCCATCGGGATTCTCCGGCTGGCTGAGGCGGGGCGTCCGCTGCGCCACGCGCGGGCGGCGCGGCTTGAACCGCGAGTTGATGTTCACCACCACCGGGCGCAGCTGCTTGACGATCGGCGCCAGCGAGGGAAGAGGGCCGGCCTGCTTGACCGTCTCGGCCGTGCCGGGGCCTTGCGCGTTCACATCGGCGGCGAAGAGAAAAAGCATCGCAGCGAGAAGAGCAAAACGACGGTGCATCGAAACCTCCAAAGCGAGCGCTCGCATGCTGGAACAGCGAAACGCGCTCGGCATTTCGACGTCCCGCGCGCGAAAATCTTCGCCTCAGGCGATCGCGCGGCGGGAACGTAACCCCGCACGCCGCTCCGTCAAGCGACGAGCCTCAGCTCTGATCGGTACTTGCCTCTTCGGGAGACGAGTCGCGCAGCTCCTCCAGGTCGAGGCGCTGGCCTTCGCCGTCGAGCACCTGCACGCGGGCGGCGTGGAGCGAGTAGAAGAGCAGCCAACGCTCGGCGTCGGTCAGGCTTCCCGGCGGCAGAGCCTCGTCGATCTCGGCGATGGTGAGAAAGCCGCGGCGGATGCCCCGTGTGAACAGGGCCTTTCTCGACTTGTGCGATCGGCCGATCTTCAGCGTCGACATCCCCGTCCCCCGATTCTAACCCCTAGACGCCTGGTTGCCGCTCGTGCTCCTCCACTGCGGGTGCTTGTTTTTCCGGGAGAAGCGCGCCCGACTCGGTGAGGATGCGGCGCAGCTCTTCGCCTTCCAGGGTCTCCTGCTGCAAGAGGCGCGCGGCCACCTTGCCCAACGCCTCCCGGTGATGCGTCACGATGTCGCGGGCCCGCTGCATCGCCTCTTCGACCAGGCGGGTGATCTCCTCGTCGATGCGGCGCTGGGTGCGCTCGCTGTAGTTCTTTTCGGTCAGACCGGGGATGCCCTGGTTGCTCAAGAAGGGCGAGCGGCTCCGCTCGCTGTAGCTCACCGGGCCGAGCGCCTCCGACATGCCGTACTCGGTGACCATCAGCCGGGCGATCTCGGTCGCCTGCTTGAAGTCGTTCGAGGCGCCGGTCGAGATGCTGCCGACGACGATCTCCTCGGCAGCGCGGCCGCCCATCAGGCCCGCCATCTTGTCGAGCAGCTCCTCGCGGGACATGAGGTAGCGGTCCTCGAGGGGCATCTGCATCGTGTAGCCGAGAGCTGCCAGGCCGCGCGGGATGATGGAGATCTTGTGGACCGGCTCGGCGTGCGCGCAGAGGGTCGAGACGAGGGCGTGGCCCGACTCGTGGTAGGCGACGATCTCCTTCTCCCGCTCGTTGATCCGCCGCGTCTTCTTCTCCAGGCCGGCGACGACGCGCTCGATGGCCTCCATGAAGTCGGCCATGACGACTTTCTCGCGGTCCTTCCGGGCGGCGAGTAGCGCGGCTTCGTTGACGACGTTGGCGAGGTCGGCGCCGGCGAATCCCGGCGTGCGCGCGGCCACCAGGCGCAGGTCGACGTCGGCGCCCAGCTTCACCTCGCGGGCGTGGATGCGGAGGATCTCCTCGCGGCCCTTGCGGTCGGGCCGATCGACCAGCACCTGCCGATCGAAACGCCCGGGCCGCATCAGCGCCGGGTCGAGAATCTCCGGCCTGTTGGTCGCGGCGAGGACGATGAGCGCCGTGCGCGAGTCGAAGCCGTCCATCTCGGCCAGCATCTGGTTGAGCGTCTGCTCGCGCTCATCGTGGCCGCCGAACATGCCGGAGTTGCGGCTTTTGCCGATGGCGTCGAGCTCGTCGATGAAGATGATGGCCGGCGCCTTGGCGGCGGCCTGCTGGAAGAGATCGCGGACCCGCGCGGCGCCGACGCCGACGAACATCTCGACGAACTCCGAGCCGCTCAAGGAGAAGAAGGGCACGCCTGCCTCGCCGGCCACGGCGCGGGCGAGGAGCGTCTTGCCGGTGCCGGGAGGGCCGACGAGCAGCACGCCTTTGGGGATGCGCCCGCCCAGGCGTCTGAACTTGCCCGGCATCTTGAGGAACTCGACGATCTCCTTGAGCTCGTCGGCGGCCTCGTCCACGCCGGCCACGTCCTTGAAGGTGACGCCGGTGTTCGACTCCATGTAGACGCGGGCCTTGGTCTTGCCGAAGGACATCACTCCGGGCGGCCCGCCGGGCATGCCGCCCGACATGCGCCGCGTCAGCCAGGAGACGAAGAGGAGCCCGATGCCGATGGGCACCGCCAGCATCCAGATCATCTCGCTCATGCCGCCGTCGGCGACCGCGTCGTACTCGAGGTGCTTGGACTCGAGCAGCGGCACCAGCTGCTGATCGCCCGAGACGCGAACCGCGATCCAGGGCAGGTCGCTGCTCTTCTGGCTCTCGCCGCTCTTCGGGTAGCACTTCACCCATTCGTTGCTGAGCACGACCTTCTGGCAGCCGTCGCTCCTGATCCGTTCGACGAGACGGCTGTAGGAGACGCGCTGGAAGCCGGCGTCCTGGAAGAGCGAACGGAGGAGGAGAAAGCCCACAAGCAGGACGAGGATGTAGATGATCGGCGAACCGAATCGCGATCCCGTGCCTGGCGTCTTCTCGAGCTTCTTGCCGCGCGGATTGGGCTTGCCCAGCGTCATACCCCTCCCCTGGGAAACGTAAGGAGCCGGACGCGCTGCGCAAAGCATTCGCTCACCCGGAAGCGAGCGATTTCACGTCAATGTGTCAGATCGAGCAGCTGGGCGACCGTCTTCTCGTCCGCAGCCGGAAATTCGTACTTGTCCATCTCCTGGGGGGTGACCCAGCGGTGATCGTGCACCTTCTTGTTGTTGATCTGCCCTTGGAGCAGCTTGCAGCGATAGACGCGGAAGTCGATGTCGTAGTGCGGATAGGAGTGCTGGACGTGGATGACGCGGTCGCCGACGTCCACCTCGATCTCCATCTCCTCGCGCAGTTCGCGCGCCAGGGCGGCCTCGTCTCCCTCTCCCTCTTCCACCCTTCCCCCGGGGAATTCCCACAGGAGCGGCAGGGTCGCGGTAGGACGGCGCTGGGTGATCAGGTACTTGCCGTCTTTCTCGATCATGGCGGCGACGACGCGGATCCGGTGTGGCATGCGGCCGGACCATAGATCCCCGCTCGGCAGGCGGCAAGGCGTCCCCTAGCTCAGTTGCGCGGCGGGCGGGACCGCTTAACCTTGGAAGGAGACGAGGAGGTCTTGTCTGCATGCCTGTGCTGCTGCTGGCCTTGCTCACCGCCCAGGTCGTGCAAGGCGCGCCGCACCAGGCGAGAGGCAAGCAGAAGGCGCCCGGCAAACCCGCCGCCGTGAAGCCCGCGCCGCCGCCTCCGCCCCTCTGCTCAGGCGACTACGCCGATGCGCTGCCGGTGGAGAAGGCCAACGCCATTCTCGATGCGGTCAGGGACCCCTTCGTCTTCGCGCTGCGCAACACCGCCACCTACGAGCACGTCTATTACGGTCGCGACGGCAAGCTGCGCCGCGCTTATCTGCGCTCGGTCGTGCACGGGACCGCCTTCGCCTACCGGGTGGTCAATGGCGAGACCCAGCTGGTGACCAACGAGCACGTCGCCAGCCAGCCCGAGGTGACCGACGAGGAGCACGCCGTCGAGGGCGTGCCGACCGGCTCGAAGAAGGTCCGCGAGCAGCTCAAGGTCGTCCGCGACGAAAGCGACGACTACGAACCCGGGCACGTGCCTCTGACGAAAGCGCTCGCCGACCCGCAGGCGGACATCGCCGTGCTCAAGGCCAAGAAGCCGCTCGCAGTCATGCCCTGGCGCATCGGCCGATCCGCCGCGCTCCGGCCAGGAAACCTGGTCTACGTGCGCGGCTTTCCTCTCGGAGCTTTCGCCGCCCTCAACACCGGCAAGGTGATCAATCCGCTCACGGCCGACGGCGAGCGCGGCTGGAACCACAACGACTTCGTCGTCGACGCCCTGCTCAATTCCGGCAACAGCGGCAGCCCCGTCTTCGCCATCGCTTGCCGCACCGGGGAGCCGGAATTGGTGGGCGTCTACCACGCCGGATACGCCGACGCCGCGGCCCTGAACGCCGTCGTCGCCATCGACCAGCTGCGCGACGAGCTCGACACCTTGAAAGTGCCCAAGCGCGAGGCGGGCGCTCACGGCGAGATCACCGCCGGGGAGCGCGACCGGCTGGTCAAGCAGATCTTCAGCGAGCCGTCCCACGGCATCACCTTCCCCTTCGGCGGTCGATCGGTGGTGGCCACGCTGGTCGATCCGCAGACGCTGCGCTTCTCCATCCTCGACGACGACTACCCGCTCGTCACGCAGGAGTCGATGGCGCTCATCGACCACAGCCACAACGGCTTCGGCACGCTGGATGGCATCGCTGTCCTGGTCGACGGGCAGCCCACCGAAGCACCGGCGCAGGCGGTCGAGGGCGACGTGCGGGAGCACTTCGATCGGCTCTACGAGTCGCTCTGGCGGCAGCTGCTCGGCGTGGTCGATTACCGCGCGCAGCTGGCCAAGGGCCGGCTCAGCGCCGATGCCTTCGCCGACGCGCAAGCGGCGCGCGGTCGGATGCGCAAGCGCCTCGGCGAGCAGAAGGAGCTGCTCAACATCTGCGCCTTCGAGGCCGACCGCGCGAACTTCGGCGCCGCCCGCCCGCAGGCCGCCGCGCCCGCGCAGCCCCTTGTGCCCAACCTCGCTCCGACCGGCGCGGCCTCCGCCACCGAATTGACCGGCGCGCTGCCCTCACCTTAGTTAGGGGCGTGCCCAGCATCGCCTTCCTCGGCGCCGCGCAGACGGTGACCGGCTCGCGCCACCTGCTCACCACCCGGGGGGGCAAGAAGGTGCTGATCGACGCCGGCCTCTTCCAGGGCCGCCGCGAGCTGCGCGACCGCAACTGGGCGCCGTGGACGCAGGGCAAGGTCGACGCGGTCGTCCTCACGCACGCGCACATCGATCACACCGGATATCTGCCGCGGCTCTGCGCGCAGGGCGTGGTCTCGCGCGTCCTCTGCACGCAGGCCACCCGCGAGCTCTCCGCGCTGCTCTTGCCCGACAGCGGCCACCTGCAGGAGGAGGACGCGCGCCACGCCAACGAGCGCGGCTACAGCAAGCATCATCCGGCGCTGCCGCTCTACACCGCGGCCGACGCGCAGGCGGCGGTGCAGCGGCTGGAGCCTTTTCCCTACGACACGCCGGTCGACGTCGTCGAAGGCGTTCAGTTCACCTTCCGGCGGGCGGGGCACATCCTCGGCAGCGCCTTTCTCGATCTGCGCGTCGAGGGAAAGCGCATCCTCTTCTCCGGCGACCTGGGCCGCTACGGCACGCCGCTGCTGGCCGATCCGGAGGACGCCACGCCTGCCGATGCGCTCTTGCTCGAGTGCACTTACGGCGACCATGCGCACCCGGACGAGCCCGCTGCCGACCAGCTCGCGCGCGCCATCGGCGAAGCCATCCAGCGCGGCGGGCCGCTGCTCATCCCCGCCTTCGCGGTCGGCCGTACCCAAGAGCTGCTCTTTCTCTGGCGCGGGCTGGAGCACGACGGGCGCATCCCCAAGCTGGAGCTCTTCGTCGACAGCCCGATGGCGACCGACGTCACTCCGCTCTACTTGAAGCACCCGGAAGATCAATCGGCGGCGATCCGCGACCTCTTGCGGCAGAACGTGCGGCCGCTCAATCCTGCGCGCCTCACCTTCGTGCGCGGCGGCGCCGAGTCGGCCAAGCTCCTGGAGAAGACCGGCTTCTTCGCCGTCATCGCCGCCTCCGGGATGGCGAGCGGCGGCCGCATCCTCGCGCACCTCGAGCGGCACTTGCCCAACCCCAGAGCGACGGTGCTGCTGGTCGGCTACCAGGCCGAGCAGACCCGCGGCCGCCAACTGCTCGAAGGGGCCAAGGAGATCAAGATGCGCGGCGGGATGGTGAAGGTAGCCGCCAGGATCGAGCAGATGTCCGGCTTCTCGGCGCACGCCGATTGGCGCGAGGAGGAGCGCTGGCTCTCGCGTGCCCCTCCGCCCGGGCGCGTCTTTCTCGTGCACGGCGAGCCGGTGGCGCTCGAAGCCCAGCGCGCGCGGTTGGCGGCCAAGGGTTGGCGCGTCGAGGCGCCGCAGCCGGGGCAGGTCAGTGAGATTTGACCGGCCGCTCCTGCTCGACGCGGCGATGGGCACCGCGCTCATCGCGGCGGGGCTGAAGGGTCGCGCCCCGGGGTGGAACCTCCTCCAGCCGCAAATTGTACAAAATGTACATTTTGCCCACGTGCGCGCCGGTGCGGAGGTGGTGCTGACCAACACCTTCGTCGGCGCCTCGCCCGAGGAGTCCACAACTGCCGTCCGGCTCGCCCGCGAGAGCGGAGCGAAATACGTGGCTGGCTCGTTTTGGGCAGGCCTGCCCGAATTGGGTGACCAGATCGCGCAGCTGGAAGGCGTCGACTGCATCTGGCTCGAGTCGGCGATCAGCGCCCAGCAGGCGCTGACGGCGGTGCGCGCTGCAGTCCAGGCGACTTCGCTGCCGGTGGTGATCACCTGCGCCATGCAGGCTGCGCCGCTCGACGACCTGCGCGCCGCGGGCGCTGCGGCCGTCGGGTACAACTGCTCGCCCTGGCCCCTCGACTTGAAAGGGGCGGACATCTGGAAGCCCGACGCCGCCGGCCTCGAACCACAGGAATGGGCCCGCCGCATCGGCGGAAAGGCGCTTCTTCTCGGCGGCTGCTGCGGGACCGACGACCGCTACCTGGCGGCACTCTGCGGGCTGCGCGCCACGGCGCGGTAATCGACCATCAGACAGCGGTCCTGCACGACGACGATCCCCTCCTTGGCGAGCGCCTCGGCGGTGCGGTCGTCGCGGATGCCGCTCTGCAGCCAGACGGCGCGCGGCTTCTTCGCCAGCAGGTCGGGCAAGTGCGCCGCGACATCGGCCGAGCGGCGGAAGACGTCGACGATGTCGATTTCGCCGGGCACGTCGGCCACCTTGCGGTAGATCTTCTCGCCGAGGATCTCGACCGCGTCGGGATAGTAGACGGGCACCGGCACGATCGTCAGACCCATCTGCTGTAAAGAGGCAGCAACGTAGAAGGCAGGCTGCCCCCGCTGCGCCTCGGTCTTGATGCCCAGCACGGCGATCCGCCGCGAGCCGCGCAGGAGCTCCTCGATGCCCCGCTCGTCCTCGATGAGGTTCTGCCGCCAGGCTTCCATCCGGGCAATGTAGGGCGCTTCGGCCTCTCTGTGTAGTAGAAGGCGCCCATGAAGCGAGTGGTCCGCGCCGCGCGAGGCCAAGGCCGCACCTGCAAGGGCTGGGTGCAGGAGGCGGCGCTGCGCATGCTCTGCAACAACCTCGACCCGGATGTGGCCGAGAGACCCGACGAGCTCATCGTCTACGGCGGCAGCGGCAAAGCGGCGCGCAACTGGCCGTCGTTCGATCGCATCTGCGCCGCGCTCCAGGCGTTGGAGGATGACGAGACGCTTCTCGTGCAGAGCGGCAAACCCGTCGGAGTGCTGCGGACCCATCCCGATGCGCCGCGGGTCTTGATCGCCAATTCCAACCTCGTCCCGCGCTGGGCCACCTGGGAGAAGTTTCGCGAGCTGGAGCGGGCCGGCCTGATCATGTACGGGCAGATGACGGCGGGCTCGTGGATCTACATCGGTACGCAGGGGATCCTGCAGGGAACGTACGAGACCTTCGTGGCGGCGGCGCGGCGCCACTTCGGCGTCGACAATCTGCAGGGCCGGCTGGTGGTCAGCTCGGGGCTGGGCGGCATGGGCGGAGCGCAGCCGCTTGCGGCGGCGATGGCGGGCGCGGTCTTTCTCGGGTTCGAGATCGATCCTCAGCGGCTGCGGCGGCGGCTCTCGCAAAGATATCTCGACGAAGAAGCGCCTTCGCTCGACGCAGCGCTGGAGCGCGCCGAACGCGCGCGCGAGAAAGGCGAGGCGGTCTCCATCGGCGTCGTCATGAACGCTGCCGACGCGCTGCCCGAGCTGGTTCGCCGCGGCGTCGTGCCCGACCTCCTCACCGACCAGACGGCTGCGCACGATCCCTTGAACGGCTACATTCCCACGGGGCTCACTCTCGCGGAAGCCGCCGCGCTCCGCGCACGCGACGAAAAGGAGTACATCCGCCGCGCCCGCGAGAGCATGGCGCGGCAGGTCCGGGCGATGCTCGATCTGCGCGCGAAAGGCAGCCACGTCTTCGACTACGGCAACAACCTGCGCGCCGAGGCGCAGGAGGGCGGCGTCGCCGACGCCTTCGCCTATCCAGGATTCGTGCCCGCCTATATCCGGCCGCTCTTCTGCGAGGGCGCTGGCCCCTTCCGCTGGGTGGCTCTCTCCGGCGACCCGGCCGACATCCGCGCCACCGACGATGCACTGATGGAAGCCTTCCCTGACAAGCCCGCGCTGCACCGCTGGCTGCGCCTGGCGCGCGAGCGCGTCCCGTTCCAGGGCCTGCCGGCGCGCATCTGCTGGCTGGGCTATGGCGAGCGCGCCAAGGCCGGCCTCCTCTTCAACCAGCTGGTCGCCTCGGGCCGCGCCAAGGCGCCGATCGTCATCGGCCGCGACCATCTCGACTGCGGCAGCGTCGCCTCCCCCAACCGCGAGACCGAGGCGATGAAGGACGGCTCCGACGCCATCGCCGACTGGCCCATCCTCAATGCGCTGGTCAATGCGGTGAACGGCGCCTCCTGGGTCTCCTTCCATCACGGCGGCGGCGTAGGCATCGGCTATTCGCTCCACGCCGGCCAGGTGATCGTCGCCGACGGAACCGAGGCCGCCGCGCGGCGGCTCGAGCGCGTGCTCACCAGCGATCCGGCGATGGGCATCCTCCGCCACGCCGACGCCGGCTACGAGGAGGCCATCCAGGTCGGCCGCGAGCGCGGCGTGAAGATCCCGGGACTGACATGCTGATCACCAACGCCCGCATCGCGACCATGACCGGCGCGCAGGGTGCCGAGGGCGAGAAGCCGCTCGCCATCGTCGAAGGCGGCGCGGTGGCGACCGACGGCGACCGGATCGTCTACGTCGGTCACTCCAGCGGCGCGCCCGGCGCCGAGCAGGTGATCGACGCGCAGGGCGCTCTGCTCGCCCCAGGCCTGATCGATCCCCACACCCATCTGATCTTCGCCGGGGACCGCGCGGGCGAGCACGCGCAGCGGCTGGCGGGAGCAAGCTATCTCGACATCGCACGCACGGGCGGTGGCATCCACAGCACCGTGCGCGCGACGCGCGCCGCGTCCGACGAGCAGCTGATCGCCGGCGCGCGCGAGCGGCTGCAGCGGCTGGCCCGCTCCGGCGTCACCAGCGCAGAGGTGAAGACGGGCTACGGCCTCTCCATCCAGGATGAGCTGCGCCTCCTCCGCCTCTTGCGCGAGGCGGCGCGCGGCGCGGGTTGCGAAGTCATCCCCACCCTGCTCGCCTTGCACGCCGCCCCGACCGAGATCGACCGCGAGACCTGGCTGCACCAGGTGGTGGAGGACCTCACTCCCGAAGCGGCCCGCGAGGGCGCGCGCGGCTGCGACGCCTTCCTCGAGCAGGGCGCCTTCTCCCGCGACGAATGCCGCCTGGCGCTGGAGGCAGGCGCCCGCGCGGGCCTCGTGCCGCATCTGCACGCCGATCAGTTCTCCTCTTCAGCCGGCGCCCAGCTCGCCGCAGATCTGGATTGCGCCAGCGCTGATCACCTGGAGCGCATCACGCTCGACGGGATCCTCGCTCTCGCCCGCGCCGGCACGGTCGCCGTGCTCCTCCCGCTCGCGGCCTGGTTCCTGCGGGAAAAGCCCGCGCAGGCCGCGCCGCTGCTGGAGGCCGGTGCCGTCGTCGCGCTGGGGAGCAACATCAACCCCGGCAGCCAGCGGATCGAGAGCGTCTCGCTCCTGCTCGCCGCGGGCTGCCTCCTCTGCGGGCTCACTCCCGCGCAGGCGCTCTGGGCCTGCACGGCGGGAGCGGCGCGCGCGCTGCGCCTCGAGGACCGCGGTCAGATCCGCCAGGGCCTGCGCGCCGACCTGGTGCTCTTCTCGACGCGCGACCCAGCCCACCTGCCCTATCACGCCGGGGTGGAGCACGCGCAGCTCGTCGTGCAGGCCGGCCGCGTGCTGCACGATTTCCGCGGCACGGCCCCGCGCTGCGGGTAGGTCAGTCGAAGCTCTCGCCGTCGTACATCGCGTCGATCTCTTTCTTGTACTTCTGGGCGGCCGCCTTGCGCTTCACCTTCATGGTGGGAGTCAGCTCCCCTGTCTCCTGGGAGAAGTCCCGCTCGAGGATGGTGAAGCGCTTGATGGTCTCGTAGGAAGGCAAGGTCTGGTTGAGCTTGTCGATGACTTCTTGCACCTTGGCCTTGACTGCCGGATGCCGCGCCACTTCCGCGTACGTGGGCGCCGTGCGAAGTTTTTTCTGCTCGGGTGTCACGCCGGCGACCTTTTCTGCTTCCGCCTCCACCACCGTCACCAGCACCGAGACGTACTTGCGCTTGTCGCCGATCACGACCACCTGGCTGATCAGCTGGCTCATGGTCTTGAGCGCGTTCTCGATCGCCTGCGGAGCGATGTACTTGCCGCCCGAGGTCTTGATCAGGTCCTTTTTGCGATCGGTGATCTTCAGGTATCCGTCGGGATCGATCTCGCCGATGTCGCCGGTGTGGAACCAGCCGTCCTTGTCGATCACTTCCGCCGTCGCCTCGGGCTGGCCGAGATAGCCGCGCATGACGTTGCGGCCTCGCTCGAGGATCTCTCCGTCGGCGGCGATCTTCACTTCCACACCGGGAAAGGGCCGGCCGACGGTGCCGAGCTTGTTCTGCCCCGGCAGATTCACGCTGGTGAGCGCGATGGTCTCGGTCAGCCCATAGCCCTCGAGCACGTGGAAGCCGAGCAGGTCGAAGAAGTAGGCGATCTTGCGCGCCAGCGGCGCCCCGCCCGAGACGAACGCGGCGATCCGTCCGCCGAAACGCTTGGAGAGCCTCTCCCGCACCTTGGAAAAGACCAGCTTGCGGGCGATGGCGAAGGCGAGGGAGCTGTAGCTCTCGCCCTTCTCCTTGGCCTTGGCGTAGAGCTCGAACTCGCGCATCGCCATGCGGAAGAGCGCGCCCTGCAGTCCGGGATTGCCCATCCCGCTCGTCACCACCGTGTTGAAGGCCTTCTCGTAGACGCGCGGCACGGCGGAGAGGATGGTGGGCCCTGTCTCGCCGGCGCTGTCGACCAGCTTGTCCACCGACTCGGCGAAGATCATCGTCATCCCGCTGCTGAACCAGGCCGCCTTGATGATCTGCGCGAAGGAATGCGCGAAGGGCAGGAAGAGCAGATGGCTGTCCTCGCGTGAGAGCAGCCCGGTGCCGACCACCACCTCGGCGGCGAAGAGCATGTTGTCGTGGGTGATCATCACGCCCTTGGGCACGCCGGTCGTGCCCGAGGTGTAGAGGATGGTGGCCAATTCCTCGCGCCGCGCCTGCGTCTTTCGCCCTTGCAGCTCGCCGGGAGTGCGCGCTTTCTGCTCGCGGCCCCGCCGCTTCAGATCCTCGAGGGACAGCACCCAGCCGCCGTCTCCTTCGCCGTCGAAAAGCACGACCTGGCGGATCCTGGGCAAACGCGCCTGCTCCTGCTTGAGCTTGGCGAGCTGCTTCTGGTCCTCGGCGAAGACCAGCACCGCGCCCGAGTTGGCAAGGATGAACTGGCACTCCTCGGGCGTATTCGATTGATAGATCGGCACCGTCACGGCGCCGCAGAGGGCGATGGCCACGTCGCACACCGTCCACTCGACGCGGGTGGAGGCGATGGTCGCGACCATCTCGCCCCGCTGCACGCCGAGGGCGACGAGGCCCCAGGCCTCGTCCTCGGCCTCCTGCGCGAGCTGCGTCCAGCTCACGTCATGCCATGTGCCGCCCCGCTTGCGCCGCGCCGCCGTGCGCGCTCCGTCCTGCGCCACGCGCTGCTGGAAGAGCTGCGCGACCGAATTGATCTTGGCCAGCTCGCTGCGCTGCTTCTGCATCGCGCCAAGGTGGCTTTCTGCCGTTGCCATGATGTGCTCTCCTCAGACCGAACGCTGGGCAGCCGGGCTAGTGCTGATCCTTCCACTGCTGCGCCACTTCCTTGAGCCGTTTCTCCTCCGGAGGATTGTCTCCGGCCTTCGCCTGCAGGACCTCCTCGATCAGCTGCTTCGCCTCGGCCGCCTTCCCATCCTCCGCCAGCGAGTCCGCCAGATAGATCTTGGCGCGCAGGTTGTTGGGATGCGCGCGCAGGGCTTCGCTGAGGACCTTGATCGACTCGGCCACGTCGCGCTTCGGCCAGGGCAGCTTGTAGAAGTAGCGGCCCCAGACGACCTGCGGCGCGCCGTCGAGATAATCCTTGTCGATGCGCAGCGCGGCCAGGAGCCGGTCGCGGAACTTTCCTTCCAGACCCTGCGCGAGAGCCGTGAGGATGCCCACTCCCTCGGAATAGAGCCCGATGCCGGTGCCGCCCTGATAATGGCCGCGCACGTCCTCCGGCTTGGCGAGAATGGCCTTGTCGCCCGCCTGCCACGCCGCTTTGCCCAGAGCGGCTTTGAAGTCTCCGCCCTTGGCGCCGTCGGCCTGCCAGTTGAACAGGGAGGCGAGCCGCCAGTTGGCCTCGAACGACCCGGGGTCGGCGGCGAGCTGCTGATGGAGGATCTCGTTGAGCTTCTTCTCCATCCCGGGCTGGTCGCGCTTCTTCCAGAGCTCGTCGAACTGCTCCCGCCAGCCGGCCGGGCCTTCCGCGGGCATCTGCTGCGGAGGCGGCGGCTGCGGGGAGAGCGGCGGGGGCCTTCCCTGCGCGAGCAGTGCGGCGAGGAGCAAAATCATCGGGGCGTCCATCGGCTGGGGGCGAAGTTCCTACCACATCCGCGGCTCGTCCGCCCGTGGGCCCGGGCCGGCCGGTTGCGACGTGCATAGCTTCCGCCAAGGCGAGGTGCATCATGTACATCTGGTTCCTCATCGGGCGGATCATGCTCGGCTTCTACTATCTCTACAGCGGCGTCCACGGCTTCACGATGCTGTCGGCCCTCTCGGAGATGGCGGCGGCGAAGGGTACTCCCGCGCCGGGGTTCCTGGTCTTCGTCGCGCACGTACTTCTGATCGTCGCCGGCGTCTGCATCCTCACCGGCTACAAGCCGGTGGCGGGCGTCATCGCCCTGGTGCTCTTCCTCTTGCCGGTGACCTTCATCATGCACGCCTTCTGGGCCGAGAAGCCGGCGGCGCAGATGAACCAGATGATCCACTTCACCAAGAACCTGGCGCTGCTCGGGTCGGCGCTGATGTTCCTCGCCATCCCGCGGCCCTGGCCGTACAGCATCGAGAACTACCGGATGCGCAAGCGGGTCGAAGCGCGCCGCACGCGCGAGGCGCTCCCCGCCTAGGTTCAGCGGCTGGTGAGGTAGCGCACGTCCCAGAGATCGTCGGGCTGCAGGGCGCAGGAGCCCTGGAATTTGACCGCCTGGCCTTCGCTGGTTTGCACCAGGTCGAATCCCTGGCCAAGCGCGCAGTCGACGATCTGCCCGCCGCGGTTGACGCGGACGAACATGGTGTCGAGCGACTGCGGCCGGGCGCGCAGGAGCACCTGCTTGGGGATGCCGATCACCGCCGCCACCCGCGCCAGCGCCGGGCTGGCGTCGTCGCTGCAGATGTTGGCGGCGACGCCCTCGAAGGCGAAGGCCAGCTCCAGGTAGCGGCGCGAGGGCGACTCGCCGCCGCAGAACATGTGGCACTCGGCGAGGCAGTCGTTCATGCAGATCTGGTACGTCGGCGCCTGGCCGCAGCGCTGGTCGCAGCGGGCGCGGCCGCCGGTCGCGGAGTCGCATTCGGCGTCGCAGGCGGGGTTGCTGCAGAGGCCGGGGTCCTGCGTGCCGTTGCTCAAGCTGACCAGCGTGGCGATCTCCACTTCCTTGGCGTTGCCGTCGGAGTTCTTCAGGTTGCGGAGGAAGTTGACGTAGGTGGCGACCGGCTCCAGCGAAGGCAGGCTCGAGCCGTCGCCGGCCGACTCCTGCGCGCACTTGTCGATGACGTTGCCGGTCTTGGGATCGATCACCAGCGAGACCCCGCGGTGCGCGGGGTCGGAGCAGTCCTCCGCGTCGCTGAGGAAGGCGACCACGATCTTGGCGCCGTCGCGCACTAGGCCCGAGGCAGGATCGGTGAGCGCGAGCTTCATCGCCTCCATGCCCTGCGGCTGCCGGGCGCCGTCGACGCCGACCTTGACCGCGGCGGCGAGATACGAGGCGAACTGCGTCGCGCTGTAGTCGCGCCGCCGGAGGATGACCGCCGGCACGCCGGAGGCCTGGTAGAGCTTTCCGGCGTTGGCGAAGCTGCGCAGGCAGGCGTAGCCGCTGTCGCAGCTGAAGCCGGTGGCCCCCCAGTCGCTGTCGCACTTTGCCGCAGCGTTGGGATCGCCAGGCGGGCCGCAGGCGCCGAAACGCTCGTCCACGCTCGTGGTCGTGACCGCCACCTGATAGTCGACGGGTGGCTGCAGCTGATCGAGCGCGGCCGTGAAATTCTGCAGGGCCGCGGAGAGACGCTCCTGCTTGCCCGACATCGAATACGAGTCGTCGACGACCAGCAGGATGTCCGCCTTGTTCGCGACCTTGACGCGGCTGTGCTGCGCGACCGCCACCAGTGTCGCGGGCTGCACAGGAACGGCCACGTAGCTCTGGCAGGCGCAGAGGAGGGCGGACAGCGTTGCGTACACGAGTGAGCGCATGGAGATGCGGCAAGGTTTGGATGCGGCGCCGACCCGGCAAGGGCTCAGCCAGCCTGCTCAGGGAGGGAGGGCTATTGTCAGGCCCCCTGCTGTGGCTACATTGGGTCCCCTGGGTTAGACACAGGGAATCAAGTTTCGCAGTTCCGGAGAGGACATGTCCGAAAAAGGCAAAGTAGTTACTCCAGCGGCACCCGGACTCATCAACAAGGAGGACATCCCTCCCGTCCTGCCCATCCTGCCTCTGCGCAACAGCGTCTTCTTCCCGGGAGGCGTGCTGCCGCTCGCCGTCGGCCGGCAGAAGACCATCGCGCTCATCAAGGACGCCGTGCGCGACGACCAGGTGATCGGCGTCGTCACCCAGCGCAAGGCCGAGGAGGAAGATCCCGGCGCGGCCGACCTGCACCAGATGGGCACCGTGGCGCGCATCGTGAAGCTGCTCAAGATGGGCGAGGACAACTACTCGCTCGTCGTGCAGGGCCTCGCCCGCTTCCGCGTGGTCGAGCTCGTCCAGGAGCACCCCTATCTCAAGGCGCGCATCGAGGCCGTCGAGGACAAGTCACCGCCCGACGAGGTGGAGATCGAGGCCCTCGGCATCAATCTGAAGAAGCTCGCCCGCGAAGTGATCGAGATGATGCCGGAGCTGCCGGCCGCGGCCACCGAGCTCGTCGAGAGCATCACCCAGCCCGGCCATCTCGCCGATCTGATCGCCGCCAACGTCGACGTGCCCATCGAGGAGAAGCAGCAGGTCCTCGAGACGGTGGACCTGAAAGAGAGGATGAAGCTCGTCCTCGAGCTGCTCAACCGCAAGCGCGAGATCCTCAAGCTCAGCTCGAAGATCGACTCGCAGGTCAAGGGCGAGATGTCCAAGACCCAGCGCGAGTACTACCTGCGCCAGCAGCTCAAGGCCATCAAGGAAGAGCTGGGGGAGCTGGGCGAGGAAGAGGAGGAGCTCGACGAGCTGGGCGAGAGGTTGAAGAAGGTCGGCCTGCCGCCGGAAGTGGAGAAGGTCGCGCAGAAGGAGCTCAACCGGCTGAAGAGCATCCCGACCGCCTCCTCCGAGTACACGGTGGCGCGCACCTACCTGGAGTGGATCGCCGATCTGCCTTGGAGCAAGAAGACCGACGACAACCTCGACGTCGAGAACGCCCGTGGGGTCCTGGAGAAGGACCACTACTCGCTCGACAAGGTGAAGAAGCGCATCCTCGAGTACCTGGCGGTGCGCAAGCTGAAGAACGACATGAAGGGGCCCATCCTCTGCCTGGTGGGTCCGCCCGGAGTGGGCAAGACTTCGCTGGGGCAGTCGATCGCCCGCGCCACCAACCGCAAGTTCGTCCGCCTTTCCCTCGGTGGCGTGCGCGACGAGGCCGAGATCCGCGGCCACCGCCGCACCTACGTGGGCGCGCTGCCCGGGCGCATCCTCCAGTCGATGAAGAAGGCCACCACCAACAATCCCGTCATGATGCTCGACGAGATCGACAAGCTGGGCGCCGACTTCCGCGGCGATCCATCGGCGGCGCTGCTCGAAGTGCTGGACCCGGAGCAGAACAACAGCTTCTCCGACCACTACCTCGACGTGCCCTACGATCTCTCCAAGATCATGTTCATCGCGACGGCGAACCAGCTCGATCCCATTCCGCCACCCCTGCGCGACCGCATGGAGGTGATCGAGCTGCCCGGGTACACCTTCGACGAGAAGGTGCACATCGCCAAGAACCACCTCATCCCCAAGCAGGTGCGCGAGCACGGGCTGTCGATCGACAACATCGAGATCAGCGACGCGTCCCTGCAGAAGATCATCGGCAGCTACACGCGCGAGGCCGGAGTGCGCAACCTCGAGCGGACCATCGCCGACGTCTGCCGCGCGGTGGCGGTCGACGTGGCCAAGGGCTCAGCGACCAAGCGGACCATCACGCCCGAAGACCTCGACATCATCCTCGGCCCCGAGAAGCATTACTCGGAGACGGCGGAGCGCACCGAGCTGCCCGGCGTGGCCACCGGCCTCGCCTGGACGGCGGCGGGCGGCGACCTGCTCTTCATCGAGTGCACGCGCATGCAAGGCAAGGGCGGCATCACGCTGACCGGCCAGCTGGGCGACGTGATGAAGGAGTCCTGCCAGGCGGCGCTCAGCTACACGCGCAACAAGGCGCAGAAGCTCGGCATCGATCCGCGCTTCCTGGAGAAGAGCGACATTCACATCCACTTCCCGGCAGGCGCCATCCCCAAGGATGGGCCCTCGGCCGGCGTGACCATCTTCACCGCGCTCACCTCGCTCTTGACCGGCATCCGCGTGCGCGGCGACGTCGCGATGACGGGCGAGGCGACGCTGCGCGGGCTGGTCTTGCCGGTGGGCGGGATCAAGGAGAAGGTCCTGGCCGCGCATCGCGCCGGCATCAAGCGGATCATCCTCCCCGAGCGAAACAAGAAGGACCTGGTCGACGTCCCGGAGCAGGCGAAGAAGGAGATGGAGTACGTCTTCGCCCATTCGATGGACGACGTGCTCAAGAGCGCGCTGGAGGAGGATCCCTTCGAGAAGGCAGCGAGGAATCCACCTCCCGCCGAGGCGCAGCCGCAGGGCGAGCAGAAGCCGCCCGAGCCTCAGGCGCACGCTTAGTACCAGAACGCGAACGAGAACGAACAAGAGCGCGACGAATAGCGGCTACTCCGCCTTGCAGACGCGGGCGCGCCCTTCCTTCTTCGCGCGATAGAGCGCGCCGTCGGACTTGGCCATCAGCTCCTCCAGGCTGTTGCAGCCCTCGGCGGAGGCGACGCCGA
Organism: Deltaproteobacteria bacterium; assembly: GCA_005879315.1. Classification (GTDB taxonomy): domain Bacteria; phylum Myxococcota; class Myxococcia; order Myxococcales; family 40CM-4-68-19; genus 40CM-4-68-19. Next base: position 2,511 of record VBLC01000067.1, on the reverse strand, counting down.
TCGAGAGCGTCGTGTGGATGCTCTGGTCGAGCACATTGAGCGGCCGCGCCGCGAGCTGTCCGAGGAGGCGTTCGCCCAGCGAGATGGCGCCTTCGATATTCGTCTCGGGCATGAGGGCGATGAACTCGTCGCCCCCGAGGCGCGCCGGCAAGTCGCTGGCGCGCAGCGTGGCGCGCAAGAGAGTGCCGATGTGCTGGAGCACCGCATCGCCGGCGGCATGGCCGAAGGTGTCGTTGATCTTCTTGAAGCCGTCGATGTCGACCATCGCGCAGGCGAGCGCGTGGTTGTGCCGGCGGTGACGGACCCATTCGCCGTCGGCGTGATCGAGGAAGGCGCGGCGGTTCAAGACGCCGGTGAGCGAGTCGATCATCGCCAGCTCGCGCAGGCGTCCCGTCAAGGACGCCAACTGCGAGACCGATTCCTGGTAGCGCCGGCGCAGCGCATCGACTTGATCGACCATCTCCGGGGAGGTGGCCGACTCGCGGCCCACGCCGGCGATGTACGGCCGCTCCAGACCATAGAAACGATACAGCGCCGAAACGAGCCGCTCGCGTCCGCGGTGGACCAGCTCCAGCGCCAGGGCGCCGGTGGCCTCGCGGTCGAGCGACAGCGCCTGGGTGAATCGCTCCTTGGAAACCTCGTCGAGCGAGCGGGCGAATTCCATTCCCGGCGTCACCAACGGCACCGCCGAGCGCAATCCCGCGCTCGCCATCACGACCTTCAACTCGCCGTTGAGAATGACGAGGAAATCAGGCGACTTCTCGATGAGTAATAGTTCGAGACCTTGGATCAACGCGGGACCTCTTTCGGCAGCATAACGGCTGGGAGAGCGCGCGCGAAAGGATGAAAATACACTCCTGCCACCCACATGTATGCGGCCTTGTTGCGGGCTGTTGCGCAGCATGACAGATCAGCGCGGTGGGCGCGGTGGTGGTCACCGGAGCGGCGGGGCTGATCGGATCGCATCTGTGCGAGGCCTTCGCACAGGCCGGATGGGAGGTGCGCGCCCTCGATCGGCCGGGGAGCGATCTCGACGCCGCGCGGGCGGCAGGAGCGCAGGCGGTCGAGGTCGAGCTCGCCCATCCCGAAGGCGCGCTGGCCGCAGCCGAAGCTGCGCGCGGCGCGCAACTGGTGGCTCACGCCGCCTTTCCCGGGGCAGAAGCGCGCGAGGAGGCGTTGGCTTCCGTGCGCGGCGCGATGGCGGCGGCGCTGCAGGCGGGCGCACCGATGCTCTTGCTCTCGAGCTGCACCGTCTATGGACGCCCGCGCAATCTTCCCTGCGAGGAAGGCGAAGTGAAGCTGCCTGTCGATGCGCACGGTGAGACGCGCTGGGCGGTCGAGCGCGAGGCGTTTCTCTGGCGCAGGCGGCGCGGGCTCGAGCTGGTGGTGCTGCGTCCGGCGCTGACCTACGGGCCTCGCCAGCGGCGTGGGATGGCGGTCGCTCTGGCCGCGGCGGCCCTCGCGGCGCGGCTGGGAAGATCGCTCTATGTCCCCCGGCGCGGGCCGGTCGTGCACATGGTCCACGCGCAAGACGTCGCGCGAGCGGCGGTGCTCGTCGGCAGCGAAGCGCGGAAGCTCGACGGCCGCGCCTTCAACGTCGCCGACGACGTCCCGCTGCCGCTGGAGGAGCTGGCTCGCGCCGTCCTGCAGGCTGCGGGCGCGAAGGAAGCGGGCCGCGTGCCCTACTCGCCCGCGCCGGCGCGAGCGCTGCTCTTCGTTGCGCGCCATTTGCCCTGGTGGGTCTTCTGGGGTCCGCTCAACAAGCGGCTCGCCCGCGGCTGGCGCCGCGCCTTCGAGGGCCGGCCGCCCCTCGCGCCGCCCCGGCTCGAGCCCGATTTGCTCGAGCAGCTCTCCGCGGATCGCTGGTACGACACGCAGCGGCTGCGCGCGCTGGGATTCTCGCCGCGCTTTCCCAGCGCCGTCGAGGGCCTGCAGCAGCTCGCGCTCGAGAGCCGCACGCGAGGGCTCCTCCCCGCGCCGCCGCCCTGAGATGACGCTGCCCGAGCCTCCGTGGAAGAATGGCCTCCGATGACGAAGGCAACCGTGATTGCGGCCGAGCTGGAGCAGCGCGCGGAGCGGGCCGTGCGGCGCGGCGAGCTGCTGGTGGCGCTCGAGCATTTCGAGGCGTACCTCGCGCAGCAGCCCGACGACGATCGCGTGCGGCAGCGGATGGAGTCGGTGCGCGCGCTCCTGCAGCCGAGCGAGCTGGTGAGCCGCCGGAGGTCGGAGCCGGAGGAGCCCGCCCCTTCGGCGGAGACGCTTTCCGAGGCCGAGATGGGCGAGATGCACGCCAGCTCGGGGCGCTTCGACGCAGCGGTGGCAGCGTATCAGCGTGCGGTCGAGCGCAATTCCGGCAATTTGCTCTTGCGCGAGCGGCTCGAGGAGCTGCGCGCGCTCGCCCGGCCCGCCGAGAGGGCGGACATGGCCGGGGCGGAGAAGCTGCAGCCGATCAGCACGCCCCCGCGTGAAGCAACGCCGGCGCGGTCGGCGAAGGTTTCGGACGCGTCGTTC
>VBLC01000104.1 GCA_005879315.1 Deltaproteobacteria bacterium | reverse complement strand
CTGGGAGCTGGCGCAGCTCGGCGACGGCTCTGCGTCCGAAGGCGCGGCGCTGCTCTTCGCCGACCTGACCGGCGAGCCGGAGTGGCTGCGAGCGCAGTCGGCGCTGCGCGGCGAGCCGCTCGACGACCTCGTCCACACGCAGGCAGCGCGACTCTTGCTCTCGGCGCGGCGGGCGGCGGCGATGGTGCTCTTCGAAGTGAAACGGCGCGACGCGGCCCGCACCGCAGAAGCGCAGGCGGCGATCTATCGCGGCCTCTTGCAGGTGGCGACCTTCGCGGTGCTGACCGACGAAGACGCCGGGCGCTGGGCGCTGGAGGCCGATGCCTGGATCCGCAGAGCGCCTCTCCTCGAAGGCGCGGTGCTGGAGGCGCAACTCCATCGCGCGCTCGGACCGAAGTGGTGGCAAGACAAGTCCTCCGGCGAGAAGCTGCGGAAGGTGTGGAGCGGCGGGAGATCCCTGACGGCGGCGGAGGCAGCTCGCGCGCTCGGGCTTGCCGCTCTCGATCCCACCGCGCTGGCCGCGCTCGCCGAAGAGCGGCTGGCCTATCAGGCGCCGGACCCAGCGCCGCCTGCCCCGAAGCCGGATTACAAATACATGCAGCCCGACAAACGCCGCCGCCGCCGGCACAAGAAGAAATGAGAACCGGCATCCGAAAAGTCGTCCTCGGACTGGGAATCAGTCTCGATGGCTACATTGCGCGGCCGGATGGGGCCGTCGATTTTCTCTCCATGCCGAAAAAGCATTCCGGGCCGCTTGGCGAGAACTACTCAATGGGGCCCCTCTTCGCGACGGTTGACGAGGCGATCATGGGCCGGAAGACCTATGAGATGGGACTGAAGATGGGCGGCGGTTCGCTCCCGCGGTCGAACATGGCCATGTACGTTTTTTCTCGCTCGCAGGCCCCGGGAGAACGTGGCGGTGTCACTTTCGTCAACGGATCGCCCAAGAGTTTCGTGCAGAAGCTGCAGACGCGTCCCGGGAAGAACATTTGGCTGATGGGCGGGGGCGAGTTGGTGCGCGAGTTCCTCAAAGAGGATTTGCTGGATGAGTTTTACATCGGTGTGGTGCCGGTGTTGATCGGCGAGGGCATTCCGTTGTTTCCGAGCGGATTTCCGCAACGGGAGTTTGCGTTGCTCGAGAACAAAACGTACTCGAAGGGAATGATCGCGCTGAGATACCAGCGGATGCGAGGGAATGGGAGGCGCAAGGCGAAGTGACGTGGGCGCGATCGCGCGATTGGCGACGTGAAAAGAAACTCAAGCCTTGGGCAGCGAGAGAGTGAAGATCGATCCGCGCGCGGAAGTTTCGCGCAGCTGGGCGCGGCCCCCATGCTGCTCGGCGACGGCGCGGACGATGGCCAGCCCGAGGCCGGTGCCGCCCTCGCCGTGTCGGGTGGTGGCGAAGCGCTCGAAGAGCCGCTCGCGGATGGCGGGATCGACTCCCGGCCCTTCGTCGCGCACCGCCGCCACCCATTCCGGCCCGGCGGGCTGCACTTCCAGGAGCACGCGCGCATTCTCCGGCGAATGCTGCACGGCATTCCCCAGGAGATTCTCCAGCGCGCGCCGCAGCCAGACGGGATCGCCGCGCACCGGCGCCGCTCCCTCGGCCTTCACCTCCACCCGCACGTGACGCGCCGCCGCCGTGGGCGCCTGCGCGTCGGCCGCCTCGCGCGCGATGGCGCAGAGATCGATCGAGTCCGGCTGCTCGATGCCGCGCGCCTCCAGCCGCGCCAGCGAAAGCAGATCCCGCGTCAGCTGCTGCAGCTTGTCGGAGCTCTCGCGGATCCGCAGCGCGAAGCGGCGCGCCGTCTCCGGCTCGTCGGCCGCTCCTTCGGTGAGCACTTCGGCCGAGGCGCGGATGGCCGCGACCGGATTCTTCAGCTCGTGCGAGAGATCGGCGACGAACGTCTCCAGCGCGTGCCGCTCTTCGAGCTCGCGCCGCATCGACTCCAGCGCGTGCGTCAGCGCGCGCACCTCCTTGCCGCGCGGTTCCGGCAGAGGCGCCTGCCGTTCGCCGCTCGCCACCCGCTGCGCCGCCCGGGTGAGCCGCTCGATGGGCTGCGCGACCGCCCCGCCGATGATCAGCGCCACCAGAGCCGAGGCGATGGCGAAGATGAGCGCCAGCAGCGCCACCTTGGGCGCCACGTCGCTCAAGAGCTGCACCATGCCGAAGGTTGCCTTGCGCACGCGCACCAGTCCGCCGCCGGCGATGCGCGCCTCGGCCGAGACGCGCGCCACTCCCGGGCTCGCTTCGCCCGACTCGATCAGCACCCGCCCCTGCGCGTCGAGAACCGCCACGTCGGTGTCGATGGCGCTGTGGGTGAAAGCCTGCAAGACCGGCCGCAGCGACTCGGGCGGCGCGCGCACCGCCAGCTCGGCGATGGCGCGCGCTTCGTCCTCGGCGGCGCGCAGGGCAAAGAGCGAGGCCCGCGCAGTGAAGCGATCGATGACGATGCCGGCGAACATCGCCGAGAGAATCAGCGTCGTCGCAGCGAGCGGAATGAAGACCTGCAGCCGCAGCGACAGACCGGTGCGCCGCGACTCGATCAGCCGCGCCACCGTCGCGCCGACGCCGAGCAGGAAGAGCAGCGCCAGCGCCACCACCAGCTCGCGCTGGGTCATCCGCTCTCCCGCAGGCGGTAGCCGACGCCGCGCACCGTCTCGAGCAACTTCGGATCGCCGCCCGCCTCTTCCAGCTTGCGCCGCAGCGCCTTGACGTGGACGTCGACGGTGCGGTCGCCGACGACGACGTCCGAGCCCCAGACTGCATCGAGCAGCTGGGTGCGCTCGAAGACGCGGCCGGGGCTGCGCAAGAAGACCGCAAGCAGATTGAATTCGGTGCGCGAGAGCGCGAGATCGCTTTGCGCCACCTTGGCTTTGCGGGTGCGCGGGTCGACGAGAAGCCCGCCCGGCCCGCGCAGCGGCTTCTCCTCCTGCGCCGGCTTCGATCCCGATCTGCGCAAAACCGCACGCACCCTGGCCGCCACCTCCCGCGGCGAGAAGGGCTTGAGCACGTAGTCGTCGGCGCCCATCTCCAGGCCGACCACGCGATCGGTCTCCTCGTCGCGGCTGGTGAGAACGATGACCGGCACGTCGCTTTTGGCGCGGAGCGAGCGCAAGAAATCGAGGCCGTTTCCGTCGGGGAGGACCAGATCGAGCACCACCAGGTCGGCGCCTTCGATCCGCTGCTGCGCCTCGCGCAGCGATGCGGCCTCGGCGACGGTGAAGCCGTCGCGCTTGAGGGCGAAGGCGAGGCTTTCGCGGATGGCGGGCTCGTCATCGACGATGAGGATGGCGTTCATGGCGGCGCGCCGAAATGCCCCGTGGGCGGGGCGGGCTGCTGCAAGAGCGGAGGCGCTTGCGCCTCGCGCTCGACGGTGGCGAGGGCGAACTTGATGTTTCGCGATTCGATCACTTTGAGCCGCGCCGCTCCGCCGATCGCCTGCCGCAAAGGCGCCAGCCGGCCCTGCTCGACCAGCACCCACTTGCGATCGCCGGGGCCGCTCAGCCAGTCGGCGAGCGAGACGGTGGGCGGACCCTGGCGGGCGATCTGCCGCACGGTGTTCTTCGAATAGAACGTCTCGCCGCGCCAGTTCATCTGGTAAGCGCCGATGGGCTCGTCGGGCTGCGACTGGTGAGAGTAGATCCAGAAGAGATCTCGCTGCGACCAGTGGGGCGCGCGACTCTGCGATCCTGCGGCGCCTCCACGCTGGCGATCGGCGCCCCGGAAACCCGCTCGCGATAGGCGGCGCGGAGCAGGGCGCGGCCTTCCTTGCGCGGCAGCTGGCGCAGCCAGCGCCACCATTGCGCGAGCCGATCGAACAGCCAGGGCGAAAGAGCCACCGCTGGCGCTGCATAGAAAAGGACCGCGAAGACTTGCCGCGGATCAGTCTCGCGCTCCGGATAAGGCCGGTCGTAGTTGTAGACGAAGAGATCGGTCAGGTGCTTCGGCGACATCGCCAGGTCGTGCGCGACCAGCGCGTAGACCAGCCCGCCGGCGAAGGCAGCGCCGGCGTTGGCGCGCAGACCCTCGTCGAGCAGCTGCTCGAGCCAGAGAGCTCCGAAGAGCAACAGCGGCGGCAGGATGGGAAATGTGTAGTGGTGGAACTTGGTGGCGCTGAAGGCGAAGAGGGCGAATCCGATCAAGAGCCAGAAGAGAAGGAAGAGCATCGCCCGGTCGCGCGCCGTCTGCGGCCGCAAGCGGATGCGCGCCAGCAGCGCGGCAGCGCCGGGGAAGGTGAAGACCCAGGGGAAGCAGTCGAAGCCGATCTGCTCGATGAAGTAGACGAAGGTGCCGCCCGGCGTGGTGGTGTGCACGCCCGTCGCCAGCCGCTTGAAATGGTCGTGGATGATGAAGCGCTCGAAGAAGGTCTTGCCTTCGTCGTCGCGGCCGTCGAAGGCGAACATGGTTCCGTACCAGGGCGCGCAGAGGGCGAGCACGACCAGCGCGCCGAGGGAAAGGTGCAGCCGCCTGAGCCGATGCCACTCGCCGGTGGCGATGCAGTAGAGCAGAACGACCGCGCCAGGCAGCGCGAAGCCGAGCAGGCCCTTCGAGAGCGTCGCCAGCCCGACGAAGACGTAGAAGGCCGCGCACCAGCCGTGGCGCTCCGAGTCCTCGAAGAGGACGATCATCAGGGAGGCCATCGCCCCCGAGAGCAGGCCGACGAAGAGGGGATCGGGCACCGCTTGCCGCGCGAGGAAGACGAAGAGCGGGCTGGTGAGCATCGCGATCGAGCCGAGGACAGCGCTGCGCCTGGTGAGCAGCCGGTTCGCGGCGACGAACATGAGCAGCACGCCGAGCGCGGTGATGACTGCGTAGGGCAGCCGCACGCACCACTCGGTGTAGATGCCCGGCCAGCGCTCGGGGCCGTCGGTGTTGGCCACCAGCATGCCGGCGGCCATCAGCCAGATGTCGAGCGCGGGCTTGGAGAAGAACCAGCTCGATTCCCACCAGGGATGGATGTAATCGCCGCGCGCGATCATCTCGCGCGCGACTTCGCCGTAGTGGGGCTCCCAGGGATCCCAGAAGCCGGTGGCGCCGAGCCAAGGCAGGTAGAGGAGAGCGGCGAGAATGGCGAGGCCGAGTGCCAGGCGCCGCTCGGCGGACATCGACTGCAGGAAGCGGAGCCAGGAAATTTCGCGGACGAAACCGGGCAGCGATTCGCCCCATTCGCGGCGCGGCTCGATGGCGACGGGTGCTCTTGGCTCGGCGGGGCGTGGCTTGGCCATCGAGGAGAGCGGCTAGCACGCGACCCGCGCGGCGTCTACTGGACGCAACGCGGGTTTGCCGATGAGCCTTGGTCCCTGCCCCAGAAGGTGGTGGCGTCGGCGTTGCCGCTGTTGCGGCTGTCGCGCTGGTACTTGGGCCACGGCGAGCTCTGCCGGAGACCGTAGATGGAATCGGTGATGACCGCGTAGACGATGTTTCCTGCGGCGAAGTAGAGAGTGCCGGAACAATCCAGCGTCGGGGCCGCGGTGATCGCCGTTGCCGAGGGCTTGTACGACCAAGATGTGCCGTAACCGGGGTCCGGCACGGCGAGCAGCGAGCCGGCGTCGTCGCCAAAGTAGAGATAGCCATTGCTGCCGAGCAGGGGCGTGCTGCCATTTGCCGAAAAGGTGCTGCCCAGCTGCGAGGCGGTCCCATCGGAGATGGCGAGCGAGCGCAGCTTCTTGTCGTTGGTGTTGACGATGATTCCGCCCGACGCGGCTTCTATGGCAGCGTCGCCATTGACGCCGGCAGTGGTGGAATTGCTCCAGCCGTTCGCGGGCGCCGCGGTGAAGCTGTAGGCCTGGGCCGCGCCGCGATCCATGCCGAAGAACAGCGTGCCGTCGGTGCTGAGGCTGGTGACGCTGACGAAGCCCGTCGGCAAGGCGCCGGAGCGCACGGCGGTGCTGAAGGCGAGCCCGGTGCCGAGCGGCGTTCCGGAGATCGCGCCGAAAGTATTGCTGCTGCCGCCGGTGTCGAAGCCCTGGTAGAGCGTTGCCCCCAGGTTGATCACCGAGGTGGTGGTCTTGCAGTTGCAGTTCGGGTTGGCGCTGATGTTTTGCAGGTTGCAGGTGGTCGCCGTCTTGAACGACGCGCCGTGGAGCTGATGGAAGTCGTCGCCGCTGAAGATCGCATCGTAGGGCGATCCC
>VBLC01000103.1 GCA_005879315.1 Deltaproteobacteria bacterium | reverse complement strand
GTGCGCAAGGGGGCCGACTTCATTGCGGCGATGGCCTTCGAACTGGCCTCGACCAATCTCGTCGCGGAGCTGGGCATCGTCCTCGCCGTCCTGATGGGTTGGGAGTTCACGCTGGCCGAGTTCATCGGCGGCCCGATCATGGTGGCGATCATGGCGCTGCTCTTCCGGTTCCTGGTCAGCGAGAATCTCGTGCGCGCCGCGCGTGAGCAAGCCGAGAAAGGCCTCGCCGGCAAGATGGAGGGCCACGCCGAAATGGACATGTCGGTCACGGAGGGCCCGCTGCTCCAGCGGATCTGCTCCGAGAAGGGCCGCACCGCCATCAGCCACTACTTCGTGATGGACTGGGCTGCCATCTGGAAGGACATCGCCCTCGGCCTCTTGCTCGCCGGCGTGATGGCGGCCTTCGTGCCCAACGGTTTCTGGAGTGCGCTGTTTCTCCAAGGTCATCCCACGCTCGCCAAGCTCTGGGGGCCGGTCATTGGCCCGCTCGTCGCGGTGATCTCCTTCGTCTGCTCGGTGGGAAACGTTCCGCTCGCAGCGGTGCTCTGGAACGGTGGCATCAGCTTCGGCGGCGTGATCAGTTTCCTCTTCGCCGACCTGATCGTGCTGCCAATCCTGAACATCTACCGGCGCTATTACGGCCTGAAGATGACCGGCGCCATCCTGGGGATCTTCTACCTCTCGATGGTCCTCGCTGCGCTCGCGGTGGAGTTTGGGTTCCAGGCGCTGGGGCTTGTCCCCTCCCAAAGGCATGCGCAGGTCGTGGAAGCCGCGTTCCGGTGGAACTACACGACGTTTCTGAACATCGGGTTCCTCGTCCTCGCAGCGGCGCTGGTGGTTCGATTCTTCCGGACCGGCGGTTCAAAGATGCTGAAAGAGATGGCCTGATCGCGTCCGTGCGCTGGGCGTTCAGTGCAGCTGGTCGAGTTGACGGCGGTCAACTGTCTGGAGAACGTGCGGTCGAGGTTCAGCTCGGCCGTCGGGCTGCCGCGTCAGGGATTCAAGGAGCGCTGGGGCGTCCCACAGACTCGGCTCGCGTGAGATATGCTTTGCCCCAAGGAACGTTCAGCGATCTCGCGCGTCAAAGGTTCCGAGAATGCTCAAAGGAACAGGAGTGTCTGCGGGTGTGGCGCAGGGGACCGCGTTCGTGGTCGCCTGCGGCTACCGGTCCGCCGTCCCTCAGCGAAACATCCGCGCCTCGGAGGTGAACGGAGAGCGCGCGCGCTTCGACGGAGCGGTCGCCAGGGCGGATGCAGAGCTGGTCAAGCTGCAGAACGACGTTCGCGAGAGGATCGGCGCGAGCCAGGCGGAGATCTTCGGTGCACAGAGGCTGGTGCTCAAGGACCGGTCCTTGCGCGATCGGGTGCTCCGGGCAATCGAGGAGAAGCGCGTCAACCTCGAGGCGTCGGTCTCGGAGGTCTTCGACCAGTACACCCGCTCGTTCGAGGGCGCCGCCGACGGCTACCTGCGCGAGCGGGCTTCAGACATCAACGACGTGCGCCGGCGCGTGCTCTCCGCCCTCGCCGAACAAGCGGGCCGCGCGGGTCCGAAGATTCCCGATGGGGCGATCGTCGTCTCGGACGAGCTCTCGCCCTCGGTGACGGCGCGCCTCGAGCTCGACCACGTCCGCGCCTTCGTGACGGAACGAGGGAACAAGTTCTCCCACAGCTCGATCCTGGCGCGTTCGCTCGGAACGCCGGCGGTAGCGGGCGTCGCGGGGGCGTCGGCGAAGATCAAGACCGGCGATCGGATCATCGTGGACGGCGTGGCAGGCGTCGTCTTCGTCAACCCCGACAGCTCGATCGAGCGCGAATACGATCGCCTGGCGGCGGACCTGAGATCGTCGAAAGAGGAGCTGCAGCATCTCGTCGACCTCTCCTCCGTGACCCTCGACGGCACCACGCTTCCCTTGCTGGCGAACGTCAACAAGTTCTCGGATACGGAGGCAGCGTTCCTCTACAACGCCGACGGGATCGGGCTCTACCGGACGGAATTCACCTTCACCATCCGGAGCGCCTTCCCGACCGAGGAGGAGCAGTACGAGTTCCTCGAGCGCGCGGCGGAGCGGATGCACCCGCGGAAGCTGGTCTTCCGGCTGGTGGATCTCGGCGGCGACAAGATCCTGCCCTATTTTCCCCTGCCGCCCTCCCGCAACCCTTCCTTGGCGGAGCGGGGCATCCGGCTCTTGCTCAGGCACCTCGAAGTGCTGAAGCCGCAGCTGCGCGCGTTCCTCCGCGTCAGCGCCCGGCATCCGATCTCCATCTTGCTCCCCGTCGTGGTCGGGCTCGAGGACGTGCGTCAGGCGCGCCAGATCGTGCGCCAGGTCCAGGACGAGCTTTCCGCCGAGGGAAAGCCGTTCAATCCCGCCGTTCCTATCGGCGCGATGATCGAGGTGCCCTCGGCAGCGTTGATGGCTCGGACGTTGGCGAAGGACGCCGACTTCCTCAGCCTCGGCACCAACGATCTCGTGCAGTACGTGCTCGCCGCCGACCGCGAGGACGAGAGCACCGCGCCGTACTACCAGCCGCTCCATCCAGCGGTCCTTCGCCTCATCCAGTCGGTGGTCGAGGGAGCCAGGAGTGCGGGGCGCGAGCTGGCCATCTGCGGGGAGATGGCGGGCGATCCGCTGCACACTGCGCTGCTCTTGGGGTTGGGCCTGCGCGAGCTCAGCGTCGCACCCGGCCAGATGCTCGAGGTGAAGAACGCGATCCGGAGGACGCGTCTGGAAGACGCGCGACAGCTCGCGCGCACGGCTCTGGATCTCGGCTCCGCATCCGAAGTCGAAGCGCTGGTGAACGAACAGCGCCCGAAGACGGACCGCCGCCGGCGCGGCTCAGAACCAAGGAATGGCGGGAGCGACGAATGAGCAGGACGGGTTGCTCACGGAAATCCCACAGCCGTCTCCTCCACATCCGGTCAAGGCCACGGCCCCAATGACCGCGAGGGCGACGAGCGATCGAAAGCGATCAGCGTCGGATGGCAGGATGAGAGTCATCAGCATTGCTCCCGATCTCCTCCTCGTCGTCGGACCCGTCATCATCCGTCGGGGCCGTCAGCAGGTAGCGCCACGCGTCTAGCAGCTCAGGCGTGCCGTCAGAACGAAGCGGTGTGTTGAAATCGTTGCTCGGCGCTCCGTGCGCGTTGACGAACCCTCCGACTGGAGTGATGTCGGTGACGAGAGTGTGCGTTTCCCCATAAGGGGGGGCGCTCGACTCAGGCGGGACCAGCGGGCCGAAGGCGGTCAATCCGAGCGCCTCCCAGGTGATGAGAATTGATGTGTACGGCGCCGTCGTGTCTTCATGGTGGGCGAGACCAAAGTACCGGTTCGAAGGCGTAACGTGCGCCGAGAGCCACGGTGCGGCATGCCACGGATCTTGGGGGGCATGCCCCGCGATGGCGTCGCCCGGCGAAGAGAAGAGAACGACGCGCGCGACGGCTCGCAGCTTCGCGATCATCGCCGCCTGGCCGCCTCCCTGTGAGTGACCCGCGACCACGATGCGCTTCCAGACGGGACGGCCATCGTCGAGGAAGTCCGACCACTCCTCCTCTGGGTATGTTTGATCGAGATACTGCAACAGCTTGATCAGACGGTTGTCGATTCCATTCGCAGGCGTCACGGTCACGACCCGGCTGAGGTGGTTCCCGTCGAGGATCGCCAGGCGCGTGTTCTCGAGGCAGGACGCCGTATCCGCAACGGCGCGACACGCGGCGTTGACCCTTACACTGTCCTGATACATGAGCGCAATTGCGTGATACCCGAGTCGCGCCGCCTCCTTCGTCACCAGCTGGAACATTGCCGGCTGCTGCTTCGTGCCGGGCATCATGACGAACAGCTGGCGTCTTCCGTGGAAAGCGGGGTTGAACCAGACGTAGTGCTCATCCCCCGGCGCGCTGTCGATGGCGCGATCCGTGGTTCGCGGGTCGATGACGTGCAATGTCAAC
>VBLC01000035.1 GCA_005879315.1 Deltaproteobacteria bacterium | reverse complement strand
CCGCTGGAGGAGGCGCGCCTCGATCGCTGGCTCGGGCAGGGCTGGGACGCCGGCCTCGACTACGTTCGCGAGCGGCGCGAGGAGCGGCTCGATCCCTCGCGCGTCCTGCCCGGCGCGCGCAGCGTGCTCGCCTTGGCCGCCTCTTTCGCCCCCGCGGCAGGCGACCCCGAGCCAGCGCCGGGCGAATTGATCGTCGCCCGCTACGCGCGCGGCCGCGACTACCACAACGTCATCCTCAAGCCGGCGCGCAAGCTGGCCGCCTGGCTGCGCGGCTCCGGCGCGCGCGTCTACTGCGAGGTCGACGCCGGCGCGGTGATGGAGAAAGCCTGGGCGCAGGAAGCGGGGATTGGCTGGATCGGCAAGAACGGCTGCCTGATCAACGAGCGGCTCGGCTCGTGGCTGCTCCTCGGCGCGCTGGTGACGGATCTCGATCTCGAGCCGGACGTCGCCCATGCCGACCGCTGCGGCGATTGCTCGGCGTGCATCCCCGCCTGTCCGACCGCCGCCATCCCCGAGCCGCGCTACGTCGATGCGCGCCGCTGCATCGCCTACCACACCATCGAGCATCGCGAGGCGATCCCGCGCGAGATCGCGGGACGTGCGGGCTCGCGCCTCTTCGGCTGCGACGCCTGCCAGGATGTCTGCCCCTGGAACCGCCGCGCCCCGCCGGGCAAGCTGGTGCAGCTGCGCGCAGGCACGCCGTCGCTCAGGCTGGACGAGGTTCTCCAGCTCACGCGCGAAGAAGCGGAGCGGCGCTTCAACGGCACGCCTTTGTTGCGCGCCGGCCGCGATGGCCTGGTGCGCACTGCCGTCGCTCTCGCGCCGCAGCACGCGCGCCGCTTTCTCCACGACGACGCGCCGGGCGTTCGCGCGCAAGCGCGACAGGTCATCGGGCAGGAAGCGTGAGGACCGCGCCCGTGACCGCGCCGGCCGCGGGCGAGAGCAGATACGCGATCGCCTCGGCGACGTCCTCGAGCGGCACCCATCTGGACTGATCCGCCCGCGGCATCCCCTTGGCATTCTCCGGAGTGCGCATCGTTCCAGGCGCGACGCAGGAGGCGCGCACGCCGCTGTTCTCCTCGGCGATGGCGCGCGTCAGCGCGATCACGCCCGACTTCGCTGCCGCGTAGGCCGCCGAGCCGGAGATGCCCGCGCCGATGAAAGGCTGCCAGGCGGCGACGTTGACGATCCGCCCCTCGCCTTTCATCCGGCGCAGCGCCGCCCGGCAGCAGAGGAACGTCGAGCGCAGGTTGAGCGCGACCATCCTCTCGAAGGCCTCGAGCGAAGTCTCCGCGACGGTGCCGCCCACCCAGCCTCCGGCGCAGTGGACCGCGCCGTAGACGGAGCCGAAGCGGCGCAGCGCGGCGTCGTAGGCCGCCTCCACCGAGGACTCGTCGGTCACGTCGGCCGCGCGCGACTCGATCTCCGGCAGGCCGCGCTCGCCGTGGACGAGGGCGAAGAGGTCCGCCTTTTCCAGCTGCAGCCGGGCGCAGACTGCGCGGCCCAGGTTTCCCGACGCGCCCGTCACCACCACGCAGCGGCCGCTCAAGCCGGTCATGTGTCCTCCCGTCGAAAAGCCGCGATGTAGAAGCCGTCCGTGCCGTGGCGGTGCGGCAAGAGCTGCACTTCGCTTCCCGGCAGACTCGTAGCCAGCGCACCCTCGAACACGGAGGCCGGCGCGAACTCCGGATGCCGGGCGATGAACTGCGCCCGCACCTCCTCGTTCTCGGCGCGATGGATCGAGCAGGTCGCATAGACCAGGCGCCCTCCGCGCTTCACCGGGGCGGCATACCGCTCGAGAATCTCCCCTTGCCGCGGCGGAAACGATGCCACCTCTTCCGGCGTCAGCCGCCAGCGCGCGTCAGGATTGCGCCGCAACGCTCCCAGCCCGCTGCAGGGCGCATCGACCAGCACGACATCGGCAGCGAGGTCCGCGAGTCGCGCATCGTCGATCACGGCTCGCGCCTCCCAGTTGTGCACCCCCGCGCGGCGGGCGCGCGGACGCATCTCGTCGAGGCGGCGAGAGTCGCGGTCGCAGGCGACGAGCCGCCCTTTGTTATGCATCTCCGCGGCCAGCGCGAGCGCTTTCCCTCCCGCGCCGGCGCAGGCATCGACGACCACCTGCCCGGCGCGCGCCCCGCAGGCCATCGCGATCAGCTGCGAGCCTTCGTCCTGCACCTCGAAGAGCCCGGCCTTGAAGGCGCGGAGGGCGAAGACATTGGTGCGGCCGGTGAAGTTGACTCCCCAGGGCGAGAGCGGCGTGGGCTCGACGCGCGAGCCTTCCGCGCGCAGCGTCTCGAGCAACTGCTCGCGGGTGTTCTTCAGCAGATTCGCCCGCACGGTGAGCGGCGCCCGCTGGTTGAGCGCGGCGGCGAGCGCGCGCGTCTCGGCTTCGCCCAGCTGGTCCGACCAGAGCTGCGCCAGCCAGCGCGGCAGGCTGGTCTCGGCGGCGAGATCGAGCGGTTCGGCAGGCTGCGCCGCGAGCTCGAGCGCCCAGGAGAAGGGCGTCACCTCCGGCCCGGCCAGAGAAGCCGCGCTCTGCGGACTCTGCCCTTCGCCCACCACCAGATAGGCAGCGTAGCGGAGCAGATGCTGCGTGGGCGTGGCCAGCTTCTCCAGCGAGAGCTTGCGCGAGGCCAGCGCCTGCGAGAGCAGTTGATCGACCCTCCCCTGCAGGCGGAGGAGCCCATAGACCGCGTCGGACACCGAGCGCCGCTCCACCGAGCGGAGCTGCTTCTCCCGGCGCAGCACGCGCTGCAGCGCCTGGTCCGCGCGCGCCCCCTCGCGGCGGACCTCTTCGTAGATCTCCAGTACTGCCGTCCTCACCAGCTGCGCGCGCATGGCGGCAAGAGTGTAATCTGCGCCGGGCCCGATGAGAGCACTGCTCGCCGCATTTCTGTTGATGACCGCCTGCAAGGGCACGGAGGAGAGCGCGCCGGGCGCCGAGGCCGAGACGCTGCTCTCGCCGCAGCAGATGGAGAAGCTGCAGATCGCGATCGGGAAGATCGAGGAGCGCGAGGTCGGCGGCGAGCTGATCGCAAGCGGCGGGATCGCTCCCGACGCAGCGCCCGACAAAGTCTACCTCTACACCGACCTCCGCGAGGCCGATCTCCCGAAGGTGGCAGTGGGCGCGCCCGTCTCGGTCACGGTCGCCGCCTTCCCCGCGCGAAAGTTCGAAGGCGCGGTCGACTGGGTCTCGGGCGCGCTCGATCCGACCACGCGAACGGCGCGCCTGCGCTGCACGGTGGGCAACGTCGACCGGGCGCTGCAGCCGGAGATGTACGCAACCGTCTCGATCTCGGTACCCAAGCAGCGCGCGCTGGCCGTCCCCCGGCAGGCGCTCCTGCGCCGGGGCGGCGAGACGGTGGTGGTCGTGGTGCTCGGGCAGAACCAGAAAGGCCAGACGCGCTTCGCGCGGCGCGCGATCAGGGTCGACGAGAGCGTGCCCGGCGATCACTTGCCGGTCGTGCAAGGCCTCAACCAGGGCGACACCGTCGTCGTGCGCGGAGGCGCGGCTCTCATGTAATGGTACTCTCCGCGAAGGGAGACACCATGGCCCAGGCGAGCAGGAGCGTCACCATCAACGTCCCGCCCGAGAAGCTGTTCGAAGTGATCGTCGACTACGAGAAGTATCCGGAGTTCCTGCCCGAGGTGAAGAAGGTTCACGTCAATGCCGGCCAGGGGTCGATCAAGGAAGTGACCTACACGGTCGACATCAAAGCCAAGGTGATCACCTATACGCTCAAGCACACGGCAGAGAAGCCCGCCAAGGTCGCCTGGACGATGATCAAGGGCGAGATGATGAAGGGCAACGACGGCGCCTGGACCCTCAAGGCAGGAGCGCAGCCGGGCACGACGGAGGCGACTTACACGATCGATCTGAAGCTCTCCTCGCTGGTGCCGGGCTTCATCGAAAAAGCGCTGGCGGAGCAGTCCTTGCCGGGACTGATGGCGAACTTCAAGGCTCGCGCCGAAAAGCTGCACGCCGCGAAGGTCTAGAGATGCGCGCCGAGCAACTGCGCCAGGTCCCGGTGCCCGACCTGCACCGGCTCTTCCTCGAAGAGGAGCGCGAGCTGCCCAGCGGCGGCCTTCGGGCGCTGAAAGACGACCCGCGGGCAGGCGCGCGGGCGATCGCCGAGCGGATCGAGAAACGCAACCACAGAGCCCAGGCGGAAGGCCGCCGGCTGACGCGCCTGTGCGCGTTCGAGCAGGTGCTCTGGGACCAAGGCGTGCTCCACGTGGCCGGCGTCGATGAAGTGGGCATGGCGCCGCTCGCCGGCCCGGTGATCGCCGCCGCCGTCGTCTTCCCGCCCGGCACGCGCATCTGCGGGATCAACGACTCCAAGCAGCTCACTCCCGAGGAGCGCTGCGAGCTCGAGCCGGAGATCCGCGCCAGCGCGGTCGCGGTGGGCATCGGCCGCGCCGAGGTGCACGAGATCGACTCGATCAACATCTACCGCGCCGGGCTGCTCGCCCTGCGCCGCGCGGTGGAGGCGCTCGATCCGCAGCCGCAGCACGTGCTGGTCGACGCGCGCAAGCTCGACGGCATCCGCGTGCCGCAGCAGCCGATCATCAAGGGCGACGCGAAGAGCATCAGCATCGGCGCGGCTTCCATCGTCGCCAAGGTGCACCGCGATCGGCTGATGGCGCATCACGAGGTCGAATATCCCGGCTACGGCTTCGCCAGCCACAAAGGCTATCCCACCGCCGAGCATCTCGAGGCGCTGGAGCGGCTCGGGGCCTGCCCTCTGCATCGCCGCAGCTTCGCTCCGGTGGCGAGGAAGCTCGGCCTCATCCCCGTGCAGCAAGAGCTGTTCGAGAAATTGCCCTAGCTCTTGGCCTTGCCCATGAGCCGCAGCTCGCGCTGCGCATCGACGTGCTTGGGATCGAGCTCGAGCACCTTCTGGTAGCACTTCTGCGCCAGCTTGCTGTCGCCCACCACCTTCGACATGTGTCCGAGGAAGAGATGCGCCGGCAGGCACTTCTCCACCATCTTGATCGCCTTCTTGCAGTCGGCCGCTGCCTCTTCGTAGGTAGCCTTGCGGTCGCGGGCGATGAGGAAGCGCGCATAGCCGCGCCAGGCGAAGAACTCCGCCTCCTGATCGTTCATCGAGATGGCTTTCTCCAAGAGCTCGAGCCCTTCCTGATATTTGCGCGCCTTGATGAAGATCTCCGCCCTCTGGAAATTCTCCTCGGCGGCGAAGATGCGCGCGACGTCCACGCTGTTCTTCTTGCCCTCGATCTCGTCCTCGTATTCCTTGCGCCGCTTGTCGTCGCTCAAGACTTGCGCCGCTTCGTTGATGCGCGCGAAGAGCCGCTCCTTCATCGCCTTCAGCTCGACCTGCTCCGGGTCGGTCACCGTGTCGGGATGCAGCTCCTTGGCGAGGACGAAGAAGTTGCGCTTCGCCTCGGCGGCGGTGGCCGACTTGCGCTCCATCCCCAGCACTTCGAAGTGATCGGCCTTGCCCAGCTTCTCCCAGAGCGCGCCCAGCCGGAGCACCGCCTCTTCGGGCACCTCGCCCTCGGGAGGCTGCGCGAAGGTGGGCGGCGGGCGGGTCAACTCCTTGATCGGCCCGGTCGTGGGGCGCTTCACGTCGATGGGCCCTGTCGAAGGCTGCAGCACCGGCGGAGCGGACTTCATCACCGGCGGCGCGGCTGTCTTCGCGCGCGGCGGCTCGCGCACCGTCTTGGGCAGCTCGCGCACCGGCGCCCGCTCGGCATTGGGCGGCAGCTCCTTCTCCGCCTGGGCGGCCTTTTGCGAGACCGGCGGGAGGATGGGATCGGTGGTGGGCTCCGGCGCCGCCTCGGCGAACGCCAGATGGCCGAGCTCGATGAGCAGGTAGAGCATGCGCATGGTCATCGACGCGTCGTGCGCCTTGAGCAGCTCCTCTCCGGTCTTGGTGCCGTCGATGCCGGCGTAGAGCCGCGTCTCCTGCGCGTTGAGCGCCAGCTCCTCCACTTTGCCTACTCCGAGACCGCCCGAGCGCTGCACCGGCCGCAAGAGCTTCTTGCCCAGCCGCGCGCGCAGCGGCGGCACTTCCATTCGCCGCACCGCCTCCGCCAGGAGCGTCCACTTCTGTCCCAGCGGAAAGGCCCCCGGCGGCGCGGGCGCATTCTTGTCGAAGGTGAAGTTTCCCCGCCAGGACGCGAGCGCCTTGTCGAGCAGGAAGAGCGCGTAGTCGCCGAGCAGCTTGTGCGCATCGGCGGGCGGAATGAGCTGCATCTGGAAGAGCACCGAGACGATGTCCTGGCCGCCCCTCTTCGCCTGCTCCTCGGCCTCCAGCGCCTTCGGTCCGCTGACGAGGCCGCGCTGCTGCAAGAAGCGCAAGAGCGACATCTCGGCATCGTCGGTGCGGAGCTGCTCGGGCGCGCCGCGCCGGAAGCTGATCTCCAGCACCTTGCCGCTTTCCAGCTCGAGCTGCACCCGGCCCGAGGCGCTCGTCTGCGCCGCCAGCGCATAGAGACGCACCGGCGAGACCTCGGCCAGGTCGCCCGACTGGGGCAGCTCGACGGGCTGCTCCGGCGCAGGCGGCGGCGGAGGCGGCTTTCTTTGCGCAGACGGCGGCTTCTTTTGCGCGGGCGGCGACGCGGCTGGCGTCGCCTCTTTGGCAGCAGGGGCGGGGACGGGCTCGTCCTTGATGCCGAAAGCCTCGGCCATGGCCTTGCTGATCCTCGGAGGGGGAGGCGGCGGCGCCGACTTCTTCTCGATCTTGCGGGCCGGCGCGAGCAGTTCCTTGAGCTCGGGAAAATCCATGCCCGGCCGCCAGGTCGCGCCGTCGAGCGAGGCCTCGCACTTCTCGGTCAGCTGTCCGCGCAGCCGCTCGAGCGCCTCGAGCGTATAGGGCCCCCAGGTGCGGCCGTGCTCGGTGCGCACCCAGTATTTCTGGCCTTCCGGCACGCGCCCGAGCCTACCACGGCGTGATAACCTTGCTGCCGCTCGCATGCGCAAGAGCGTCCGCGCCCGCCGCGCGCCCCGACCCAACGCGACCCTGCTCTGCCGCCGCGTCGCCGCGGACATGGCGCGCAAGCTGTCCGAGCTCGCGCACATCAAGGCCTCCCGCATCCTCTTCGTCGCGGGCGAAGCCCGGCGCGGCTCGCGCGCCACCATCCGGCCGCTGCTCGGCGCGAAGGTGTCGCTCAAGGGCCGCCGCGCCCTCTACTGCGTCACGCTGCGGCCGAAGTTCTTCCGCTCCTCCACGCCCGAGCAGCGAGTGGAGACGCTCCTGCACGAGCTGCTCCACATCTCGCCGCGGTTCGACGGCAAGCTCGACCCGGCGCGGCGCCACTCGGACCTTTCCAAGGGGCGCTTCGAGGCGCTGCTCCGCCCGCTGGTGCGCCGCTACTTGAGCGAAGCGGATACGGCGCTTCTCGGCGGACTGGCCCACGACGGGCAGATGATCGCGCGGCAGTGGCTGGATCGGCCCGCCGGCACGGCCAGCCGCGGGCAGAACTACAGCGAGAAGGACCTCTTCCTCGGCCCAGTGGAAATGATCACCCGACGGCGGCTGCATTCCTGACTGGGGCGTTGTAGATCCTTCGCTCATGAAGATCGCGGTCCTGACCGGCGGCGGAGATTGTCCGGGCCTCAACGCGGTGATCCGCGCGGTGGTCCGGCGCGGCGAGCAACTGGGCCTGGAAGTGATGGGCATCCGCGAGGGCTGGCGCGGCTTGCTCGACCCGCCCCAGCACGACCGGCTCACCCGCGAGGCGACCAGCGGCATCCTCCACCTGGGCGGGACCATCCTCGGCACCAGCCGAACCAACCCCTTCAAGAAGGAGGGCGGCGCCGAGCAGGTGGTGAAGAACATCAAGTCGCTCAACCTCGGCGCGATCGTCGCCATCGGCGGCGAGGACACCCTGGGCGTCGCCACCAAGTTGCACGGCATGGGCATGAGCATCGTCGGGGTGCCCAAGACCATCGACAATGATCTCTACGGCACGGATCTCACTTTTGGCTTCGACACGGCGGTGCAGATCGCCACCGAGGCCATCGACCGGCTGCACTCGACCGCGGAGTCGCACAACCGCGTCATCGTCTGCGAGGTGATGGGCCGGCACGCCGGCTGGATCGCCACCTACTCGGGCATCGCCGGCGGGGCGGACGTGATCCTCATCCCCGAGCGGCCCATCGACATCGACAGGGTGTGCGAGCACATCACCCGCCGGCACAAGTTCCGCGACGTGAATTTCTCCATCGTGGTGGTGGCGGAGGGGGCCAAGCTCGGCGGCGGCGGGGAGACGAAGGTATCGGAGAAGCTCGACGAGTTCGGCCACGTCCGGCTGGGCGGCATCGGCCAGCAGATCGCGGAGTTGATCGAGAAGCAGACCGGCTTCGAGACGCGCTCCACCGTGCTCGGTCACATCCAGCGGGGCGGCACGCCCACCGCCTTCGACCGCGTGCTCGCGACGCGCTTCGGGGTGCACGCCGCGGACATGGTCAGCCGCAAGGAATGGGGCAAGATGG
Source organism: Deltaproteobacteria bacterium (assembly GCA_005879315.1). Lineage (GTDB taxonomy): Bacteria > Myxococcota > Myxococcia > Myxococcales > 40CM-4-68-19 > 40CM-4-68-19. Next base: position 186,108 of record VBLC01000035.1, on the reverse strand, counting down.
CCTCGCTGCGGGGGAACCAGATCGTCTCCGTTCCGCTCGCCGAGGCGACGGCGAAGCTGAAGACGGTGGACGACGCGTTCTTCGCAGTCGCCGAAGTCTTTTTCGGGTAGCGCAAAGTGCAGCGGCGCCCGCTCCTGAAGAAAACCTTGGGGGGCGCGGCGCTCCTGGCGGCGGCGGGCGCGGTGCCGTTGGCGCTGCGCAAGACGCGGCTGCGCGAGCCGCCCGCGGGGCGCAAGCTGCTCTTCTTCACCCCTGCGGAGTATTCGATCTGGGCGGCGATGGCCGACCGCGTGCTCGCCGGGGGCGAAGGCCCCACGCCGGCGCAGCTCGATGTCGCCGGGAAAGTCGATGCCTTCCTCGCGCCGCTTCCCGAGGGCGACCGGAAGGATCTGAAGCAGCTTCTCGCTCTCTTCGAGAACGCGCTCTTCGGACTGCTCCTGGGCGGACCGCCGCGGCCCTTCACGAAGATGACCGCCGGCGAGCAGGACCGCCATCTGCGCTCCTGGCAGTCCTCGCGCCTCGCCATCCGGCGCACCGGCTTCCAGGCGATGAAGCGGCTCACCTGCGCGATCTACTTCGCCTCGCCGGAGACATACGCGTCGGTCGGCTACGGCGGGCCGCCTTACGAGCTGGTCAAGAGCATCCTCGGGGCCCGCAAGTGATCCACAAGGGCGACGAGATCGCGCAGGACCTCTTGCTCAAGCCCGACGTCTGCATCATCGGAAGCGGTCCAGGCGGAGCGATGGTCGCGCAGCGGCTCGCGCGCGCCGGCGCGAGAGTGGCCGTCCTCGAGGAGGGCGGCTTCTACACCAAGGACGAGTTCGACATGCAGGAGGCGACCGCCTATCCGCGCCTCTACCAGGACCGCGGCAACCGCGCCTCCGCCGACCTCTCCATCGCGGTGTTGCAGGGCCGCGCCGTCGGCGGCGGGACGGTCGTCAACTGGACCACCAGCTACCGCACGCCCGACGACGTGCTCGCCTTCTGGCGCGAGCGCGAAGGCTCTTTGCTCACCCCCGAGATCCTCCGGCCGCACTTCGAGGAGATCGAACGGCGGCTCGGCATCGAGAAAGTCGACCTGGAAGACACCAACGCCAACAACCGCTCCATCTACCAGGGCTGCAAGAAGCTGGGCTGGCAGGTCGACACCGTCAGCCGCAACGTCCGCGGCTGCCTGCGCACAGGCTACTGCGGCATGGGCTGCCCCGTGGACGCCAAGCAGACCGCCACGCTGACGTACCTGCCCGACGCAGTCGCGGCCGGCGCGGACATCTACGCCGACTGCCGCGTGAGGAAGATCGAATGGAGCGGCAGCCGCGCGACGGCGGCCATCGGCGAGCTGCTCCATCCCGGCACGCAGCAAGCGACGGGGCGGACCGTGCGTGTCGAGCCACGGGTCATGGTCGTCTCGGGCGGCGCCTTGAACTCGCCGGCGCTGCTCCTGCGCTCGGGGGTCGATCAGGGCCCGGTGGGGAAGAAGACCTGGCTTCATCCGGTGGTGGCGATGGGGGCCTTCTACAAGGAGCGCGTCGAAGGCTTCTACGGCGCGCCGCAGAGCGTCGCCTCGCACCATTTCTCCCGGCGCGGCGAGGGCGCCGGATTCTTCATCGAGGCGGCGCCGGTGCATCCCATGCTCGCCTCCATCGCCATGCCCGGCTTCGGCGCGCCTCTGCGCGGGCGCATGGCGCTTCTGGGAAATGTCGCCGCCACCCTCTCGCTGATGATCGACGGCTTCGGCGAAGGCGAGGAGGGCGGCACCGTCTCGCTGCGCCCCGACGGCGCTCCCCGGCTCGACTATCCCTTCGGCGCCCGCCACTACGAATGCTTCCGCGCCGGGATGAAGGCCATCGCCCGCCTTCACCTCGCCAACGGCGCGCGCGAGGTGCAGAGCTTCCATCTCGACCCGGTCGTCATCCGCAGCGAGGCGGACATCGGCGGGGTGGACGCGGCGCCGATGGGCCCCAACCTCTTCGCCGCCTTCACTGCACACCAGATGGGCGGCTGCCGGATGGGGGCCGACCCGGCCCGCTCGGTGGTCGACCCGCGCCTCCGTCATCATTTTGTACAAAATCTCTTCGTCATCGACGGCAGCGTCTTCCCCACCGGCCTGGGGGTGAACCCGATGGAGTCGATCTACGCCCTCGCCTCCTGGGCCTCGACGCACGTCCGCGACGCCCTCTCGTGAGCCGCGAGGAGCGCGTCGTCCCGGCGGATGTGGCCGCCGACCGGCTCGACCGGGCGGTGGCGCGCCTCTTCGGCGTCAGCCGCGGCCGGGCGATGGACTGGATCGCCGACGGCCGCGTCCGCATCGACGGCAAGCGAGCGCCCAAGGGAGCGCGGGTCGGCCCCGGCGCGCGCGTCTCGGTGGAGATGCCGCCGCCCGACCAGCCCGAGGGGCAACCCGAGCTGCCCATCCGCATCGTCCACGCCGACGCGCAGGTCATCGTGGCCGACAAGCCCGCCGGCATGCCTTCGCATCCCTTGAAGCCGGGCGAGCGCGGCACCGCGGCGAATGCGCTGGTCGGCCGCTTCCGCGAGCTGGCCAACGTCGGCCCGCAGGCGCGCGAGGGCGGGCTGGTCCACCGGCTCGACACCGATACGTCGGGACTCTTGCTCGCGGCGCGCACCGACGCGGCCTACGCGAAGCTCCGCGAGCAGTTCACTGCGCGTTCGGTAGACAAAGGCTACCTCGCGCTCGTGCAGGGAGAGCTGCACGCTGGCGGCGAGATCGCGCTACCGCTCGCCCACGAGGGCGCGAAGATGCGCGCGGTGAGCGATCCCGACTACGCCGAGGAGCACGGCGCGCGAGCTGCCCTGACCCTCTTCACCCCGCTCGAGCGACGAGGGGGCTTCACCTTGCTCGAGGTGCAGATCCCCACAGGGGTGATGCACCAGATCCGCGCCCACCTGGCCTTCATCGGGCATCCTCTCGCCGGCGATGCGCTCTACGGCGGCCCTGCGTTGCCAGGCCTTTCGCGCCATTTCCTCCACGCCGCCCGGCTCGGGTTCGTCCATCCCGACGGGTCCCGCGCGCGCTTCGACAGCGCCCTGCCGCCCGATCTTGCCGCGGTGCTCGCCACCCTCTCTACGGGCAGTCGGTGATGTAGGTCTGCGTCAACGTGCCGTTGAACGTGCCGGTGGTCTGATCGAGGGGCACGCTCACGCCCTTGCTGGAGAAGGGCGTCGCCACCTTCACGCCCGAGAGCGTGAGGACGGCGCGATAGTACGTATTCGCGGCAGGTGCGGTAGCAGGCGTGCACTTGACGGTCGTGTTGCCGGCCTGCAGCGCGCAGTTCATGGCGATGGTTCCGCTGCCCGTGGGCTGGAAGCCAAGCGTGATGTCGAACGTTCCGGGGACCAGCGCAAGTTTATTGGCGGAGTTGCCCGTGAACGTGGTGGGGTCGATGGGATAGTTGAAGGTTATCGTCACGTTTCCAGCCGTCGGGGGCGTCGTAGCGGGCGCACTGAGCGACGCGGAGAACGCCTTCGTGAAGAAGCCGCGCGGGTCCGGGCAGTCCGCGGCGGAGCAGCCCTCGGCGTGCAGCGCCTGCCCTGTGCTTTCGGACGCACCGCCGTTTGCGGCAGTCGCCTCCTTGATGCCGGTGGTCGAGGTGACGAGGTACTGCGTCCCGAACTTGATGGGCGTGGTCGCGTCAGTGAGCTTGAGATTGTACTTCTGGTGATCCCCGCTGTCCGTGATGGTGAAGGCAGGGGCCGCTCCAGCCGATGCCAGCTGCACCGTGCTGGTGCTGACCGTCGTCGGATCCGCTTTGTCGAGGAACTGGATGTTCCAGTCGCCGTTGAGGAGCGACTCGAGGGGCATGTTCCGCTTTCCGTCGACTTTCGTGGTGCCGCTGAAGATTCCGTTAGTGGTGAACTGCTGCGTGGTGAACGTCATGCTGAAGGGACTGAAGGTCAACCCGGCGCCGGGCACGTTCGGCCCCACTTTCACACCGGAGACGTTGACGGTGTAGACCGCGCCAAAGAGGGTCGGCGTCGTCGTGGGTGTCCAGGTCACTCTCTGGTTGTTGTGGGCGGTATCGACCGCAGCCGTGCCGGCGATGGTCTTCCCATCGCTGCGCGTGACGCTGAAGGTCGCGGTCGAGACGCTGGCCGGCTCGACGGGCAGCTGGAAGAGGAACCTGATCCTGGACAGCGTGTGGGCGACCTTCACGGCACCTGACGCCGGCGTGGAGCTGAAAATCACGTTCGATCCAGCCGCGGGCCCGAGCGGGCCCGGGCCGGCGGTGAACGAGTATTGGGTTGTGCCCGTCGGTTTCTCGAGGGTCGTTACGTTCGTCTCGCCATTCGCCGGCGCTGCCGTGACCATCGTGGGGTCCACAGTCACCGTGTACGTTTGCCCGGGCTCGAAAGTCACCGCGGGCGTAATGGTGATGATGCGCCCGACCGCCAGGGCAGAATCGAAACTCGTATCCACCGTGTAGTCGGCAGGGGCGCTCGCGCCTCCCGAGCGGGTCAGGGTCACCCCTGTCGCGTCCGCGACGGGCTGCGTGGTGACGATGAGGAACGGCGACCCATCGGAGAAGATGCGGCAGCCAGTGCGGCTGATGGTCGCCGCCGGGTCGCAGTCCACTTCGGCGCCGGGCGAGATCGCCGGCAGGTCGTGCTCGAACCCGGCGTACGGCTTGCTGACCCAATCGAAATAACCGGTGACGGAGTTCTGCGTTCCGACGGCCATGATCTCGAAGCCGGCCGTCGTGAACGGGAAGGTGTTCCCGGTCCAGGTCGAAGGCAGGCTCAGCGTCTTTGTCGCATCGCCCGAGCTGGCGATCGCGGCTGGGTTGAACTTGAGCCCGTACTTGTGCTTCGAGAAATAGTTCTGGCTATCCTCCTCAGCGAAGGAGTTGCAGGTGAACGGCGAGGGCGTCGCGTTGGCGCTGACCGAGCCCGCGCCGGGAATGATCGAGACGTGCGGCGCGAGGCCGATCTGCGTGGCCGGGTCGTAGCAGGTCGACGAAACGACTTTGTGAGTGGGCGTATCGATGTCCACGACCTCGACACCGGGATTGGCCAGATCGACCGGGGCACAGTACGAGAACACCAACGGGCTGGGCAAACTGGCAGCGTCGAGCGTGTCCGCCTGCTTCGACTTGAGGAGCTTCGTCGCGTCGACGGGCTGATCGAACTCCACCCGGAACTGCGTGAAGCTCGGCGGCGGAGTCGCGCTGATGTTGTCGCTCGCGTTGGACGAATAGATGAGCACTTCGCCGAAGGTGACGCCGGTGTTGAAGCTGAAGAACGGCGAGTTCGCCGGGGGGTCGACCGCATAGATCCGCGTGATGGTCGGAGCCTGTCTGGGCGGCTGCTCGACGGTGCCCGTCGAGCAGGCGGCAGCGAGCGCGAGCGCGAACCCGGTCGAGACGTTGAGAGCGAGCTTGTGCATTTGAACGGTTCTCCTGGGAGCGGTGATCTCGGTTTGCGCTGCGGAGGAGGGGAGCTGAATCTCGCGACCCAGCTCCCCTCCCTTGGACGGTTAGAACGAGAGCGAGGCCCCGAACCTCGCCGAGAGCGGCAGCTGGTACGCGGTCGGAGTCCCGAAGGTCAGGTTCTTCGCGACCGGCGCGCCAGCAGTCGTCTTCAGGTAGGGAAGGTCGGCCGTAGTGCCGTTGACGATCGGATAGACGAAGTTGGTGGTGTAGTTCTGGTCAACGGAGATGATCGCCTGGTTGTTGGTGACGTTGAAGACGTCGACGCGCAGCCCGAGCGTGTAGTCCTTCGACATCTTGTAGGCCACCTGACCGCGCAGGTCGAGCTGCCAGTTCCAGGGCAGCCTCGGCCCGGAGCCGCGGGGCAGGATGAACGCCGCGCCCGTTCCGTAGAGCTCGTGCGCACCGAGGTAGTTCGTCGGCTGGCCCTGGTTGGCGTTGAAGTTACCGCCCAGCCGGAACTGCGTCTTGGCGTCGAGCTCGTAGACGTACCCGCCGCTCACCTTGAAGGAGTTCGGAATGTCGCCCGGCAGCGGGCCATCGATGTTCGGCAGGAGCGAGACGAGGTCGTAGAGAGCCGTGATGTTCGGGTCGAGCTGGCCGCCGCCGTACTCCGCGAAGAAGAGACCTGGATAGTTCCCGCGGAACTGGGAGTACGTGTAGCTCGCCACGAAGTAGTAGTTGTCGGAGAACTCCTTGCGCATCGACAGGGTCATGCCGTCGTAGACCCGGCGCGGCGGGGGTTCGACCACATTCACGCCCGCAGCGGTGGTCACCGAATAACCGAGCGCGCCCTTCACGCCCGGGTTCGAGAGGAAATACGTCGTCCCGTCGTCGGCGGACATGTCCTCGATCACCTGGCCGATCTGCTGGTGGACGTAATCCACGCCGATCGAGATGTCGCGGTAGAACTGGTACTGAACGCCAGCCTGGTACTGATCGGAGTACTGGCCATGGTTCCAGCCCGACTGGAGGAGCGGGTCGACACCGTCGATGCCGCCGTTCCACCTGTAGCCGCCGGCCTGCGTGCAGTAGCGCGGATCGAACGACGCCGCCCCGGCCTTGCTGGTCAGGCCCTTGGTGCAGCTCGAGGCGTTCGTCTGGTAGTTCGCCGACTGCTCGTTGGAGAGCGAGCGGTCAGCCAGGTCCAGCGGGATGTACTCGTAGAACCGGCCGAACGACGCGTAGACCTTGGAGAGCCCGCGGCCAGTCCAGTCGTAGATGATGCCGAGACGCGGCATCACGTCGTTCAACGAGACCGTGGGCCCGGGGAAGGGCAGGCCCTGCTGATTGAGGACGTTGTCGGAAGGGCTGATCCGCTGCTGCTCGAAGCGAACGCCGAGGTCGAGGACCACCTTGTCGGCCACCGACCAGGTGTCCTGGATGAACTCGGAGAACGACTTGTTGTTGGTGGTCTTGATCAGGTCGGCGTTGGCGAAGTCGTACGGGTTGTTGGGGTTTGCCGCGAGCTGCGGGGTGAGCGTGCTGCCGGGTGAGCCGTGTCCGAAACCGCGGCGGCCGTAGAAGCAGTCGGTCGCGCCGGCGCCGCAGCGGGAGCCTGCGGCCGGGTTCGGGCTGCCTGTAGCGGACGTGCTGTACTCATAGAAGGACTGCCCGCCCGAGTAGAACTTGTCCGACTTGTAGCTGTCGAAGGCCGCATCGACTCCGTACTTGAATTGATGGTGGCCGAACAGCTCGACGAAGTTGCTCAGCTTGATGCCCGGAGCGATGCGGATCAGCGTGCTCGCCTGCGTGTAGCCCGGGCCGCCGGTCAGGTAGTTCTGCACCGGGCACGGGTTGAAGCCGTCCGCCTGCGGAGCGCAGGCGGAGAGCACCGCCGCGCTCTTCTGGTAGTCGGGCACCGTGCCATCGTCGAACGCGGGGTCGAGAAGGTTGCGCTGGCCGCGCCAGGAGATGGTCGGCGTGTTGCGGATCTCGGTGCCGCTGATGCCGTTCACGCCCTGGAACGAGTTCGAGGGCGTATAGAGGCTGCCGAGCTGGTAGTGGTAGCCGACTCCGGCCTCGACCAGCATCGACTTGTTGAGCAGCTTGCCCGAGTAGCGCAGCGCGACGTCGGTCGAGCCGATGGTGTTGTCGGTCCCGAGGTACACGCCCTCGTTGCCGTTGAGGGTCGCATTGCCGAACTTGGTCGGGTTGCCGTACACGGCCAGCGCGACGCTGTGGTTCTCGTTGGCGAGGAAGGTCAGCTTGCCGGTGAACTGATACGAGGTATTCGTCACGGCGTACGTCTTGCGCCCGACCTCGCTGACCACCGGGAGACCATTGGACCCGAGCACTGGCCGGCCCGTCCCGTCATCCTTCTGCGACTGGATGACGCGGTCGACGTTGGTGGAGATGAACTGCGGCGCGAACCCGGCGTAGAACCAGAGCCTGTCCTTGAGGATGGGGCCGCCCAGCTCAGCGCCGAAGTCGAGGTTGTAATTGAGATGCTGCTGCGTGCCGATGGCGAAGACCGATCCGTACTGCTTGCGGGTGGCCTCGAGCGGCGTCCAGTTGCCGAACACCGAGCCGTGGAACTCATTGCCGCCCGACTTGGTCACCACGTTCACGATGCCGCCGGTGGACCGGCCGTACTCGGCCTGGTAGCCGCCGGTCTTGACGTCGACCTCCTGGATGAAGTCCTGGATGAGCGTCGTGCCTTGCGTGCCGTAGGCGGGGTCGTTCACCTGCACGCCGTCGACGATGTAATTGCTCTCCATCGATCCGGAGCCGTTGATGGTCGTGCCGAAGGGGTCGGTGTGCACGCCGGGGATGGACTGCACCACGGCCTCGAAGGTGCGCGCGCCGCGGCCGAAGGGAGTCATCTGCATCTGCTCCCTCGTGATCGTGCCGCCGGTCGTCTCGCTGGTGGTGGAGATGACCGGCCTGGCGACGGTGATCTCCACCGCGCCCGCCTGCACCGCTTCGGGGACCAGCTGAAGCTTGATCTTGATGGTGCGATCGAGCCGCACGCTGATGCCGCCCTGGGTGAAGGGCTGATACCCCTCGCGCTGCACGTTGAGGGTGTACGTGCCGGCGGGGAGCAGCGTGATCTCGAAGGTGCCGGTGGCGTCGGTGACCGCCGTCTGCTCGCCCTGCAGAGCGGGGCTTTGAGCAATGACGACTGCGTCGGGAACGGGGTTTTGCGTCTGCGCGTCGATGATCTGACCCGACAGGCCGCCTGTCGTCTGGGCTGATGCCGGCGTCGAAAGTGCGAGAATCAACGCGCCGGCCGCGATGAAGTAAATCGACCTTAGGAGCTGCATTCTACCTCCCGAGTACTTCCCCGAAGCTGGTTTGCCGCTCGTCCGCGGCTGAAATTGAAAGCGCAGAGCAACGTCGCCCTACCGCGTCTCCCCGAGACTTGCCTAAACGCGGCGCTTATAGGCCACGTGTCACAGGCAGTCAAGCGCCCAATCTTTCGGAAGCAGAGGGGGAGCGCTGCCGGTGGATCGCATTCGCAACTCGCGCGTCACACCTTCCGATCGCCGCGTTGACAGCGATGGGGTCGGTGTGTAGGCTGCGCCGCCTTTTCGTCCGGTCGGCGGAAGGAGCGCATGTTCGACAACATCACAGCCGTCAGCACGCGCCGCCGCGGGCGCGGCACGTCGATGGCGGTGTCGATCTTTCTTCACGCGCTCATCGTCGGACTGGCAGTCGCCTTCACCTATATCCGGGCGGTGATGCCCAGGAGCGAAGAGCCGGTGGCGGTCACTTTCCGGCCGCCGCCCCCACCGCCGCCGCCCCCGCCGCCGCCTGCGGGCCACAAGCCGAAGACGCCGCGGCAGACGCCCAAGCCCACCGTTCCCAAGGTACCGCCGCGCACCATCATCCAGCCCAAGGAAGTCCCCAAGGTAGACGAGAAGCCGCCCGAGGCCGCCGAAGAGGAAGAGGACGAAGGCGTCGAGGGCGGAGTGGAAGGGGGAGTCGTCGGCGGAGTGGTCGGCGGCGCACTGGGCGGGCGAGGCGACGAGGGGCCGCCGCAGTTGCTCGGCTCGGGCATGTCGCGGCCCGTCCCGACGGGCGACTGCGGGCCGAGCGGGAGCCGGCCGAAGCCCCCCACGCCTGAGCAGGCGCGGCAGATGGGCGTGACCGGCACTGTGCTCGTGGAGTACGTGGTCCACAGCGACGGGCACATCGACAGCGTGAATCTGAAGAACGTCAGCGCGCCGCAGATTCTCTTCCAGGCGGTCAAGCAGTGGCTGGAGTCGTGTACCTATACTCCCTCGATGATGGGAGGAAAGCCGGTCGCGGTGAAGATCATCCAGCCTTTCATTTTCAGGCAGCAATAATTCCGGGCGCAAAGCCGGAGGAAGTCACCTCATATGGATTTCAGTCTCTTGGGTATGTGGCGGTCGATGGGCATTCCTGCCCGCCTGGTCGTCATTACGCTGGCGATCATGTCCGTCTATTCGCTGAGCGTGATGGCGGAGCGGCTCTTCAGCTTCTCCCGCGCCAAGGATCAGAGCCGCAAATATGCGGAGAAGCTGCGCGACCTCCTGCCAGGTCACCAGATGATCGAGGCGGCCCAGTTCGCCAACACCCTGAAGTACGGCCACATCCCGCGCGTGCTCGGATCGGGCATCGCCGAGTACAACCGGGGCCGTGAGGCGCTCGCCAAGCAGGGGCCGCACGACGTCGGCGAATTCGACCTGGTGGAGGCGATCAACAGATCCATCGATCGCGCCACGCTGCGGGTGACGGCGGATCTGCGCCGCGGCCTCTCCGGCCTTGCGACGGTGGCCTCGTCCTCTCCCTTCGTCGGCCTGCTCGGGACGGTGCTGGGGATCATCACCGCCTTCCAGCTGATGGCGGCCTCCGGATCGGGCGGCCTCGCTTCCGTCTCCGCCGGCATCTCCGAAGCGCTCATCACCACCGCCTTCGGCCTGCTCGTCGCCATCCCGGCGTTGATGATGTACAACTACCTGACCAACCGCGTGGAGGAGATGAGCGTCGACATCGCCGACGCCTCCAACGAGCTGGTCGACTTCTTCCTCAAAGAAGGCCGCTTCGACGAGCCGCTCACCAACCCCGTCGCCGGCAAAGGCGCCGCGGCTCCCAGTCCCGGAGCGAAGGCGAAGGCATAGCCGATGGGAATGGATGTCGAAAGCAAGGGCGGAGTCCGCTCCGACATCAACGTCACGCCGCTCGTCGACGTGGTCCTGGTGTTGCTCATCATCTTCATGGTGGTGACGCCCATGCTCCAGCGCGGCAAGTCGGTGGAATTGCCCAAGGCCAAGCACGCCGCGGTCGGCCAGGGGCCGGAGCCGGCTTTCATCAGCGTCACCAAGGACGGCCAGGTCTACATCGAGCAGGAGAAGACGCCCGCCACGCGCGAGCAGGTGATGGAGGCGATGAAGATCGCCACTGCCGGCGGCAAGCGGGTGATGATCAAGGCCGACGTCGATACCGAATACGGCAAGGTGCGGCCGGTGCTCGACTGGGCTTCCAAGGCCAAGCTCAAGGGCGTCTCCCTGGCGGCCGAAGAGCTGAAGGGAAAGTAGCCCATGGACGTCGGCAGCAAGCGGAAGGGCCCGCGGTCGGACATCAACATCACTCCGCTGGTCGACATCGTGCTGGTGCTCCTCATCATCTTCATGGTGCTGACGCCGCTGATGGAGAAGGAGATCGGCGTGCGCGTCCCGGAGGAAGTGCCGCCGGAGATGCAGAACGAGCCGCCGCCGCCCGACCTGACGCAGATCGTCTTCAGGGTCGACGAGCAGGGGACCTTCCACATCAACAACGAGACCCTGACCGACGAAAACGTCCAGGATCGGCTCAGGGCTTATTACAAGCTCGCCAAGAGCAAGGAAGCGACGCAGGGGCCGCCGGTCATCTTCTTCGACGCCGACGACAAGACCAAGTACGTGCGGGCGGTGAAGGCGCTCGACGCCATCCGCGACAGCTCGACGGGGTGGACGATCGGAATGATGACCGAGTCGATCAAGGCGCCGGCACCCGAGACGCCGCCGGGGACGCCAGGAGCTCCCGCCACGCCAGGCGCTCCCGCCACGCCAGGCGCTCCGGTGCCCGCCCCGGGTGCGCCGCCAGCGCCGAAGTAATCACTTCCAGGCGCCGGCCTGGAACAAGTCGGAGAAGTCGTTCGCCGACGCGGCCGCTCCGAGGTACGGCTTCACCCCGAAGATGGCCTGCATCGTCCGCAGCAGCGAGGCGTGCGAGTACGGCACCGTGTTCGAATAGCCGGCCTTCGCCAGCGGCGAGAGCGCGATGAGCCCGATGGGCGCGCAGCCGGAGCTGGAGGTGCCCTCGTCCCAGACGATGAAGACCGCGCCGTTGTTCTGGACCTGCGGCGAGGAGAGGATGGGGGGCAAGAAGCCGGAGAGGAAGCTGTCGCCCGCGGCGAGGTTGTCGTGCCCGCTGTGGGCATCGTCGAGGGTGATCAGGCTGTAGCGGGGGGTCAGGCCGGCGGCGAGATCGGTCGAGAACTGCGAGAGGGGCACGTGCCGCGCGATGCAGCCCGCGTCGCTGGCCGAGCCGTTGCCGGTGAGATCGGCGAAGTAAGAGAGAGGCAAGACCGCCGCGCCGCCGTTGCCCGATTGATCCACCGGGCAGATTCCCGAGGGCACCGACTGGCTGTAGTTGCGCACGGAAATGCCCACGCGCTTCAGATAGCCGCTCAGGTGATCTCCCGATTGCAGGTGGCCGGAGGTGTTCGGCGCGTAGTTGTCGCGGAAGCCGGGGTCCTGGCCGGTCTCGGCGTAGAGATAATTGGGCGCGCTGGGGTGGAGGCAGCTGCCGCCGTCCGGCAGTTGCTGGTAGCTCTCGGCGTGCGCGCCGCTCGAAAGGAGCGAGTTGATGTACGGCAGCGAGGGATTTCCCTTGATCGAGCTCCAGTCGGCGTTCTCCATCCAGATGACGAAGACGTTCTGGAGTCCGGCCGGCGGCGTATAGGAGAGCGACGGCGGCGTCGGAGGCGAGACCGTCAGCTGGAAAGCTCCGAGGTTGCCGCCGCTCGACCAGGCGTATCCATCGACGAACACGTAGTACGTCTGCCCGGCCGTGACGCTCATGGTGATCTTCGAGCCGTGATGGTCGGCGTTGTACGAGCCGTCGCCCGTGCCGCAGCCGCTCGTGTCGTCGTTGCAGGCCAGCTCCGATCCGTAGAGCGAGCTGCGCACGTAGAGGACGGTGTCGAACTTGGTGTTGGGCGAGCAGGTGTAGAGCGTGGCGGTGCCGCTCGCGCTCGGCGTCCAGCTGAAGACCACCTCGGGTGAATTCGCGGTCGGATTCGCGGCGCACGAGCCGCTGTAGTTGCTTCCTCCCGAAGTCGTACCGCTCACGATCCCCCCGCCAGCGGGGATCGCAGCCTGGGCTACGAGAAACAGCGCGACAAGCATGCTCTCCGAAGGTGGGGCCGCCCTGTCAGTCCGACAATCGACGAGCCTGCGCCCGCACGACCGAGGAGCAGCGCCGAGCGCTACTGCTTGGCGGCCGGACGCGCCGAACGCCGACGCCGGCGCGGGCCGCGCCGCGGCCGCCGTTTCGGCTCATGCTCCGGAGCGTGCGAGAGATCCTGCTGCCCCGCGAAGGTGGCCTGCCAGCGCAAAAGCTGCTCGTGCCCGCGACCGGTGGCCGCCACTGACAGCTCGAAGACCGCGAGCGCCTCGGGAAAGTAGCTCTGCCGGACGAACGCTTGCGGCGAGCTCCGTCGCCTGCGCCGCTCTCCCGCCAGCACCGGCTGTGCGAGGAGGATCATCCGCGCCCGCTCGGCGATCCGCCGCGGCAGCCGCGCCGTTCGCACCATCTCGCCGAGGACGATCTCGGGCGCGACCACGTCCTGCGGCAATGACCACGGCTGCACGTCTGCGCCCGCCGGGAACGCCGGGACGCCGCCGAGGCGCTCGTCGTGCAGCTCCGCCTCCTCGCGCAGCGCCGCCTCGGGCAAAGGGGCCTGGGCGGGATCGGCCTCCTGCTCTTCCAGCTCCGACAACTGGCGGTCGAGCTCCTCGTCGGCGTCCTCGGCGGCGGGCTTCTGCTGCGGCGGCTGCGGCGCGCGGGCAATCGGCCCCCGCGGCGCCCCTTCCCGCGGCAGAGGGGCGAGCAATGTCGCGAGCAAGACCGCGTCGGAAGGAATCTCGCCGGCGCGCACGTGAGCGTCGAGAGCGTCGAGCGCGCGCAGGTGCCGCTCGGCCTCCTCCGGCCCGCGCCGCTCCAGGTACGCCGCGACGGGGGGGAGGAGGATGCGCAGCGCGCCCACTTCGCGGAGAAGCTCGAAGGAGCGGCGCGCTGCTCCCGAGCGGAGCAGCTTGAGCACCTCTTCCAGGACGCGCGGCGGCGCGCAGCGGGGAATCTCGTGCACGTGCGCCTTCATCGCTTCGGCTGTCTGCGGCTCGAGGTCGAAGGCGCACTTGGCGGCGAAGCGGATGGCGCGGAGGATCCGCACCGGGTCCTCGCGCATGCGGACGTCGGGCTTGCCGATGGTGTGGATCTGCCGCGCCTGCAAGTCTGCCTTGCCGCCCACGTAGTCGATCACGCTGCCGGTATCGACATCGTAGAAGAGCGCGTTGATGGTGAAGTCGCGGCGGCGGGCGTCCTCCTCGGCGTTGCCGAAGACGTTGTCGTGGCGGATGAGCAGGTCGGAGGGGAGATCCTGCAGCTCGTCGAGCGGGTTGGCGCGGAAGGTGGAGACCTCGATGATCTTCCCGCCGCGGAAGAAGACGTGCGCCAGGCGGAAGCGGCGCCCGATCAGCCGGCTGTTGCGGAAGGTCTCGCGCACCTGGTTGGGATGAGCGCTGGTCGCGACGTCGAAATCCTTCGGCCGGATGCCGAGCAGCAGATCGCGCACGCAACCGCCCACCAGATAAGCCTCATGGCCGGCGCGCCGCAGGCGCCGGACCACTTTGACCGCATCGGGATCGAGGAGCTCCTCGGGGATCTCAGGGGGCATGGCTATCCGGGCGGCCAGCGCATCACCCGGCCGCCGAGCAGATGCAGATGGAGGTGCAGAACCGTCTGCACGCCGTTGAGGCCGGTGTTGATCAAGACGCGGTAGCCGCTCTGGGCGATGCCCTTCTGCTCGGCGACCTTGACGGCGAACTGGTGCATGCGGCCGATGAGACCCCAGTCGCTGACCTCCTTCAAGGAAGTGACGTGCTTCTTGGGGATGATCAGCACGTGCACCGGCGCCTGCGGATCGATGTCGGGGAAGGCGAGCAACTCCTCGTTCTCGGCGATCCTCTCCACCGGGATCTTGCCTGCCGCGATCTTGCAGAAAATGCAACCCTCCGACACCCTCTGATCAGTGGCGCGCACGAGCGCGCCTCATAGCACCTTTCAGTGCTTGGTCGTCAGCGGCGCGGTGGGCTCGCGCGGGTCGAGCGTCTCGAGCAGCGTCACCAGGTCGTCGGCGTGCTCCTCTTCCTTGGCGAGGATCTCCTCCATCATCCGCCGCGAAGTGGGGTCGTTCTCGCCGAAGTAGCGGATCATCTCCATGTACGACTCGATGGCGATCCGCTCGGCGATCAGGTCTTCCTTGATCATCTCGGTGAGCGACTGCCCCTCGCTGTACTGCGCGTGGCTGCGGCTCAAGAGCCCCTGCGGGTTGAAGTCTGGCGCGCCCCCAAGCTGGCGGATGCGCTCGGCGATCATGTCGGCGTGGCGCTGCTCTTCCACCGAGTGCTCCATGAACTCGTCGGCGACGGCCTTATAGTGGATACCGGCGGCCATGAAGTGGTGGCGGCGATAGCGCAAGGTGCAGACGATCTCGGTCGCGAGCGCTTCGTTGAGCAGCTTGATCGCGGTCTCTACGTCGCCACGGTAGGCGGGCGTGACGGCGCCTTTCTCCACGTGCTCGCGCGCGCGCCGCTGCAGCTCCTTGATGTCGGTCAGGAACGGAGTCGCTTTGTCCATGGATGCGAAACTACGCATGCCGTTGACCCGCGGCAGGCTCCATGACAAGGGAGGCGCCCCATGCTTTCCACGGGCTTTCTCGAGCTCGCTCGCCAGCTGATCGCGGCGAACACCGTCTCGGCGAATGGGACCAGGCGGGCGGCCGATCTCCTGTCCTCGCTCTGGGAGCACGCCGGCCTTGCGGTGCGCCGGCAGTCGGTCGAGGAGGTGCACGTCAATGTCCTCGGCGGGCCCGGAGGGCACGCTTCGGGCGGTGGCGGGACGCTGTTCGTCACGCATCTCGACACTGTTCCGGCGGCGCCGGGATGGGAGACCGATCCCTGGACGCTGACGGAGCGCGGCGGCGTCCTCTACGGCCTCGGCGTCGCCGACGTGAAGCTGGATGCGCTCTGCAAGGCGGAGGCGGCGCGGCGGGTGCAGGGGCGCAGGCTGCGGCGGCCTTTCTGGCTGCTCGGGACTTTCGGCGAGGAAGTGGGCCTGCGCGGCGCCCGCCATTTTGCTGGATCCGAGCTCTTTCGAGAGGTCGCGCCGGCGTTCGTGCTCTGCGGCGAGCCCAGCGAGCTCAGGCTGATCACGGCGCACAAGGGATATGCCGTGGTCCGCTGCACCGTGCGCGATCTGCGGGCGCGGCTCGTCTCCAGCGCCGGGCCGGGAGTCGAGGAGCTGCGCTTTTCCGGCAAGGCTGCGCACAGCTCGACCCCGCAGCTCGGGGTCAATGCCATCTTGAAGGCGCTGGCCTGGGCGCGCAGCTCCGGGGCGCCGATCCTGGCCGCGCGCGGCGGGACATCCAGCAATGTCGTGCCGGCCAGCTGCACGCTCCTGGTTCCGGCGCCGCGGGAGAATGGCCAGCCTGCCCCCGACGAGGTCCGCTTCCTCCGGGCCCAGCCGCTCCGGCCCAACCTCTGGCGCACGCTCGCCACCCTGGGGGCGCTGGAGGAATTGTGGCAAGAGAGCCTTCCGCGAGGAGAAGACCCGCAGTTCGATCCCCCTGGCGCGGTGGGCGGCCTGAATGTGCTCGAGAGCATGGAATCGCCGGTGCCTCCCCCGGACGCGATCTATGGCGTGGCCGAGGCCGCGGCCCATTTCGACGCCCGCCTCCTCCACTCCCAGGACCCGGACGCAGTGGTCGCGCATTTTGTACAAAATGCCCGCGACTGGGTCGCCAGCCTGGGGGGTGGGGAGCTGGAGCTCGAGGTTTCGATGGAGCGCAACGCCGGGGGGACGGCCCTGCCCCACGACGCGCAATTTGTACAAATTGTACAAAACGTCCTCCGCGGGCGGGGGTTGGACCCTGCCCCGCAGGCCAAGCCAACCAGCACGGAGGCAGGGGTCTTTGCCCGGGCCGGCAGCCAGGCCATCGTCATCGGCCCGGGCAAGAGCACCGGCAATGCGCACGCCGCGAACGAGCGGATCGAGATGGCGCAACTGGAGAAGGCGTGCGATCTCTATGAACAGCTCATCGTGGAGCTCTGCTCGTGTACGTGATCCGCGACGTCCACAAAGGTGACTTGCCCGCGCTGAAGAAGCTGGCCGGCGAGCTGAACACCGTGAACCTGCCCAACGACGAGAAGGAGCTGTCGGCCATCGTCGAGAAGTCGGCTCGCTCCTTCGACGGGCGCATCCGCGACCCTTTCGAGCGCGAGTATCTCTTCGTGCTCGAGGACGCGCGGAGCGGCAAGGTGGTGGGCTCGTCGCTGATCATCGCCCAGCACGGCACGCGCGACGCGCCTCACATCTTCTTCGACGTCTACGAGAAGGAGCATTACAGCCACTCGGTGGACAAGCATTTCCGCCATCGGGTGCTCTCGATCGGCTACAACTTCGAGGGCCCCACCGAGATCGGCGGGCTGGTGGTCGACTCGCAGTTTCGCGGACAGCAGAAGCCCGGCAAGCAGCTCAGCCTGGTCCGATTCCTCTACGTCGCGATGCACCGGCCGCGCTTTCGCGATCGCATCCTGGTCGAGCTGCTCCCGCGCCTGGAGGAAGACAACCGCAGCCCCCTCTGGGAAGCGCTCGGGCGCAAGTTCACGGGGCTGAGCTATCAGGAGGCGGACCGCCTCTCCCGCGAGAACAAGGAATTCATCCAGCAGCTCTTCCCGCCAGGCGAGATCTACGCGACGATCTTCTCGCAGAAGATCCAGGACGCCATCGGAGAGGTGGGCCCGCAGACGGCGGGGGCCAAGGACATGCTCACCAGGATCGGCTTCCGCTACGACGAGCGCATCGATCCTTTCGACGGCGGCCCGCACTACTCGGCGCCGACCGCGCTGATCGAGCCCATCCGCCGCTTCCGCCGCGCCAAGCTCGGTGCGACCCCGCTGCCGCAAGGCGGCGATGCGACCGCCGACGAGGTCGAGGAACGGCTGGTCGCTCTCGAGCGCCCTCACGGTCGCAATCGCTTCCGCTGCGTCCGATCGCCGGTCCGCTTCCGCGACGCCGAGGCGCTCCTGCCCGAAGACGCGGCGACGCTGCTCGGCGCCGAACGCGGCGAGCGCCTGCACACCATCCCCTTCGACTGATGGACTTCATCGGCGGACAATGGGCCGATCCGGCCGGCGCCGAGGGCGCCATCGACGATCGATCGCCCGCCGATCTCTCGCTGCAGCTGGGCCGCTATCCCTATGCGGCCGCGCAAGTGGACAAGGCAGTGGCGGCGGCGCGCGCGGCCCGTCCAGCTCCCGACTGCGTGCAGCTGGTGCGCGACATCGGCGCGGTCTTGAAGAAGCACGAGGAGGAGCTGGCGCGCGCCATCGCCCTCGACGTGGGCAAGCCGCTCTGGGAAGCGCGCACCGAGGCGCAAGCCTGCAGCGCCAAGGCGGCCATCACCGCGGACGAGGGCATGAAGCTCGTCTCCGCTTTCCCAGCTCCCGGGCAGGCGGGCGCCGAATGCCGCTTCCGGCCGCTCGGCGTGGTCGCCGTGCTCGGCCCTTTCAACTTCCCGGTGCACTTGCCGAACGGCCACATCCTGCCGGCGCTGGCCTGCGGAAATGCGGTGGTGTTCAAGCCGAGCGAAATCGCCCCCCACGCCGCGGAAATCTATGCGCGCTGCCTGGCGGAGGCCGGTGTGCCCCCGGGGCTCTTCAACCTCGTCCAAGGCGGCCCTTCCATCGGCGGGGCACTCGCGGCGCATGCGGACATCGACGGAGTGCTCTTCACCGGCAGCTGGAAAGTGGGCCAGGCGATCGAGCGCGCCTGCCTGGGCCAGTCCAAGCTGCTCGCGCTGGAGATGGGCGGCAAGAACGCGGCGCTGGTCCTGCCCGACGCCGATTTCGACAAGGCGATCTACGACGTGCTCTTCTCCGCTTTCGTCTCCGCCGGGCAGCGCTGCACCGCGGCCGCGCGCGCCATCGTCGTCGGACCCGCCGCGGCCGAGCGGTTCGCGCGGCGCGTCGCGCAGCTGGCCACGAGGCTCGCCATCGGCCATCCGCTCGACGACGGCGTCTTCATGGGGCCCCTCGCCTCGCCTTCCGCGCTGGAGAAATTCGAGCAAGGCCTGCGCGCGACCGGCGCCGACGTCGAAGAGCTGCTCGCGCCGCGACGCCTCGCGCCGCGCGGGCTTGCGGGCTGCTACGTGAGCCCGAGCGTGCACCTCGTGCACCGCCGCCGCGGAACGTCTTACGAGCGCGAGGAGCTCTTCGGCCCCGACCTGGCCGTCTATCCCGCAGGCAGCGAGGAAGAAGCGCTGGAGATCGCCAACGCCACCGATTATGGCCTGGCGGCGAGCGTGCACACCGCCTCTTCGGACACTTTCGATCGTTGCCAGCGCGCCCTGCTCTGCGGCGTGGTGAATTGGAACGCGCCGACAGTCGGGGCGAGCGGGCGGCTGCCTTTCGGCGGGCTCAAGCACAGCGGCAATCACCGGCCGGCGGCGCTCTGGAGCACTCTCTATTGCGCGGCGCCGGTGGCCGTCCTCCGCGGCGAGCCGGCGCTCGATCGGAAGAAGCTCGCTCCCGGCATCTTCTGGGTCGATGAATGAGCGCGCCGCTGCGGGTGGTGGTCGGCACCGCCGGCCACGTCGACCACGGCAAGACCGCGCTGGTGAAGGCGCTCACCGGCATCGACACCGACCGCTTGCCCGAGGAGAAGCGGCGCGGCATCACTCTCGAAGCCGGATATGCCCACCTGGAATTGCCCGGCATCGGCGTGGCGGGCGTGGTCGACGTGCCCGGCCACGAGCGCTTCCTCCGCGCCATGGTGGCGGCGGCGGGAGGTATCGACGTGGCCGTCCTCTGCGTCGCATCCGACGAGGGCCCGATGCCACAGACGGCGGAGCATCTCGACGTGCTCCGTCTTCTCGGCGTGCAGGCGGGAGTGATCGCGCTGACCAAGTCCGATCTCTTGCCGGGCCTGGGCGCCGAGCACCGCGAGCTCGTGCTCCTGGAAATGCAGGAGCTGGTGATGGGCACTTTCCTCGAGGGCGCGCGCATCGTCGAATGCTCGGCGCGCACCGGGCAGGGTCTTCCGGAGCTGGTCGCGGCCATCGCCGAGGCGGTCAAGGCGAAACAAGAGGCGCCGCGGCCGGAGCAGGGCCCGCTCTTCCTTCCTTTGGACCGATCGTTTGCCCTCAAAGGTTTTGGAACCGTGGTGACGGGGACGCTCTTTTCCGGGGCGCTCGGGGCAGGCGACGAGGTGGATCTGGTCGGCGCCGGCGCCAAGGCGCGCGGAGTGCGCGTGCGCGGCGTGCAGGTGCACGGCGCTCCGGTCGAGAGAGCGCGAGCCGGTCAGCGGACAGCCGCGAACCTGGCCGCGCTGGAAGTGCGCGATGCCCCGCGAGGCGCAGCGCTCGTGCCGGCCGGCACGCTGGAGTCGATCGGCGCGGCCCAGGTGCTCGACGTCGAGCTGGAGCTTCTCCCTTGGGCCGTACGGGCGCTCAGGAACCGGGCGCGCCTTCTCGCCCACGTCGGCACGGCCCAGGTCCCAGCGGTGGTGGCGCTGATCGATCGCGGCGAGCTCGCCCCCGGCGAGCGCGCGCTCGGACAGCTGCATCTCTCGCATCCGACCGCGGCGATCGCCGGGCTGCGCTTCCTCTTGCGCGGAGATCCCGGCGCCGTGCAGCGCAGCCACGCCAGCACCATCGGCGGCGGCCGCATCCTCTCGGTCTCGCCGAAGCGGAGAAGGCGGCGCGAGCCGGACGTGCTCGCGCTGCAGGCGCTGGCGGGAGAGGACGCCCTCGCCCAGGCCGATCGGCTGCTGCTCGAATCGGGATATCCCGGCGCCTCGCCCCCCCGCCTTCTCGCGCGCGGGCAGTTCACGCAGAAGAGCGCCGAGCGCGCGCTGGAACGTCTGGCACAGGGCGGGCGCGCGGTCCTCTTCGACCGCGAGGCGCGGCTCTATGCGCACGCCGAGGTGCTGCAGGCGCTGGAGGAGAAGATCGCTGCGCGCCTGGAGGAGCACGCCGCGCAGAACGAGATCGATCCCTCGATCGCGCGCGAGGAGCTGCGCCAGCGGGCCGGGTCGCCGCCGCCCAAGCTGTTCGCCCGCGCGCTCGCCGCGCTGGCCGAGAAAGGCGAGCTGCGCGCCGATTCCGAGCGGGTCCGGCCAAAGGGCACGGCGGCGCCGCTGAGCGGACCGAGCGCCGACGCCCAGGAAAAGCTCGCCCAGCTCCTCGAGGGCGCCGGGCTCGAGCCGCCGCGCGCCGACGAGCTGCCCGGCCTGGTCGGCCAGACACCGCAGAGGACGCAGGCGCTGCTCAAGGCGCTGGTCTCCGCCGGCCGCGCCGCGCGCATCAGTGAGGAACTCTGGTTCGGAGCCGTGCCGCTCTCGCACCTGCGCACGAAGCTCTCGGCGCACATCAAGGAGCACGGCTCGATCGACGCGCAGGGGTTCAAGGAGCTGACCGGGCTCACCCGCAAGTTCGCCATTCCCCTGCTCGAGTATTTCGACCGGGAGAAGCTCACGCTGCGCATCGGGGACAAACGCGTGCTGCGCAAGGGAGAGCATTGAACACGCCGTGGCGAAGAAGCCCTTCCACAATCCTTTCGGCAAGCTGAAGCTGCCGCCCAAGCCTTCGCCGGCGCGGCCGCCTCCGGCGCCGCCGCCCCCACCGCGAGCAGAGCCGCTCTCCGAGGAGGATCTCTGGTCGCTCGCCACCGAAGGCGCCGAGGCGCTCGCCGACCGGAGCGCGCGCATCCGGCCCGCGCCGCAGCCGCTCTCGCTGCAGCCGGTGCGCCTCGACCCCGAGCTCGAAGCGTACGACGAGCTGCGCGCGCTGGTCACCGGAGAGGTGCCGTTCGACATCGCCGACACCGACGAGTTCATCGAGGGCCATGTGCGCGGCCTCGACCCGCGCATCGTGCGGCGGCTCAAGCGCGGCGATCTGGCGGTGCAGGGTCATCTCGACCTGCACGGCCTGCTCAAGGAGGCGGCGAAGCTCGAGCTGGAGCAGTTCCTCGCCCGTTCGCGGCAGCAGCAGAAGCGATGCGTCCTGGTGGTGCACGGCCGCGGACTGCATTCGAAGGATCAGGTGCCGGTCTTGAAGGAATCGCTCAAGCGCTGGATGCGCACCGAGCGCTTCTCCCGCCACGTGCTCGCCTTCGCCACCGCGCGGCCGCACGACGGCGGCGCCGGCGCGATCTACGTGCTGCTCAAAAGAAGCTAGTCTGGATCCGTGTTCGAGCGATTGACCGGCATCCGCCTGGCCGCGCTGGGGCGGCTGGGCCGGACGGCGATGCTGGTGAGCCTTCTGGCGCTGCTCGCCGCTCTCGCCGTCAGCGTCTCCGACGTCATCAAGTATCCCGGCGAAGATCTGCGGCCCAAGGTGACCGGAGCGCGAGCGATGCTCCTCGGGCTGGACCCCTACACCTACCAAGCCGGTCCCGACACGCCGGAGGAGCTGCAGGACTACACGCGCGTCTTCGCGCACCTGACGCGCGTCACCTATCCGCCCACGCTGCTCGCGCTCTACGCGCCGCTCTCGCCGCTGCCCTTCCGCGCGCAGCGTTATTTCTGGGCAGCGGCCGAGTGGGTCGCGCTGCTCGCCACGCTCTTGCTCTTGACGCGCTCGCTGGGAAGCCAGAGGGCGCGGGTCCTCTTCTTCACCCTCGCTTGCATCTTCTTCGCCGGAGGCGACTTCTGGCGGCTGCACGTCGAGCGCGGCCAGTACTACGCGTTCGTTCTCCTGCTCCTCGCGGGCGGCTCGTTCCTCCTCCTGCGCGGGCGGAACGGGCCGTGGGTGCAAGGCCTGCCGATCGGATTCGCGATCGCGTTGCGCCCCACCCTCGCGGTGATGATCCCGGCGCTCTGGCTGTTGCGCCTGCGCAAGCCGGCGGTTTCGGCAGCCGGCACGGCCGCGCTGCTCGTCGTGCTGACGCTGCCTCTGGCGGGCATTCGCGGCTGGCTGCAATACCAGCGCAGCGTCGCGATGCTCGAGCGGACCATCCTCGGCGACAAGGAGACCATCCGTTCCCTCGGTCAGCCCTACCGGCCGCCGCCCGTCATCGAGGGCCATGATTATTCGCAGACGGCCTATCTGCGCTCCTATACGGCCAATACCAGCTTCTCCTGGATCGTCCCGCGACTGCTCCAGCTTCGGGATCGCGAGGCCTGGATGGCGATCTCCAAAGTCCTGGCGTTCGCCTGCGCCGCAGCCTTCCTCATCGCCGCCCTCGTCCTCGGCGCCGCCCGCCGCTCGCTGAGGACGCGCGCGGCGCTGGCGATCGTGGCGGCGCTGATGGTCGATGACTTCCTCATCCTCCGGGTCAGCTATGCCGACGTCTTGCTGCTCGCTCCCCTCGCGCTCCTCTTGCCGGCCTTGATCCGCCAGCGGACCCCACCGCTCTTTGCGGCGCTCCTGCTCGGCGGGCTGGTTCTCGGAGCAAACCTTCTTCTCGTCTGGACGCCGATCGGCTGGCTCGGGCCCATCGTCCGCTCGGCGGCGGTGATGCTCGGTCTCGTCTGCAGTTGCCTGTGGCTCAGCTCATTCGCGCAGCCGGGTCATCGACAGCCCTTGCGACTGCGAGAAGAGAGCGAAGAGCAGAAGTGAGCTCCCCAGCGAGGTGGCGCAGAGGAGCACGAACAGCCCCAGCCCGCAGAGCGCCGCGGCGGAGATCCGCGCGCCGGCGGCGAGCAGGACGAAGGCCACCGCCAGCGCGGCGAGCCCGAGCAAGAGCAGCAGCGCGAAGACCACCAGCCCGCGCACGGCGATGCGGTCGGCGAAGGGCATGAGCATGCGGAAGCCGTGCGAGACGAGCTTGCCGTAGGTCATCTTCGATTGCCCGGCGTACCGCTCGCCGCGCTCGCAGGGAACGCGGACGATCTCCAGATCCAGGCTGAGCAGGCTCGAGGCGTAGCAGAGATCGAAATGCGGATGGAAGAGGACGTTGCGCGCCACCCAGCCGTGAAAGGCGGCGTAGTTCCCCGAGCGCACCACCGTGCCGGAGAGGAGCAGGAAGAAGTGCTTGAAGAAGAAGTAGAGCAGCTTGAAGACGGGCGTCTCGCGCCGGCGCGTGCGGGCGGCGAGCGCGATGCGGCGCAGATTGCCGGGCTGATCTTGCAGCGTTGCCAGGAGCCGCGGCAGGTCGCTCGGCTGGTCCTCGCCGTCGCCGTCGAGGGTGACGACGAAATCCTCGTCGGCGATCTCGCGCGACAGCCGCCGCAGGCCGTGGACGATGGCGCGCTGATGGCCGAGGTTGAAGGGCGGCACGAGGATCTGCACCGTGTCCTCCACCTTGCTCACCGATGGATCGCGGCCGGCGCTGTCGTCGACCATGACGAAGCGCGGCGCGAGCGGAGGCAGCGGCAGCGAGGCGAGCACCGCCTGCAGCTCCCCTCGCAGCCGGCGATAGGAGTCGACGTCGAAGTAGACCGGAGAGAGGATCCAGATGCGCGCCACGGCTATCGGCCGAAGACTGCGGCGCCGCTCTGCGCCAGCGCGGCGAAGGATCCCGGCAGAACGCCCATCCAGAGCACGATCAGCGCGCAACCGGCGATGGCCAGCCCGGCCGAGAGCAAGCGGCCGCCCTGGACCGCGTCGGCCTTCGCCTCGGGGACCATGTACACGTAGACCACGACGCGCAGGTAATAATAGAGGCCGGCCACGCTGGTGATGACGCCGAAGATGGCGAGCGGCACCAGGTCGGCCTCGATGGCGGAGCGGAAGACCGTCAGCTTGGCCATGAACCCCGCGGTGGGCGGCACGCCGGCGAGCGAGATCATGAAGAGCGACATCGCCGCCGCCAGCGCGGGATGCTTCTCGGAGAGACCCGCCCAGGAAGAGAGGTCGTCGCCCAGGCCGGAAAGAGCGAGCTTGCGCTCGATGATGGCGACCACGGCGAAGGCGCCGATCACCGTCGCGCCGTAGGACGCCAGGTAGAAGAGCAGCGCACCGGCGGCGTCGGCGCGCGGCGCGGAGGTTCCCATCGCCGCGACTGCGACGAGCAGGTAGCCGGCGTGGGCGATCGACGAGTACGCCAGCATCCGCTTGACGCTGCGCTGTGGGACGGCGAGCAGGTTGCCCACCAGCATGGTCAGGTAGGCGAGCGCGACGATCAGTCCCCGCCAGCGGCCGCCTTCGCCATAGCCGCTGACGAGAATCCGCACCAGCGTGGCGAAGGCCGCCGCCTTCACGCCGGCCGCCATGAAGCCGGTCACCGGCGCAGGCGCGCCGTCGTACACGTCGGGGACCCACATGTGGAAGGGCACGGCGGCGACCTTGAAGGCGAAGCCGGCGGCGAGCAGCGCAGCCGAAGCGTAGACCAGCGTCGTCGCGCTGCCCGAGCGCACCGTCGCGGCCAGATCGGCGAGCCGCGTCGAGCCGCTCGCGCCGAAGGCGAAGGCGGCGCCGTAGAGGAAGATGGCCGAGGCGAAGCTCCCGAGGATGAAATACTTGAAGGCCGCCTCCGCCGGCCGCTTGCCGCGCCGCAGATAGGCGCAGAGCGCGTAGACGGCGAGCGACATCACCTCCAGAGAGATGAAGATGACGACGAGATCGGTGGCTTGCGCCAACAGGCACATGCCCGAGGCGGAGAAGAGCGCCAGCGCGTAGAACTCGCCGCGCGTGGCGCGCAGCGATTCGAGATAGGAGAAGGCGACGATGCAAGAGAGGAAGAGCGCCGCGCAGACCACTGCCGCGACGATGTGGGCGAAGCCGTCGCTCACCGCGGCGCCGGCGAAGAGTGGCTGCGCCGGGTCCCCGAGCTGCGCCAGGGACGCCCAGAGTCCAGCGAAGGCGAAGGCGGCTGCGACCCAGGCCTGATAGCGGCGATCGGGCTCGACCGGCCGCAGGAAGACTTCGCTGGTGAGCAGCACCAGGGCGCCGGCGGCGAGAAGCAGCGCGGGGAGCACGCCGTAGAGATCGCCAGGGTTGAAATTCATTCCTTGTTCCCCGGCGCAGTCGGCGGCGCGCGCTGCGGCCTGCCGACGCGCTCGATGAACTCGTCGACCGGCCGCCTCATTGCGTCGAGGAGCGGCTGCGGCGCAAGGCCGATCCAGACGATGGCCAGAAGCAGCGGCGCGACCGTGAACCACTCGCGCAAGTTGAGATCGGCCATGCCGTGCGAGGCGGCCTTGCGCTCGGGCCCGAAGAAGACGCGCTGCACGACCCAGAGCATGTAGACGGCGCCGAGGATCACGCCGCTGGCGGCGAGCACCGCGAGCGTGATGCCTTTGGAAAATTCGGCGGTACCGATCGTCCAGCTGCCCATTCCCTTCGCGGTGAAGGTCCCGAGGAGGATGAGGAACTCCCCGACGAAGCCGTTGGTCCCGGGCAGGCCGATGCTGCTCAAGGTGATCACCACGAACGCTGCCGCCATCGCCGGCGCGACGCGGGCCACTCCTCCGTACGCGGCGAGCTCGCGGGTATGGGTGCGCTCGTAGAGGATGCCCACCATGAGGAAGAGCGCGCCGGTCGAGATGCCGTGGTTGACCATCTGCAGCACCGCGCCGCTCACGGCCTCGGCGGTGAGCGCCGAGAGGCCGAGCATGACGAAGCCGAGGTGGGCCACGGAGGAGTAGGCGATGAGCCGCTTGAGGTCGGTCTGCGCCATGCACATCAGCGAGCCATAGATGATCCCGATCACCCCCAGGACGGCGATCGCGGGCGCCCACTGGTTTGCCGCGGAGGGAAACAGAGGCATCGCATAGCGGATGAATCCGAACGTCCCCATCTTGAGCAGGACGCCGGCGAGGATGATCGATCCGG
Organism: Deltaproteobacteria bacterium; assembly: GCA_005879315.1. Classification (GTDB taxonomy): domain Bacteria; phylum Myxococcota; class Myxococcia; order Myxococcales; family 40CM-4-68-19; genus 40CM-4-68-19. Next base: position 159,654 of record VBLC01000035.1, on the reverse strand, counting down.
AGGCGGGCGCTTCGGTGTGCGCGTCGGGCAGCCAGGTGTGCAGCGGCCACATCGGCACCTTGATGGCGAAGGCGAGAGCGAAAGCGAGGAAGAGCCATTTCTGCCGCTCGGCGGGGAGCGCGCCCTGCTCGAGCAGGGCGACGTAATCGAAGGTGCGGTGGCCGGGAGCGCCCGAATTGCTCCACAGCCAGAAGATGGCCAGGAGCATCAGCACCGAGCCGATGAAGGTGAAGAGGAAGAACTTCACCGCCGCGTAGATGCGCCGCTCCGATCCCCAGACGCCGATGAGCAGGTACATGGGGATGAGCATCGCTTCCCAGAAGACGTAGAAGAGCACCAGGTCGAGCGCGGCGAAGGTGCCGAGCATCGCCGTCTCGAGGAGCAAGAGCGCCAGCGCGTATTCCTTGACGCGCGAGCGGATGTATCCCCAGGAGCTGAGCACCACGATCGGCCCGAGCAGCGCCGTGAGCATGAAGAGCAGGAGCGCCACTCCGTCGAGGCCGACGTGATAGCTGAAGCCGAGCGAGGGCGCCCATTCGCTCTTCTGCTCGAAGGAGAAGCGCGCCGGGCCGGAATGGAAGGAGGTCCAGAGCGGAATCGAGGCAAGGAAGGTGGCGAGCGAGAAGATGAAGGCGACGCCTTTGTGCTGGCCGCCCTCGCTCCGCGGCAAGAGCGCGACGAGCACCGCGCCCGCCGAAGGCAGGAAGATGACCAGCGTGAGCAGGTGCGCCTCGAGCCAGCTCACGGCGAGCTCCGCAGGAGGAAGGCGTAGACGAGCGCGAGCACGCCCAGGGCCGTCACCGCCGCGTAGCGCTGGACGTCGCCGTTCTGGAACCGCCGCGCGAGCGCGGCGACCCACGCCACCAGCTGCGCCGAGCCGTTGATGAACAGGCCGTCGATGATGGTGGCGTCGAAGATGCGCCACAGCCCGCGGGCGAAGGACCAGAGCGGGCGGACCACCAGCCAGTCGTAGAATTCGTCGACCCAGAATTTGTTGGCGAAGGCGTTGCGCAGGCGGGGGAAGAGCGCAGCGAAGCGATCGTCTCCGCTCGCGGCCCGCGCCGGAGCATAGAGGAGCCAGGCGAGGCCGAAGCCGGCCCAACCGATGGCGAGGGCGACCAGGTATCCGGGCCAGGGGCTGAACCCGGCGGGCGGTCCGCCGCGCGGGGGGCTGAAGAGGCGCCCGGTGAAATGCTCCCAGTTGAGGTGCTCGAGGAACGAGCCGCGCACCCAGGGCTCCGGCAGACCGATCACCAGGCTCAGGACCGAGAGCGCCGCGAGAATCCACAGCGGGCTCGTCATGATGCCGGGCGACTCGTGCGGGTGCACGCCCTCGGGGCCGCGGTACTCGCCCTCGAAGGCGAGGAAGTAGCAGCGCCACATATAGAAGCTGGTGATGAGCGCGGTAAACGATCCGACCAGGTAGAGGATCGTGCCGAGCGAGGTCAGATGCGGCCCGCCAGGCCCGAGAGTGAGGAAGTCGTAGGCCTTGGTGTGCAGCGCCTGGGCGAGGATCTCGTCCTTGGAGAAGAATCCCGAGATGGGAAAGATGCCGCTGATGGCGACGGTGGCGACCGCGAAAGTCCACGCCGTCTGCGGCATGTACTTGCGCAGCCCGCCCATGCGGCGCAGGTCCTGCTCCCCGGCGAGGCCGTGGATGACGGCGCCCGAGCCGAGAAAGAGGCAGGCCTTGAAGAAGGCGTGGGTGACGAGGTGCATGGTGCCGGCGAAGAAGGCGCCCACCCCGACGCCGATGAACATGAAGCCGAGCTGCGAGACCGTCGAGTACGCGAGCACGCGCTTGATGTCGTTCTGCGCGGTCCCGATCAGGGCCGCCCAGAGCGCGGTGAGCGCGCCGACCAGGGCGACCAAGGCCAAGACGCCCGGCGCGCTCGTGTAGAGATGCGACATGCGCGCCACCATGTAGACGCCGGCGGTGACCATGGTGGCGGCGTGGATCAAGGCCGACACGGGCGTCGGGCCGGCCATCGCGTCGGGCAGCCAGACGTAGAGCGGCAGCTGCGCGCTCTTTCCGATCGCGCCAATGAAGAGGCAGAGCGCGGCGATGGAAGCGGTGGCGAGCGTCAGCGGCGCCACCCCGAGCTGGGCGAAGCTCACCGAGCCGGTCGCGTTGAAGAGGACGAAGATGCCGATCAAGAACCCGACGTCGCCAATGCGGTTGACGACGAAGGCCTTGCGCCCGGCGTAGGCCTTCTCCTCGTCGGTGTACCAGAAGCCGATCAGCAGGTAGCTGCACAGCCCGACGCCCTCCCAGCCGACGAACATCGCGACCAGGTTGTCGCCGAGCACGAGCGTGAGCATCGCGGCGATGAAGAGGTTGAGATAGGCGAAGTAGCGCCAGTAGCCGGGGTCCTCGTCCATGTAGCCGACGCTGTAGACGTGGATGAGGAAGCCGACGCCGGTGACCACCAGCGTGAGCGCGCCGGAGAGCCGGTCGAAGAGAAATCCCATGTCGACGTGCAGGCTGCCGGCGGAGAACCAGTTGAAGGCGACTTCGTGGAAGATCGGCACCTCCTCCGGGAGGCGGAGGAAGCCGGTGAGGCCGATGCAGAAGGAGAGCAGCACCGTCACCAGCGCGATGGCGTAGAGCCAGGCCTTGGGCAGCCACTTGCCCAACAGCCCGCAGACCGCCGCGCCGGCGAGCGGAAGCAGCGGAATCAGGTGGAGCCAGGAGACTTCCATCAGAGTTTCAAGCTGTCGAACTCATCGACGTTGACGCTGGTCCGGCTGCGGAAGACGGCGATGATGATGGCCAGCCCGACCGCGGCCTCGGCGGCGGCGGTCGCGATGACGAAAAAGACGGCCGCGTGTCCCTGCGAGAATCCCCCCTGCATGGGCGAATTCGCCACCAGCGGAAAGCGAGCGAACGCGAGGAAGGTGAGATTCACCGCATTGAGCATCAGCTCGATGCTCATCAAGACGATGATGGCGTTGCGCCGCAGCACCACTCCGGCCGCTCCCAGCGCGAAGAGCAGCGCGGCCAGGACGAGATAATGCTGCGCCTGGTGGGCGTGGAAGAAGTCGACCATCAGATCTTCCCTTTCGCCACCACCACCGCGGCGACGATGGCCACCAGCAGCAGAAGCGAAGTCAATTCGAAGGGCAGCACCGCCGCGAGATAGAGCGTGCGCCCGACCGCCTTCACTCCGCCGAAGCCCTCCGCCGCCAGAAGAATGGCGTTGTCGCGCGCCGGCCCGGTCGAAGGGTAGGCCGGCCCCAGCGCGCGCCAGGCGATGACCGCGGCCGTGGCGAGCACCGCCACCAGGCCAACGACTTTCCAGAAGGTGAAGCGCAGCTCGCCCAGCTCCTCTTCCTTCAGATTGAGCAGCATGATGACGAAGACGAAGAGCACCATCACTGCGCCGGCGTAGACGAGCACCTGGAGGATCGCGATCAGATGCGCCGAGAGCAGCACGTAGATGCCGGCGAGAAAGAAGAAGCATCCGACCAGCGAGACCGCCCCGTAGATGGGATTGCGCCGGAGGACGACCTGCGACCCTCCGGCCAGGACCCCCGCGGCGAAGAGATAGAAGAGGACAGCCTCGGCCACTTCAGCCTCGAACCAGGGCGTCGAAGTCGGCCCGGAATTTGTCGATGTAGCTCTTGGCCGGCATGGCGGCCCCGTCGGCCAGCGCGCAGATGGTCTTCATCTCCATCTGCCGGGCGATCTGGTGGACGTTGTCCACGTCCTGCTTCTCGCCCTTCCCGGCGACGATCTTGTCGAGGAGCCGAGAGAGCCAGGCGGTCCCCTCCCGGCAGGGAGTGCACTGGCCGCAGCTCTCGTGGGCGAAGAAGCGCATGATGTTGGCGAGCGCCTGCGCCATGTTGACGCTCTGGTCGAAATAGACCACGGCGCCCGAACCGGCCATCGTCTTCTTCGCCTTGAGGGTGTCGAAGTCGCTCGCCCAGTCGGCCTCCTCGGCGGTGAGGATCGCGCTCGAGGCGCCGCCGGGGATGATGGCCTTGAGGGTGCTCCCGGCGCGCATGCCGCCGCAGTAGTCGTCGAGCAGCTTGCGAAAGCTGATGCCCATCGGGGCCTCATAGACGCCCGGCTTCTTCACATGGCCGGAGACGGCGTAAAGACGCGTCCCGCCGTTCTTGGGGACGAGGCCGATCTTGTCGAAGGCCTCGCCGCCCATCTCGACGATGGCGGGGATGTTGGCGAGAGTCTCGACGTTGTTGACGGCGGTGGGCTGCTTGAAGAGCCCGCCGCCCGCGTTGGCGGGAAAGGGAGGCTTGAGGCGCGGATAGCCTTTGCGGCCTTCGAGCGACTCGAGCATCGCCGTCTCTTCGCCGCAGATGTACGCGCCGGCGCCGAAGACGCAGTGCGCTTCCAGATCGAAGCCCGAGCCGAGGATGTTCTTGCCGAGAAAACCCTCGGCGTACGCTTCGTCGACCGCCGACTGCAGCCGCTGCATCGCGCTCTGGCGGAATTCGCCGCGGCAGTAGACGTAGGTGAGGTGGCACTCGACGGCGTAGCAGCCGATGATCAGCCCCTCGAGAAACATGTGCGGGCTGCGCAGCAGGATCTCGCGGTCCTTGAAGGTGCCGGGTTCGCCCTCGTCGGCGTTGACCACCAGGTACTTGGGGAAGCTCGTCTCCTTGCGGACGAAGTTCCACTTCATGCCGGTGGGGAAGCCCGCCCCGCCGCGACCGCGCAAGTTCGCCTTGACCACCTCGTCGACGATCTGCTGCGGCTGCATCCCGAGCGCCTTGGGGAGCGACTTGTAGCCACCCGAAGCCCGGTACCTTGCCAGCGACCAGCTCTCGGGCTCGTCCCAGGCGGCCGTGAGGATCCTGGGGCCGCTCATCTCTCCGTCTCCGTGCTCCCGGCCCCGGCAGGCGCCATCTGCTTGCCGGGCTGGCTGCCCAGATCGGCGAGCAGCTGGTCGAGGCTCTCCGCAGTGACCTTCTCGAGGTAGGTGAAGTTGTTGACGAGCAGCGCCGGCGCTCCGCCGCAGGCGGCGAGGCAGGCCACTTCCTCGAGGGAGAATTGACCGTCGCGCGTCGTCTCGCCAGGGCGGATCCCGAGCTTCTCCTCGCAGCGGCGCAGGACGCTGGTCGAGCCCATCGCCCAGCAGGAGATCGAGTTGCAGACGCCGATGTGGTGACGGCCGACGGGCCGCAGCCGGTACATCGTGTAGAAGGTGGCGACTTCGCGGACGCGGACGGGCGGCACCTCGAGCAGATCTCCCACGTAGGCCATCGCCGGCTCGGGGAGCCAGCCGAGCTCGTCCTGCACCAGGTGAAGGGCGGCGATGAGCGCTGCCTTGCGCCGCTCGCGGGGATACTTCGCCACGGCCTTCTCCAGGCCCGCATCGAAGCGCTTCTGCTGCTCGGGCGAAAAAGGCGATGGCGCGGGTCCGGCCTTCGTGGCGAGCGGGATCATCGCGGCGCGGACGTGTATGGCGAAGCACCCGACGTGTCAACGCCGGGAATGGATCAGCGCAGGTCGATCACCCGCAGCGAGGTGAGGCCGACGAGCGTTCCCAGGACGTCCGGCTCCGCCTTGCCGCTGCGCTTGATGATCTCCGCCACCGTCCGCGAGCCGTCGCAGCGAGGCAGGAGGTGCGCCTCCCAGGCCTGCAGCTCGACGTCGCTCAGATTGAAGTAGGGCTCCTGGCTCGGCACCGGCCGCACCGAGTCGGGCATCAGCCGCCTGAGCCGGTCCGCCTTGTAGAGCTTCTTCACGCCGCGCATGATCAGGTTGGCGGGATGGATGTCGAGCTTGATCGCTTCCTTGCGCGCGCGCGCCTGGAAGCTGAGGTTGAAGCTCCCCTCCTCCCAGGCGAAGACCGAGTAGAGAATGCTCTTGATCTGCTGGCCGACGTAATAGAGCCGCTCCTCTTCGGTCAGCGCGCCCATCAGGATGAGAACGTCGCCGGTGCGCTGCCTGGTGGCGGCGGCCTCCTCGGCGGCGTGCCTCAAGGTGTCCTCGTCGATCTTGCCGGCTCGCACCAGGAACTGCCCGAGCCGGTCGGCCACCAGGTTGGAGAGGGCGAAGACCGGCATGCCCCCCTCGAAGTAGATGATCTTCTTCACCTGCCCTTTCTGCAGGCCGAGCTCGCCGGTCTCCTTCGCCTGATAGAAGGCAGCGAGCAGGTGCGGCAGGTTGTCCTTGAGCTCGCCCTTGCGCACGCCGTCCCGCTGGGGGAAATTTTGCAGGGCCTCGCCGCTCTCTTCTCCCGCGATGGGCCCGGTGGTCACCTTGGTCGATTGCACCATGGGGTGCATCACCGGCGGCGAAGAGATGGGCTTCGCGTCGCGCAGCCGCTGCATCTGGTCGCGGTCCATCGGCTTCAGCCTCAGGGGCGATGTGCCGGCGACCACGCCATGCCCGACCAGATCGATGTGGCCGGTCAGCTGCATCGCCTCGGCCGCCTCGGTCACCTGCGGCCCGACGTCGACGTCCCACGATTCCACTTTCCTGTGCGGCTCCGCGAATGGCACGGCCTTGCGGACGGCGGCGAGCAGCGCGGTGCGCTCGAAAGGCTTCTCGAAATACGCTAGCGCGCCGTACCTGCCGGTGGCGTTGGAGCTGACCTTGCCCCCCTTGTGCACGCCCGACATGAAGATGAAGGGAATCTTCAGCCGCTTGAGCGCCTCGGCGACGTCGAATCCCATCAGGTCGGGCAGAAGCACGTCGACGATGACGAGATCTGGCCGCTCCTTGCGCACCAGTTCCAGCGCCGTGCGGCCGCGCGCCGCAGTCTGCACCTGGTAGCCCGCCTCCTCGAAAGCCGAGGAGAGAAGGGTGAGAAGCTCAGGGTTGTCGTCGAGAACCAGGATCCGCGGGGCCGGCACCCAGCGAGCCTACGATGGGGGACACTCGGCGGCAAGCAGCTTGCTCCCCTGTGAGCGGAGTGTTAAGCAGGGCCGCTTTTTCCCTCTTCTTGCGGAGACGCCGATGCGCCAAATCCCCGCCCGATTGCTGCTTTGCGCGCTCCTGATCGGCTGCAAATCGAAGGAACAGAGCGGCGGCGGAACCGGCGGCGGCCAAGGCACCATCGTGGTCGGCGAAGTAGGCTCGATGACGGGAACCGAAGCGACTTTCGGCGTGTCGAGCGATCGCGCCATCCAGCTCGCCTCCTCCGAGCTCAACGCGGCGGGCGGCATCCGGGGCAAGCAGATCCAGATCATCGCCCTCGACGACGAGGGCAAGCCGGAGGAGGCGGCCACGGCGGCGACCCGGCTGATCGCCAGCGAGCACGTGATCGCGCTTCTCGGCGAAGTGGCCTCGACCCGCTCGCTCTTCATGGCTCCCAAGGCGCAGGCCAACAAAGTTCCGATGGTCTCGCCCTCCTCCACCAATCCCAAGGTGACGCAGGTGGGCGATTACATCTTCCGCGCCTGCTTCATCGATCCCTTCCAGGGATATGTGATGGCCAAGTTCGTCCACGACAATTTGAAATTGTCGAAGGCCGCCATCCTCAAGGACGTGCGCAACGACTACTCGGTCGGCCTCGCGCAGAATTTTACCGAGTCGTTCGTTCGGATGGGCGGAAAGGTCGTCGCCAACGAGAGCTATTCCAACGGCGACGTCGACTTCAAGGCGCAGCTCACCAACATCCGGAATGCCCACCCCGAGGTGCTCTACGTCCCGGGCTATTACACCGACGTCGGGCTGATCGCGCGGCAGGCGCGCGAGGCCGGCATCACCGCGCCGATGGCCGGCGGCGACGGCTGGGACAGCGAAAAGCTCTACGAGATCGGCGGCGCGGCGCTGGAAGGAAGCTACTTCTCCAACCATTACTCGGTCGACGACCCGAGCCCGCGCATCACCGAGTTCGTCGCCAGGTTCAAGAAGGCCTACGGCGGGCAATTGCCGGACTCGCTCGCCGCGCAGGCCTATGACGCGGCCGGAATGCTCTTCGACGCGATGAAGCGCGCCACCGAGCTCACCGGACCCGCCATCCGCGACGCGCTCGCGCAGACCAAAGGGTACAAGGGCGTCACCGGCGACATCACCATGGATCAGAACCGCAACGCCTCGAAGCCGGCGGTCGTGCTCAAGGTCGGCAAGGGCGGCAAGTACGAATTCCAGGGCCGCATCGCGCCGGAGGACACCGCCACCGGCGCGCCGGAGGGCTCGCCCAAGAAGACCGAGGGCAATACCGCGCCGAATCCCGCTCCGGGAAACGTGCCGACGCCCACCCCGATGCCGGAGCTGGGCGCGACCAGCCCGGCTGCCGCCGCGGCCAACACCGGCCAACCGCAGGGAGTGCCCTCGGGCGAGCATCCGAAGAAGTAGTTCCCTTTGACCGAACTGCTCCAGCACCTCGTCAACGGCGTCAGCCTCGGCGCGATCTATGCCCTCATCGCGCTCGGCTACACGATGGTCTATGGCGTATTGAAGCTGATCAACTTCGCTCACGGCGACGTCTTCATGCTGGGGGCGATGGTCGGCTGGTATGCCTCGGCGCGCTGGACCAACGAGGCGCGCGACCCGAGCATCGCCGGCGCCCTGGCGGTGACGCTTCTCGCCATGGTGGTCTGCGGCACGGTCGGGTTCGTCATCGAGCGAGCCGCTTACCGCCCCCTGCGCGGCTCGCCGCGGATCAATTCATTGATCACCGCCATCGGCGTCAGCTTTTTCCTCGAATATGGCGGGCAATACCTGTTTGGACCGAATCCGCGCGCCTTCGGGGTCTTGCCGCACAGAGCGAACTTCATCGGCGGAGGAATTTCGGTCGGCTATGTCGATCTGGTGACCATCGGCACCTCGATCGTCCTGATGGCGCTGCTGCAGCGGATCGTCTTTCATACCCGCATGGGCACGGCCATGCGGGCGGTGTCCTGGAACCCATCGGTCGCGGCATTGATGGGCGTCAATATCGATCTGGTCATTTCCTTTACCTTCGTGCTCGGCTCGTCGCTGGCGGCGGTGGCGGGGATTCTCTATGCCTCGAAGTATCCCAGCGTCCATCCATTGATGGGATTGATGCCGGGATTGAAAGCCTTCGTCGCCGCGGTGCTGGGCGGCATCGGCAACGTACCCGGCGCGATGCTGGGAGGCTTGCTCCTCGGCCTCGCCGAGCAGCTCGTCTCCGGCTACACCAGCTCTTCCTGGCGCGACGCGGTCGCCTTCTCCATCTTGATTCTCATCCTCTTGGTCAAGCCTTCGGGCCTGCTCGGCCGGACCGATGCGGAGAAAGTCTAGCGTGGCCGGCTTTTTCGGCGGCTCGGCAGTCAAGCGCGCCTGGCGCGGACTGCGCAGCTGGATCCCCTTCTTTGCCGCGATCCCTTTTCTCTATCTGGTCGAAGCGACGCTCGCCAGCCAGCCCTCCCTCGAATACGCCTTCCAGAACATCAACCACATCGGCATCGCCATCATCCTTGCCGTCTCCTTGAACCTGGTCAACGGATTGACCGGCCAGTTCTCCATCGGTCACGCCGGCTTCATGGCGGTGGGCGGCTACGTCAGCGCCGTGATGCTGATGCGCGGGCCGGCGCAGGATCCCTACCGGCTCTTTTTCGTTCTCAGCATCCTCGCCGGCGCGGGCGCAGCGGCGGTGGCGGGATGGATCGTCGGCAAGCCTTCCTTGCGCCTGCGCGGCGATTATCTCGCCATCGTCACCCTCGGTTTCGGCGAGATCATCCGCGTCATCATCGAGAACACGCCGTTCTTCGGCGGGGCCATCGGGCTCTCGCCCATTCCGCACCGGGCCGATTTCACCTGGATCTGGGCGACCGCCGTCGCGACCATCCTCATCGCCAAGCGGCTGCGCGACTCCAGCCACGGCCGCGCTTTCCTCTCCGTGCGAGAGGACGAGGTGGCCGCCGAGGCGATGGGCATCGACACCACCGCCTATAAAGTGCGCGCCTTCGTCATCAGCGCATTCTTCGCCGGCGTCGCGGGAGCGCTGAGCGGCGCCTTCGAGGGCAACCTCGCTCCTCAGAGCTTCACCTTCGTGCGCAGCTTCGAGATCGTCGCGATGGTGGTCCTGGGGGGAATGGGATCGATCACCGGCGCCACCATCGCCGCCTCGGTCTTGACCATCCTGCCCGAATATCTCCGCGCGCTGGCGAACCTGCGCATGGTCATCTATTCGGTCGCCCTGGTCGTCCTCATGCTGGTGCGACCGCGCGGACTGCTCGGCACGACCGAGCTCTGGGACTTCGTCCGGCGCCGCCGGCCCCGCGCCAAAGGAAAGCGCGAGGCCACCGAGGCGCTCATCGACGTGCGCCGCGCCAGCATCCGCTTCGGCGGCCTGACCGCCGTCTCCGATTTCTCGCTGGAAGTGCGCCCGCGCGAGCTGGTCGCGCTGATCGGACCGAACGGAGCGGGCAAAACGACGGTCTTCAATCTCTTGACAGGCGTCTATCCGCCCAGCGACGGCACCATCGTCATCATGGGCCGCGACACCCGCGGCCTGCAGCCGCACGCCATCGCGCACCTGGGCGTGGCCCGCACCTTCCAGAACATCCGCCTCTTCCGCGAGCTGTCGGCCTTCGACAACGTGCGCATCGCCTGCCACCACTTGACCCGCGAGTCGATGGGCGCCGCCGTCCGCCACGGCGAGCTCAGCGTCGTCGAGGAGAGATGGATCGCCGAGCGCTCCGAGGAGCTGCTCGAGATCATGGGCCTCTCCCACCGCCTGGAGGAGCTGGCGAAGAACCTGCCCTACGGCGAGCAGCGCCGGCTGGAGATCGCCCGCGCGCTCGCCACCGGGCCGCAGGTCCTGCTCCTCGACGAGCCCGCCGCCGGAACGAATACCCGCGAGAAGGGCGAATTGATGCAGTTGATCCGCTCCATCCGCGACCGATTCGGCGTGGCGATCGTCCTGATCGAGCACGACATGCGGCTGGTGATGGGCGTCTCGGAGCGCATCCTCGTGCTCGACCACGGCGTGACCATCGCGCAAGGTTTGCCGCGCGAGATTCAATCCAATCCGAAGGTCATCGAAGCCTACCTGGGAGAGAAATACGCCAAGGAGCATTTCGGCAGCGGGGCGGCATCGTGACGCTGCTCGAGCTGTCGAACGTGGACGTTCATTACGGCGCCATCCAGGCCTTGAAAGGGATCTCCTTCAAGGTGGACGAAGGAGAGATCGTCACCCTGATCGGCGCCAACGGCGCGGGCAAGACGACGACCCTGCGCGCCATCTCGGGGATGCTCAAGCCGAGCCGGGGCTCGATCAAGTATCGCGACGAGGAGGTCTCGGGATTCAAGCCGCACCGGCTGGTCGCGCGCGGCCTCTGCCACGCCCCCGAGGGCCGCGGCATCTTCCCCAACCTGACGGTGCGCGAGAACCTCATGCTCGGCGCTTTCCTCCGGCGCGATCAGCAAGGCATCGAGAAGGATCTGGAGAGGGGATTCGCGCTCTTTCCCCGCCTGAAGGAGCGCGAGAAGCAGATGGCCGGCACGCTCTCGGGAGGCGAGCAGCAGATGCTCTCCATCGCCCGCGCGCTCATGTCCAGTCCGAAGCTGATCCTGCTCGACGAGCCCTCGCTCGGGCTCGCGCCGACGCTCGTCGAGGCGATCTTCGCCACCATCCAGCAGATCAACAAGCAGGGGGTGACGGTGCTGCTCGTCGAGCAGAACGCGCACCTCGCGCTCAGCATCGCCCATCACGGCTACGTGCTCGAGACCGGCTCGGTGGTGCAGTCCGGCAAAGGCGAAGAGCTCTTGCGCAGCCCCGACATTCGCAAGGCCTATCTCGGAGAGTAGACTGCCCGCCCCGTGACCTCGGCCTGGCCCATCACCATCGCGGACGTCCTGCAGGCAAGAAAGCGCATCCGCGACTTGCTCCCGCGGACGCCCTTGCGGCGCTATCCGCCGCTGGAGGAGGCGGTCGGCTACGGCATCAAGGTCTGGGTCAAGCACGAGAACCACCAGCCCACCCAGGCCTTCAAGGCGCGCAATGCCCTGGCCGCGCTCACCGCGCTCTCCGCGGAGGAGAAGAAGCGCGGCGTCGTCGGCGCCACGCGCGGCAACCACGGCGCCGGCCTGGCCTGGGCCGGACAGGCGCTGCACATCCCCGTCTGCATCTGCGTCCCGCGCGCCAACAATCCGGAGAAGAACGAAGCGATGCGCGGCTTCGGCGCGGAGCTGATCGAGGAGGGCGACGACTACGACGCGGCCGCCGCTGTCGCCGATCGGCTGGTCAAAGAGCGCGGCATGACGCTGGTCCACTCCACCAACAACCGCCACGTCATCGCCGGAGCCGGCACGATGACGCTGGAGATCATCGAGCAGCAGCCGGCGCTCGACGCGATGGTCCTGTCGGTGGGCGGCGGCTCGCAGGCCGTCGGCGCGCTGACGGTCTTGCGGGCGATGCGGCCCGGGATGCAGATCTATGGAGTGCAGGCGGAGAAGGCCTCCGCCATCCACGACTCCTGGCACGCCGGCAAGCCGGTCACCTCCGCGAGCGCGAGGACCTTCGCCGACGGGCTCGCCACTCGGAACACCTACGAGATGACCTTCGCTCCTCTCCTCGAAGGACTGACCGGATTCGTCAAGGTAGCCGAAAGCGCGATCGCCGACGCCATCCGCCTGCTCTTGCGCACGACGCACAATCTGGCCGAGGGCGCAGGCGCGGCGGGGCTCGCCGGCCTCTTCGCCCTGCGCGAGACGCTGGCGGGGAAATCGGTGGCCATCTGCATTTCCGGAGCGAACGTCGATCAGGAGACGCTGCGCAAAGTGCTCGCGCGCGAACTGTGAGGCGCCTCGGATCACCACGAGAGCTCTGGTCGCGGCTCCGCGCCTTCATGCGGCCGGGGCCGCCGCCGGCGCTGCGTGTCGAGCAGACGCTCTACGGGTTCGCCCAGCCGCTGGCGGGAGCGCGGATTCTCCTCAGCGACAGCGGCCTCCTCGCCGAGGCGCTCATGCCTGCCGCAGTCCTCGGCGCTTTTTGCGCGCTCTTCGCCACCGTCTCGAACGACACTCCCGGCTGGCTCGGCTGGTTGGGCGCCTTCTACAAGATCTTCGCCCTGCTCGCCCCGCTGCCTTCCCTGGTCTTCGCCAACCACTATGCGCGGCTCGGCGCGATGGTGCGCTGGCGTCTCGGCTTCGGCGCCTGCGGCCCGCGCGAGATGCCGATGGGCATGCTGATCGGCCGCCTGATCCGTCAGGCGCTGATCGTCGCAGTCGGGGTCATTCCCTTCGCGCTGGTGCCGCGCATCCTGCCGGGCATCGGCCCCTGGCTCTCCAACATCGTCGTCGCCGCCTGGGGAATCCATTGGGTGGTCGCCGACGCCTTCGACGATGCGCAGGTGCTGCGGCCGGGCGAGACGGTGCGGGCCTCCGTCGCTCGCGACCACGCTGCGCCTTCGCCCTGGTTCGTGCGGCTGCTCGACCGCGCCGCCGAGAAGCTGCCGATCATCGGCAGGCCGCTGCACAAGTTCGCGCGGCTCTGCGACCGGCTGGCGATGGATTCGCGCGGCGAGATCCATCTCATGGAGCAGAACAAGTTCATCTCGGTGGGCTTCGCGCTGAGCACGGCGGCGCTGATGGCGACCCCGATCTTGAACCTGTTCTTCCGGCCCGTGATCCTGGCCGCCTCCTCGCACCTGCTCGGGTATCTCGAAGTCAGTGAAGTTGAAACTCCGACCTCAGCTCTCGCGAAGTGAGCGACGCCAGCGCGGACTTGGGCGCGAGTCCTTCGTAGAGAATGGAATAGATGGCTTCGTGGAGGGGCATCTCCACGCCCAGCTTGCGGGCGAGGTCGTGCGCGCTCTTTGCGGTCCGCACTCCTTCGGCCACCTGGTTCATCCCCGCCAGCGTCTCCTCGAGGCTCTGCCCCCGGCCCAGCCCGAGACCCACGGTCCGATTTCGCGACAGCTCGCCGGTGCAGGTGAGGACCAGGTCGCCCATCCCCGCCAGGCCCGAGAGCGTCAGAGGATTTGCGCCCTTCCTCACCGCCAGCCGCACCAGCTCGGCCAGCCCGCGGGTCATGATCGCCGCTCGCGTGTTGTTGCCGAAACCCATCCCGTCGGAGATGCCGGCGGCAATGGCGCAGACGTTCTTGAGCGAGCCGCCCAGCTCCACGCCGGCGACGTCGATCGAGGTGTAGACGCGGAAGTAGTCGTTGGAAAAGATCCGCTGCACCTTCTGCGCCAGCTTCTCCCAGGGCGAGGCGACGACCACCGCCGTCGGCATGCGCTTGATGGTTTCCTTGGCGAAGGAAGGCCCCGACAGGCAGCAGAGATAAGGATGCATCTCTGGCGGAAGCACCTCCTCGAGAACTTCGTACATGGTGAGGAGCGAGTCGTTCTCGATGCCCTTGGTGGCGCAGACGATTGGCGTCGCGCGCGGGAGCGAGGGCAGCGCCTCGGCCATCACTGCGCGAGTGACGTGCGAGGGATTGACCGCCACGACCAGCTCCGCTCCGCGCAGGGCTTCGGCGAGGTCGATGGTTCCGCGAACTTTGTCGGGCAGCGCGAGGCCGGGCAGGTATTTGGGGTTCTCGTGCCTCTCGGAAAGCGCGCGCGCGACGTCCGGGGCGTGCGCCCAGACGACGGTCTCGTGGCCGTTGCCGCCGAGCACGGAGGCGAGCGCGGTGCCCCAGCTGCCTCCACCGATCACCGCCGCGCGCATGCGCCCATCATGCCCGGTCCTCCAGCCGCAAGGCCAGCGCGGGGCACGCAAGCTGCAAGCGCACAGCGCGGGGGTCGCGATGTCGGACCCCCCTGGCACAGTGAGGGACATGAAAGCGGCTCTCCAGCATGTCTGTCGCGAGTGCGGCTACCGCACGGCGAAGTGGTTCGGCAAATGTCCCGGCTGCAGCGCGTTCGCCTCCGTCTTCGAGGAAGCAGCCCGGCCTCCGCTGCGCGCTGTCGTGCCCATCGATCAGGTGCCGCTGGAAGCGGGACATCGCGATCGGACCGGCATCGGCGAGCTGGACCGCGCGCTCGGCGGCGGCCTCGTTCCGGGCGCGGTGGTGCTCCTGGCGGGAGATCCCGGCATCGGCAAGAGCACGCTCTTGCTCTCGGCGCTGCACCGCCTCTCGCAGCTGGGGCAAGTTCTCTACGTCAGCGGCGAGGAGTCGCTGCAGCAGATCCGGCTGCGCGGCGAGCGGCTCGGCACGCTCTCGCCGGCGCTCTACCTTGCGGCCGAGACGGATGCCGAGGCAGCCCTGGAGCACGCTCGGAAGCTGCGGCCGCGAATCCTGGCGGTCGATTCGATCCAGACCCTGGCGCTGCGCAACCTGGACAGCGCCTGCGGCTCGGTCACGCAGGTGCGCGAAGTCGGCCATCGCCTCGCGGCCTACGCCAAGGAGACGGGCACGCCGGTCATCATCGTCGGGCACGTCACCAAGGAGGGATCGATCGCCGGCCCGCGCGTGCTCGAGCACCTGGTCGACGCCGTCCTCTTTTTCGAGGGCGACCGGAGCCACGCCTACCGCGTGCTGCGCGCGCACAAGAACCGCTTCGGTTCGACCAACGAGATCGGCGTCTTCGAGATGAAATCGGAAGGGTTGGTCGAGGTGCCCAATCCGAGCGCGCTCTTTCTCGCCGAGCGGCCACGCGATGCGGCCGGCAGCGCGGTGGTGGCGACCATGAGCGGCACGCGTCCCTTGCTGGTCGAGGTGCAAGCGCTGGTCGCCGACTCTTCTTCGGGCGGGTCGCCGCGGCGCACCGCCATCGGCGTCGACGGCGCTCGCGTGGCGCTGCTCACCGCAGTTCTCGAGCGGAAGGAAGGGCTCGTCCTGGCCGACAAGGACATCTACGTCAGCGTCGCCGGTGGCGCGGCGCTGCCCGAGCCCGCCGGAGACCTGGCGATCGCGGCCGCGCTGGCCTCCAGCCTGCGCGACGAGTGCATCTCGGCGGGCACGCTGGTGGTCGGCGAGATCGGGCTCGCGGGAGAGATTCGCGCAGTTGGCCAGATCGAGCAGCGGCTCGCCGAAGGAGCGCAACTCGGCTTTACCCGCTGCGTTCTGCCGCAGACCAACCGAATGCGCACGCGGGACGCGCCGCTGGAACTGTGCGGCGTCTCCAGCGTGGGGGAGGCGATGACCGCACTTTTCCAGTAACATGAAATCGTGGCTTCCGACGACGAGAGCGGCCCGGGTCGGCTGCGCGCCCCGCGCGCGCCGATCGACATGCCGGTCACCCTGCGCTTCCCGTCCGTGCAGGAGTTCCTCTCCGCCTGCGCCGGCAACATCAGCGAGAGCGGCATGTTCATCCGGGGCGATGGCTTGAACCTCGAGGGCGCCTCCCGCCAGGTGGGCGAGCTCGTCTCCTTCCGCCTCGAGGCGGGCGAGGAGAACGTCATCGCCGGCACGGCCCGCATCGTCCGCGTGGCGCAGGGAAAGGAGGCCGGCATCGGCGTCGAGTTCGTCGATCTCGATCCGCGCATCCGCCGGCTGATCGAGATGATCATCCGGATCCAGCTCGCCGCCGGCTAGCCCGTCAGGACTTGGCGACCGCGGTGCGCCAGCGGGCGAGGTGCGCCTCGCGCTCGTCGGGCTTCATCCGCGGCTCGAAGCGCTTGCCGGCGCGCCAGACAGATTCAAGCTCCGCCAGGCCGGCCCACATGCCGGTGCCGAGGCCTCCGAGAAAGGCCGCGCCGAGCGCGGTCGTCTCGATCATCCGCGGCCGCTCGATCGGCGTGCCGAGGAGGTCGGACTGGAACTGCATCAACAGATCGTTTGCAGACATGCCGCCATCCACCCGGAACATCGGCATCGGCTTGCCGATGTCCTGCGCCATCGCCTGCGCCAGGTCGTAGATCTCGAAGGCGACTCCCTCGAGCGCCGCGCGCGCCAGGTGCGCCTTGGTCACGCCGCGGTCGAGACCGCTGATGAGCCCGCGCGCCTCCTGCCGCCAGTGCGGCGCGCCCAGACCGGCGAGCGCCGGCACGAAGACCACTCCGCCGGAGTCGCGCACCGACCTGGCCAGCTTTTCCACCTCCTTGGACTTGCCGAAGAGCCCGAGCCCATCGCGCAGCCACTGCACCACTGCGCCGGCGATGAAGGCGCTCCCCTCCAGCGCATAGGCGACCTGGTCGCCGATCTGCCACGCCACCGTCCCGAGGAGCCCGTTCCGCGAAGTCACCTTGCGCGGGCCGGCGTTCATCAGCAGGAACGCGCCGGTTCCATAGGTGCACTTGGCTTCGCCCTCGGCGAAGCAGGCTTGGCCGACCATCGCCGCCTGCTGGTCTCCGGCCATGCCGGCGATGGGGATGCCGTCGGGCAGTCCGCGCACGCCCTTGGTCGTGCCGAACTCTCCCGCAGAGGGGCGGATCTCGGGCAGCACGGCGCGCGGCACGCCGAAGAGCGCGCACAGCTCGTCGTCCCAGGCGCGCCGATCGAGATCCATCAGGAGCGTGCGCGAGGCGTTGGTCACGTCGGTCTTGTGCGCGGCTCCGCCCGTCAGCCGCCAGAGCAGCGCGCTGTCGATGGTCCCGAAGGCGAGCGCGCCGCTCTCCGCCTTCTTTCGCGCGCCCTTCACGTTTTCGAACAGCCAGCGCAACTTGCTGCCGCTGAAATAGGCGTCGAGCACCAGGCCGGTCTTCTCGCGGACCCACGGCTCCTTCCCCTGCGCCTTGAGCTCGTTGCAGATCCCGGCGGTGCGGCGGTCCTGCCAGACGATGGCGTTGTGGACGGGCCGGCCGCTCTGCCGATCCCAGAGCAGCGTCGTCTCGCGCTGGTTGGTGATGCCGATGGCCTCCAGGTCCGCGCCTTTGGCCGAGGCTGCCCGCAGCGCCGCGCCGATGGCCTTGAGGGTCGCCGTCCAGATGTCCTCGATGTCGTGCTCCACCCAGCCTGGCCGCGGGAAGATCTGCCGGAACTCGACGTTGGCCTTGCCTTTGACCGCGAGCCGGCGGTCGAGGACGAGCGCAGTGCTGCCGGTCGTGCCTTGATCGATGGCGAGAACGTAACGCCCCATCAGCTCGCTCCTTGGAAGAACCGGACCACGCTGCGGCAGACTTCGCCGCTCTCGCGGTCGAGCGGGAGGACATGTCCGCTCTCGGGGAGGATCTGCACTTCGACGCGGGTCGAGCCGAGAGCGCGCGCCAGCCTGCGCGAGCCGGCGGGCGCAACTGTGTGGTCGAGCGCGCCCTGGAGGATGAGCGCCGGGGCGCGAACTCGCTTCGCCAGCGCCAGCGCCTCCTTGGAAAGCTGGCGCAGCTCTGCTCCCCAGCGCATCGGCACGGCCGAGTAGGCGCCCTCGACTCCCCGCTCGTCGGGCCGCTCGATGTCCCGCGGGCCTTTCTTGAGGATCAGCGGGAAGGCGGGCATCCGCCCCACGACGTTGGTGAAGACCCAGGTCATCCCGCTGAATTCGATCGCCGGCGCGAGCAGGCCGAGGGCGCTCAGGTCGGGCAGCCCTTCGCGCGCCCAGCTCCGCGCCGCGAGGTGGACCGCGAGGAGCGCGCCCATCGACAGCCCACAAAGAAAGAGGCGCCGCGATCCCTGCAGCGAAAGGAGCGCGCTGCGCGCCGCCTCGAGCATGTCCTCGCGAGTGGTGGCGTCGAGATCGTCCGGTGTCGTCCCGTGGCCTGGCAAGAGCGGACCGAGCGCGCGAAATCCGGCGGCGGCCAGCGCCTCTCCCACCGGCCGCATCTCGGCCGGCGAGCCGGTCAGTCCGTGCAGGAGGAGGCACGCATCGGGCCCATCGCCGAGAAAGAATGGGTCGGCCGCTCCAGCCATGCGTCGCGCGGCGATAGCAGACCCGGCGCCGTGCTACAAGCGCGCCGGAGGAGATCAAAGATGCCGGTCGAGACCCCCGCCGCCCCCCAGGTGCAGATCCAGCTCCAGCTCGATGAGGCCACCGCGCTGGGGATGTACGTGAACATGGCGATGGTGAACCACAACGAGACGGAGTTCGTCATCGACTTCATCTACGTGCAGCCGCAGGCGCCCAAGGCGGTGGTGCGGGCGCGGATCATCAACAGCCCCAAGCACATGAAGCGGTTCCTGCACGCGCTGCAGGACAATGTCACCAGGTACGAGGCACAGTTCGGGAAGATCGACATCTCGGGCCCGGTCCCGCACCCCATCACCGGCATGCCCCACTAGCGCGGGGCGAAAAAAAATAATTATTTTTCGCCGCAGCGTCCCGGACTGGGCCGGGTGGTCTCGATCCGGGCGCCCATTTCGAGATCGGCAACGCCGCGCACAGAGGGAAGTCCTTCTGGCACGCCGCATGCTCCTCTCTTCCACCAGGCGCCGCACGCACGCGGCGCAGGGAGGGAGCATGGAACAACAGCAGTCTTCGGGGGGCGGCGGGCGCAAGCCTTGGGCGGCGTACAACATCATCGACCGTGGCGAAGGCAAGCCGCGCATCTGGAGTCGCGTCGGCAGCGCCTTCTTCAATCGCGACGGATCGATCAACATCATCCTCGACAGCCTTCCCTTGGGAGGGAAGATCCAGATCAGGGAGGACGATCGCGAGAGGCGCGCGAACGAGAAGGGCCAGCTCGCCGTGGCCGCGGAGCAACGGGCCGAAGCCTAGCCAAACTTTGTCGCGCGAGGGACGGTCGCTCCACGCGCGCGGAGGCTCGACATGTACCTTGCACTGTTGGCGGCGCTTCTCGCCGCCGGAACGGATGGATCTGCGCCGGCGCACGCCGGCCGCAAGAGACCGGGCAAGCCGCCCATGGCCGGCGTGCTCAACATCAACCGCGCCAGCGAAGCCGAGCTGCGCCTCTTGCCGGGCATCGGCAAGAAGCGGGCGCAGGTGATCATCGAGAGGCGCGACAAGCGGCCTTTCACCAGCCTCGATGAGCTGGCGCGGATGAAAGGCATGCGCGGGGTGGTCAAGAGGCTCAAACAGCATCTCGCGGTCTCGGGCGACACGACGTTGCACCCGGCCGCTCTTGACCCGCCGCCCGCCAAAGCGATAGAGCCGGGCGCGACATCGAAGTCCGCCGCCGTGGCGCCTCCGGAAGGAGGCCTCGAGGGAAGCCGGTCGAAAGCCGGCGCGGTCCCGCCACTGTAGCCGGGCAGCCAGTCCCAGAAAACCACTCGCGAGAAGTCGCGGGGAAGGTGGGACGGCACGCAGCGCGAGGGCGCTGCAAACCCGGGAGCCAGGAAACCTGCCTGGCGGCGAAAAAGCGCTTTCACCTCTTCGAGAGAAAGAGGGGAGCTACCTGCCGCCGTCCCGGCACATCCTGCCGCTCGTCCTCGTCGCCTTGGGCGCGTCCGCGCAGGAGCCCGAGCTGCACGGCGAGCCGGTGGAGATCGATGTCGGGGCGGCCGGCTCGCAGCGCGCTCCCGCGGCGCAGAGCACGGTCGTCGATGCGACCCGGTTTGGCGGCGAGGTCCGCTCGGTCTCCGAACTGCTGCTCTCCGCTCCCGGCGTCACCGTGCACGCTTTGGGCGGGCCCGGGCAGGCAGCCACGTTCTCGCTGCGGGGGGCGAGCGCGGACCAGTCGCTGGTGCTGCTCGATGGCATCCCGCTGCAGGGGCCGGGAGGCGGCGCCGTTGACCTGGCCACCCTTCCGGCGTCGCTGCTCGAACGGCTGGTGGTCAGCCGCGGCGTACTCGGGGCGCAGTTCGGCGCTGGCGCGCTGGGCGGAGCGGTGGAGCTGTTGCCCCGGACCGCGCGCGGGAGTGCGAGCGGCGGCGCCCAGGTGTCGGCCGGATCGTTCGGAACGGCGCAGGTGGCGGCCGATGCCGCAGCTCCTTTCGGCTCTGGCAGCGCGCTGGTCGCGCTGCAGCTCGACCGCACCGCCGGGAACTTCGACTTCGCGCGGCAGTCCACGCCATCCATTCCCGACTCGCCCTATTTCGCCGACGTCAGGGAGAACGCCGATGCGCTGCGCGGGTCGGCGATCGCAAGAGTGGCGCGGCGCCTCTCGGCCGACTCCGAGCTGGACATCCTCCTGCAAGGCTCGGCGGGAGAGCGGGGGCTGCCCGGCCCGGCCACCAATCCGAATCGCCTTCGGCCGAGAGAGCTCGACCAGGGCGGTGTCGCCGGGCTTCGCCTGCGGCACATCCTCGGTGACTCGACGCTGTCGTTGCGCGTCTGGGGGCGGGTCGACCGGCTCGAATTGCGCGGCCAATCGCTGCAGGGATTCGGCGAATGCCAGGACGGCGCGCCCGACTGCCCTCGCATCGGCCAGCGCTCGTCCGCTGCGCGCGCCGAGGTCGAGTACGGACGCCCTCTCCCCGCCGAGCAGTGGCTCAAAGCATCATTCTCCGCTGGCGAGGACTTCATCGTCGGGGACGAGACCGGCCTGCGTCGGCGGACGATCGCCTCCGCTGCGCTGAGCGACGAGGTCCCGCTCGCGAGCCGCAACATCTCGCTGCACCCCGCGGTGCGTTTCGACAGCGTCGGCGGCCAGCTCGGGCTGAGCCCGGCCCTCGCGGTGCTCGCGCGGCCCTGGCCGGCCAGCCCGGTCGAGCTGCGCGCCGGCTGGGGACTCTCCTTCCGACCGCCGAGCTTCAGCGAGCTCTACCTCGATCAGGGCGGCATCTCCCCCAACCCGGCGCTGCGGCCCGAGCGCGCCTGGTCGATCGACGCCGGCGCAGGCTGGCGGAGCGAGCGGCTGACGGTGAGCGCCGGGCTCTTCTGGTCCTCGTACCGCGACTTGATCGTCTACCAGCTGTTTCCGCCGGCGAAGGTGAAGCCCTTCAACGTCGGCAACGCGCGCATCGCCGGAGCGGAGCTGCAGATCATCTTGACGCTGCCGGCAGGCTTCTTCGCGGAAGGATCGTACAGCTTCCTCCAGGCAAGAGACCTCACCCCCGGCGCCTCGCAGGACCAGCCGCTCGCCTATCGCCCCCCGCACCGCCTCTTCCTCCGGGTCGCCCGGCGCGGCGACCGCCTCGAGGGCTACGCCGAAACGAGCTTCACCTCCGCCATGCCGCGCAACCAGTACGGCTCGTCCTTCCAGGGCTCGCAGTTCCTCCTCAACGCCGGACTGGGCGCGCGCGCCTACGGCCCGCTCTGGCTCGACCTCGAAGCCAAGAACCTCCTCGACGACCGCACCCTTCAAGACTTCTTTCAGTACCCCCTGCCGGGCTTTTCGCTCGCCGTCATCGCTCGCGCTCGGCTCTAACCAGGAGAGAATCATGAAGCGATTCGCGACGCTGTTCCTCCTTTCCCTCGCCTGCGGCGCAGGCAAGTACAAAGCGCCGGCGCCTTTGCCGAGCATCGCCCTGCCGACCGGCGACAAGCTCAATCCCTACGATCCCGCCAAGCCCGGCCTGGCCCGCCCCGCCGGCATGGCCGACCTCAACGGCAAGGCCTGGGTCGCGCTCAACAACATGGACGCAGGTTACATGGTGCGCGGACCCGGCTTCCTCGCCGCGGTGGTCCCGAGCACGGGGGCCACCGCGCTCATCGATCTGGGCGGGGCAGACGAACGCCGCTGCAAGAATGCCGGCTTCGTCCGCGTCGGCGACAACAAGCTCTACGTGACCTGCGCGGGCGACTATAGCGACGGCTCGGGGACCGCCATCGTCGAGGTCGATCCGATCGCCGGCGCCGTCACGCGCAGTGTGAGTGCGCCGATTTCGCCCGCAGGCGTAGCGGCGGCGCCCACCCGCATCTGGTTCGGCGACGGCGCCTCGGGCCACCTCTACGCCATCGACAAGGCAAGCTTCGCGGTGACCGGCGCACCCGTCCCCATCCAATGCCCCGCCGCGGGCTACTCCACCACCAACGACGTGGCGGTGATCGGCGGCGACCTCTACGCCATCTGCTCCAACGACCAGGGCGGCGTGCTCAGCCGCCTCGACGCGTCGACGGGCGCCGCGAAGGGGACCGCGGACATCGGCCCGATCGGCGTGGCGCTGACGCAGACCGGTGACGGCCGCATCGCCATCGTCTCGGGCGGCGACAACAAGCTCCGGCTCGTCACCGTCTCGGGAACGAAGATGACGGTGGAGGTGGCCTACACGTTCGCGCAGGCCACCTCGCTGCAGGACGTGCGCGCGCGCGACCAGTTCCTCTTCACTGTCGCCTCGGGCACCAATACCGTGGAGAAGATCGATCTCTCTTCGGGAGCAAAGCTCCTGGCGGAGGTCAACGTCGGCGACGGCGCCGGCCCCTGGAACATCTTGCCGCTCGACGACGATCAGGCCATCGTCAGCAACTGGATGTCCAACACGCTCGTGGGAGTGAAGTGGCCGCACTAGCCCTGGCGCTCCTGCTTGCGGCCGGACCGCGCCAGCACCTCGGCCCGGCGCCACCGGCGCAGGTGCGCAAGGTCGTCACGCTGGCCCCGTCCCTGAGCGAGATCGTGCTCGCTCTCGGCGCCGGCGACCGCCTCGCCGGGGTGACTCGCTTCGACGACGACGCGCGAACGGCGCAACTGCCGCGCATCGGCGGCTACAACGACCCGCAGCCCGAGGCGGTGCTGCAGCTGAAGCCCGACCTCGTTCTCGCCGAGCCGGCGCCCGCCAACCGCGGGCCGGTGGAAACGCTCGCGCGGCTGGGCGTGCCGGTGGAGGCATTTCCGCTCTCGAGCGTGGCCGACATCGAGGAGGCGATCGTCGGTATCGGAGAGCTCCTCGGATTGCAGGCGCGCGGGCGCGAGCTGACCCGGCAGATCGAGCGTGCCCGCGCCGAGGCGCGCGCGCAGAAGCGGCCGCGGCGCCGGGTGCTGCTCGTCTTCGGGCTCGAGCCGCTGGTCGTCGCCGGCCCGCGCAGCTTCGCGGGGGAGCTCCTCGAGGACGCGGGCGCCGAGAACGCCGCGGGCGAGTCGGCGCAGCCCTTCTTGCGCATGAACGCCGAGGCAGCCGTGCGGGCACGGCCGGAGGTGATCGTCCTCTGCGGCGTGGAGCCGCCCGCCGGCCGGCCCATCGTGCCGGGCCTGGAGAAAGCGCGCCTGACGACCTTGCGCTCGACGGCGCTGCTTCATCCTGGCCCGCGCCTGCCCGAAGCGCTCGCCGATCTGCAAGCGGCGATCGGCCAATGAAATCGGCGGCCGCACGCGCCGGCCTGGCGATCGCCGCGCTCGTTCCTCTCGTCGCTCTCGCGCTCGCTGTCGGGCTCGCCAGCGGTCCCGGAAGCATCTCGCTCGCTGCTGCGCTGCGCGGGCAAGAGCCGGACGCGACGGTCCTCTTCCGCCTGCGCCTGCCGCGCGTCCTGCTCGCGGCGGAGGTGGGCGCAGCCCTCTCCGTCGCGGGAGTGGCGCTCCAGGCGCTCTTGCGCAACCCGCTTGCCGACCCGTTCGTCTTCGGCCTCTCGGGAGGCGCGGCCATCGGCACCGCCCTGGTCGCGGTCTTCTCCGGCAGCGCTCTCGCGGCGGCGGCCTCCTTTACCGGCCTTCTCCCGGCCCAGCTCGCCGCGGTGGCTGGCGCGCTGGTGGCTGCGCTGCTCGTCTTCGCTCTTGGCCGGGCGCGCGGGCAGCTGGTGCCGGAGCGCGCGCTGCTCGTCGGCGTCGTCTTCAACTCCTTCGCCTCGGCGTTGGTGCTCTCGATGGAGGCGGTGCTCAAACCGGAGCAGACGCAGGCGGTGCTGCTCTGGCTCTCGGGCACGCTCGGGTACGAAGCGCTGCCGCTTCTGGCCGGCGCGGCGGTCGCGCTGCTCGTCCCCGCGCTGGTCTTGACCGCGCTGGCCGGCCGCCTCAACCTGCTCGCGCTCGGCGACGAGGGCGCCGCGGCGCTCGGCGTCGATGTGCCGCGAACGCGGCTGCTCGCCTTCTTCGCAGCCAGCGCTGCGGTGGGCGTGTCGGTCGCCTTCACAGGACTGGTCGGATTCGTCGGCCTCGTCGTGCCGCATGCGGTGCGGCTCGTCACCGGCCCTGACCACCGCATCGTCCTGCCTGCCTCCGCGCTCGGTGGCGCCGCTTTCCTGGTGCTGGCCGATGCTCTCGCCCGCCTCCTCTTCCGCAGCCTCGGAGCAGAGCCGCCCGTCGGAGCCGTGACGGCGCTTCTCGGGGCGCCGCTGTTCATCGTTCTGTTGCGAGGGCGGCGATGACTCAGCTGCTCGAGGGGCGCGACCTGCGCTATCGCTATGACGCGCCGGAAGCGGTCGCCGGCGTGAGCCTGCAAGTGAGCGGCGGCGAGGTCCTCGGGATCATCGGGCCGAACGCCGCCGGCAAGAGCACGCTGGCGCGGCTCTGTTGCGGCCTCCTCGCGCCGGACGCCGGCGAAGTCCTGCTTCAGGGCGAGACGATGCAGCGGCTGTCGCGCCGCGAGCGCGCCCGCCGCGTCGCTTTCCTTCCCCAGCAGCAGCCGGCCGACCTCGCCTTCACCGCTCGCGAGGTGGCGCTGATGGGCCGGGCGCCCCATCTCGGCCTCTGGTTTCTCGAGGGGCCGCGCGATCGGGAGCTGGCCGAGCGCGCTCTCGCCGAGACCGACGTGCTCGCGCTCGCCGATCGACCGGTGGCGCAGCTCTCCGGCGGCGAGCGGCAGCGCGTCTTTCTCGCCCGCGCCTTCGCGCAGGAGGCGGCGCTGCTCGTGCTCGACGAGCCGACCGCGAGCCTCGATCTGGCCCATCAAGTCCTGCTCGTCAATGCGCTCCGTCGCCGCGCGCGCAAAGGCGGCGGCGCGCTTCTGGTCCTCCACGACCTCGCTCTCGCGGGCGTGGCCTGCGATCGGCTTCTCCTCATGCTCCAGGGCCGCGTGCTCGCCGAGGGCGCCGCGGCCGAAGTGCTGCGCGCCGACCTGCTCTCGCGCGCCTACGGAACGCAGGTCGAGGTGGTCTTCGATCCCGCGACCGGCCAGCCGCTGGTCGCGCCGCGGGTCGATCACTCGAGATAGATGGTCAGCCCGCCCTCGAAGAACTGGTCGTAGCCGCCCGAGACGCGCCGCCGCCAGACGAGCTGCAAGCCGCCCTTCTCGGTGAGGATCCCCAGCCCGGCCGAGATCCACCACAAACTCGCCGCGGGATCCCAGCTGGCCCCGCCGCGCAAGGCGAACGATTGCTCGAGCAAGAGCTCAGCGCCCAGCGCCGCGCGGTGCTTGACGTCGTGGAGATCG
Organism: Deltaproteobacteria bacterium; assembly: GCA_005879315.1. Lineage (GTDB taxonomy): Bacteria > Myxococcota > Myxococcia > Myxococcales > 40CM-4-68-19 > 40CM-4-68-19. The sequence continues at coordinate 133,810 of VBLC01000035.1, read as the reverse complement.
GAGAGGTCGGCCTTGTAGTCGAAGGCGATGTGCCAGTCGGTGTCGCTGCCCCAGGCGAGACCCGCGGTCGCGGTCGGGGGAAAGAGGGGAATCTTCTCCAGGGAGAGATTGCGCAGCACCGCCGCCCAGGAGAATCCGCCGCGGCGCGAGAGGATGCCGACGTCCTGCGCCCAGCGCGCGGTCAGGTCGCCGTCGGGCGGGCTGTGGAAATGGGTGAACTTCGTCTGCCCGCCGAAGAAGAGGTTCTGCCCGACGGCGCTGGCGTAGCTGAATCCGAGGAGCCATCCTTCAGCGCGGCCTCCGGGCTGGCCGCTGCCCCAGCGGCTGAAGAGCAGCCCGCTGCCGACGGAGGTGGTAGCCGAGTCGATCACGCTCAGCATCACGCCCTGCGCGGGAAAGCCGGAGTCGTACACGCCGTCGATCTCGAAGTGGTACCGGCGCGCGGCGGCGATGCCGGCGGGATTGACGAGGAGCGCGTCGTTGCCGGTGGCGACCGCCGAGTTCGCGCCTCCCATGGCGGTGGCCCGCGGCAGGTCCACGGTGGTGATGAAGGGCGCGCCGGGAGCGCTCGCGTCGTTGTCGGCGCGAGCGGCTGCCGCGGCGCAGAAAAGAGCGAGGAGCGCGATCCGCATCCGCGGCGCAGCATATCTGGTCATGCTAGATCTGCGCCGCCATGAAACATCCGCTGCGCAAGGTCGTGGTCCCCGCCGCCGGCCTGGGCACGCGCTTCTTGCCCGCGACCAAGGCCGTGCCCAAGGAGATGCTGCCCATCGTCGACGTGCCCGCCATCCAGCTCATCGTCGAGGAGGCGGTGCGGGCGGGGGCGCAGCAGGTCATTCTCGTCAGCGGAAGGGGCAAGAGCGCCATCGAGGATCACTTCGACCATAGTTACGAGCTGGAGGATACGCTGCAGCGGACGAAGAAGAAGGAGCTGTTCGAGCAGGTGCGACGCATCAGCGAGATGGCGCGCCTGGTCAGCGTCCGGCAGAAGGAGCCGCTCGGCCTGGGCCACGCCGTGCTCGCGGCCAAGCCTGCGGTGGGGACGGACGAGTGGTTCGGCGTGCTTCTCGGCGATGACCTCATCGATTCCGAGGAGCCTGCCATCGGCCAGCTCGCGCGGGTGTCGATGCAGACCGGCAAGGCGGCGGTGGCGTTGATGCCGGTGCCCGACGATCAGACGCAGCTGTACGGAGTCGCGGCCGGACCGGCCGTGGGCGCGAACATCCAGGTGGAGAAAATCGTCGAAAAGCCCGCGCGCGGCAGCGCTCCCTCGAACCTGGCGGTGATCGGCCGCTACCTCTTGCCGCCCGACGTCTTCGAGATCCTCGAGAAAGTGAAACCCGGCGCGGGCGGCGAGATCCAGCTCACCGACGCGCTCGCGGTTCTCGCCAAGCAGGGGCGCCTGATCGGCGTGCGCTTTTCCGGCGAGCGGCACGACGCGGGCGATCGCCTCGGCTACCTGCAGGCGAACATCGCCTATGCGCTCAAGCGGCCCGAGCTGCGCGATCCGCTGCGCGCGTACATGCGCAAGGTGCTGCAGTGATCGCCGCGCTCCTTGCGGCGCTGCTCGCCTACGTTCCCTCGAGCGACTCGCTCCTCAAGCGCGCGGCGGCGCGGGTGAACGTCGGGGGCAGGAGCAAGGAAGTGACGCTCTCGGGCACGCTCTCGCTCAAGGGCGAGCCGCCGCGCAGCGCGCAGCTGGTGTTGCGCTTTCCCTTCTCCTGCAAGCTGGAAGGAGAAGGCGGGCTGGCGCTCTCGGTGAAAGGACCCACGGAGTCGGCGGGCAGCAACACTCCCGCTGCGCGGCTCTTGCAGCTGGCCTGTCCGCTCGTCGCCTATCGCGGCATGCGCGCGGACGAGGCCGAGCAGGCGCTGCGCGCGGCGGCGATTTCTTTCGGCGCGGATCTGAACGCCGCGCCTTCTCTCTCGCGGCTCGTCGATCACGTCGCCTATGTGCTGGGCGCGCCCGCGCACGACCTGGGGCGGCCGCAGCTCTGGCTCTACAAGGACTCGCACGCGCCGGCACGGCTGATCGTCGGCGGCGCGGATCTGCGGCTCTTGCAGTACGGAAATCCGGCCGCGGCCGAGTGGTTCCCCCGCGTCCTCGAGCTGTGGATCGACGGCCAGCTCGCCTCGCGATTCGAAGTGCTCGAGGCGCGCGGGATGCGCTTCACCGGCGAAGAGGAAGAATATTCCCGGCCAGAGTGAGCTGTTCGCGGTCGCCCTGAACGTCCCGCGCGGCGACGGGCTCTTCACCTACCGCATCGCCGGCTCGCCCGAGCCGGGGCGGCGCGTCCTGGTGCCGCTCGGGCGGCGGGCGACGACCGGAATCGTCGTCGGCCCGGCAAGGGAAGCGCGACAAGGCCAGGTGCGCGACGCGATCCGGCTGCTCGATGAAGAGCCGCTCTTGACTCCGGAAGTGATCGCGCTGGTCTCCTGGGCTGCCGCACACTACCTCTCGCCGCTCGGGCCGGCGCTGAAGGCGGCGCTGCCGCCGGGGATCGATGTCGCCTCGCCGCTCGGGGCGCGATTGACGGACGCCGGGCGCGCGCTGCTCGACCAGATGGAGCTGCCTGGCCAGGAGGAATCGGTGCGGCGCGCCCTGCGCAAGGCCTCCTCGGGAGCGCGGCTGTCGCGCAAGCAGATCGAGCCGCTCGCGCAGCGCGGGCTTGTCGAGATGGTGCGCGACGAGCCCCGCGCGCGGCTGCGGACGCCGGAGGTGGAAATCGCCGAGGCCGTGCCGGGATCCACGCCGCCTTTGCGCGCGCCGCGGCAGGCGGAAGTGCTCGCCTGGCTCCTGGCGCGCGGCGGCCCGGTGCCGGTCGAGGAGCTCTTGGCAGCCTTCCCCAAAGCGCGGGCGCAGCTGCGCGCGCTCGCGGCGCGGCGCCTCGTCAAGCTGGGCAAGGTCGCGGCCGGACCTTTGCGCGTCGAAGACGCGCCCTGGGGCTCGCAGCGGCACGACCCCAATCCGGCGCAGGCCGCGGCGCTCGCCGAGATCGTCGAAGCCATCGACGGTGGAGGCTTCGCTCCCTTCCTCCTCCACGGCGTCACCGGCAGCGGCAAGACCTGGGTCTATCTCGAGGCCATCGCGCACGCGCGCTCCAAGGGCCTCGGCGCGCTCGCGCTCGTGCCGGAGATCGCGCTCACGCCGCAGCTCGCGGGCCGCTTCCGGGCGCGCTTCGGCGACGACGTGGCGGTCTTGCACTCGGGCCTCTCCGAGCGCGAGCGGCTGGCCGAGTGGCGGCGGGTGCGCGAGGGCCGCGCCGGCATCGTGGTGGGAGCGCGCAGCGCCGTCTGGGCTCCGGTCTTGCGGCTGGGAATCGGCGTGGTCGACGAGGAGCACGAGCCCTCCTACAAGCAGGAGGAGCGGCTGCGCTATCACGCGCGCGACCTCTTGCTGGTGCGCGCGCAGAAGGCCGGCGCGGTGGCGGTGCTGGGGAGCGCCACGCCCTCGCTGGAGACGCTGTGGCGCGCCCAGCAGGGAAAGCTGCCGACACTCTCGCTGCCCGATCGGGTCGATGCGCGGCCGCTTCCGGCGCTGACGGTGCTGCGCCGGACCGCCGCGGCCGAGCTCTTCACTCCCCCGCTGGCCGAGGCGCTGCGGGAGACCCTCGCGCGCGGCGAGCAGGCCATCCTCTTTCTCAACCGGCGCGGATATACGCGGACGCTGCTCTGCGAGCGCTGCGGGAGCGCCGCCGGCTGTCCCAACTGCTCGGCTGCGCTGGTGCTCCATCGAGCGGCGCGCGAGCGGCTGCGCTGCCATCTCTGCGGGCATGAGGAGCCGCCCAGGCGGGCCTGCGCGGCGTGCGGCTGGGAAAAGCTTGCCGGGGTGAGCGGCGGCACCGAGCGCGTCGAAGAGGAGCTGCGCGCGCTCTTGCCGGCGGCGCGGGTGGCGCGGCTCGATCGCGACGCTGCTGGCGCGCCGGGACAGGCGGCGGCCATCCTCGCGCGCTTCGCGCGGCGCGAGCTGGACTTGCTGGTCGGCACGCAGATGGTCGCCAAGGGCCATGACTTCCCCGGCGTGACGCTGGTGGGGGTGCTCGACGCGGATGGGCCGCTGCACCTTCCCGACTTCCGCGCAGCGGAACGATGCGTCCAACTTCTCACGCAGGTGGCCGGTCGGGCGGGACGCGGGCTATTGCCGGGGCGGGTGCTGGTGCAGGCCTTCCGGCCGCAGGCGGTGAGCCTCGACTACGCGGCCTTCTCGCGGGACGAGATGCAGCGGCGCGCGGCGCTACGATTTCCGCCCTTTGCGCGCCTCGCCGCGGTGCGCGTGCAGGGAAACTCCGAGCCGCGCGTGCGCGCGGCGGCCGAGCGCCTGGCCGCCCTCGCCCGAAGGCTGCTGGCGCGCGGCGAGCGGGCCGACGTGCTGGGGCCGGCACCGGCGCCGATCGCGCGAGTGCGCGGGAAGCATCGATATCAGCTGCTGCTGCGCGCGGAGGACCATGGGCCGCTGCTTCGGCTGGGACGGAGATTGCTCGAGGAGCATCAGGATCGAGGAGTGGAAGTGGCCGTCGACGTCGATCCGGTCGCGATGCTGTAGGCGGGCGGAACAGAGCGATGTCAGACCCGAATGTTATAATGCCCCTCGGGTGGGGCACGAGAGCCCCTGAGATAAGGGCGGAGGAACGGAAGAAGCATGGCACTGCGCGAGATCATCATCTGGCCCGACCCGCGCCTGAAGCAGAAGGGCAAGCCCGTCGGCGACGTCGACGCGGCCGTACGCAAGCTCTGCGATGACATGGCCGAGACGATGTACGACGCCAACGGCGTCGGCCTGGCTGCGCCGCAGATCGGCGTCCTGCAGAACGTCATCGCCATCGACGTCGAGCAGCGGGCTAACGTGCCGGAGTCGGAAGGCGAAGGAACTCAACGGCGGGCAAGTGAGCCTCCGAAGAAGAAGGGCGAGGGCCTCTTCTGGCTGATCGATCCGGTCCTCAAGCTGGGCGAGGGCGAGTTCGTCTACACCGAGGGCTGCCTCTCCATCCCTGACGAGTACGAAGAGGTCACCCGCTTCGGCCACATCGTCGTCGAGTTCACCGGCCGCGACGGAAAGCGCCGCCGGCTGGAGGCGACCAACACACTCCTCTCCGTCTGCGTGCAGCACGAGATGGACCACCTGCAGGGCAAGCTCTTCGTCGACCACCTCAGCGCGCTCAAGCGCGAGCTCATCCGCCGCCGCCTGAAGAAGCACAAGGCCCAGCGCGAAGCCGAGCGCAAGGGCGAGGCCACCGCCCTCTGAAATTTGCTCTCCTCGCTCTGGCGCTGAGCAGCGGCGCACTCGCGCGCGAGACGCAGGCCGATCGGCCGGCGCGCTCCTCCCTCGGCTTCACCGTGGGCAACCCCTTCGGGCTCTCCTTCAAGCAGTACGTCGGGAGCACGCAGGCCTTCGACATCAATTTCGCCTTTCTCTACGGCCCGGGCCTCCGCTTCGGCTTCGACTGGCTGTGGACGCAAGCCCGCGGGCGCCACCGCACCGTAGACCTCGAGGTCTACATGGGGGCCGGGCCGTTCGTCGGCGCCTTCGAGAGTCCCTGCAGCCCCTGGTTCCTGACCGACCGCTGCTCGGGCGGCGTCTATGCCGGCGCCCGCGCGCCCTTCGGAGTGGAGTTGCTCCTCAAGCAAGCGCCGCTCGCGCTCGGCCTGGAAGTGGCGCCGGCGCTCGCGCTGGCTCCCGAGCCGCACTTCCTGCTCGACTTTCTCTTCGCGATCCGCTTTCTGCTCTGACATCGGTCGAATGTCCTCCTTCGCCCTCGCACTGCTCCTCGCCGCCGGGCAAATGCTCGAGGTGCGCGAGGGCGCCCTGCGCTATACGGTGGTGCACAAGCTGCATGAGGTCGTCGGCACCACCAGGCAGATCGAGGGTCGCGCGCTGATCGAGGAGGGCGGATCGACCAAGGTCCAGGTGCGCGCCAAAGTGGCCTCATTCGACAGCGGCAACTCGAACCGCGACGCGCACATGCGCGAGGCCACGCACGAGGCCGCGCACCCGTACGCGACCGTCAAGGGCACGATGAGCGGCCTGACCTGGCCTCTCGGCGCTCCGCTCTCGGCTACGCTGCGAGGCACCGTGGAGCTGAACGGCGAGAAGCAGCCGATCGAAGTGCCCGTCAAGCTCGAGCCTGCAAAGGACGGCGTGCACGCCACCTTTTCCTTTCCGGTCAGCCTCGAGGCGCTCAAGGTCGAGCGCCCCGAGCTCCTCTTCATCAAGGTCGACGACCGGATGACGATCAGCGGCGACCTCATCTTCGGGCCGGCGAAGTGAGAGTGCCGCTCGCGCAGAGGAACTGATGCTCGCTCTCGCGCTCGCCATCTCGCTTTTGCAGGGGGCGCCGCAAGAGCAGCCGCCCTCCGAGGACTTCGAGCTCTTGCCCAAGGAGGCCGCGCCAGACCCTGCCGCTCTTCAGCGGCAGAAGGAGCTGGAGGCAAAGCTCTCGCTGCGGCGGCGCATGCTGCAGCTGCACCAGCTGGGCGGATTTCTCACGCTCGGCAGCATGAGCCTGGCGGTCATCTTCGGGCAGCTCGACTACATGGACAAGTATGGCGGCCGCGGCGACACCGGCAACTTCCACCAGTGGCACCGCTGGACCGCCTACGGCAGCGCCGCCATCTTCGCCGCCACCGGCGCCCTCGCGGTCTTTGCGCCAAGCCCGCTCGAAAAGCCACTCCGCCTCGACACCGCCACGCTGCACAAGGCGGCGATGGCCACCGCGACGGCGGCGATGGCCGCAGAGGTGGTGCTCGGCATCGTCACCGGATCGCGCGAGGGCCGCCTCTCCCAGCGCGACTTCGCTCTCGCGCATCAGATCATCGGCTACACGGCGCTGGTGGCCACTTTCGCCGGATTCACCGTCTTGACCTTCTAGCCCGGAGCGCGAAATGGCCGACGACCTCTCCCGCCGCCAGCTGGCCCAACGCGCCGCCGTCGCTATCTCGCCTTCAATGCCGACTGCCCGCACGCCGGATGCGACCTGACCTGGGTCGGGAGTGACGAGGAAGTCGAGTGCCCTTGCCACGGCTCGCGCTTCGCGAGCGACGGGCGAGTCATCAATCCGCCGGCCAACCAGGACCTGACCGCGCTTCAGCCCGCGGTCGACGCCCGCGGCGTGGTGCGCATGCAGCTCCTGCCCGGCGACGGCACCTATCGCGCGCTGCAGGATGGCGCCGTGACCATCAACATCGCGGACTATCCCTCGCTGCAGCAGGATGGCGGCGTCGTCGAAGGCAAAGCGGCCGGCTATCCCTATCCGATCATCGTCGTCCGGCTGGCAGGCGCCTACAGCGCCCTCAGCGGGGCCTGCCCGCACCAGGGATGCACGGTGATCCCCAAAACCGACGGCTTCCGCTGCCCCTGCCACGGCTCGCAGTTCACTCTGTCGGGCAGCGTCCTGAACGGCCCGGCGCAGGCGGGGCTCGATCCGCTGACGCTCACGCAGCCATCCTCAGGGACGCTGCGCATCACGCCGCCGGCAGTCTGACTTGCCCGCCACCCCTCGGCCGCGCGACAACTCCCGGCCGAGTGGAGGACGCCACCCGAGCGCACCACCGCCTCGACCGCCTCCCGGCGCGGCGGCGGTTCGACGAGGTGGAGTGCACCATCTCGCACCTCTTGCGCCTTCCCCATCCCGCGCTGGGCGGCCGCCGGTATGGCGAGGCGCTCCTCCAGGGGATCGGCAGCCGCGGCATCGGGCCGGGACAACGCGGCGTGCTCGAGATCGGCGGAGGCGCAGGACACCTGGCCGAGGCTGCCTGGCGCGGCGACGCCGGGCCGTTCACGCAGTCGCGCTGGACCTCGCTCGATCTCTCGCCGGCGCTGCTGCGCGCACAGCGACGACGGCTGCTCGAGCCTTCGCAACCGGGCGGCGCCCACCGCCGCTGGCAAGGCCTGCGCGCCGACGCGGTCGCGCTCCCCTTGAGGACGAGATCCTTCGACGGCCTCATCCTCGCCAACGAGATGATGGCCGATCTCCCGGCCGAGCGCGGCCGCAACGCCGGCGCCATCGAGCTCGTCCTCGAGATCGCGCGCGTCCTCTCCAGCGGCGGCGCAGCCGTCCTCAGCGAATTCGGCGGGGACTTCGATCCCGCGCCGATCCGGCTGCTCGCCGCCTTCGGCCAGGGCGAGCACCTCGAGTGGTCGATCGACTTCCGCCAGCTCCGCGACGCTGCCGAGGGCGCAGGCCTCGCCGTCGAGCAGCTCCCGCTGCACGAGCTTCTCGGAGCCGACCTCTCGGTCCGCTGTGCGAGCTACACCGACCTCTGGCGCCTGCGCCGTTTCACTTCCTGCGAGGTCTTCGCCGCACCCGCCGAGGAGGTGCGCCGCCGCCATCCGCTCCTCTCGCGCCTCCTTTCGCTGGAATTGCCCCTTCTGGGCTCGCCGCACTGGCCCGATGCGACTGCGTCCGGCGGTTTCGCCCAGCTCTTCCGCGCGCTCATCCTGCGCCGGCGGTGATCGCGCGCACGAAGTGACCGCGGCCGGTTTCTGGCTCTCCTGATCTGTGTTGGGTACCGTCGTGCAGCCCCTGCAAATGGAGCCCAAATGTCCTACCGCAGCGCCCTCCTCCTTCTGGCCCTGAGCACAGCCGCCGCCGCGCAGCAAGAGCCGCCGCCCGAGCCGCTCGGCGTCGCGGGCCAGAACCAGCCGAACGCAGCGGGCGTGGGACAGGCGTTCGCCGATCCCTCGCAGATCTTCAGCGGCCGGGAGGGCGCCTTCGTCGGCTTCGGGTACACGCGCATCGCGGGCGAAGGCAGCTACATGAGCACGGTGATCAACACCGAGTTCAGCCTCGGCCCGGTGGGACTCGGCCTCTCGCTTCCCTCGAACCTTCTGGTTTCGCCCGAGGCCGGCATCCGGCGCGAGGACATCACCTACCGCGGCGTCATCCGCAAGCGCGACTGGGACGAGCCGCAGAGCTTCGCCCGTCTCATCCGCTTCGTCCGCTACGGGCACAAGCGCGACCCGGTCTATTTCCTCGCCGGTCAGCTCTGGGGAGCCACGCTCGGCCACGGCACGCTCATCAATCGCTACGCCAACAACCTGAGCCTCGACCATCCCAAGGTCGGCCTCGCCCTCGACCTGAACGGCACCTACTTCGGGATCGAGACCCTGACCGATTACGTCGCCAATCCGACCTTGGTGGGCACGCGCGCGTATCTGCGGCCCTTCGGCGAGACGCCCTTCTTGCGCGGGTGGGCCGTCGGCGTCTCCTTCGTCAGCGACCTCGCGGCGCCGCGGGCGCTGACCTACAACGCCGACGGGACGCTCACGCAGGACGGCAAGGGCAACCCCATCATCGCCGCTTCCCAGGCGATCTATGCCGGAGGCGTGGACACTGAGTTCGAGCTCTTGCGCAACTCGCTCATCAGCGTCATCCCGTACGTCGATTTGAATCGCATCGCCGGCGCCGGAAACGGCCTGCACACCGGCGTCTTGACGGATCTCTACCTGCCCGTGCCGGTCTTGCAGATCAACGTGCAGGCCCGCCTCGAGTACCGGATGATGCAGCCCGGATACATCCCCGAGTACTTCGACCAGACCTACGACCTGGGCCGCATCCAGTACGCGGTCCTCTCGGGCGCAACGACCACCTACAAACCCAAATACATCGCCGCGACGGACGCGCACAATGCGCCGGGGATCGACCCGACCTCGATCGATCGCAAGGGCTACTACGGCGAGCTCGCCTTCGGCTTCGCCGGCTTCCTGCAGATCGGCGGGCTCTACCAGGACTACCAGGGCGACCCCAACGGCGCCTCGCTCGGCTTCTTCGCCACCCTCCCCAAATTCGAGCTCCTCAAGGTCTCGGCCTACTACCTGCGCAAGAACATGAAGAGCGGATTCGACGACGCCTTCAAGCTCGATGAGCGATCCCTTCTCGCCGCGTCTTTGGCCTACAAGATGTTCGGGCCCATCTACATGCGGGTCGACTTCCAGCGCCGCTGGGCGCTGCAGCCGGGCGCTACGCACATCCAGGCCATCGACACCTTCCAGGCGGGCATCGCCACGTTCATTTCGTTCTGAGCGCGGTGAAGTGACAAAAGGGGCGGCTTTCCTTATCTTCCCGCCCCCATGTCTCCCCAGCCCCGGACCGCCGCTGAAATCCGCGAGGCGTTCCTCCGCTTCTTCGAGGAGCGGGGGCACAAGCGGGTGAAGAGCTCCTCGCTCGTTCCACAGAATGACCCGACGCTGCTCTTCACCAACGCCGGAATGAACCAGTTCAAGGACGTCTTCACCGGCCGCGAGACGCGCGACTACAAGCGCGCCTGTTCCAGCCAGAAATGCGTTCGCGCCGGTGGAAAGCACAACGACCTGGAGAACGTCGGCTTCACCGCGCGCCACCACACCTTCTTCGAGATGCTGGGGAACTTCTCCTTCGGCGATTACTTCAAGAAGGAGGCCATCGCCTGGGCCTGGGAGTTCGTCACCCGCACCCTCGGCCTGCCCGCGGAGCGGCTGGCGGTGACCGTCTTCCGCGACGACGACGAGGCCGAGGAGCTGTGGAAGTCGATCGGCGTGCGCAAGCAGCGCATCTTCCGGCTGGGCGAGAAGGACAACTTCTGGGCGATGGGTCCCACGGGACCGTGCGGGCCGTGCAGCGAGATCCATCTCTATCGTCTGCCGGGCGAGGCTTCGCAGAAGCAGATCGACGAGCACGCCGACCGGTTCTTCCGCTTGAATGCAGTCGAGGACAGCGACTCGTGGGTGGAGCTGTGGAACCTCGTCTTCATGCAGTTCGAGCGCAAGGAGCCGGACGGGCCTTTGCTCCCCTTGCCCAAGCCCTCCATCGACACCGGGGCGGGCCTCGAGCGCGTCGCTGCGGCGGTGCAGAACGTCCCTTCCAACTACGACACCGATCTCTTCCGGCCCATCGTCGACGCGATCGGCAAGGCGACCGGCCTGAAATACGATCCGGCCGCAAAGTACGTGGGGTCGATGCGCGTCATCGCCGATCACGCCCGCGCCACTGCTTTCCTCGTGGCCGACGGCGTCCTTCCCTCCAACGAGGGCCGGGGCTACGTGCTCCGCCGGATCATGCGCCGCGCCATCCGCCACGCCGAGATGCTCGGCGCGATCGACTGCCTGCCAGACGCCTGCGATGCGGTCGTCCGTGCGATGGGGGCAGCATATTCCGAGCTCGGCTCCAGCCGCGACCACATCCTCCTGGTGGCGCGAGAGGAAACCAAGGCCTTCGAGCGCACCTTGCGCCGGGGGAACGAGCTCCTCGCCGAATGGCTCGCGAAGGGCAAGCAGATCTCCGGCGACAACGCCTTCCTCCTTTACGACACCTACGGCTTTCCGCTCGATCTCACCCAGGTCATCGCCGCGGAAAAAGGCGCGACGGTCGACGTCGACGGGTTCGAGAAGCGGATGGACGAGCAGCGCGCTCGCAGTGCCTTCACCGGGTCGGGGGAGGCGGCCATCACCGACCTGCACAAGTCCCTCGCCGCCGAAGTGGGGGAGAGCGAATTTCTCGGCTATCAGCAGGTGGCGGCCGAGGCCACCCTCAAGGCGATCGTGGTCGGCGGAAAGCGCGTGCAGCAGATCGCGGAAGGACAGGAAGGCGAGCTCACTTTCGATCGCACTCCTTTCTACGGAGAGTCGGGCGGCCAGATCGGCGACACCGGCATCGTGACCAGCAGCGCTGCGCGCGCGCAGATCCTCGATACCCAGCGGCCCGTGCAGGGTCTCATCGTCCACAAGGCCAAGGTGCTGGAGGGAACATTTAGTCTTGGCGAGAAGGTCGAGCTGATCGTCGACGAGCGGCGGCGTGCGGGCCTGCGGCGCAACCACAGCGCCACCCACCTTCTCCACCGAGCCCTGCGCGAGCTGCTCGGGGAGGGAGCCAAGCAGGCCGGATCGGTGGTGGCGCCCGATCACCTGCGTTTCGATTACACCGCCTACCAGCCGCTCACCGACGAGCAGCGAGTCGGGCTGGAGAACCGCGTCAACGAGCTCATCCGCGACAACTACGAGGCGGAGACCCGGGTGATGGATCCCGAGGCGGCCCTGAAGTCCGGGGCCATCGCCTTCTTCGGCGACAAGTACACGCAGCTGGCGAAAGTCCGCGTGCTGCAGATCGGACCCTCCCTCGAGCTGTGCGGAGGGACGCACGTCGCCCGCTCTGGAGACATCGGTTTCTTCAAGATCACCAGCGAAGGCGCCATCGCCTCCGGGGTGCGTCGCATCTTCGCCGTCACCGGGCCGGAAGCGATCGATCTGATCCATGAAGAGGAGCAGCAGCTGGCGCGCGTCGCCTCGGCGCTCAAGGCGCAGCCCAGGGACCTCGTGCTCAAGGCCGGCTCTGGGCGCGCGCGAGGTGCACGGCGTCAAGGTGCTGGCGGCGCGGCACGACAACGGCGATCCGGAGGCGCTGCGCGAGCTGGCCGACAAGCTGCGCGATCAGATGAAGAGCGGCATCGTGGTCCTGGGCGGCGAGAAGGACGGCAAGGCGACGCTGCTCGTCGCGGTGTTTCCCAGCAACCTCTCCGAGAAATATCGCGCGGGTGATCTGGTGAAGGAGCTGTCCAAGACGCTCGGCGGCCGCGGCGGCGGCAAGCCAGAGCTGGCGCAGGCGGGCGGCGGCGATCCCGCCCGGCTCGACGCTGCGCTCGCGCGCGCCTACGAGCTGGTCTGAGAGCAGGCGGCGGTCCATTTCGCGACCGGGGTCGCGGACCGGGACCGTCGGAACAGCGCGCCCCCCTCTGAGCGTGGCCGGCACGTCCGGTGCAATTGCCCCGCCCGGCCGCGCAGCGCGGTCCATCTTCGGGGGGCTTTTGCATGGATCGGAATCTTTCGGACCTGCCGGTGAGCTCGGGCGATCCGTTCTGGCCGCTGCGCTTTCTCGATGCGCGGTTCGAGCCGCGCGATCCGCTTTTCGATCTCGACGAGATCGAGGACGAGCAAGACGAGCTGCCGAGGCGGCGGCGCAAGAAACCGAGTCGCGCTGCCATCCTTGCGGCGGCGATCGCCGCGGCCGGCTGCGTCGCGCGCGGGTCGCCGGCCATCCATGCCTCCGATTCGATCCTGGTGCAGCTCGAGCCTGGCGCGGCCCCTCCAGAAGGCCGGGCCGATCCCGAGAAGGGACCGCCCATCGTCGCGCTCGAGTCGCTCGCGCCCGACGGAGAAGCGCCGCTCCTGCGCTTGCCGCTCGAGCCGGGCACGGATGCAGCGAAAGCCGCGGAACAACTGGAACGCGCGCCGGGAGTCCAGTTCGCCGAGCCCGTCTACATCTATCAGGCGAGCCGGATGCCGAACGATCCGCGCCACCGGGATCAATGGGCGCTGACGAAGATCGAGGCAAACCAGGCATGGGCGCGCACGGTGGGCGATCGCAGCGTCACGGTCGCCGTGATCGACGACGGCGTCGCGCTCGACCATCCCGATCTGCAGTCGAACTTGTGGACCAACCCGCAGGAGATTCCGGGCAACGGCGAAGACGACGATGGCGACGGCATCGTCGATGACTGGCACGGCGCCGACTTCGTCGATGGAGACGGCGACCCATCTCCTGCCCCCGAGGGCGAGGCGCGCTGGCATGGCTCGCACGTCTCGGGGACCATCGGCGCCGCCGGCGACAACCATCTCGGCGTCGTCGGCGTCAACTGGAATGTCTCGATCATGGCGGTGCGCGGGCTGGGTCCCAGAGGCGGCCGCAGCGACGACCTCGCGCGCTCGATCGACTACGCGGTCGACCATGGCGCGCGCGTCATCAATGCCTCCTGGGGTGGCGGTGGAAGAAGCCAGGCGCTGGCGCGAGCGATCGAGAGGGCCGGCAGGCGCGGCGCGCTCTTTGTCGCGGCGGCGGGAAACGGCTCGGGCAGAAGCCCTGACTTTCCCGCCGGCCTCGACGCGGACAACGTGCTCTCCGTCGGCGCGACCACGCCGGACGATCTGCTCGCCACATTTTCCAACCGAGGCTCGCGCATCGTCGCGCCCGGCGTAGGAATTCTCTCGACGACCGCGCCAGGACGATACGAGCGATACGATGGAACCAGCATGGCCGCGCCGCATGTCAGCGGAGCAGCGGCGCTGCTCTGGGCAGCGCACCCGGAGGCATCGCTGGAGCAGGTGGCGAGAGCGCTGCTCGAAGGAGCGGAGCACGGCCGCCTCAACGTCGCCCAGGCCTTCGACGCTTTCGAGATGGACGAGCCGGCCCCACAGGCACTGGCTCTGTCTCGCGCGTCGCTGACGTTCCGGAGCCGCGCCTTCCTTACCCAAACCGTCTCCATCCGCACCCAGAGCGGAGCGCCTCGCAAATGGAGGGCGAGCGCCGATCGGAAGTGGATCAAGCTGGGACCTGCCGAGGGCGATTCGCCCGCCCGCATCTCGATCAGCGTCGATCGGGATCGGCTCGCGCCTTTTGGCGATGTCGGAACTGTCCGTTTCGTCGATGACGACGGCCAGGGTCCTACGCTTCAAGTGGAGGCGCGCCCCGATGATTCGCTCGTCGCCGTAACGGCCGGCAGCTGCGAGATGAAAGACGGCGCACTGCATGCGCGCGCGGGCGCGGGCTGTTCCTTGCAGGCCGCCGAAGGCGAGTCGGCCGCCATCCGCTGGACGTTGCCGGGCGGGAGGCAAGTCGCAGGCTCGCATCTCTACGCCTGGTTTGCGCGCCGCGGACGCTTCGAGATGACCCTCGGCGCCGGGCCGGCACGAACGGACGCCATTCCGGTGGTCATCGAATGATGCCATCCTGCGGCGATGGCCGCGCGACAGCTGTGGGCCTTTCTCACCGAGATCGACGTGCGCGACCTTCTCGCCGAGTTGGACCGGCGCGACCCGGGGTTGGTGCATTCGGGAGGGCGGTATCTGCGGGGCGATGCGCAGGAGTTGCTGCGCGATCCGACGAAGCTCGAGCGAAGGGAGTCCCTGCCCGGCGAGCAGCGCCTCTATCTCTTCCACCGCAAACACAGCGCGGACGTCATCGCGCATCTGCAGCCAGCGGGTCCCTTCAAGGGGTGGTGGCAGATCGACGAGGAGCGATCGGATTGCCTCGTGCTCCAGCTCAAGAACGCGCCGGCGGGGGAGCTGCATCCCGCACGGCTCTACGCCCACGTGACGTTCTGGCGCGCGGCGGACAAGGCGCGAAAGAGGCCGATGTTTTCCATCTGGGCGGCGCAGACGCTCAAGTGGGTCAGCGCGCGCCTGCCCGAGACCGCGGTGAAATTCGTCCGCATCGGGGCCGATGCGCTGGCGAGAGTGAAAGGAGGGGAGCTGCGGCTCACGTACCTGTACCGGGAGATCGCGCCGACTAGAGATCGATCGTGAGGTAGCCGAGCGGCTTCTCCAGCCGGCGGAGCACCGGGAGCGCGACGTTGAAGACGGGAATCCCGCCGAGCGTCGCGCCGCGGAGAACGCCGCGGTGTGCGTGGCCGTGGATGGCGAGGTTGGGGCGAAGCTGATCGAGCGGACCGGCCAGGCGGGTTGCGCCGAGGAAGGGAAAGATCTCCAGCGGCTCGCCCTCCAGCGTCTGCCGGCAGGGGGCGTAGTGCAAGAGCGCGATGCGATGGCGAGTGCGAAGCTGGAAGAGCGCCTTTTCCAGCTTGAGCTCTTCCTCGATGCAGGTATCGACGAAGACCTTGAGCGAAGCCTCGCCGAAGCGCTGCAGCTGCGCGTGCTCGAAGCCGCCGGCGAAACCCTTGACGCCCGCGACGCCGAGGTCGTTCACCGCCCAGGGCTCGCCGTCGAGGACGTGCACGCCGGCGTCGCGAAGCGCCTTGCGCACCACCGCCTCCTGTCCGGCCTCGTAGTCGTGGTTCCCCAACACCGCGCATTTCTCCATCTTGATCTGCGCGAGCTCCTCCGCCAGCCAGCTGGCCTCCTCGGGCGTCCCGTGGTCGGTCAAGTCGCCGGCGAGGAGAAGCACTTCCGCTTCCTGGTCCACCCCGCGCAGCGCGACGGCGACGTTGCGCCGAGTATCGGCGCGGCAATGGAGATCACCGACGGCCGCGATGCGCATCTCGCCTCACTCGCCCGAAGGGTACGAGACCGGAAAGGCTCGGTCGCCGGTCCAGCCGGGAGATTCCTTCTCGCGGGCGTCCCGGTACCCCTCGACATTCGTCTCGTGCAGATACTGCTGGCGCGAGAGCAGCGTGCCGCGGCAGATGCGATCGGCGCGCGCGGGCTCCCCCTCGGCCTCCTCGACTCGCCCGGCGAGATCGCGCATCACCCAGGCGGGAACCTGGTCCTTCTCGCCGGGAAAGGCGAAGCGGAAGGTCACCAGGTGCGCGAAGAGCACTTCCCAGTGCTGCTCGAAGCGCATGAGCAAATGCTTCCAATCCAGCCTCGCGCCCTGGCAGCGCAGGAGGTGGTGGATGTCCGCTCCGTCGAAGCGCTCCCGCTCCTGGATGAAGGCCTTGGACCAGATCATCTCCTCGGGCGGAACGACCAGCGCGTCGCGATCGAGGACGCGCGCGACTCCCGCGCGGCGGACCCAGAGCTCGTCGACGATGGCGATGCCGTTCCCGGAGGAGAAGATGAGGTCGACGAAGTAAGGGTCGCTGTAGGCCTTGGCGATCCAGTAGGGATCGGTGAACTCCGTCCGGTAGCCGGCGCGGCGGAGCGCCTTCAGGGCGGAGTCGACCACGTCCTTGCGGATGAACAGGTCGAGGTCTTTGGTGTCGCGCCAGATGCCGGTGTGGACGCGAAGGGCGTAAGCCCCGCCGATCATCGGGTCGAGGCCTTCCTCCTGCAAGATGGCCAGCGCCCGCGAATGAGCGGCGAGTTCACGCACGTCGTCGACAGGTGCGAGGAGCACATTGCGCAACTTGGGAACGGCTGGCGAGGGAGGCAACGCCCGTCAGGCGAGCGCCCGCTTGCGCCGCCTCTGCGCGCCTTTCCTCTCCGTGCGCTGGCAGAAGGGACAGAAGAAGGTACTCCGGCCGCCTTGCACGAGCCGCTGGATTGGAGTCCGGCAGGTGTAGCAGGGCTGGCCCGCGCGATCGTAGACGAGAAAGAAGTTCTCCCCTCCCTCTTCGACGTAGGTGATGGGCTCGGGGCTGTCCTCCTCCGCCAGCGAAGCGCGAATCGCTTCGCGGATCGCGTCCGCCAGCCGCTCGGTCTCCTCGCGCAAAAGCGAGGTCCCCCGCCGCCGCGGATCGAGCCGCGCGCGATGGAGCGCTTCCGAGACGAGGATGTTCCCCAGGCCAGCGAGGACGCGCTGGTCCATCAGCGCCTCCTTGAGGGAGCGCTGCGTGCGCGAGAGCAGGTCGTGCAGGCGATCGACGTCGATCTCCTCGAGCGGGTCGGGTCCCAGCGCCCGCAACGGCGAAAGCTGCCGCAGCGCCGCCGTCTTGCCGCGCACCAGCCGGCCGAAGAGCCTCGGATCGCGGTAGTCGATCGCGCTGCCGTCGTCGAGCTGCACCGTGGCGCGGACATGGGAAGAAGCGTCCTCGCCCGGCCGGCGCCGGATCCATTTGCCGGTCATCCCCAGATGCGAGAGCAGCCCCTCGCCGCCGTCGAAGGAGAGCAGCATCCATTTGCCGAAGCGCTCGATGTCCGAGAGCGCGTGTCCGGCGAGCGCGGCGAAGCGCTGCGGCCCTTGGCCTCGGATGACGCGTGTCCGCTCGGCGCGGGCGCGGGCGATGCGCTTCCCCAGGAGCCAGTGGCGCAGCTGGCGCGAGGCGATCTCGACTTCGGGCAGCTCGGGCATGAGAGGGAATTTACGCGCCGGCGAGCGCCCGGTCGAGGCCGCGCAAGAGCGCTCGCGCCTGCTCCGCCGAGAGGCGCGCGCCACCCCAACGAGCGGCGCTGTAGGCTGCCACCAGCTCGTGAGCGGCGGCGACTCGGGCCCTCTCCGCGGCCTCCTGCGGAGTCGTGGCCGGACCGAGCTCGATCCCCGCCCGCGAGAGCCGCCGCCGCGCCCGCCGCCAGAGCTGCAGCGCGCGGCGCTCGTCGATCCCGAGCATGGCCCCGCGCCGGCCGCCGAGGCGCACCCGCCGGAGGGCAAACCCGAGCAGTGCGGCCACGACCAGCGCGACGAGCCCACCGAGCACGAGCCGGAGCTGCGCCGCGCCGGCGCCCTTCCCCGAGAGCCGGCGGCCTGCCTCGCTGAGCATCGAGCCGATCTGCTTCACCATCTGCGCCTGCGCGAGCAAGTCGTAGTCGACGATGAACGCGCGCCACTTCTGCTGCAGCGCATCCCAGGCGAGCACTGCGCGCGCCCAGAGTCCCTCCTGCCGGCTGCCGCGCTCGGCAGCGGGAGTGGGATCGAACAGCACCCAGCCAGCGCGCGGGAAATACACTTCGACCCAGCTGTGCGCGTCGCCGGCCCGCACCGCGTAGTAGCCGGCGTCGGTCCACTCGCCGCCGTAATATCCGGTGACGTTGCGCGCGGGAATGCCGGCGGTGCGCAACAAGAGCACCATCGCGCTGGAGAACAGCTCGCAGTGTCCCTTGCGCCGCTCGAAGAGAAAGTGCGCGATGGGGTCCTTCTGCTCGCCCGCCAGCTCGCGGCTGTACTGCAGGGTCGAGGACAGGTAGCGCTCGACAGCGGTCGCGGCGTCGGCCGGATCCTTTTCCGCCGTCAGACGCCTGGAGAGGTCGCGCAGGCGCGGATCGAGATCGGCCGGTACCGCCAGATCCGCCGCCAGCCAAGGAGGATACTTCTCGCCGCGGCCGCGGAGCAGATCGAGCTCGGGCGTCGTCCGCTCCGCCACCACCGTGTAGCGCAAGTCGCCGACTTCGACCGGCTGGTAGAAGAAGTCGCCGGCCGCGTCGCGATAGAGGCGCAGCGCGGACCCTCGCGCCGAGAGCGGCCGGCCGAAGCTGACGGCCAATGGCCAGCCCTCGGGAGTGAGGATCACTCCTTCGCTGAATCCCGCCACGGCTTCGATGTCGGCGACGAGCGGCGGCTGGCGCCGTGCCTTGCTCAGCTTCGGCGGCGGGGGGAAGCGCGCCGGTGCCAGCCCAGACTCGAGCGCGCGCCAACCCAGCCCGGTCCAGACCGAGAGCGCGCGGGCGCGCCAGTGCTCCGTCAGGCTCTTGCGCCCCGCATCGGGCGGCGGGTCGAGCCGCACCCGCAGGACCACGCGCGGGTCATCGGCGATCGTGCCGTGACCGGAGAGGTCGATCCGGTCGCCCAGCCCCGCCACCGGCACGCCGCGCGAAGGGCGCCGCAGCCCGCCGATCGTCACGCGGGGGAAGGTGAAGAAGATGAGCGCCGATCCGACCAGGCCGAGCAGCGAGAGCCCGCCCAGCCCCGCGAGCAGCGCAGGGGTGGCGATGCGGCGCGACTGCAACAGCGCGGCCGAGCCCGCCGGTCCCCGGCCGGACTCGATCTCGAAGCGCAAGTGAGTGAAGGCCATGGCCCAGGTGGCGGTGACCGAAAAGGCGAGGAAGGCGAATCCGAAGAGCAGCTGTGCGGAGAGGGCAGCGCCGGCGCAGAGCAGGAGCAGACAGAGCAGAAGCAGGAGCAGCTCGTCGCGCTGGTTGCGCCGATGCCAGAGACGATGGATGCAGAGCAAGAGAGCGAAGCGGGCCGCGGCCAGCACGATGTCGAGCTGTCCGGCGAGCACCTGCGCGGCGAAGACGAGGAAGGCAAAGACGACCAGGACCGTCCAGGCCCACTGCGCCTTCTCGTAGAAGCGCCCTCCCCAGTAGTGCGCGCCGATGAGCGCAGCCGGAAAAAGGATGAGCAGGGCCAGTCCGAGCTCTTCCGAGACGGCGCACGCGGCAAAAGCGGAGAGCGCCGCCAGCGACCCGGCCAGCTGTTGCGCCTGCAGCAGCGAGACACCCTTCCCGGCGAAGAGCTTCATGGCGATGCCTCGAGAACCGCCGCTCCCGACTCCGGGGCAGGCGCCGGCCCACGCGGCGCGGGCTGCACCAAGGCGAGCATCGTCAGCGCAGCGCGCAGGTGCGCCTCGCCGCTTCCCGACGCAAGTCCCTCGCCGCAGAGCGCGAGCGAGACCTCGGCGCCGGCATCCATCTCCCGTTCGACCAGGGCCGCGGCCTTCTCCACCGCGGACTCGAGCATCGCTCCCGAGAGACGTCGATGGTCGAGCAGCACGCAGACCCGCCTGCGGTGCTCCTGCTCGCGATCCACGCCGATGAGCCGGCCCGCCCGCGCGCTGCTCTTCCAGTGGATGGTGCGAGCGTCCTCGCCCGCGCGGTGGTCGCGGAGCGAGTGCATCTCGTAGCCCACGCCGATGCGGTCCTCCGGCCGCTCGCCGTCGCGCGCCGAAGAGCGCGCCTGCAGCTGCGGCGGCGCCACCCGGCGGGGGAAGACGATCAGCTCGGCCGGCGCATCGAGCGGCCGCGACTTCTCGAAGAGACCGAAAGGCGCGCGGGTGGCCACCTCCAGCTGCTCGAAACGATGCACGCCGCGCCGCTCGGGAACGAAGCGGTAGGCGGCTTCGGCCGCCTGCTGCGCGGGGAGCAGGACGAGAAAGCCGCGCCCTTCGACGTCGCCGCCCCTCTCGCGCAATTCCAGCGAGAACGAGGGGGCGCGCGGCTTGGTGTTCCGGGCGAGGAGCCCGATCAGCGCGGGCTCGCCGGCCGTCGCGCCCGAGGGCAGGCGCCGCTCGACACGGACGCCCTTGAGGCTCTGTTCGGAGAGGATTCCTGAGACTGCGATGCTCGCGAGAAGGAGGCCGAGCACGAGGAAGAGCAAATTGTTTCCGGTATTGATGGCGGCGAGGCCGATGCCGATGGTGAGCCCGGTGTACCAGCGGCCCACGCGCGTGAAGGTCAGCCGCCGTTTCCAGTCCGGAGTCACTCCGGCACCGGCACCTGCTCGACCAGATCGCGGACGACGCGCTCGGCGGAGAGGCGCTCGATCTCGCCGCCGCCTGGCCCGCGCCCCGACAGCGTGATGCGGTGGGCGAGGACCGGCACGCACAGGTCCTTGACGTCGTCGGGCTCGACGTAGCCGCGGCCGCGCAAGAGAGCGCGCGCCTTCGCCACCCCGAGCAGCGCGATCGCTCCGCGCGGCGAGGCGCCCAAGGAGACGAGCGGCGTATTGCGCGTCGCCGCGGCGATGGCGAGCACGTAGTCGGCGATCTCCCGCGCCACCTTCACGCCGGCCGCCGCTCCCTGCAGGCGCCGCACATCCTGCGCGGAGGCGACCGGGCGCAGATGCATCAGCTCCTCGTGCGTGCCTCCGCCGAGGAGAAGCTCGCGCTCCACCTCCGCCGCGGGGTACCCGACGGAGAGCCGCAAGAGGAATCGATCGAGCTGCGACTCCGGCAGCGGATACGTTCCGGCGTGCTCGTGCGGATTCTGTGTCGCGAGCACCATGAACGGCGCAGGCAAGGGGCGGGCCACGCCGTCGACCGAGACCTGGCCTTCGGACATCGCTTCGAGAAGACAGCTCTGCGTGCGCGGCGTGGTCCGATTGATCTCGTCGGCGAGGATCAGGTTGGCGAAGATCGGCCCCGGCTTGAAGAGGAAGGAGGCGCGCGACTGATCGTAGATGGAGACACCGGTGATGTCGCCGGGCAACAGATCGCTGGTGAACTGCACGCGGGCGAAAGCGAGGTCGAGCGAGCGCGCCAGCGCCTGCGCCAGCGTGGTCTTCCCTACGCCGGGCACGTCCTCGAGCAGGAGATGTCCGCCTGCCGCCAGCGCCGCCAGCGCCAGCTCGACGATCTCCTGCTTGCCGCGCAGCGCGCGGGAGATGTTCGAGTCCAGCGACTCGGCCAGCCGGCGCGCCTCTTCCGGAGTGCAGCCGCCGAGCGGGGTGATCTTCTTCGCGCTGGCGCCGTCTTCTGGCGTCATCGCAGAGAGATTACCGCATGCGCGCGAGGCGCGCCCATGACAGACTTGCCTACACCGCGATGAGCGCGCCCACCGTCACCGTCCGGCAGAAGGGCGC
The DNA here is from genome assembly GCA_005879315.1 of Deltaproteobacteria bacterium. Classification (GTDB taxonomy): domain Bacteria; phylum Myxococcota; class Myxococcia; order Myxococcales; family 40CM-4-68-19; genus 40CM-4-68-19. Next base: position 112,001 of record VBLC01000035.1, on the reverse strand, counting down.
GGCGCGAGCGCGAGCGGGCCATCCCTGGATCTTCCGGGCCGACGTGCAGGGCGAGCCGGATCTGCCCAGCGGCGCCGAGGTGCGCATCGTCGATGCGCGCGGCAATTTCATCGCCCGAGCGTTCTGGGCGGTGAAGAGCCCGATCGCGCTGCGGGTGCTGTCGCGCAAGGACGAGCCGCTCGATGAAGCGCTGCTCGCATTGCGGCTGAAGCGCGCGCTCGAGCGGCGGCGCGCCCTCTTTCCCCAAGCGGATGCCTTCCGCATGGCGCACGGCGAGGCCGATCTGCTCCCGGGCTATTTCGTCGACCTCTACGGCCGCGCCGCCGCTGTGCAGCACCTCGCCGAATGGGCGGAGGTCCGCCGCGAAAGCCTGGCGCGCATCGTGGCCGAGGTGACCGGCGCGCAAGCGGTCGTGGCGCGCGACGACGGCAGCGCCCGCGACTTCGAGGGGCTGCCCCGGCGGGCCGAGCTTCTCCAGGGAAAGGCGCCGGTCGTCGCCGCCTATCACGAGGGACAGATCGAGCTGAGCGTCGACCTGCTCGAGGACCACAAGACCGGCGGCTTTCTCGACCAGGCGGAAAATCATCTGCGCGCCGCCGAGCTGGCCAAGGGCGAGGCGCTCGACGCCTTCTGCTATCACGGCGGCTTCGCCCTGCAGCTCGCGCGACGGGCGGAGCACGTCGTGGCGATCGATCAAGACGCGGCGGCGGTGAAGCGCACGGCCGAGAACGCCGACCGCAACGGCTTGCGCAACCTCGAGGCGCGCGCCGCCAATGCCCTCGAGGTGCTGCGCGCCTTCGACAAAGAGGGGCGCAAGTTCGACACGGTCGTCCTCGACCCGCCCGCATTCGCCAAGCGCAAGGAAGGCCTCGAGGGCGCGCTGCGCGCGTATCGGGAGATCAACTATCGCGCCGTCCGTCTCCTCCAGCCGGGCGGGCTGCTCGTCACCTGCTCCTGCTCGGGCCGCGTCACGCAGGAAATGTTCGGCGAGGTCGTCGCCTGGGCGGCGCAGGAGGCGAAGAGGCCGCTGCAGCTGCTCGAGCGTCGCGGCGCGGGCCGCGACCATCCTCCGCTCGTCGGCGTGCCCGAGACCGACTACCTCAAGGCCTGGTTCCTGCTAGCTCCCTGAAACGTGAGGCGGCGGGTCGGAGATGGGCTGCTTCTGCCGCGAGGCGATCTCGCGGATCTGCTCGAAGATGCGCTTCGGCGGCGTCCAGCCCCACTCCTGCTCGAGCAGCGAAATCTTCTCGACGTCACGGCGGATGGCCTGCCATTCCGCCTCGGGCAAGCCGCAGAAGGCGGCGACGCCCCTCGGATCGAGCTGCGTGCCGGCCACGCGCTGCATCTCCGTGATCGCCTGGTCGTGCGACTGCGCCTTGCGGTAGGGGCGGTCGGAAGTGATCGCGTCGTAGGTGTCGGCCACCGCGAAGAGGCGCGCGCCGAGCACGATCTGTTCGGCCTTGAGCCCCGCCGGGTAGCCGCCGCCATCGTATCGCTCCTGGTGCTGCAGCACGATGACGCTGGCGTCGCGGAGGAACTCGATGCGTTGCAAGAGCGCCCAGCCGAGGCGCGGATGCTCGCGCATCTCGGTCCATTCGTCCTGGTCGAGCGGTCCGGGCTTGAGCAGCACGGCGTCGCGCACGCCGATCTTGCCGATGTCGTGCAAGAGCGCGCCCATCTCGATGGTCCGCAGCTCGAGCGGGTCCTTGACCCCCAGCTGCTCGGCGATGCGGCGGGTGAAGCGCGAGACGCGGCGCGAGTGCCACTGCGTCTCGGTGTCGCGGTAGTCGAGCACCGCCACCATCCCGTCGAGGAGATTGGTGGTGCGCTCCTCCACCAGCCGCTCCAGCCCTTTGTTGAGCATGGCCAGCTCGGCATTCTGCGACTGGACGATGGCGGTCAGCTGGCGGTTCTTTTCCCGCAGCGCATAGGTATCGAACGCCTGGCGCACGGTTCCGAGCAGCTCGACGCGGTTCCAGGGCTTGGCGAGGATGCGGAAGATCTCGCCGTTGTTGATCGCATCCACCGCGGCGGAGAAATCGTGGGCCGCAGTGACGAGAATCCGGATGGTCTCGGGCTGCAGGGCCTTGGCCTGCGCGAGAAACTCCGCGCCGGTCATGCCCGGCATCATGTAATCGGCGGAGAGAACCTGGTAGGGCTTCTCCCGGAGCCGATCGAGGGCCTCGGCGGGATCGGCGCAGGCCGTGACTTGATAGCCGGCCGCCTCGAAGGTCCGCTGCAGCGCGTGGAGGATGGGAGCCTCGTCATCCACGACGAGCAGACGTTCGACCTCGGACATGAGTGCAAGATAGCATGGGGTGCAAGAGTGAAGGATGTGGGAAAAATAGAGCCATGTCGGATACGGCCGCGACGGTCGATGTCCGCTGGCTTTCGGCGCACCCCGGAGTGCGCATCGTCGACTCCCGCTGGTCGGCGACGGGCGGGAGCGGCCGGGCCAGCTACGCGAAGTCGCACATTCCCGGCGCGGTCTTCGTCGATCTGGACGAGGACCTCTCCCGCCGCGGCGGCCCGGGGCGCCATCCCTTTCCCAGTGAGAAGGAGTTCGCCGGCACGCTCTCGCGCCTCGGGGTTTTCCCTGACACGCACGTAGTGGTTTACGACGATGCGGGTGGGGCGATCGCGGCGCGGCTCTGGTTCATGCTGCGCGTCCACGGACACGGCAGGGCGTCGGTGCTCGACGGAGGCTTCAAGGCCTGGCTCGAGGCGGGCCTGCCGGTGACGCAGGAGGTGCCGCGCGTCGAGCCCGCCCCGCTCCGGCAGCTGCGGCTCGACAAGTCGCGGCTGGCCGACCGAGCCCAGGTGGAGAAGCGCGGGAAGTCGGTGCTGCTCGACGCGCGCGCGCCGGAGCGCTACCGGGGCGAGACCGAGCCGCTCGATCCCCGCGCCGGGCACATCCCGGGAGCGCTCAACGCTCCCTATCAGAAGAACCTCGAGACCGACGGTCGTTTCCGCGCGCCCGGCGATTTGTACAATTTGTACAAAAGGTACGGAGACGACGTCATCTGCTCCTGCGGCAGCGGTGTCACCGCCTGCCACGATGTTCTCGCCCGCGAGATTGCAGGCTTGCCGCCGGCGCGGCTCTATGTCGGGTCGTGGAGCGACTGGTGCAGCGACCCGTCGCGACCCATCGCAACGGGACCCGAGCCGGGATAAAAGGCTGGGCCCATGATCCTCCTCGCGCTCCTTCTCGCCGCCCCCGCGCCGACGTCGCGGGTGACTGCCGCCGAACTGTCGGCGCACATCCGCTTTCTCTCCGACGACCTCACGCAAGGGAGAAAGCCGGGGACTCCCGGCTCGGAAATCGCCATCAAGTACCTCGCCGCCGAGCTGGAGGAGATGGGCCTGCGGCCCGCCGGCGACAACGGCACTTATTACCAGGCCGTGCCGCTCGTCGAGCTTGCCGCCCAGGTGCCGGGCGACATCCCCTTCCGCGCCGGCGACAAGTCGCTCGTGCTCCACGCCGGCAACGGTCTCGAGGCGGACATGGTCTTCGAAGCGTCCGCTCACATCGACCATGCGCGCGTCCAGGACGCGCCGCTCGTGTTCGCCGGCTACGGGATCGTCGCGCCCGAATACGGATGGGACGACTACAAGGACGCCGACGTCCGCGGCAAGGTCGTCGTGTTGCTCAATTTCAACCCGCCCTTCCGGGGCGAGAACGTGCGCCTCTGGTACGGGCGCTGGGACTACAAGTATCTGACCGCGGCGGCGCACGGGGCGGCCGGAGCGATCTTGATTCACACGACCGCGAGCGCGGGATACCCCTGGCAGGTCGTCGTGTCCTCGTGGAGCACGCCGCATCAGGATCTGCCCCCCGCCCCGGACGACAAGTTCCTGCAGTTCCAGTCGTGGATCTCGGAGGGCGCTGCAGCGCGACTCGCGCAGCTGTCGGGCCAGGATCTGGAGAAGTTGCGGGCGTCTGCCCAGAGCAAGGACTTCCGCCCCCTCGCGCTGGGATCGACGATGTCGCTGGAGATGCCGATCCGCATGCGCACGATCCAGAGCGCGAACGTGATCGGCGTGCTGCCCGGCAGCGACCAGCGGCTGCGCGACGAGGCGGTCTTCTTCACCGCCCACCACGACCATCTCGGGATGGTGCCTCCGGTACCGCCCGCGACCGACGGCATCTACAACGGCGCGCTCGACAACGCCTCGGGATGCGCAGTGATCCTCACCATCGCGCGGGCGGCCACTTTTGCGCAGCCGAAGCGGTCGCTCTACTTCGCCTTCGTCACCGCCGAGGAGCAGGGACTGCTCGGTTCGAAATGGCTGGCGCAGCATCCGCCGCTACCGGCAGCCCGCATCGCCGCCGACATCAACGTCGACAGCCCCAACAAATGGGGCAAGACCACCGACCTGGGCGTCATCGGGCTGGGCAAGTCGTCGATCGACGACCTCGTCAAGCGCGCCGCCGCCGAGCAGGGCCGGGCGGTGCACGGCGACCCCTTCCCCGACCGCGGCGCCTTCTATCGCTCCGATCAATTCCCCTTCGCCCGCGTCGGCGTGCCCGTGCTCTACGCCAAGGGCGGGCCGACTTTCGCCGGCCGTCCGCCCGGCTGGGGCGAGGCGCAGCTGCGGGCCTACGAGATGCACGACTACCACCAGCCGAGCGACGAGTATCGCGGCGACTGGGACCTCTCCGGCATGGTGCAGGACGCACAGCTGGAGCTGACGGTCGGACTGCGCATCGCCGATGCGCCCTCGATGCCCCGCTGGACGCCGGGCGACGAATTCGAGGCCGCGCGAAAGTCGGCGGCGCGGTGACATTCTGGAGCCGCGAGCGGATCGCGCTCGTCGCCTGCGCCGCCGCATCGGCGCTGGCGATGCTCTACGTGGGCTTCTTCCAGATCCACAAGCTCGATCGGCTGGCCTGCCCTCTGTTCGGCAGCGGCTGTGAGTCGGTGGCGCTCGCCTCCTTCGCCTGGCCGTTGGGCATGGCCGATGGCCTTCTCGGCGCGGCCTGCGCCGGCGTGCTCTGCGCGCTGGCCGATCTGCGCGGCAAGGCCGGCGCCGCCGCGCTCGCGGTCGGCTCGCTGCTCTGGGTGCTGCTCAATCTGGTCGGCTTGATCGAGATGGCGAGCTTCGGCGCCTACTGCTTCTGGTGCATCGTGGCCGCGATTCTTTCCCTGCCGACCGCCTGGCTCGCAATCAGGCTCGCGAGGCAACCGCAAGAGCCGGAGCCTGCCTAGACCTCACGGTTCCTGCGGCGCCTTCCCCGGCACGTCGGCCTCGATGAAGACGTTGAGCAGATCGCGGTCCACCTCGCCCCGCTTGGCCTCGTCGAGAAGGATGTCGTACGCCTTCTCCTTCGGCACCGCGCGCTTGTAGGGGCGGTCGGACGCAGTCAGCGCATCGAAGATGTCGCTGATGGTCATCATCCGCGTGGGCAGCGCGATCTCGGTTTCCTTCAGGCTGCGGGGATATCCCGTGCCGGTGAGCTTCTCGTGGTGCCCGTACGCGATGTCGGGGACGCGCTTGAGGGTCCTCGTCCAGGGGATCTGGGCGAGGAAGCGATAGGTGTGCGTCACGTGCGACTCGATCTCGCGCCGCTCCTCCTCGGTGAGCGATCCCTTGCGCACCGAGAGCTTGATGATCTCGTTCTGCGCGAGGAAGGGCCGCTTCTCCCCGGCGAAGGGCGACACGTACGTCGCGCGCGCGATCTCGCCCAGCCGATCGAAAGTTCCCTCGGGGAGGATGGTCGGCCGATTGCAAGAGATGACGAACTCAAACATGTTCGTCAGCTCCTTCTTGCGTTCGGCGAGGCGCGTCTCGATCTCCCCCATTCGATGCCGGCCCTCGTCGGCGGGATGGCGCAGGAGCACGTCCACTTTCTGCTTCTCGGCCAATAGCTCCTCCTGCACGAAGATGGTCTCGAAGCGGCCGCGCAGGTTCTCCAGCTCCCAGGGTTCGAGCTTGTTCGCCTTGATCAGCACGTTCTCGCGCACGCCGACCTTGCCGAAGTCGTGCAGGAGAGCCGCGTAGCGCAGCTCCTGCCGCTCCTGCGAGGAGATCGAAGACCCCTTCCAGCGGCCGGCGGCGTTGCCCGCCAGCGGAAGCATGTCGCCGAGCCCGACCGAGAGGCGCGCCACGCGGCCCGAATGGCCGGCCGTGGTCGGGTCGCGCGACTCGATCGCGACCACGCTGGCGCGCACGAAGCCCTCGAAGAGCTGCTCGATCTCGTTGTGCAGCATGGCGTTGTTGACCGCCGCTGCCGCCTGCCCGCCGAGCGCGAAGAGGAGCTCCTCATCCTCCGAGCTGAAGGGCTTGCCGTCGCGCCGGTTGAGCGCCTGCAGGACGCCGACGACCTCGTTCTCCAGCGAGCGCATCGGCACGCAGAGGATGCTCTTGGTGCGGTAGCCGGTCTGCTTGTCGACGTTCTGGTTGAAGCGCGGATCGGCGTAGGCCTCGGGGATGTTCACCGGCGTGTTGCTGGTCGCCACCGCCCCGGCGATGCCGCGATCCATCGGGATGCGGATCTCCTTCATGGAGATGCCCTGGGCAACCTTGGTCCACAGCTCCTTGCGCTCGCGGTCGACGAGAAAGAGCGAGCAGCGGTCGGCGTCGACGATGCGCGCGGCGGCGTCTACGATGAGGGTGAGCAGACGGTCGAGATCGCGCTCGGCCACCAGCGCTTTGGCGACCTCGAGAATTCCACCGAGCCTCTCCAGGCGCTGCTGCTGCTTGTTCACGGAGGCTCGATGATAGCACCCGCGCGCAACAAAATGGCAGAGCCATAGACCCTACCCCACCCTCTCTGGACGCACTTCAGAGGCCGAGGATGCGGCGCGCCTCGTCCTCGCGCTCGGGCTCTACGTAGAGACGCGCAAGCGTCACCGCCTCGGAGTAGCGCTGGTAGAGAGGCGTGTACTCGCCGATGGGCACTTCGCCCTGCGGCGTCTTCACCCAGAGCGTCGCTTCCTTTCCGTAGCGGGAGAGGACGCCGCGGCTCTCGGTGGCGAAGGCGTCGATACCCGCCTCGCGCAGCCTCGCCTGCAGCGACTTCAGCTCGGGCGCGTTCTCGGCCAGGAGCCGATAGCCCTGCCGCTGCACGATCCGGCGCGCCCAGGGATTGTCCGAGCGGCGCAGCGCGGCGAGCAGCGTGATGTCGTCGTGCGCGAGGTACTGATCGGGATCGGCCGGCAGCGCATACTCGCCCGAGTTGGTCTCGCAGTAGCGTTGCAAGAGAACCTCGTAGCCCACCGAGGCGTAGTGGAAGTAGACGGAGAGAAACATGTGATAGCGCGAGAGGAGGAAATCCTCGAAGGCGAAGACGGCGCGATGCTGCAGCGCCAGGTGCACCTTGCCCTCCCGCTCGATGGCGGTGAGGTTCTGGATGATCCAGTCGCCGTCGAACTTGCCGTAATTGACGCCGGTGAAGAAGGAGTCGCGCTCGAGGTAGTCCATCCGGTCGGCGTCCAGCTCGCCGGAGACGACCTGGCGGAGGATGGGCAACAGATCGCGGCCGCGGCTGCGAAATGGATCGGGCCCGGGCGGGGCGCGGCCGCAGATGAGCGCCGCCACGTGCTCCGGCTCGATGCCGCTCGTGCGCCGGCGGATCTCGGTGGCGAGGCCCGAGTCGAGGACCAGCTTCAGGGTGTAGTCCTCGTGGTCGGCGCGGCGGGCGCGCGGCGGCTCGGGATAGACCCAGTCGGGCACGCGCAAGAGCTCGACGGGCGGCATGATGCTCTCGGTGGCGTGCGAGAGCGGCGCGTGGCCCAGGTCGTGGAAGAGCACCGCGAGCCGCAGCGTCTGGCGGAAGCGCTCGCGGTCGTCGGGCTCGAGGGCGAGCTTGGGAGCGAGCGCGTCGAAGACCTTGGTGGCGACCGCCATCGCGCCGAGTCCGTGCGCATAGCGGGTGTGCGTCGCGCCGGGAAAGGCGAGGTCGGCGAAGCCCAGCTGCTTGACGTTGCGCAGCCGCTGGTACTGCGGGCTGTCCACCAGCGCGCGCTCGTCGGCGGTGAGCTCGATGGCGCCGTGGATGGGATCGCGGATGTGCACCGAGCTGCACTCTAGGCTTTTTAGAAAGGAACCGCCCAAGTCACGGCGAGCGGCGAGTCCTTGGGGTTGGCGACGAACCCCGCTGCCTCGATGAGAAAGTCGTACCAGAAATGGATGGCGACCGGCGGGGCGAGGCTGAAGTCGCTCCAGCGATAGGCGAGCCCCAGATAGCTCCCGAGCAGCGTGATGAACGGCACCCCGACCGCGAGATACGTCAGCCGCTGGTCGCTCGGCAGGAAGAAGATGTTGCTCGCGTGCACCAGCCCGAAAGCGAGCGAGCCGTAGATCCATCCCCGCTCTTCGCCGCTCCTCCGCGTCCATCCCGACTGCAGCAGGCCGCGGAAGGCCGTCTCTTCGGCGATGGCGACGTGCTCGAACACGCCCGCGCCGATCGCCGCCGCGAGCGGATATCCGACCGCGCTGTTCATCTCTCTGCCGAACAGCACCGGGCGCTTGCCGAAGTTCTGCGTGTCGATCGGTCCTCCGACGATGCGCGAGACCAACAGGCCGGCGGCGAGCGCGCCGATGATTCCGCCCCAGACGGCCGGCCGCGACATCACCTCCGCGGAGAAAGGGGCGCGAAAAAGCTCGGCGAGCGATTCCTGCGGCACGTACCGCAGCCGCGCCGCCCGCTGCGTCTCGAGCGCCGTGTCCATCACCGAGAGGGTGAGCAGATCGCCGAGAGCCAGCAGCGGCACCTTCGCGCCCGGCTGCGCGAAGCCGTTCTTCGCGCCCGACGCGATGGCCGTGCCGAGCTCGGCCGCCCCCAGCGCGGCGAGGAAAGAACCCTCGGCGCTCCGGCCGAGACAGAGCTGGCCCACGCCGGGGAACAACAGCCCGTAACGCAAGTCGCACTTGCGGTTCGCGACCCGGCCGGCCGCCTCTATCTCGCGCTCGCTTTGGGGCTCCTCGCGCGAGATCCGCGCTTCATGCATCACCGGCGCGCAGGCAGCGCAGAGGAGCAGGCCGAGCTTCAGGCCCCGGCCTCGATGCGCGCCTCGTCGTCGGGCAGTCCCTGGTACTTGTCCCGAGGATAGGTGCGGAAGACGAAATCCCAGAGCGGGCTGGTGATGCCGTAGCGGACGTCGGGCGTCTGGAAGTGATGCACCAGGTGATAGCGGCGCAGCCACTTCCCGAGCGCCGTCACCGGCGCCGCGTGGTGCAGGTAGTAATGGGTCAGGTCGTACCAGACGTAGCCGAGAACGAGGCCGGCGAACCAGGCGTGCTCGGCGCTTCCGAGAAAGCGGAAGCCGAACCAGACCGACACCGCGATGATCGCCGTGACGGTCGGCGGCATCACCAAGCGGTCGCGGTCCCAGGGATAATCGTGATGGATCCCGTGGATGAGCCAGGAGGCATCGCGCTGCAGCTGGGATTTTTCCGCGGGCGCGAAGTGAAAGACGTAGCGGTGCAGCAGGTACTCGAGCAGGGTCCAGGAGAGGACGCCGAAGGCCGCCCAGAGGGCGATCGAGAGCGGCCGCAGCTCGGCCGAGGCGAGGTAGAGCATGTAGCTGGCGAAGGGACCCCAGATGATCATCACGTGCCAGGGCCGCACGCGCGAGAAATACTTGTCCACCCAGGGAATGGTGAACATCACCGGACTGCCGCGTCGCGGCCGGTCGAGATCGGGATGCGGCGCGAGGTAGAACATGCCGGCCTCGGTTTAAGGGATCGGCAGCCTGTGCGCAAGCGAGGGAGCGGCCCCATGGTGCGTCCGGCAGCGTCGGTGGTGCTCCTGCGGCAGGACGGCCACGTGCTCTGGGTGCGGCGCGGCGATCAGCTTCGTTTCGCCGGCGGCTTCTATGCGTTCCCGGGGGGCGGCGTCGACGAAAGCGATGCGCAGGTGCCGCTCTCGAACGCCGCCCATCTCGAGAAGGCCGAGGCGGCGTGCATCGCGGCGGCGGCGCGCGAGCTGTTCGAGGAGACCGGCGTGCTCGTCGTGGCCGGCGTTTCGCGCGAGGAGAAGCGCGCGCTGCGCCAGGCGCTGCTCGACGGCACGGCATCCTTCGGCGATTTTCTCACCGCGCGCGGGCTCGCCGTCGATGCGCGCAAGTTCACGCCCGCCGGGCGCTGGATCACTCCGCCGGCGATGCCCATCCGCTTCGACGCGCGCTTCTACCTGGTCGAGGTGCCTGAGGGAGAGGAAGTGGAGATCTGGCCCGGCGAGCTGTCCGACGGCGCGTTCATCGCGCCCGCCGATGCGCTGCGGCTCTGGGAAGAAGGGACGGCCCTGCTCCATCCGCCGGCCTGGCATACGCTGAAGAGTCTCGCGCTCGCGCCCAGCCCGCGCGAGGCGGCGCCGTGGCTGCTCGATCCTTCGCGCGCGCCCTGGAAGCTGCCGGTCGAGGACTACGTGGTGAAGCGCATCGAGCTCCAGCGCGGCGTGATCATGGTCCCCTTGCGCACGCCGACGCTCCCGCCGGCGACGCACACCAACTGCTTCCTGCTCGGCGACGACCAGCTCCAGGTGGTGGACCCGGGCTCGCCCTGGCCCGAGGAACAGCGAATCCTGAGCGAGACGCTGGAGCGGCTGGCCGCCGACGGGCGCAAGGCAGCGGGCGTGATCCTCACGCATTACCACCTCGATCACGTGGGAGGAGCGCGGGCGCTGGGGCTCCCCATCGCGGCGACGAAAGAGACCGCCGCGCGACTCGACTTCAAGGTCGACCGCATCATCGAAGACGGCGAGCGGCTCGAGGCCGGCCCGCGGGGCTGGCGCATGCTCCACCTGCCGGGGCATACGCGCGGCCATCTCTGTCTGGTCGAGGAGAAGACCGGCGCGGTCATCGCGGGCGATCTGGTCGCAGGCACCGGGACCGTCATCATCGATCCGCCCGAGGGAGACATGGCCGACTACCTTGCCTCGCTCGACCGGCTCCTCGAACAGAAGCCCGGGACGCTCTACCCGGCGCACGGCCCGGTCGTGCCGGCGGGCGTGGAGAAGTTGCGGCAGTATCGTGCGCATCGGCTGGAGCGGGAGGGCCGGGTGCTCGCCGCGCTCTCGCGCGAGCCCGCCGCTCCGACGCAGCTGCTGCCGGCTGCTTATCCCGATGTCGCGCCCGAAATGTATCCATTCGCCGAGCGCAGCCTGCTCGCGCACCTCATCAAGCTCGTGCGCGAGGGCCGCGCCGCCGAGAGTGGCGACCGCTATTTCCTACGCTGAAGCAGATCCGTCTTCCACGACACGGCGAGCGACCAGATGTTCGCGCGCGTGTCGTAGGTGCCGGGGAAAGCCTGATCGGCGCCGGCCGCCGTGATGGTGTCGTAGAAGGCGTGGAAGTACGCCGCGTCGACCTGCAGCCCGGGCATGACCTCGTACCCGACGCCGAGCGCGCCGGCCCACACGTTCGCTTCGGGCAGCGTGGGGTCGAGCGTCTCCGGCCGGACGGGCGAGATGTCGCGCAGGATGCCGCCGCGCACCTTGAGCTGCGGGAGCGCCTGGAACTCGCCTCCCAGCCGCAGCGTGTAGCCGTTCTTGTAGTCGCGGTTGACCGCGAGGCTGAACCCCAGGCCGCCGTTGAAGACGTCGCTCTTGTAGACGTGGAAGCGCTCCCAGGTCCATTGGGCCGTCACCAGGAGTTGCGGGATCACTTGATAGGAAGCGCCGACCTCGAGGCGGTTGGGATAAGTGAGCACGTGGGTAGCGGGCTGGTCGACCACGCCGTAGCCCTGCAGCGCCGGCGGCGGATTGTCGAAGTGGCCGTGCCCGCTCAGGTGCTGGACGGCCTGGTGCTTGTAGTCGACGCCGATGGTGAGCGGAATTGTCTTGAGCGGCTGCACCTCGGTGGAGAGATCGAAGCTGACCGCGCCGCCCGAGGTACCCAGCTCCGCGCTCGAGTCGTAGCCGAGGAAGTTGATGCCCTGGATGAGGTGCTCGGTGGTCCGGTAGTAGACCAGCCCGCCGCCGACGCGGACCTGCGGCATGATTTGGAGACCGGAGGTGAGGTACATGCCGTAGACCTTCCGGTCGACGGTGACGATCTGGTACCGGCCCGGCCAGTTTCCCGGCCAGAAGGAGTAGCCGCCGCCAGGGATGTTGACCCCGCCACCCACGCCGAGCTTCATGCCGTTGGCCAGCTTGAGCCCGTAGCCGGCGAAGAGGACGAAGGGGAAGGCGCCCTTGGGGATCATCGTCACCGCCTGTCCGTCGGCGATGCGAGCCGAGTCCGTCCAGGTGCTGCGGAAGTCGATGAGGCTCACGCCGCCGGTGACGTTGAGCCCCTCCAGCTTGGAGAGCGCGGCAGGATTCGCGTAGGCCGCGCCGGCGCTGTCCTGCGCCGCCATCGCCGAGCCGGCCATGGAGAGATCGCGAGGGTTGGTGTTGGGGACGATGTATCCGCCGGCCACCGCCGCGGAGGGGAGCGCTGCCGCGATCGCGAGAATGAGTTTGCGCATTGTCGTCCCCCTCACGGCGCGGCCCGCTGTGGCGGCGGATGAGTGTCGGCTAGGAAGAAGGCGGCGGCGTCATCCTGTGCCAGCAGCGTGATGCTGCTCCCGCTCTGGCCATAGGTGATCCAGTCGGCGAGGAAGCCGTGCTTCACAACCCCGCCCGGACAGCTCGTGCTGACGGTCCCGGCGCTGACGAAGGTGGTGAGCGTGCCGGTGGCGCCCCCTGTGTCGACGCCCAGACCGACGTGGTCGAACTGGAGCAAGTTGAAAGGATTGGGCACGGTATTGTCGCAGCTCGCCATCTGCCCGAGGATCTTCTTCGGCACCATTGGGTCGGAATTGAGCGGCGGCGGCAGGCCCGACTTGAGGAGGTTGGGCAGCGTGTTGCGGGTCAGGTGGTCGCTGAAGTTCGCCGGGTCTGCCGGGTCGAGGATCCATTTCGCCACGTTGACGAACTGGAGGTAGGCCGGCGTCCCGGGCGTGATCCCGAGCGTGGCCAGGAGCGCATTGAGCGCCGGCCCGAGCGCTGGCGAGTTGGTATAGGTGTCGACGATCGTCTCGCCGCTGACGTTGAACAGCGCCTTGGTGAAGCGCGGATTCGCGGCCACGTCGACGTCGCCCTGGATGCCGCCCAGCGATTGGCCGATGTAATAGATGCGGGTCGGATCGATGATGACGCCGGTAGCAGCCATCTTGTTGAAGATGTCCGCGCCCGTGGGAGGCGCCTGAGGATTGACCGCGAGGACGTGGATGAGCTGCGACTGATCGATGATGTCCTGCCGCAGCGAATCACGGGTGCGGAAGAGATTTCCGCTGACGAAGTAGTTGCCGGAGGCAATGGGCGCGCCGCCGTTGGCGAAGGCGGTGGGACAGCCGGTGCCGGGACACACCACAGGGCCATTGACGAAGTTGCCGCCGTTCTGCAGCGTCCCGCCGGAGCACTTCCCGGGCGTGCCCCCGGCGGTCGGTGTGTCGCCTTGGTGGGTGAAGTCGAATTTGTTGCCTTGCGTGTCCGCGCAGTAAGGGTTGGTGCCGTCGCATGCGAGACAGCTCGAGCCGCTGACGCACTCGGCGTTCGTAACCGAGTGGCAGAAGCTGCGGGCACCGTGCTTGGCTGCGTCGATGGCAGCCACCACGATGCCCGCGTTGTTCAGCCGGTCGGCCAGCGCAAGCATGGTAGCCCGGCTGCCGTTGACCCCATGACGGAAGACGGCCAGCGGGGCAAGGCAGGGCGGCGTCCCGCCTGCTCCTATGCACGCCGCGCTCGGAATGCTCGACACGCCGGGTACCGAGATGATCACCGGGATGGGCTCGAGGCTGAGCTTGCTGGGATCGGAGAGAAAGGCGCCGGTTGCCGGGTCGAGAAGATTCGGGGTGAGGATGACCGACTGCATGATGAACCCGATATTGCCGGTGGGAACCGACGCGCGGTCGACGGCATAGGTGTCGTAGACGTCGTTCACGGTGCCGGCCGCCGTCTGATTGGCGCAACTCGGCGCGTTCTTGCACCAGAGCGTGGTGGCGCTGGCCACTGGCACCGAGAGCGCTGCCACCGCCTGCGACGGGAAGCAATTGCTCGTCACCGTACTCGAGCAGGCGGGCGAGTATGGCAGCGCGCCGAGGCTCACTGCCGTCCCGGTGATCGACTGCGTGTGGAAGGTGTACGCCATGGCGATGTGGTCGCGGGTGATGGCCGACTTCTCCGCCGCCAGCGTGGCGATGGCGAGGTTGACCCCGGCGCGCATCTTGTCGAGGCCCACCGCCTGGGCGTCGGTGGGCCCTACCACCAGCGACTTGCCGCTGGCGTCGGAGAGCGGCAGCTTGGGATCGAGCAGCACGAGCTTGGCCAGTGTGCTGCGAGTGAGCCCCGTGCAGTTGATGTCCTGCACCCCGTCCGTGACCAGTACGACGTAGGTAGTCGCTTCCTTGAGCGGCGGAACGGGCACGAACGTCGCGCCCACCCGCGCGGGCACGGCGGGCTGCAGGCCGATGGCGGTGGAAAGGCTCCGCGTCGAGCTGGGCGGGCTGCTGCCGCACGTCGCCCCGGGCACGGTTTGCGCGATGGCCGTCGGCTCGTCGACGAACTGCGTCTTCTCCGGGTGTCCGGTCGTCAGCGCCTCGACGATGTCGAGCTTGCGCACGGCGCTCGTGCCGCTGATCTCGTAGAGGAAGACGGTGTCCTTGTTGACGGTCGAGGCGTCGATGGTGCTCGAGGTCTGCGAGAGGATCATCGCGGTCGTGCTGAAGCCGTCGACGGTGCAGAGCCCCGGCCCCAGCGGACCGAAAGGCCCGCTCGAGGCGCACACCTCGGGCGAGAGGTGTCCGTCCGGCCCGCTGAGGAAATCGCTCGGCAGAGGCATGAGGCCGGCGCTGGGGTCGGTCTCGACATGCGAGTGCACGTCGGCGATCTTGAAAGTCCCCAGCGTGGCGACCTCGGAATGGTTGAACTTGCCGGTGGCGTCGATGGCCGCGAAGGGCCCCAGATAACTCTTGCGGATGATCTCCAGCTGCGCGGCGTTGTTCGCCTTCTCCGAGGGGCTGTTGCCGGGGATGAGCCCCTGATTGAACCGATCGGTCAGGTCGCGGCCGTTGGCGCAAGTCGGGGTGCAGGTGATGAGCAGGTACATGGCGGCCTGCGGCCGGAGCCCGACGGTGCTGCCCGTCACCAGCACGCCCGAGGGACCGCCGCGGATGGCGACGATGTACTGCCCCGGATCCCAGCGGCGCGATCCAGTCTTGGGGTTGGGCGACTTGTGCAGCGTGAGCGTTCCGTGCTGGCCGACGACGGCGCCGGAGGAGTCCTTCTCCGCCACGACCGCATAGTCCGCGGCCTTGGGCGCGTCGTAGCAGTTCGGGCCCGGAGCTGAACATTGCGTCAGGGCGGTGAAGCCGCCGGTGTTGCTGATCGAGAGGAGGAGCAGCCTGTTGTCGTTGATGGTCGTGACGTCGATCGGCGGCGCGCTGCGGGTGATCGCGCCGTTGCCCGAGTCGATGTTGAAGCGGACGAAATCGATGGTGATGGGCACTTCCTGGTCGTTGGGAAAACCGCCCGCCGCCTTGAAGGCCTGCAGCACGGCCGCCTGCGTGGGGTTCTGCGAGAGGATCGCCTGATCGGTCAGTGCCAGGTCGTTGGGCTGCGGCAAGGACGGCGGGCTGCCGGTGGGATCGAAGCCTGCGTAATCCACAGAGGAAGGATTGTTCGCGGTGCTGTAGGGCACCGAGGGCTCGCAGGCGAAGACGAGCAGGGCTATCGCCAGCGAGGTCGTACGGCGGAGCAGCATCGGGCTGCCTCCTGATGAGTGGAGCGAAGGTCGGCGGGCGGATTTCCGCTTGCTTCGACCGCTGTGTCAAGAAGGCGACTGACCGAGGGCTACAGCAGAGCTGGAATCCTCCGTAAGTTCAAATACCGGGAAGGTCGAGCTGGTGGTGCTCGCGCAGCGCCATCGCCTGCACGCCCTTCCCGCGGAGTGCGCGCGCGAGCTCGTCGGCGTGGCCCTCGATGGCGAGCACATGGCGAGCGCCGCTGCGCAGCGCGTACTCGAGCAGCTCGTCGAAGCCCGCGTGATCGGAGAGGGGGATGGCCTCGTCGCCCGGCAAAGGACCGTCAAGGGCGCGGCCGGAGAGCGCGCAAATGCGGGTCTCGCCGAGGCGCAGCCGGTCGAGGCGCACGGTCGGGGGGACGAGCACGGCATCGCCTTCTTCGTCGAGCCGGGCGAATCCGGGCAGCGCCACGCCTTGCGCGACGTACACCTGGCAGGCTCGATACACGGCCGCGTGGAGCCGCAGCACCAGGCCGCGCTCGCCGAGGTGCTTCACCAGATCCTGCGCGGCGCCCAGCGCGGCGGCGATCAGCACCGGCGTGCGGCCTTCGCTGCGCGTCTTCTCCACGAAAGCGCGGGCGCGCTCGAGCAGCTCCTCGCGCGGCGCAAAAACATAGCGGGGCGAGCCGTAGAGGGCGCGGATGACCAGCGTCTCGCAGGTGAGCTGCTCGCGCGGCTCCGCGGTCGAGGAAGCGCGCGTTCCCGCGCCGCCGATGTCGGCCGCGTAGACCAGATCGAGCCCGTCGGCCTGGCAGCGCAATTGCGCGCTGCCGAGGACGTGGCCGGCGGGATGGACCGTCAGCCGCAGCGAGCCGAGAGCGAAAGACTGTCCCCACGACGCGGAGAGCGGCGCCGCTCGCCGGAGCGCGCGCGGCTGTGCCGATTCCAGAAGAGCGATCGTCGCCGCGGTCGCCACCGTGCGCTCGGGCAAGACCGGCCGCGCCCCGCGCGCGTGGGCGAGAAATCCCAGGGGCGGCCGGCCCCGCGGCTGCAGATAGAGCGCGTGCCCGCGCAAACGCAGGCCGTGGACGGCTCGCTCCACCTCGGGCAGCTCGATCCGCTGCATCATTCCTTGATCACCGCCGAGCGCAGCGCCGCGCCCGCCTCGCCCACCGCCACGCCGATCACGATGAGCGCGCCGCCGAACAGCTCCCGCCCGGTGAGCCGCTCGCCGATGAAAAGCGCGGCCCAGAGCGCGGCGAAGACCGGCTCGAGAGATGAGAGCAACGCCACCCGCACGGGCGGCAGAATCTTCTGCGCCCAAGTCTGGACGCCGAAGGCGAGGAGGGTAGCGAAGAGCGACAGATAGACGAGGGCGAGCCAGAGCCTCGGCTCGCCGGAGAGGTGCTGCACTTCGATCAAGGGGCCGGCGAGCGCGGCCAGCGCGCCGGTGGTCGCAAGCTGCAGGAGCAGGAGCGGCAGCACCGGATGGCGCGGAGCGATGCGGCCGAGCGCGACGATCTGACCGGCGAAGACCACCGCGCAACCGAGGGTGAGGGTGTCGCCGAGGAGCGTCGGCGCATTGGCGTCGGTCCAGGGCGCGGAGAGCGCGGTGATGCCGGCAAAAGCGAGAAGGACGCCGAGCAGCGCCGGCGGCGAGGGACGCTTGCGAAAAAGAGCGAACTCGAGCAGCGGCACCAGCACGACCAGGACGCCGGTGAGAAAACCGCTGCGCGAGGCGGTCGTACGCGAGAGGCCCTCGGTCTGCAAGAGAAAGCCGATCCCGAGCAGCGCGCCGGCGAAGAGCCCGTCGCGGAGCAGGTCGCGGCGCAAGAGGGCCTTGAGATCCTGCGGCCGGAAGAGCGCGAGATAGACGGTGAGGAGCGCCGACGCCAGCGTCATCCGCACCGCCACGAGCGCGAGCGGCGATCCCTGCGCCGTCCCCAGGAGCGAGCGGAGGATGGCGAAGCTGCTCCCCCAGATGGCCATGATGCCGGCGAGCGCGAGGTCCGCCATCAGCCGATGAAGAAGAAGCCCATGCCGAGCACGGCATAGACGCCGAGGAGAAACGCGCCTTCCAGCCAGTGCGTCTCGCCGTCGAGCGCGATGAGCGAGAGCGCCAGCACGGCGAGGCCGAGGGCGATCACTTCGAAGCGGGTGAAGGCCAGGTCCATCGGCGCGCCGATGAAGAGGCCGAGAAGCACGAGCACGGGCGCGACGAAGAGCGCGATCTGCTTGGACGACTCCCAGGCGATGCCCAGCGCGACGTCCATTTCGCCCCGCCGCGCGAAGATGACCGCAGTCGAATGCTCCGCGGCGTTGCCGACGATGGCGACGATGATCACGCCTGCGAACGTCTCGGGCAGATGGAGATCGCGCAGGGCGCCGTCCAGCGCCGCGAGCAGGACCTCGCTGGCGATCGCGGTCCCCACTGCGGCGAGAACCAGCATCACCAGCGCGCGCCAGATCGGCTCCCGGAAGATTTCGCCGGCTGCGCGCGCTCCGGCGGCCGCCGCCTCGGCGGGCGTGGCATGCATCGGCTGGCGGGAGGGGCCCATCTCCCGCGCGTGCGTGCGCAAGCCGAACCAGAGCGAGAGAGCGTACATGGCGATCAGCACCACCGAGATCTCCACCGAGAGCAGGCGGGGGTTGAAGTCTCGCGTGCTGGTCGAGAGCAAGGTGGGCACCGTCATGGCAACTACCGCGAGAAAGAGGGTGGCGACGCTGGAGGAAGCGGCCAGCCGATTGAAGCGCAGCCGCGAGAAACGCACGCCGCCGACCACGATGGAAGCGCCAGCCACGAGCAGCAGGTTGCCGAGGATCGAGCCGGTCAGGCTGCCCTTCACCAGCTGGATGTGTCCGTGGCGGAGCGCCGCGATGGCGAAGATCAACTCGGCCGCATTGCCGAAAGTGGCGTTGAGCAAGCTGCCCGGAAGGGGGCCCATCCGGCCGGCGAGGGAATCGGTGGCGTCGCCCATCGATTTGGCCAGGGGGACGAGCGAAGCGCAGGCGACGAGGAAGGTGAGCGGATCGCTGTGCACGAATCGATGCAGCGCCCAGGCCAGCGGCAAGAGAAGCCAGGCTGCGCGCCAGATCATCGCGATCAGCTTACTTCAGCTTCTTCAATTCCTCGGCGAGCTCGGGCAGCGCCTTGAAGAGATCGGCCACGAGGCCGTAGTCCGCCACCTGGAAGATGGGCGCCTCGGGGTCCTTGTTGACGGCCACGATCGTCTTGCTCCCTTTCATTCCCGCCAGGTGCTGGATGGCCCCGGAGATGCCCGCGGCGATGTAGAGCTTGGGGGCCACGACCTTGCCGGTCTGGCCCACCTGCAGGTCATTCGGCTGCCAGCCGGCGTCGACCACCGCGCGCGAAGCCCCGACCGCCGCCCCGAGCACGTCGGCGAGGGCCTCGATGGGCTTGAAATCGCCCTTCGTCCCGCGGCCGCCGGAGACGACGACGCTGGCATCGGTCAGCTCGGGGCGCGTGCTCTTCACTTCGTTGAACTCGACGAACTTCGTTTTCGCCGCCGGCGCATCGACCTTGAGCGGCTGCAACGCCCCGGGCGCCTGCGCCCTCTGCGCCGCCGGGAACTCCGTCGCGCGGACGGTGACGACCTTGAGCGGCGTCGTCACTTCCACCGTGGCGATGGCATTGCCCGCCCACATGGCGCGGCGAAACTGGCTTTGGCTGACGACGCCGAGCACGTCGGAAGCGAGACCGGCGCCGAGCCTGGCCGCCACCCGCGGAGCAATGTCCTTGCCATAAGCGGTGGCCGCGACCACCACCGAGCTCGCCCCGAGTTGCTTGGCCGCAGCCGCCACTGCCGCCGAGTGCGTTTCCGCCAGCGCGTGCGCGAAAGCGGGGGCGTCGACCGCGTGGACCGGCACGCCGTAGGCCGCCAGCTCCTGGGCGGCCGACGAGACGCCATTGCCCACCACCAGCGCCTGCACTTGTCCGCCGCTCTTCTCCGCGAGCTGCTGCGCCGCGCTCAAGGCATTGAGCGTCGCCTTCTTCAGCTGCCCGTGGGCCTGCTCGGCGATCAAAAGGATGGTCGCCATCAGATCACCTTCGCTTCTTCATGGAGCTTCTTCACCAGCGAGGCCACGTCGGGGACCTTGATTCCCGCCTTGCGCGCGGGCGGCGACTCGACGCGGACGACTTTGACCTTGGGGGCGACGTCGACGCCGAGCGCTTGCGGCGTGAGCTCCTCGATCGGCTTCTTCTTCGCCTTCATGATGTTGGGCAACGAGGCGTAGCGCGGGACGTTCAGGCGCAGGTCCACCGTCACCACCGCCGGCAGCTGCACTTCCAGCGTCTCCACGCCGCCGTCCACCTCGCGCACGACCTGGGCGGACTTCTTGTCGGCCGCGAGCTGGATGCCCGGCTTCTTCGCCTTCTCCTCGGGCGACTCCAGAGACTCTTTCTTCGAGGCGAAGGTCACCTGCCCCCAGGAGAGATATTCGGCGAGGAGCTGCCCCGTGACGTTGTCGTCGACGTCGACCGCCTGCTTGCCCATCAAGACGAGGTCGGGCTTCTCCTTCTCGCCGAGCTTCGCCAGCAGCCGTGCCACGCCGTCGCTGTCGACGAATCCGTCGTGCTTGACGAGGATGCCGCGGTCTGCGCCCATCGCCAGCGCTGAGCGGATCTCGGCCTGCGCCGCCCCGCTGCCGATGCTGGCCACGACGACTTCCGAGGGCATGTTCGCGTCGCGCAGCCGCAGCGCCTCCTCGACGGCGATCTCGTCGAAAGGGTTGGCCCGGTAGTTCACGCCCTCGGTGACGATCCAGGAATTGTCGGGCTTCACCTTGATCTTGGACTCGTAGTCCTCGACCCGCTTGACGGTGACGAGAATCTTCAAGACCTGCCTCCGTTCTGCGCGGGCAGAAGCCCGCGCACCAGCCATTCCGCGACTTCGGCCGCGGTCTTCTTCAAGCTCGTCCGCCGGCCGGAAAGAAGCCAGCCGAGAGCCAGCTCATCGAGGGCCCCGAAGACGGCCCTCTTCACCGTGGCGGGGGAGATCGCCGCGGACAGCTCGCCCGTTTCCTGCCCGGCCCTGACGACCTCTGCGATCAGGTCGACATACGCGGCCAGCTTGGCGCGGTCGGCGGCCTTGATGAACTGCGCGCTCTGCCGCAGCTCGACGATCAGCACCGCCGCCAGGTCGGGATTGCGTTCGACGAGCGATAGATGCAGCTGGATGAAGCGGCGCAATCGCGCCGGCGCCGATTTCTCTTCCGCCAGCGCGGCGCGCAACTGAGCGAGAAGGTCGGTCATCTTCTCGTCGAAGAGGCGGAGGAGAAGATCGTCTTTGCTCTTGAAATAGAGGTAGATGGTGCCGTCGGCCACGCCCGCCACCCGGGCGATCTCGGCCACCGTGGCGCTGTGAAAACCGCGTCCGGCGAAGACCTTGACGGCCGCGTCGAGGATGCGCGCGCGCTTGTCCTGCCTGAAAGCGGTGGCCGTCGCCTTGTGCATCGGGTCTGGATGAATGAGGGCTCATTCAGATAGGTCGCGGCGCGCTCTGCGTCAAGTGATGACGCGCCGCCTCGGAACGTGGTAGACGCGCGCTCAACGACTCGAATGGCAACTTCCCGAAGACGGCTCCAGTCGGTCGCCCATCCCAAGCAGGACATCGTCGGCTACGCGCGCGAGGTGGTGCGCGCCGAGGCCGCGGCCGTGGCCCAGCTGGTCGGCCGGCTGAACGGCACCTTCGCCCGCGCGGTGGAGATGGTGCTCGCCTGCCAGGGCCGGGTGGTGGTCACCGGCATGGGAAAGCCGGGATTCATCGCGCAGAAGATCTCCGCGACTTTCGCCTCGACCGGCACCCCTTCGCTCTATCTGCATCCCGCGGAAGCGCTGCACGGCGATCTGGGGCGGCTGGTCCCCGGCGACATGGTGCTGGCGCTGTCGAACAGCGGCGAGACCGACGAGCTCGTGCGGCTGCTCCCCTCGCTGCGGCGGCTGGGGGCGCCCATCGTCGCTCTGACCAGCGGGCTGCGCAGCCCGCTCGCCGATGCGGCCGACGTGGTCCTCGAGATCGGCCCTGTTCCGGAGGCCTGCCCTCTCGGCCTGGCCCCCACCGCCTCCACCGTCGCGCTGCTCGCGCTGGGCGATGCTCTCTGCATGGCAGTGCAGCAGAAGCGCGGCTTCTCGCCCGAGCAGTTCGCCTCGCTCCATCCCGGCGGCGCGCTCGGCCGGCAGCTCTTGCGCGTGCGGGACGTGATGCGCACCGGCGATCGCAACCCGACGGTGCGCGGCAACGCTTCGTTGCGCGAGACCGCAGCGGTGATGACGCGCACCGAGGGCCGTCCCGGCGCGGCGAGCGTGGTCGACGCGCAGGGGAAATTGATCGGCATCTTCACCGACGGCGACCTGCGGCGCCTGGTGCAGCAGGACGAGACGGACTTCACCAGGCCGGTCAGCGCCGTCATGGGCAAGAGCCCGCGGACGGTGGGCCCCGACGACCTGGCGCAGACCGCTGCCGAAATGCTGCGCAGCAGCCAGGTCGACCAGCTGCCGGTGGTCGACAGCGAGGGCCGGCCGGTGGGCCTGCTCGACGTGCAGGACCTCCTCGCTGCGCGGCTCTTCTGATGGATTTTCCCAGCGAGCGCGCCGCGCGCGAGGCGATGGTCGAGATCGGCCGGCGCCTCTACCAGCGCGGCCTGATCAACGGCGGCGAAGGAAATCTCTCCTGCCGGCTGGGGCCGCGGCGGCTGCTCTGCACGCCGAGCGGAGTGAACAAGGGCTTTCTCTCCGCGGACCAGCTGGTCGCGACCGATCTCTCCGGCGATTCACTGCACGAGCTGCGGCGGCCGTCCTCCGAGATGCAGCTGCACGTCGCCTGCTACGAGGAGCGCGAGGACTGCCTGGCGGTGGTGCATGCCCATCCGCCGCACGCGGTGGCGCTGACGCTCGCGGGAGAGGATCTCGTGCCCTGCATGCCGGAAGCGGTGACGGCGCTGGGCGAAGTTCCCACCGCGCGCTACGCGACGCCGGGGACGGCGCTGGTGGCGGATGCGGTGCGGCCCCTCTTGAAGAACGCCGACTGCGTCTTGATGGAGCGCCACGGCGCCTTGGCGATGGGCTTCGGCCACCGCGCGCTCTTCGACGGCTGCGACAAGATGGAGATGATCGAGGGCGTGGCGCGGGTGCAGCTGCTCGCCTCCTTGCGCCGGCCGCCCACGCCGCTCTCCGCCGAGGAGCGGCGCACGCTCCAGGAGCAGCGCGAGGCGAACCTGCGCCGGGTGAAGTCGCCGCCCAGGCCCTGGGAGCGCGATCGATGAAGTGGGCAATCATGGCGATCGCAGCGATCGCGGCAGGCTGCGCCGGAGCGAAGCCGGCGCCGGCCGAGAAGATCAACGGCCTGCGCGTCGTCGACGCAGGGAGCGGCGGCGTGCCCGTCGTCTTCCTGCCTGGCCTGTGCGGCAGCGCCGAGGTCTGGCGCGGGCAGATCGATCACCTGCGCGGCTCGCGGCGCGTCGTCGCCTACGACCAGCGCGGCCACGGCGCCTCCGACCGCGCGCAGAAATACACGCTGGACTCGCTCGCCGACGACCTCGAGACCGTGGCCGGCCTCGTGCGCTTGAACAAATTCTGGCTGGTGGGCCACAGCATGTCGGGCGCCGTGCTCTCGACCTATGCGGCCAACCACGGCGAGCGGGTGGCGGGGCTCGTCTATGTCGATGCCGTGGGCGACCTGAGGGACGCCTCGCCCGAGCTGAAGAAGTGGTTTCGCGACGCGCCGCCCGACCTGGGCGTGCCGCAATTGAAGTCCATGTTCGGCGAGATGCTCGGCCCCAAGGCGAAGCCGCAGACCCGCGAGAAGGTGCTGGCGGATCTGGAGAAGTGCGACCCGCGCGCCTTCGTCGAGCTGCGGCAGGCGCTGGTCGAAGCCTCGCTGGCAGAGCAGGCGGCGCGCTATTCCGGGCCGAAGTTCGCCATCGAGGCCGAGGGCGAGGCGCCTTTCGCGGCCTCCCGGTTGCCAGGGGTGCAACGGCGGACCCTCGCCGGCGTGAGCCACTGGCTGATGCTCGACGATGAAGCGGCGTTCAATTCCGCGCTCGACGAAATCCTCAAGTGAGCCGCACGCGCTTCATGTTCACCAATCCATTCACCAGCCGCGCCGGGCTCTGGTGGAAGCTGCCGCTCGCCGCCTTCGCCGGCCTGCGCGTCCGCCGCCTGGACGAGAGCGGCGCCGAAGTCTCGCTGCCCGCGGGCTGGAAGACGCAGAATCCCTTCGGCTCGACCTACTTCGCCGCGCAGGCGATGGCCGCGGAGATGTCCACCGGCGCCGCCGCGCTCTGGTTCATCGAGCAGAGCGGCGCGAGCGTCTCGTCGCTCGTCACCAGCCTCTCGGCGCAGTTCACCAAGAAGGCGGTCAGCGAAGCGCGCTTCGTCTTCTCCGACGGCGCACAGATGCGCGCCGCAATCGCGCAGGCGGTCCGCACCGGCGCGCCCGTGGTCTACAAGGCGCGCTCGGTGGGCACGCAGCGCGACGGCTCGCAGATCGCCGACTTCACCATCGAATGGTCGTTCAAGAAGCGGGCCTGACTCACGCCTGCGGACGCTTCTCTCGCGTGAGCACGTCGCGCATCAAGTCCTTGCCGCGGTCCATGATGGCCGCCACCGAGCCGGCCACGATGTTCCCCGGCGGCATGTCGGGCGCGCGCGGGTGCGGCCGCGTCGGCGCCAGCTTCTTGGCCTTCTCCATCCGCACGCCGAGCTCCGCCAGCATCTGCGGCTCGAGCAGCTTGCGCACCTTGGGGAAGAGCTCGCCTTCCTCCTCCTCCACGTGGTGCTTGACGCTCTCGATCAGCACCTTGACCTTGGCGTCGAAGCGCTCGTCGTCGGCGTCCATCTTCTCCAGCTCCGAGAGCGTCCACTTGACGATGTGGTGCTCCTCGAGCGACTCGAGGATGGAGTCGGCCACTTGCTCGCCGACGCGCGTGCCCGCCTTCAGCCCGGCCGAGCGCACCGCCGGATAGAAGAGCATCTCTTCCACCGCCGAGTGGATGGCCAGCTCGCGGATCATCTTCAGCACCAGCTTCTCTTTCGACTTCGCCGCGCGCTCCGTCAGCTTCTCGAACTGAGCAAAGAGCTGCTTCACCTCGCGGTGGTCGCGGGTGAGCAAAGCGATCGCGTCCATGGGTGACGACCTCCCAGCCGCCGAGCGGCAATGGTTTTCGGCCTGCGCTGCTGCCGTTTTTCCAGCTTGCGCACGCCGCGCGCGATCCGCTCGCCCGCCAGCCCGGGGTCAGCGCAGGCGTTCGATCTCCTGATCGACCTTGTGCGCCTGGGCCCACCTGGCGTCGGCGGCTCGCAGCGTCCGGAAATCCTCCAGCGCGCGCTCCTTGTTTCCTCGCTGCGCCTCGAGCTTGCCCATCTCGTAGAGGGCGCGCGGCTGTTTCGGATCCGCGCGCAGCGCGGTCGAGAGCGTGCGCTCCGCCATCTCCAGCCGGCCGAGGCCGCGCATCGCCCCGCCCAGCGCGGCCGCGGTGCGCGCGTCGTTGGGCCGCATCGGCATCACCCGCACGACCGCATCGCGCGCGTCCTGATACCTGCCCTCGTCGAGCGCCTTCTCGCCCTGCGCCAGCAGCTCGTCGAGCCCCTTCTCCAGCTCGGGCGTGCGCTCGGTGTTCTGCACGGCGTCCTGCAGATTCCGGACTTCCTCGGCGGTGGGCTCGTTGCCGGCGTGAGCCATCGGCGCACCGGCCTGGCCGCCGCCTACTTTTGGGTGGCCCGGCGGCAATTCCGCAGCCTGCGGATGGCCTGCCGGGAGCTGCGGCTTGAAGACCTCGTCGGCCTTCGGCAGCGTCTCTTTCACCAGCGCCGCGCGAGGATGGTCGGGCGCGACCTGCAAGAGCCGCTGCCAGTGCTTCTTGCCCTCGGCGAGCTTTGCCTTGTCGCCCTGGCTTTGCTCGAGCAGGATGGCCCCGACGAAAAAAAGCGACTCGGGATAGTCGGGCGAGCGCTCGAGAACCTTTCTGTGCTCCGCCAGCGCGCCGTCGGAGTTGCCGATGAGGTAGAGCGCATTACCGCGGCGCGCCCGCGCGGCGAGCGCCATCTCCAGCGCGGAATCGAGGCAGCGGCGCGCTTTGGGGGGATCCATCTTCGCCGCCGCCACCGCGATCTGCGCCAGGCCATATTCGGCGCCGGCGCGGCGGCATTCGGCGGGAAGCTCGGCGGCGGGCCGCACGCCCTGCTTCTTCAGCGCCGCGGCCTGCGCCTCGGCGGGACCGGCGAGCTCGAGAGCCTGGCGGAAGGAATCGACTACCTCGAGATAGCGCCCGTTCTCGTAATAGAGGTTGCCCAGCGCGTTCAGCACCTCGAAGGTCTTCGGCTTGTCCTTGAGCTGGTCCTTGAGACGATCCACTTCGGCGAGCAGCGCCTTGGAGTCGCCGGGATCGATCGCGCCGGCGTCGACAGCAGCCGGGGCCGAGGGCCTGCAGGCGGCGAGCGCAACGGCCAGACAGACGAGTCGCCTCACTTCGGCTCCTCCTCCGGCTCCGGCAGCGGCCTGCGGATGAGACGATAGGGCCGCACCGACGCGCGCTCCGCCGCCGGCAGCCGGGCGAGCAGCTCCGCGGCGGTCGACTCGAGCAGAGGATGCACCGCCTGCGGCGCGATCTCCGCCAGCGGTACGAGCACGAAGGCGCGCTGGTGCATGCGCGGATGCGGGACCTGGGGCGTGCCCTCGAGCACGCGGTCGCCATAGAGGAGCAGATCGAGATCGACCTGTCGCGCGCCCCACCGCTCGCGGCGCACGCGCCCGAGCGCATCCTCGATGAAGTGCAGCCGCTGCAGCATGACCCGCGGCGTGAGCAGCGAACCGACCTGAGCCGCGGCGTTGAGATAGCGCGGCTGCGGCGGCCCGACCGGCTCCGTCTGGTAGGCGAGCGAGACGCGGCGCAGCGACAACCCCGGCTCGCGAGCGATCCAGTCGACCGCGGCCCCGAGATTCGCGAGCCGATCGCCCAGATTCGAACCGAGCGCGACGAACGCCTCGATCACGTCACCGCCCCGCTGAGGAACCGCTCCAGCATGCGGTAGCCGCGGCGCAGGGCCTCTTCGCTGCAGCTCTCGTTCTTCTGGTGCGCCTGCACCTGCTCTCCGGGGCCGAAGTTGGCGGCGGGGATCCCCAGCGCGCCGAGCTGGGCCACATCGGTCCAGGCCTGCTTGGCTTCGACCGGCGCCGCAGTGATGGCGCGCAGCTCCTGCAAGAGGGCATTGTCGAGAATGACCGGGCCGGCGGGCGCGCGGTCGGTGACTTTGCAATCGGCGCCGAAACGGCGCGCCAGCGCCTCGACGTCCTTGGCCGCGTCGTCGACGGTGCGGCCGGGAGCGAAGCGGAAGTTGAGGTTCATCTCGCAGCGGGCGGGGACGACGTTGCGGCCGGTGAAGCCCTCGATGCGGGTGATGCTCATGACCTCGCGGTAGCCCAGCTCGCCCACCTGCACGTCGCGCGGTGTGAGCGACTGCAGATAAAGCAAGAGCGCGCCCGCCTTGTGGATGGCGTTGTCGCCCTGCCAGGGCCGCGCCGAGTGCGCGCTGCGGCCGAGGAAGGTGAGGGTGGCGTGGATCGAACCGCAGCAGCCGACCTGCAGCGCGAGGTCGGTGGGCTCGAGACAGAGCGCGAGCGAGGCCTTGTGCAGATCCGGGCGCGCCTCCAACAGTGGGCCGAGGCCGTTCTGCTCGAAGGGCCCCTCCTCGCGGTCGTAGAAGACTTCGACCAATTCCAGCGGCAGCGCCTTGTGATCGAGGCTCTTCCACAGCTCGATCATCACCGCCAGGGCGCCCTTCATGTCGGAAGCGCCGCGGCCGAAGATGCGGCCTTCTTCGCGCCGCGGGGGGAAGTCGCCGGGCTGCAGCGGCACGGTGTCGAGATGCCCGGCGAGGATCACCGCCGGCTTCTTGCCGGTGACGCTGCCGAGAACGACGGCGTTGCCGATGCGCTCGCCGCCGGTCTCTTCGGAGACGTAGCGGGCGATCTCCGCCTCCTCCCCGACGGGACTGCGGATGGCGCAGAGCGCGAGCGCCCGCTCGGCCAGGTCCATCAGACGGAGACCCCGAAGTCGCGCAGCGCGGCGTTGAGCGAGGTCTTGCGGTCGGTGCTCTCCTTGCGCGTGCCGATGATCAGCGCGCAGGGCGTGAGGTATTCGCCGGCGGGAAATCTGCGCGGCCGCATGCCGGGGATGACCACGCTGCGCGCCGGCACGCGCCCCTTGTGGATTTTTTCTTCCTTGCCGGTGACGTCGTAGATGGGAGTCGAGCCGGTGAGGACGGTGCCGGCGCCGACCACGGCTTCCTCCTCGACGATGACGCCCTCGACCACGATGCAGCGGCTGCCGATGAACGCGCCGTCCTCGACGATGACGGGCCGCGCGCCAGGCGGTTCGAGCACGCCGCCCAGTCCGACGCCGCCCGAGAGGTGCACGCCGCGGCCGACCTGCGCGCAGGAGCCGACGGTGGCCCAGGTATCCACCATCGAGCCGCTGCCGACGCGCGCTCCGATGTTGACGTAGCCGGGCATCACCACCGCGCCCTTCTCGACGTGCGCGCCGTAGCGGACCACGCCGGGCGGGACGACGCGGAACTCGCCGAGGTCCTGCTTGGGGGGAATCTTGTCGAAGAACTGCAGGTCGCCGGCGCGGTACGTCTCGAGCGGCGCGAGGGTGAAGTAGAGGTTGATGGCGTTCTGGATGAAGCCGTGCACCTTCCACTGCCCGGGCGCCTCGCGCTCCGCCACCCGCAGCGTGCCGCGGTCGAGCCGGTAGACGATCTCGCGCACCGCCCGGCCGTGGCGGCCCTGGAGGAGCGCCCGGTCGGCGAGGGCCTCCTCGATCTCCGCTTTCAGCTCTCGTTCGTCGGCGGAGGGAAGCCTCAATTCTTCGGCGGCAGGGTTCTGCATCTGCGGCGCGCAAGCTAGCACGGATGTATCTGCGCCTGTCGGTCGCTAGGCCGGCCAGGCCGCCACCGCCGCCTCGCAATCTGGCAGCGTCGGGACCATCGCCAGCCGGATGAAGCCGGCTCCTTCGGCGCCGAAAGCGGTGCCCGGCACGACCAGGATGTTCCGCTCCGCGAGACGGGCCGCGTAGGATTCGCTGGTCTCGCCCTGCGGAACGCGCACCCAGAGGTAGAAGGCGCCTTCGCCGCCGACCGACAGGCCGATCTTGCGCAGGTGCGAGAGCAGGACGGCGCGCTTGGCGGCAAAGATCTTGCGCCGCTCCTCGACGTGCGCGTCGTCGCTCCAGGCAGCGACGGCCGCCGCCTGCACGAAGCTCTGGGAGGCCACGCCGAAGTTTGCGCGGGCTTCGCGCAAGGCGCGGAGGATGCGCGGGTCGCCGGCGATGAATCCGCTCCGGTACCCCGTCATCCCGCTCCGCTTGCTCAGGGAATGCACCGCGACGAGGTTCTCGCGCCCGACCTGCAGCGCTCCATGCGGCGGCGCGCCGACGTAGAGATCGACATACGGCTCGTCGCAGACGACGAGAAAGCCGTGCTCGCGCGCGAGGCCGAGCAGCTTTTCGTGATGAGGGCGGGGCGCGCCCGCCCCGGTGGGATTGTGGGGATAGCAATCGAAGACCATCGAAGTGCGCTTCCACTCCGCGGCGGAAACGGCGTCGAGGTCCGGCAAGAAATTGCGCTCTGCGCGCAGCGGCAGCGTGCGCGGCGTTCCGCCGGCAAAGAGAATCGCCCGCTCATAAACCGGATAGGCAGGATCGGGATACCAGCACAACGGGCGCTCGGGATGCAGAGCGATCAAGGGCAGATGAAAGAGCGCTTCCTTTGCTCCCGCGCAAGGGAGGATTTCCCTCTCGGGATCGAGGTCGAGGGCAAATCGGCGCCGCAGATATCCGGAGATGGCCTTGCGCAGCGCGGAGGTGCCGGCGATGGAGGGATATTGCGAGACTTCCGGTACGGCATTGCGCAATGCTTCGCGAATGAACGCCGGCGTCGGTTCGCGCGGATCTCCAATGCCGAAATCATGGACAGGCCTGCCGCTCGCGAGCGCCGCCTCGCGCTGCGCATTTGCCTTTTCTTGCAGGTATGCCGGAAGGCGCAGGAGCAGCGGATTGAGCGGCGGGATCACTCTGCGCGGACCTCGTTGCGCAGTACGCCCGCGCCCTCGACTTCGATCTCCACCGAATCGCCGGCCTTGATCGGCCCGACCCCGGCAGGCGTGCCGGTGGTGACGACGTCGCCCGGTTCCAGCGTCATTCCCGCGCAGATGAACGCCAGCAGCCGCGGCACGGGAAATACCTGGTCCTTGGTATTGCCGTCCTGCCTGATCTGGCCATTGACCCGGCATTGGACGCGCAGGTGCGACCAGTCGAGCCCGACCGAGACCCACGGGCCCACCGGACAGAAGGTGTCGAATCCTTTCGCCCGCGTCCACTGCCCTTCGGCGCGCTGGATATCGCGGGCTGTGACGTCGTTGAGGCAAGTCACGCCCGCCACGGCCTTGGCGCATTCGGCCTCCGATGCGCGCCGCAGCCGCTTGCCGATGATCACCGCCATCTCCGCCTCGTGGTGCACTTCTTTCGAGACGGAAGACGGCGGCAGCACGATGGCCTGGCCGTGCCCGATCAGGCCGGTGGTCGGCTTCATCGAGAGCAGCGGCTCCTTGGGCACGTCGCTCGCCAGCTCCTTGGCGTGGTCGACGTAGTTCTTTCCCACCAGCACGATCTTGCGCCCCATGCCCCAGGGCATGAGCTGCACCTGGGAAAGCTTGCGCTTCCCGCCCACGCGCCGGCCGCCTTTGAGCATGGGATCGAGGCCGGAGATCTCCTCGATCTCGTCGCCCACGATCACCCCTTCGAGGATCTCTCCGTCCTTGCCCAGGTAATGAGCGATCTGCATCATCGTCGCAACCCCAGCACGTCCTGCATGTCGTAGAGGCCTGGCTTCTGTCCCACCAACCACCGCGCCGCGCGGACGGCGCCGCGCGCGAAATTCTCCCGGCTGGAGGCGCGATGGATGAGCTCGAGCCGCTCGCCGTCGGCGAGAAACCAGACGGTGTGCTCGCCCACCACGTCACCGCCGCGCAACGACTGCACGCCGATGGTACCCGGCTGGCGAGCGCCGATGTCGCCCTGCCGCGAGTAGACGGAGGCGCTCTGCGCGTCGAGGCCGAGCGCATCGGCGGCCACTTCCGCGAGCCGCAGCGCCGTGCCGCTGGGTGCATCGGGCTTGGCGCGGTGGTGCATCTCGGCGATCTCGACTTCGTAGTCGGGGCCGAGCGCGCGCGCGGCGTCGGCGACGAGACGGAAGAGGACGTTGACCCCCACGCTCATGTTCGGCGCGACCAGGAGCGGAATGCGCGCGGCGTGGCCGGCCAGCTCCGCTTTCGCTTGCGCCGAGAATCCGGTGGTGCCCACCACCAGCGCGACCCCGCGCTCGGCGCAGACCGAGGCGTTGTGCAGCGAAGCCGCGGGCACGGTGAAGTCGATGACGACGTCGGCCTTCTTCTGCAGCGCTCCCTGGATCGATCCGGAGATGGTCACTTCCAGCGGTCCGGATCCGGAGAGAAGACCCGCGTCGCGGCCGACCTGCGGGCTCTCCGGCCTCTCGAAGGCGCCCACCACGGCGAAGTCCTCCTCGGCGCGCAGCGCGCCGAGGATGCGCGAGCCCATCTTTCCGGCCACGCCGGCGATGACGGCGCGGATCTGCTTCACAGCAGCCCTCCGTAGTCGCGCATCGCCGCGTCGACCTTGGCGGCGGCCGCTTCCGAGATGGGCACCAGCGGCAGGCGCAGCTCGTGCGCGATCTTGCCCATGCGAAAGAGCGCGTGCTTGACCGGCAGGGGATTGGTCTCGAGGAAGAGCGCCTTGACCAGCGGAGCGAACTTGATCTGCGCGGCGCGGGCGCGGCCGAGGTCACCGGCGAAGAAGGCGTCGCAGAGCGCGGCCAGATCGGCAGGCGCGACGTTGGCGACGACGCTGATGACGCCCTGGCCTCCCGTGGCCAGCGTCGAGAGAGTGAACATGTCGTCGCCCGCGAGGATGGAGAAGCTGTCGGGCACGCCGAGCGCGCGGATCTCGGCGACGCGGACGGCGTTGCCGCTCGCCTCCTTCACGGCGACGATCCCCGGCAGGCGAGCGCAGCGCGCGATCGTGTCGGGCAGCATGTCGAGGGAGGTGCGGCTCGGGACGTTGTACATCACGACCGGCAGCCCGCCCTGCTTCGCCACGGCTTCGAAGTGGCGGAAGAGGCCTTCGGGCGTGGGCTTGTTGTAGTAAGGCGTGACGACCAGCGCGGCGTCGGCGCCCGCTTCCTTGGCGCGGCGGACGTTCTCGATCGTCGCGCGCGTCGAGTTCGTACCGCAGCCGGCGATGACCGGGACGCGGCCGCGCGCTTCCTCGACGCAGATGCGCGCGACGCGAACGGCTTCTTCGGCGGTGAGGGTCGCTCCCTCGCCGGTAGTGCCGCCGGGGACCAGCCCGTCGGTGCCCGAAGCGAGCTGCCACTGGACCAGCGCGCGCAGGGCGGGCTCATCCAGCGCGCCGTTCCGGAAGGGGGTGACCAGGGCCACCATCGAGCCGCGCAAGTCAGACATGTTCGTCTCCTGCAGCGGGCGAGATCCTCTTGTTCAAGGGGCTCCCGTGCCCCGCCCGTGGACAGTATAGCGCGCGGGTCTGAGACTCAGACGGATTCGCCTCGAACCAGGTCGGCGTAGGACTCTCGCGCCCGCACCACGCGCCACGAGCGCCCGTCGACCAGCACTTCGACCGGCCGGGGCCGGGCGTTGTACTGCGAGGCCATCGCCATTCCATAAGCGCCCGCGGTCCGCAGCACCACCAGGTCGCCCGCCTGCAATGGCGGAAGGCGCCGCCGCTTCGCCAGCACATCGGCGCTCTCGCAGACCGGCCCGACCACGTCGACCACCTCCGCGCCGCGGCGCGGCCGGCCCACCGGCTCGAGCTCGTGGTGCGCCTGATACAGCGCCGGCCGCAGCAGATCGTTCATGCCCGCATCGACGACCACGAACTTGCGCGCGGCGTGGCCCTGCTTGCGCAAGAGCACGCGGGAGAGGAGCACGCCGGCATTCGCCACCAGGAGCCGGCCCGGCTCGAAGATCACCGTCGCCTCCAGGCCGGACAGGGCGCGGGCGAGCGCCTCGCCATACCGCTGCGGCGAGGCCGGTTGCCGGCCCCTCTCGCGGTAAGGCACGCCCAGGCCGCCGCCCATGTCGAGGCGGCGCAAGTCATGGCCATCGGCGCGAAGCTGGAGAAACAGCGCGCGCATCTTCTTCGCCGCCTCGACGAAGGGCCCCAGCTCGTCGATCTGCGAGCCGATGTGACAGGCGAGGCCCACCACTTTCAGCCCGGGCAGCGACGCCGCCAGCCGGTAGGCCTTGCGCACCCGTCCCGCCGGCACGCCGAACTTCGAGCTCGCCAGGGCCGTGGCGACGTACGGATGCGTCCGCGCGTCCACCTCGGGATTGACTCGCAGCGCGACGGGCGCCACCTTGCGCGCGCGCGAGGCGACGCGGGAGAGCTGCTCCAGCTCCTCTTCGCTCTCGCAGTTGAACTGATGGATCCGCGCCTGCAGCGCGGCTTCCATCTCCTCCTCGCGCTTGCCCACGCCCGAGAAGACGATCTTGTCCGCCTCGCCGCCCGCCTTGAGCGCGCGGTAGAGCTCGCCGCCGGAGACGATGTCGAATCCAAATCCCTCCTCGGCGAGCAGCGAGAGCAGCGCCAGGTTCGGCGCCGACTTCACCGCGAAGCAGGCGAGAACATCGAGGCCGCGCAGCGCCGCCTTGAACACCCGCGCATGGCGGCGCAGCGTCGCGGTCGAGTAGACGTATGCCGGCGTGCCCACTTCCGCGGCCAGCTCGGCGAGCGGGACGTCCTCGCAGCACAGCTCGCCCCGCTTGCGCTGGAAGTGATTCACCGCGCGCCCCCGTCGGCGACGCCGGCGTCGGGAGCCGCACGCGCGGGCGGCCGAGGCGGACCCTTGATTCCGCAGACCACCAGCGTCGAGGTGGCGAGCGCGATCAGAGCCCGCACCGCGCGTTTCATCTCAGAACGGAATCGCCATGATCAGCCTGATGGCGTGCGCCAGGGACGCCCCCTGCCCGGTGGCGGTGTTGTTCAAGCCGCTCAGGGGCAAGAGCGCGCCGTACGCGAGTCCGGCGTGGAACCGGTCGGAGGTGTCGTAGGTGATCCCGACGTTCAGCTCGATGCCGAGCGGCCTCGCCGCCGCCGAAGGGGTGTTCTCCGCATACCAGGCCTGCGAGTAGATGATCGCCGCCAGGATCTCGAAGCCGGTGTCGTCGCCGCCGCCCGTCTTGCGCCCGGTGGGCCGGTAGCGGATCGACGGCTTCAGATACCAGCCCGACGTCACCGAGGTCACCAGGTTGCGCCAGAGGATCATGTCGACGTTGAAGGCGCGGTTGAAGACGAAGTTGTTCATCCGCCCGTGGGTGGCGTCGAGGTTCGAGTAGTCGAGATGGGTGCCGTCGATGTCGCCCGGCCCGGCGGCGCGCAACGGCGTTCCGCCGCTGAGGGTCGGCTGGACTGCGCCGGAACCTGACCGCCAGGGCCGCGCGCCGAAGCCGTAGGCGCCTTTGTCGCCGGAGGCCCCGCCGAACTCGAGCCCGACCAGCAAGGCGTCGGCAGCGAGGAGCGCGATGTCCGTCTGCAGCGCGCCGCCGAACTGGAGAAAATTGATCGGCTGCATCAGCTGCGCCGCGAGCTGCGGGTCCACCGTCGCGGGATCGAAATCGAGCGGCTGGTGGGTGTTGACGCTCCCGTAGGTCATCGCCACTTCCGCGTCGAAGCGCCACTTCTTGCGCTTGAGCGCGAGGAAGAAGTCGGGCTGGTAGAGCTTTGCCCCGCGCCGCACCACGTTCGAGCGCAGATTGCCGTTCGCCGGCGGCGTGGTCACGGGCGTGTCCCAGACCTGGGTGCGGTAGTCGCCGAGGATGCCGTAGTTGATCACCCACCGGCCGGCGTCGAGCTTGCGCTTGATCTCCTCGGCGTTGTCGAGCCGGGTGATCTCCAGGCCGAGCCGGTAGCCGTCGTCGAGCGTGTCGATGTCGACGCTGCGGCCCAATTCCCCGTGCTCGCCGGTGGTGACCGCGCCCTTGTCGAGGAGATCGAACATGAGCGCGAAGCGGTGCCCTTTGATCTCGCGCGGGGCGAAGGCGATGCGGTCGTAGGTGTCGCCGTAGTCGCAGTCGAGGCAGTTGCCGTCGTTGTGGAGGATGCCCAGGCCCCAGTGGTAGCCCATCCGGCCGAAGACCAGCTCACCCAGCTGGGTGTTGACGCGGCCCCAGAGGCGCTTGACCTTGACCGTGCCGGCGCCGCGCGTGTTGGCGAAGGAGGCGAGCGGCGTGTTCGGATCGATGTAGACGTCGGAGACCGGGTCGGTTCCGAGCAGGATGTTGTCGAGCACGTCCAGCTGCCCGTAGATGGCCAGGTCCTCGCTCACCTCGAGGGTGGGCTCGAAGCGGAAGCGGAAGTTGGCGTCCGACTGGCTGTTGTTGCCGCCCGAGCCGATGAAGGGCTGGAGAAAGAGCGTGTGGCCCGTGGGGTCGGTTCCGCGCCCCAGGTTCATGTTGTTGAAGAACTCGCTGCGCAGGCGCAGGTACCCGTGCGGCTGGAAGAGATTGACCCGCTGCTTGAGCTGCTCGACGGCCTCGCTGTCCTGCACGCGGGCCTGGCTGTCCTGCTCCACCCAGGCCGTCTCCTGCTTGACCTCGTCCTTGGTCTTCTGCAACTCGCGGCGGACTTCCTCCATCACCTGGCGGCGGAACTCCTCCTGATCGAAAACGGGCGGCGGCTTCGCCACGTCGGGAGACGCGGCCGCCCCAGCAGTCTGGCTCGCCCCGGCAGGCGTGCCCCCTTCGCCGGTCTTCGCCGACGCCGTCGGCTGCGCGGCGTCCGCGGGTGGATTCTTCGGCGCCTTCTTCGTCGCCTTCGGCTTGCTCTTCGCAGGCGCGATCTCGGCCGGAGCGGAAGAAGCGACGAGGCAGACGGCGGCGGCGAGTGCGAGCGGACGGACCATGGAAGGAGGGCGCGCGAGTAGCACGCGCCTTCCGGCGGGTCAAGGCGCTGGTGTCTCGCCGAAACTTGCAAAGGCGCCGCGCGGCAGTGCAATTGAGGCATGAACATCGTCTTCGTCTTGCTCTTCGTCGCCGCCGCAATCGCCGGCGCAGTTCGCGGCGACCTCAAGTCCGTCGGCGAAGGAGCTTTCAGGGGCGCCTCGGACGCGGTCGCGCTCGCCCTCGGCCTCATCGGGGTGATGGCTCTCTGGCTCGGCCTGCTCAAGATCGCCGAGCGCGCCGGGCTGGTGGAGAAGCTGGCCAAGGCGGCGCGGCCCATCTTCCGGCCGCTCTTTCCCGACGTGCCCGACGGCCATCCGGCCATCAGCGCCATGCTCCTCAACATCGCCGCCAACGTCCTCGGCCTGGGAAATGCCGCGACGCCCTTCGGCATCAAGGCGATGGAAGAGCTCGAGACCTTGAACCCGCATCCGGGCACCGCCACGAACGCCCAGGCTCTCTTCGTCGCCATCAACACCGCCAGCCTGCAGCTCGTCCCCACCACCGTCATCGCGCTGCGCGCCTCGGCGCACTCGAGCGACCCGGCCGGGATCCTGCTGCCGACCCTCGCCTCGACCCTCTGCGCGCTCTCGGTCGCCATCGCGGTGGCGAAATTGCTCGAGCGGGTGTGGAAGTGAGGCACGCGATCGAGATCGCCTCGAGCTTCATCCTCGTGGCGCTTCTGGTCGGCATCCCCCTCTACGGATGGGTCCGGGGCGTCAAGGTCTACGAAGCCTTCGTCGAGGGAGCGAAGGAGGGATTCAACGTCGCCATCCGCATCATCCCTTTTCTCGTCGCCATCCTCGCGGCAGTGGGCGCCTTTCGCGGGGCGGGGGCGATGGACGCCCTGGCGAAAGTGGTCGGGCCCGTCACGGGTCCCTTGGGGCTGCCGCCGGAAGTCTTGCCGATGGCGATCGTCCGCCCCTTCTCCGGCTCGGGCGCGCTCGGGCTCCTCGGCAACATCTTCGCCACGCCCGGCCTGGGGCCGGACTCTTATGCGGGCCGGCTCGGGTCGATCCTGCAGGGGTCGACCGAGACCACTTTCTACGTGCTCAGCGTCTACTGCGGCGCGGTAGGCATTGTCCGCTACCGGCACGCGCTGCTCGCCGGGCTCTCGGCCGATCTGACGGGCCTGATCGCGAGCGTCGTGATCGCGAGGATGCTCTGGGGATGAAAGAGGCATCAGACCTCGGGCTTCGGGCATCAGGGGAAGAGCAGTTCCTGAGGACGACGCCTGAGGCCAGAATTCATTGCGCCGCGAATCCGTCCGCGGTACGTGCATGCGTCCCATGCGCCGACTCGCTCCCCTCCTTTTTCTCTTTGCGCTCTCCTGCCGGAGGAGCGAGGACCAGGCTGCCAAGCAGCGGATCTTTTCTCCCGAGGAACCGCTCGGCACTCTCGCCGAGGCGAAGGAACCGCTCGACGCGCGCTCGCTAGCGGAAGACGCGCAGCTCGCGCACCGGGTACTGCACATGCCGCAGGCGGAGATCGAGCAGCGGCTCGGTCCCCACCGGGCGCAGACGCGCGTGCAGTTCGCCTGGTTCCGCGGACCGGGATTGAAGGACGGCGGCTCGGAAGTTTCGCTCTCGGAGGAGACCACGCTCCTGCAGGGCCCCGGCGGCGACTTCGACGTGCGCCTCTCCAACGATCGCAACCAGGGCTTCGAGCTGGTCTGGCTCAAGGGCGAGGCCTTCGTGAAGAGCCTCTACGGCCCCTTCCGCAAGCGGCGAACCGACCGCACCGACGTGGGCCGCATCCGCGAGCAGGCTTTGTCGGCTTTGCCCACCTTCGATCGGATGGGGCGCGGTCTCAAGTTGAAGGTCGTCAACGAGAGTGTGGCCGAGGGCCGCAGAGTCGTGCGTTACGGAGTGGCCGGCTGGGGAGGGCGCGCCGCCGGGAAGGACGAGCGCGAGCTACCGCCCGTGCAATATCCCGGCAACGCGCCCGATCCGGACACCGCGCGGCGGCTCGAGCTCTGGGAGAAGGAGGAGCCGGTGTCAATCTCCGGCACGATTCTCGTCGACATCGAGACGGGAGCGCCGCTCGGCTGCGATCTGAAAGGTCACTTCAAGGTGGCCGGCTCGAGCGGCGCAGGCCCCAATGCCGAGCTCGATCTGCACTCTGTTTTGATCACGCAAGCCGTGGGCAAGAATCCCGGGCTGCAGCCGCCGAAGTGGGAACCGGAGCCGAGCGTGCCACATGCGGTCAAGGATCCGCTCCGCTTCCTTGGAAAGGAGCCCGGCGCGACGCCCGGCGCGCCCAGCGCCGCCGAGCCGGAAGAGGAAGGCGACGAGGAGAGCGAAGGTAGGTGAGCCCTTCCTGATATGGTCCTTTCCCCGGTTCCGGATCCGCGCATCTCCGGATGCCCGCGAAAGAAAATTTGATCTCCCCGCAAGCCCGGATACGCTCCATGCCGACACCGCGGCGTCCCAGGAGAGGCGACATGGGTGAAAAGACCTCCTCGAGCACCATCACCAGCACGGAGGTGCGCGAGCTCTTGCGCACGGCCGCCAAGAGGCTGAGCGCGCGCGAGGAGAAGGCGGTGCGGATGCGCGCCGGCGCCGGGCTGGGACGGAGCGAGGCGCTTCCCCGCCGCGGACAGGAGAATGCCGAGGCGCGCGCGGAGCTTCTCGCGATGGAGATCGAGCTCAAGGAGAAGCTCGCCGCCCGCAGCGGAAAGACGACCGCCGCCCCGCGCGTGCGCAGCAAGGAGAAGGACAAGATCATCCGGGCGCTGCGCCGGCTGAAGTAACGGATGCTGCTCGCGCTGCTGCTCGCGGCGCGCACCTTCGGGCCGCAGCACCTGCCTGAAGTGCCCGACAAGGAAGATCCGCTGGTCGACGCCGCGGCGATCGTGCCGGGGCTGATCGTCGACCTGGCCTACGCCTCGCCGCGGAACATCGCCGGGCGGGCGCTCTATCCACCCGATGCGAAGTGTCTCTTGCGCAGGAGCGTCGCGGCGCGCCTTGCGCTCGCGGCGCAGGCGCTGCGCAAGCGGAAGCTGCGGCTGGTGGCGCGCGACTGCTGGCGGCCGGCGTCGGCGCACGAGGCGCTGTGGAAGGCGCATCCTCACGCCGGATCGGTCGCCGATCCTTCGCGAGGTAGCCTCCACGAGCGCGGGGTATCCGTCGATCTCGGCCTCGCGACGCTGCAGGGCAAGCAAGCGCCGGTGCCGACGGACTTCGATGCGTTCGGGCCTGAGGCAGCGGCGGACGCACCGATCCCGAACGGGCCAGCGCGCGAGAATCGGGAGGCGCTCGAGGAGGCGATGCGCGCCGCGGGATTTCGCGTCAATCCGAAAGAGTGGTGGCACTACTCGCGCCTCTACGGCTGGCGCTGGCCAATCGCAAAACCTTCATTTCATTCCGCTCAATGAGCGCGAGGTGCTCGAGCTCGTGCTGGAGTGCGTTCCCGCTAGTCGAGCTCGTTCCGGTGCTCGCAATGGAGCAAGAACGAAAACGAGCTCGGCCACCAGCTCGATGTTCGGGCACCACCTCGAGCACGAGCACGAGCTCGAATGTCGGGCACGATACCGAGCACGAGCACGAGCTCGGCTGGTCGATCGGCAGAGATCTAACCTGCTCGCAGTTCCGTGCGGCTGCAGAGACAGCCCGCGTCGTGCGACAGCTCCTCCCACTGCGCATCGCAAGCGGCGAGGAAGCTGACCAGCGCCGGCGGTGTCTCGAGCAGCTCCAGACCTGCCTCGCGCGCGCCGGACCAGGCGATGCGCGAGGGAATGTCCATCGCGTCGGGCACGAGCAGCGTGATCGCCACGCGGTCTCCCATCAGTCCGGCGTCGAAGGCCCCGGTCGCGAGGCGCACGCCGCGCTGGCTCACGTCGAGCGCGCGGCAGAGATAGGGAGCGCCGTCGAAGGGCTTCACCTCGGCGACCAGGTCGCACGGCACCCGCCGGTCGCCGCGCGAGGCGCCGAGTGGACCGACCATCCAGGTCGGGGGCAGATCGACGAAGGAGCCATGCCGGGTGCGCTTGCGGATGCGGCCATGGAGGAGAACGGGGTCCGGCGATTCAGGCCAGCTCACCTCGATGGCGACGCGACTGCCGGGCTGCGGACGCAGCGGCAAATAGAGGCCGTCGCCCAGGCGCAAGTGGCGTGCGTAGACGTCGAGCGACTCGAAGCGATATCTGAGGCGAATCATCCGATCTTGAGTGCAGCAAAGTTCCGGCCAGCGGGGAAAGGCGCGTGGATTCAGCGGGTGTGTGGGAGGGCGCCGTAGGAATTACTGTTTTGGGACGAACACCCCACAGGCGCGATTACCGGCAGGCCTCAGCGAGATCTTCGAGGAGCGGCTCGACCGAAGGCTCACCGCCGATCTCCGCCCAGAGCTCGACGAGCGTGGGCCGGCCGCCGCGCGCCCAGAGCCCCCTCACCGCCGGGAGAGCGCGCGGGTTGCGCCACCAGTCCTGATCGTATTGCTCGCGCAAGAAGAAGCGCGCGCGGGCGGCGAAGGAGCGGCCACGCAATTCGGCGAAGGAGCCGAGCCAGGGATCGAGCTCGCGCAGCGCCAGCCCCGCGGGCAGCTCGGCGCCGGTGGCGCGCCGGAACGCGTCGCGGTGGAACTGCTCGGCACGCGCGCCGAGGCCGAGCTCGTGCGCTTTCGAGGACGAGAGCGTGCGCGCAGCGGCGAGCCGCGCGTCGATGACCGCAGCGATGGCGATGGCGCGCTCGTCGTCCCGCGAGAGATCGGCTTTGGCGCAGCGGCGGGCGAAGTCGGGCTCGCGCAAGAGGCCTGCGAAGAGCGCGCGGCAGGCCCAGGGGACAGCCGGATCGGAGAGCCACAGATCTTCCGGCGGCGCATCTTCGGGCGGCCCGAGGCGCAGCTCGGCAACCGAGAGCGCGCCGAGCAGCGACGACAGCGCGCGCGGCCCCTCCTCTGGCCAGAGCGAAACGCGCGCTTCGTAGGGAGGATCGATCGCCTCGGCGCAAGCGCCCGACATCTTCAGCGGCCGTACCTCGTCGTCGATCTTCGCTGCGAATTCGAGGCGCAGCATCTCCGTCCAGCGCCGCACGGTCCGCATCATCTCGCCTCTGGGAAAGGCGCTCGCGCAGCGAGGGGCGTGGAGCAGATGGAGCACGTCGTGCCGTTCGGCGCCGCCGCCCGCTTCGGAATGGCGCTGCAGGAGCCAGCCGCCCAGGTCGGACATGACCGCGTCCGTGCCTTGCAGCACGCGCTCTGCCGCCACCTCGGGCGAGCCCTGCGTGGTCCAGCCTCGCGCATGCAGCGCGAACGGCGGCAGATCGCCCAGCGCCTCTTGCGCCGCGTCCCAGACCGCGCCTCGCGCCGCATCGGCCGGCTGCAGCGCCGCGGCCAGCGCGCGCTCCATCTCCGCCCGCCTCTCCCGCGAGCGGAGAATCGACAGCTCCCGCTCGACCGCGATCGCCGGCAGGGCGCCGTGCAGCCCGGCATCCCCCGGCGGCCGCACGAGCGGCCGGGCAGGCAGCCTCCACAGATCCTCCGCTGCGGCCGGCTCGAGCGCCTCCGCGCGCGCCCGCAGGAGAAAATCGCGCAGCGCCGAGAGCCGCGCGATGCGCGCCGGCCGCTTCGGCTCCTCGGTCTCCGCCTCTGCCAGCGCCTCGCTCGCCTGCGCCAGGCCCTCCGCGCTGGCAGCGAGCGGGTGCGCGGCGAGCATCTCGCGCAGCGTCTCCTCCGCGGACAACCCGGCTGCGCGGCGGTAGCGATTCCGCGCCAGCGCGCGCGAAAGTCCCGCTGCGTCCTCGCGCAGCTCAGGCAGCTCCCGGATCACGCCCCAACGTCTACTTGATCAGCCGCGCCTCGCAAGCCTTCCAGTCGAGATTGCGGAAATACGCGTCGATGTACTTGGCCCGCTCGGTCACCTTGTAGTCGGGGACGAAGGCGTGCTCCCAGCAATCCATCACCACGATGGGCTTGAACCCCGGCGGATGGCCGCTGTTGTGCAGCTCCACCCAGTGGTTCGAGACCTCCCTGGTCTCCGGATTCTGGTAGCAGATGGCCCAGCCCACCCCGCGCATGCCGGCGATGGCCTTGAAGTCCTCCAGCCAGGCCTCGACGGTGCCGAAAGCCTTGACCAGCGCCGCGCCGAGCGGGCCGCCCTTCACCAGCGGGTCGGGCTCCGGCGAGAGGTTCGCGAAGTAGAGCTCGTGCAGCACCATGCCGCCGTACTCGAATCCCAGCCAGCGGGTCAGCTCGGCGAACGCCGGGTTGGTTCCCTTGGCCTTGCCATCCTTGAGGATCTGCTCGAGCTGGGAATTGAGCTCATTGACGTTCTTGACGTAGCCCTCGTAGAGCTTGAAGTGGTCCTGCAGCAGGCTGTCCGAGATGCCGGACAGGCCCTTGAGCCTCGGGAAGTTCTTCGGCTCGTAGCGCTTGCTCATGTCTGCCTCCTTGCGCGCAAAGCTGGGGCGCGCGCGGCGCGAACACAACCCGAGACTCGACGGCGCGATCGCGGAACGCTAAGGTGCGCGCGCAATCCTGCTCGGGGAGGATCGATGGACTCGAACGTGTCCGAGTGGCTCAACCTCATCTTCCGCTGGATTCACGTGGTCGCGGGCGTGATGTGGATCGGCCATCTCTGGTTCTTCAACTTCGTCAACGCGCAGCTGGCCAAGACCTATGACGCCGACTCGCGCAAGAAGGTCATTCCCGAGCTGATCCCCCGCGCGCTCTACTGGTTCCGCTGGGGCGCGGCCTACACCTGGATCACCGGCGTGCTGCTCCTCTGGGTGGTCTACTGGGCAGGCAACGCCATGGGCGGCAACATGAGCAGCTACGGCTCGGGCGGGGTCGCGCTCCTCATCGCGCTGGTCTCTTTCTTCGTCTACGACGTGCTCTGGAAGCAGCTCAAGAACGAGATGGCCGGCGCGGTCATCTCCTTCGTCCTCTTCGCCATCGTGCTCTTCGTCTTCAGCCTGTTGATGGGCGGCCGCGCCGTCTTCATCTACGCCGGCGGCACGCTCGGCACGATCATGTTCGCCAACGTCTGGATGCGCATCTGGCCCAACCAGCGGAAGATCATCGCCGGGGTGAAGGGCACCGCTCCGGCGCCCGACCCATCGGTGGCGGCGCTGGCCGGGCTGCGCAGCAAGCACAATACGTACATGAGCATCCCCCTCATCCTCTTCATGGTCTCCAATCACTTCCCCACCGTCTACGGCAGCGATTACGCCTGGGTGATCGTGCTCATCTTCCTGCTCGTCGGGTGGGGCATCGCCAAGCTGCTCTACAACAAGTCGGCCACGCCCGCGCCGGCGCAGTTCTGAGGACTCGCTCGTGCAATCGGTCAACCTCATCGCCGACGCGCGCTACACGGACGACAAGCCCAACGTGCTTCACGCGGTGAAGACCGACCAGCTTCTCGTCGACGGCGTCTATCTCAAAGGGATGCAGGCGATGGGCTGGCACAAGCTTCCCGACGCGGACCGGGCTTTTCTCTGCGTGCAGGGATCCGGCGAGCTCGTGCTCGAGACCACCGCCGCCGGAAACGAGCTCCGCATCCCGCTCGCCCCAGGCGCGGTGGCGCTGGCGCCTC
The DNA here is from genome assembly GCA_005879315.1 of Deltaproteobacteria bacterium. Taxonomy (GTDB): domain Bacteria; phylum Myxococcota; class Myxococcia; order Myxococcales; family 40CM-4-68-19; genus 40CM-4-68-19. Next base: position 68,757 of record VBLC01000035.1, on the reverse strand, counting down.
GGGGAGTGTTCTTCGACGTCGTCGCCGGGCGGCAGGGGATGGTCTGCTCGGCGATCTCGAAATTCCCCGTCCGGGTGGTCGAGAAGGGCTGAGGCAGCGCAGTGCCGAAGCGGGCGCCGGCGCGGCTGAAGCTCACCGCGCGGCAGGCCGATGCCGGAACGGAGCTGGCGCGCTTCATCGCCGTGCGCGGTGGCGTGCCGGAGGAGACGGCGCGAGCTGCCATCCTCCGCGGAGCGGCCTTCTTGCGCGGGCAAAGGCAGCGCGATCCGGCGAGCGTGGTCGGAGCGGGCGACGGCGTGGAGGTCGATCTGCGCGAGCCCGCCGCGGCAGAGCTCGGCAAGGAGCGCATCCTCCACCTCGACGAGCTCGTGGTCGCGGTGGACAAGCCCGCCGGAGTGAGCGCGCAAGAGGATCGCCAGGGCGGCCCCTCCCTGCCCGATCTCTGCAGCGATTTGATCGGCGGTCCCGCGCTGCTCGTCCACCGCCTCGACCGCGGCACGACCGGCGTCACCATCCTCGCCCGCAGCAAAAGAGCGCAGGCGGCGCTGCTCGAGGAGTTCCGCTCACGGCGCGCGCACAAGGAATATCGCGCCCTGGTGAGCGGCCAGCCGCGCGGCGAGGAAGGGGCGATCGATTCCCCCATCGCCGGCGAGCCCGCCGCCACCAGATGGAAGGTGCTCGAGCGATTCCCCGAAGCCGCGCTCCTCGCGGCTTTCCCCGCAACCGGCCGTACGCACCAGATCCGCATTCACTTGCGCGAGCTCGGCTGCTCGCTGCTCGGCGATTCGCGCCACGGCGGGCCGCTCTTCGTCACTCGCCAGAGCGGCAGCCGCCTCGACCTCGCCCGGCCGCTCTTGCACGCCCTCTCGCTCGAGATCCGCCACCCTCAAGGCGGCACGCTGCGGCTGCGCGCGGAGATGCCCGACGACTTCACGGCCGCACTCCGCTTCTTGCGGGGATGAGGCCGCTTTGTTACAGAGGCGCGCGCGGAGGGCCATACATGGGCGAGCAAGCCGAGGGTGGAGCGAAGAAGGAGCAGGGCGGCCTCTTGATCGTGCAGAGCAAGGTGCGGGACGTCATCCGCGAAAAGGAGATGCGCACCTCCGACGAGTTCATCAACGCGCTCTCCGACCACGTGCGCCAGACGGTGGAGAGAGCCATTCAGCGCGCCAAGGAGAACGGCCGCAGCACGCTGCGGCCCGCCGATCTGTAGCAGATGCAGAAGCTGGCCCTCGCGGTGATGCGCCGCCTCGCGGAGCGCGGCGCGCGAGTCGGCTTCGTCGACACTCCGCAGGGCCGCTTGCGCTTCGCAGTCCGGGGGCGCGGGCCGGAGCTGTTGCTCCTGCATGGGCTGGGCGACTCGATCGCCGGCTGGGCGCTGATCGCCGGGCCGCTCGCGCGCCGCCATCAGGTGCACCTGCTCGACTTGCCGGGGCACGGCCTCTCTGGCCCGCCGCCGGACTGGCGCCTCTCGACGCTCGCCGCGGCTGTCGCCCATTACGCGCAGTCGCTGCGCACGCCGCTGCTCGTCGGCCATTCGCTGGGCGGCTGGATCGCGCTGCGGCTCGCGCTGCTCGGAGTTGTGCGGCCCTCGGGCCTGACGTTGATCAATCCCGCCGGCGCGCTGCTCGCGCGCGAAGAGTGGGCGCCCTTCCGCCAGCTCGTCTCCGCCCACGACCGGGCGGGAGCGACGCGGTACATGAAAGCGGCCTTCCACCGCCCACCCATCGCGCTGCGGCTCTTTCCCGGCGAGGTCATCAAGGCCATGCGTGCCCCGGCGGCGCAGGGCGTCCTCGACGCCGTCACCGAGGAGGATTTCCTCCGCGAGGCCGAGCTGCTCGCGCTGCGGATTCCGCTGCGGCTCATCTGGGGCGCGCGGGATCGCCTGCTGCCGCCGGGGTCGCTCGCCTTCTTCCGCCGCGCGCTGCCGGCCGCCGACTTCGTGCTCCTGAAAGATGCCGGCCACCTGCCGCACCTGGAAACGCCGCACGCTCTGGTTCGCGCTCTCTTGGACGAAGGGCGCGCAAAAGAGCCCCGCGCAGAGCCGCCGGGCTGATAGGCTGAGGCCGTGCGCCATACCCTGCCGAACGGCCTCACCCTCCTGGTCGAGGAGAACCGCGCCGCGCCCGTCGCCGCCCTCCAGGTCTGGGTCAAGGTCGGCAGCGCCGACGAGCTGCCCGACGAAGCGGGCCTGGCACACCTGCACGAGCACATGCTCTTCAAGGGGACCGCGCGGCGCGGCCCGGGCGAGATCGCCCGCACCATCGAGGCGGCGGGCGGCGAGATCAACGCCTGGACCAGCTTCGACCAGACCGTCTACCACGTGGTCATCGCCAGCCAGTTCTTCGCCACCGGCATGGAGGTCCTGGCCGACGCGGTCACCAGCGCTGCGTTCGATCCCGACGAGCTGCGCCGGGAGATCGAGGTGGTCTGCGAGGAGATCAAGCGCAGCGAGGACTCGCCCACCCGCAAGTTGTCGCGCGAGCTGTTCAGCGCGGCCTTCCAGAAGCATCCCTACGGCAAGCCGGTCATCGGCACAGAGGCGAGCGTGCGCAGCTTCGCGCGCGAGGGAATCCTTCGTTTCTACCGGCGCTGGTACAAGCCGGAGAACGCAGTGGTCGTCGTGGTCGGCGACGTGCGCGAAGACGAGGTGCTGCGGCTGGTGGAGAAGCTCTTCGTCTTCCCTCCGGGGCCGTTCGAGCCCGCGTCGAAGCGGCCGCCCGAACCGCGCCGTGAGCGACCCGCGGCCCGGCTCAAGAGCGAGCCGCTCAAGGAAGGATATCTCTCCATCGCCTTCCCCGCCCCGCACATGCTGCACGACGAGGTGGCGGCGCTGGACGCGCTCGCCATCATTCTCGGCCACGGCGAGGCCTCGCGGCTGCACCGCGCGCTCAAGCGCGATCGGCTGCTCGTCTCGGAGGTGCAGGCGAGCTGCTACACGCCGGTCGATCCCGGATTGACCATCGTCGGGCTCACCTTGCAGCCGCAGAACGCGCGCGAGGCGGTGCGCGAGGCGCTGCGGCAATGCCGCCGCGTCCGCGACGAGGAGGTGAGCGCCGAGGAGCTTTCTCTCGCCTGCCGTCTCCTCGAGTCCGACGCGGTCTACCAGCGCGAGACGGTGCAAGGCCAGGCGCGCAAGCTCGGCTTCTATCAGTCGAGCGCGGGCGGGACGGAGTACGAGGAGCGCTATCTGGAACAGGTGGCGCAGCTCACCCAGGCGCGGCTGCGCGAGGCGGCAGAGAGATGGCTCGACCCGAACGCCGCCGTGCTCGCTGCCCTGTTGCCCGAAGGCGCCGTCGGCGAAGCCGAGCTGCAGGCGGCGCTCGAGGATGCGGCGCGGGCCGAGCGCGCCCGCTCGCCGTACAGCGGGGCGCCGCCGGAAAAGCGCGCGCGCGTGAAGTTCGGCGAGCCGAAGACGGGACCGCTCTTGCGCGAGGAGCTGCCCGCGGGCGGCGTCCTGCTCGTCAAAGAGGAGCGCGCCGTGCCGCTCGTCGCGCTGCGCGCCGCCTGGCAGGGCGGGCTGCGCGCCGAGGACGCCCAGAACGCCGGCATCAACATGCTGCTCGCGCGCCTCGTCTCCAAGGGGACGAAGACGCGCGGTCCCGAACGGCTGGTGCGCGAGATGGAGTCGATGGGCGGGGCGCTGGGCGGAAACGCCGGCCGCAACTCCTTCGGGCTGCGCGCGGAGTTTCTCTCGCGCCACCTGGAGCAAGCCTTCGACATCTTCGCGGAAGCGATCGGCGAGCCCGCTTTCGCCGCCGAGGAAGTCCAGCGCGAGCGGACCCTGCAGCTCGAGGAGTTGCGCTCGCGCGAGGACAATCCTGCCGGCATCGCCTTCCTCCTCTTCGCCGAGACGCTCTACCGCAAGCATCCCTACCGCTTCGATACCCTCGGCACCGAGGCGAGCGTCTCGCGGCTCGAACCGGGTCTGCTCGCTTCCTATCGCGCGCAGCAGTATCCCTCTGCCGCGGTGACGCTCTCGGTCGTGGGCGACGTCGATCCCGACCAGGTGCGCAAGCTCGTGGGCAAGAAGCTGGGCCGGACCGGCGTGGCGAAGCGGCTGCAGCTCGCGCCGCCGCAGGAGGAGCTAGTGTCCGCGCCGCGAGCCGCGGTGAAGAATCTCGACAAGGCCCAGGCGCACCTGGTGGTCGGCTTCCCCGGCGTGCGTCTCTCCGATGCCGAGCGCTGGCCGCTCGAGCTGCTCTCGGCAATTCTTTCGGGTCAGGGCGGGCGGCTCTTCCTCGAGCTGCGCGACAAGCGAAGCCTCGCGTACAGCGTGACCAGCTTCTCGATGGAAGGCCTCGACCCCGGCTACTTCGCCGTCTACATCGGCTGCGGGCCGGGCAAGATCGGCGAGGCGCTGGCCGGCATCCGCAGCGAGCTGGCCCGCTGCCGGACCGAACCGCCCCGAGCCGACGAGCTGGAGCGCGCCCGCACCCACCTGATCGGCACTCACGCGATCTCGCTGCAGCGCAACTCGGCGCGCGCCGCGGTCTACGCATTTGACGAGTGCTACGGTCTCGGCGCCGACGCCAGCGCGCGATATGCCGAGCATGTCGCTGCCGTCCGCGGCGAGGATGTGCTGGCGGTCGCGGCGCGCCTGCTCGATCCGGCGCGCGAGATCGTCGCGCTCGTTGCTCCCCAAGGCGCGGCTCCGGCGGAGCTGGGCAGGTGAGCTGGGCGCTGGTCGTCGTGGCGCCCCCCGAAGAGCTGGAGATCCGCGCCGCCGAGCTGTTCGAGCTGGGCGCGAATGGTGTGGAGCTGCAGGAGCCCGGCATGCCGCTCATGCCTGGCACTCCGGCCCTGCCACCGGGAGCGGGCCGCGCCATCGCGCATTTTCCCGACCGCGCCGATGCGCTGCGCGCCGCTGCCGAGTTGCGCGCCGAGCCGCCCGTCGAAGTGCCCGCCGAGGACTGGAGCGAAGCCTGGCGCGCGCACCACCGGCCGATCCAGCTTGCCTCCGATCTCTTCATCCTTCCGCCCTGGGAGAAAGCGCCGGCCGGGAGCCGCTCCCTGATCATCGAGCCGGGGATGGCCTTCGGCACCGGCAGCCACGCCACGACGCGCCTCTGTCTCGAGCGGGTGCGCGAGCTGCTCGATCAGATGCGCGGAGCGGACGTCCTAGACGTCGGCACCGGCAGCGGCGTGATCGCGCTGCTCGCGCACCTGCTCGGCGCGGGCCGCATCTGCGCCAGCGAAAACGATCCGGTGGCGCTGGAGTCCGCCCGCAGCAACGCCGCCCTCAATGGCGCCTCGCGGATCGAATGGCTGCTCGAGGAGCAGCCGGCGAAGATCGACGGCAGTTTCGACGTCGTCGTCGCCAACATCCTCCTCAATACGCTCGAGGAGCTGGCGGCGCAGATCGCCTCGAAGGTCCGCCCCGGCGGCCGGCTCTTGCTCTCGGGACTGCTGGCCGAACAGGCCGCCGATGCCGAACGCGCGTACCTCGCGCAGGGTTTGCGGCCGGTCGAGCAGCGGCGGCGCGAAGAGTGGGTGCTGGTCGAGCTGGAGCGGGCTTGATGCGGCGGCTTTTCGTGGAGCGCATCGAGCCGCGCATGGCGCTGACGAAGGAGCAGTCGCACTACTTGCGCAGCGTGCTCCGGCTCGAGAGCGGCGCGGAGGTCGAAGTCTTCGACGGCCGCGGTGCGCGCCACCGCGCCCTGCTCGAAGGAGATCTGCTGCGGCTCGGCGGTCCCTTGCCCGCCGCTCCGCCGCGCGCGCTCGACGTACTCCTCGTCCAGGCGCTGGCCAAGGGCGAGAAGATGGACCTGATCGTGCAGAAGGCCACCGAGCTGGGAGCGGCGCGCATCGTGCCGCTCGCCAGCGAGCGCGCGGTGGTGAAGCTCTCGGCAGGAGCGGCACGGCTGCAGCGCTGGCGGCGCATCGCGCAGGAGGCGGCGCGGCAGAGCGGGCGGGCCGACGTCCCGCGCATCGACCAGCCCTGCCGCTTCGACGAGGTCCTGCGCATCCTCCGCGAGCAGCCCGAACGGCAGGGGCTCATTCTCGATCCGCGCGAGAAATCGCTCCGCCTCTCCGCCGCCGCGCGAGGGCTGTCGCAGGTGCTGCTCGCGGTCGGGCCCGAAGGAGGATTCTCGCCCGCCGAAATCGAGACCGCCCAAGGCGGCGGCATGATTCCGGTCGCGCTCGGCCCGCTTACTCTGCGGACCGAGACAGCCAGCCTCGCCGCGCTTGCGGTGTTGCTGCACATCCACGGCGATCTCGGGTAGACCGCGTTGGCGTTGACGTTGGGCGTGATCGTTGTCGTTGAGGTGGACGGCGACGGCGACGGCGACGTGGCCGCGAACGATCGGCTTGTGTCCGCCCACGGCCACGTTCACGTCGCCGTCGCCGTCAACCCTCACGTCAACGTGAACGTCAATGCCCGGGTCAACGTTAGATGATCAGTCGGCTAGTGGGCCCGTGCGTGATCGATGCAGTACTCGGTCAGTTTGCCGTGGCACCTCTCGGCGCAGTCGCAGAGGCGGAACTCGAGACTGGGATCGTCGCTGCTGCTCCGCCCGCAGCGCGCGCAGACTCGCACCCGCCGGGGCTGCGGACCGAACGGCGAGACGCGGGCGGAAGGCTTGGGAATCCGGCGCAGGCGTGACGCCAATTCGGGGCCGAAGAAGAGCAGGTAATTCGCCATCGCCACCAGCACTCCGGCGCGCGTGTGCATGTTGCCGACGGCGAGCGCCCAGATCACTCCCGCCGCGGAGAGGAGCCCCACCCACTTCATCTTCAAGGGCAAGACGAACATGAAGAGGATCTCGTAGTCGGGAAATTCCGTGGCAAAGGCGAGCAGGAGCGAGAGATTGACGTACTCGTTGGTGAGACTGCCGACCAGGAACGAAGCCGCCAGCGTCCCGATCGCGCCGAGCAGGTAGTAGACGTCGAATCGGAACGATCCCCACTGCGCCTCGAGCGCGCTTCCCACCGTGTAGAGGAACCAGAGGGCGATCGCCGTGAGGAGAATTCCCAGTCCGCCGCCCGACTGCCAGGGCAGGAAGAGGAAGGTGACGACGCGCCACACTTCTCCGCGCGCCACCGCCGCGGGATCGAGGTCCAGCTCCCAGCGCAGATCGGGCCGCGCGTAGAGGAGGAGGTAGGCGAGGCCGTTGAGGCCGACGATCCAGAGCGTCAGTCCCTTCGGGGCGTAGCGGCCGAAGCGGCGCTCGAATTTCGCCAGCCAGCGATCCACCCGCCGATTCTTAACATGCTAGCTTCGCGCCCGATGGATCCGCTGGAGAAATTCATCGAGCTCTTCGCGCGGGCGCGCGCGACGCCGGGCTTCGCCGAGCCGACCGGGATGACGCTCGCCACCGTCGGCGCGGACGGCCGGCCTTCGTCGCGGGTGGTGCTGCTCAAGAGCGTCGATGCGGCGGGGCTCGTCTTCTACACGAATACTTTGTCGCGCAAGGGGCGGGACATCGCCGCGCATCCCGAGGTGGCGCTCAGCTTCTGGTGGCCGCACCTGGAAGCGCAGGTTCGCTTCGAGGGGCGCGCCCTCCGCGTCCCCGACTCCGAGGCCGACGCTTATTTCACGACCAGGCCGCGCGAGAGCCAGCTGGGCGCCTGGGCTTCGAGCCAGAGCGAGAAGCTCTCCTCCCGCGAGGAGCTCGAACAGCGCTTCGCCGCCCTCGAGCGGAAGTACCAGGGCAAGATCGTGCCGCGGCCGCCCCACTGGTCGGGCTACCGCGTGGCGCCGCTCGCCATCGAGTTCTGGTTCAACCGCCCCGGCCGCCTCCACCTTCGCGAGCTGTACACGCGGCGCGCCCCCGGCGAGGCTTGGACGATGACGCTGCTCAATCCCTGATGCTTTGGTAGTGTGCGGCCGGCTTTTCGACCAAGGGGGTACCATGAAGAAGATCGCTCTTGCGCTCGCAGTGATCTGTTTCGCCTTCGCCGCCTCCGCGGCCGGGGCGAAGAAGAAGACCCCGAAGACCGTGACGCCGGCCGATATCAAATGGACCGACGTGCCCAACAGGAAGGGCGTCCAATCCGCCACGCTCTGGGGCAACCCCAACAAGGGCGCTCACGGGCGCTTCATCAAGTTCGCGGGCGGCACCGACAACCCGCTGCACACCCATACCAATACCTTGCACATCGTGATCGTGGCCGGCACCTTCTACGTGGGTGCGGACGCAGCCTCGGCCAAGGACCTGGGCGCCGGCTCGTACGATGAAACTCCGGGCGGCTGGAAGCACGTGAGCGGCTGCCGCGCGGGCGCCGACTGCGTGATCTACGAGGAGAGCAGAGGCAAGTTCGACTTCAAGCCGGTCAAGACGAAGAAGTGACTCGCTCGGGGGCCGGAGGCTATTTTGCCTTCGACCCCACCATCTCCTCCGGGCGTACCCACTGGTCGAACTGCTCGGCGGTGAGGAAGCCGAGCTTGAGGGCCGCCTCTTTCAAGGTCGTCCCCTCCTGGTGCGCCGTCTTGGCGATCTTCGCCGCCTTGTCGTAGCCGATGTGCGGGTTCAAGGCCGTCACCAGCATCAACGACTCGCGCAAGAGCTTGTCGATGCGAGCCCGGTCCGGCTCGATGCCCACCGCGCAGTTGTCGTTGAAGCTCCGGCAGCCGTCGGCGAGCAGCCGCGCGCTCTGCAGGAAGCCGTAGATGATGAGCGGCTTGAAGACGTTCAGCTCGAAGTTGCCCGAAGCGCCGCCGAAGTTGATCGCCACGTCGTTGCCCATCACCTGGCAGCAGAGCATCGTCATCGCTTCGCTCTGGGTAGGATTGATCTTGCCCGGCATGATCGAGCTGCCCGGCTCGTTCTCGGGAATCCTGATCTCGCCGATGCCGCAGCGCGGGCCGGAGGCGAGCCAGCGCACGTCGTTGGCGATCTTCATCAGGGAAGCGGCCAGCGTCTTGAGCGCGCCGTGGGCGAAGACGAGCGCATCGTGCGCCGCGAGTGCCTCGAACTTGTTCGGCGCCGAAGTGAAGGGATGGCCGGTCAGCCGGGAAATCTCCTTCGCGGCCCGGTCAGCAAATTCGGTATGCGCATTGAGCCCGGTGCCCACCGCCGTCCCGCCCAGCGCCAGCTCGCGCAGGTGTGGCAGGCCGCTCTCGACGTGGCGCAGGCCATGGTCGAGCTGCGCCACCCAGCCGCTCATCTCCTGACCGAGCGTGATCGGCGTCGCGTCTTGCAGATGGGTGCGGCCGATCTTGACGATGCCCTTGTACTCCTCGCTCTTGCGCGCCAGCGTATCGCGCAGCCGGCGGACCGCCGGGATGAGCTGATCGACGATCGCGGGCACCGCCGCGACGTGCATGGCGGTCGGGTAGACGTCGTTCGAGGACTGGCTCTTGTTGACCTCGTCGTTGGGATGGACGAGGCGCTCCTCGCCGCGCTTGCCGCCGAGGAGCTCGCTCGCGCGGTTGGCGAGCACTTCGTTCATGTTCATGTTGGTCTGCGTCCCCGAGCCGGTCTGCCAGACGGCGAGAGGGAATTCGCTCTCGTGCTTGCCCTGGACGACCTCGTCGGCCGCCTCGATGATGGCCTGGGCTTTCTTGGGGTCGAGCAGCCGCAGGTCGAGGTTGACCTGAGCGGAGGCGCGCTTCACCTGCGCCAGCGCCTTGATCAGCGCCGGCGGCATCTTCTCGTTGCCGATCTTGAAGTTCAGCAGCGAACGCTGCGTCTGCGCCCCCCACAGCTTGTCGGCCGGAACTTCGATGGGGCCGAAAGTGTCCTTCTCCACGCGCGTGGCCATGGCGATCCTCCAGGGGCGGGTGTAGCGCCCCGCGCCGCGGCCGACAAGGCGACGGCACTTTCCTTGACCGCGAACGCGAGGGCCGTAACTTCGCCCGGATGCCGCAGCGCGATTCGGGTCCTCCGCTTCCGGTGGCGATCGAGCTCGAGCCGGATGCGCCGGCGCCGGCATTGGACATCTCTTTCGACGACGAGGAGATCACCGAGCCGGAGCCGCGGCCGCGCAGGAGCGCGGCGCAGTGGGCGAGCGGCTGGTCGCGGCTCTTTGCCTGGACCGTCGATGGCGCGCTCGTCGGCGCCTTCGCCGGCGCGCACCTGGTTCTGGCGATGCAGGTCGTGCCGACCGCCTATCTTCTCGAGGCCGTCCGGGCGCAGCTTCCCTGCTGGCTGGCGCTGGCCTCCGCCCTCGCGGTCGCCTATTCCTGGCTCTTCGCCGCTCTCGGCGCGCGCACGCCGGGGATGGCCCTCGCCGGCCAGCGGCTCCAGACGCTGCAGGGCGATGCGCCCTCCGTCTCACAGGCGCTGGTGCGCGCTGTGCTCTCGCAGCTCTCCGCTGCGCTCTGCTTCTTCGGCTTCATCCTGGCGCTCTTCGACGCCCGCGGGCAGACGCTGCACGACAAGCTCTGTCGCTGTGTCGTGATAGTCTCGCCGCCCGATGCGTGAAGAGAAGCAGTACGTCCTCCCCATCCCGAGCCGCCGCGGAGTCGCCTTCTTCCTCCTCGCGAATGCGTTCGCCTTTGCCCTCTGCGCTTCGATCTGGGCGCTGGTCTGGTACGGCGACGTCTTCACTTCCTCCGCTGCGGCGGTGTGGGGCTTTCTCGCCGCGCACTCGGGATGGACGGTGGGCGCGGCGCTCAGCCCCCTCTTCGCCGCGCTGGTCCTCGGCTACGGCTACATGCGCCGCGCGATGGCGCGCCGCGCGCGCGAGAAGTCGGAGTCGCTGGCGCTCGCCGCCACCGCGCGCGGAACGCAACTCCCTCAGCATTGATCGCGCTGATCGCCGCCGCTGCCTGGGGGGCTTTGGTGGTGGAGGACGCGCGCGGGCTGCGCGCGCTCTTCGAGAGCGCGGGAAGGTATTCGCCCTCGTTCTCTCCTGCAGCGATCGGCGAGACGTTGCGCGAGAGAGTGGGCGTCAATCTTCTCGCCGAGCAGCGCGAATGGGGACTCGCTCGCAAAGGAGCGCGGACGCTCGTCTTCGGCGCCGGCGCCGTGGGACTGATCGCGCCGGTCAGCGACGCGAGACGCGCCCGCCGCGCGATGACGGCCTGGCGGCTCGAAGCCACCAACCGCGCGGCAGCGATCGCCGGCCGGCGGCTCTTGCTCGCCTCCGGTCGCAAGGCAAAGGCGCTGCTCGCCGAGATGTCGCGCGGCAAGGCGGCCTATGCGCTGCTGCGCGGCCCGGCTTCGCTCTGGATGCAGCTGATGCCGCCCTTGCAGAGCGCGACGTTCGCTCTCGAGGCTTCGGCTGCAGGATTGATCGCCCGCGGCCTGGTCGTGCCGGCGAGCCAGGCCGCGCTGCTCGCCGGCGCGGCGCCCGCGTCTTGTGAGGGCGCGCCGCCTGGCTGCCTGCGCGCGGGCATCGGCCCAGCGGGGCGCGAGGTGCTGGCCTTCGCCCTTCGCCAGGCGGGTCGGCCGCCGCCCGCGGAAAACACCTCGCGCTTCACGGCGCGCATCGACAGTTTCGATCTGGAGCAGCTCTCCGACCAGCCCTCGCTGCCGCTCGCCGTGCTCTGGTCGATCTCCTACGACGCGCCGGCCGGGCAAGGTCCCGCTCTCGCCGGGCAACTCGATCTGGCGAGCGTGGCGGCGGCGCTGGCGGAGCTCACTCCCCTCGACGCCATCCGCGGCTCGGGCGCGGCAGGCGTCTACGCGGCGTACCTCTTGTACGGCTCGCTCCTGCGCCACGCCGGACCGCTCACCATCAGCGGCAAGCCAGCGGGAGATGCCGCGGAGGTGGAGCTGCGCCTGCCGATCAGTTCCCGCTGAACACGCCCACCACGCCGATCTCGAAGGAGACGATCACCTTGCGCGAGTCGCCGCTGCCCTCGGTCTGGATGTCCCGGACCGGGCTGTTGGCGAGGTCGCCGAAAGCGGTCCAGGAGAAGTGCTGGATCGATCCGTCCTTCTTCAGCCGGCTCACGCCGCCGCCCCAGCGGTACCCGATCCAGACGCTGTCGTCCTTCGGGTCTCGCGCGAGCGCGCCGATGTTCTTGGCGAGCAGCTTGGCGGTCGCATCGTCGAGCAGCGTGCCGTAGCCGTCGATGCGCCGCAGGCCGTGCGCGAACGAGCCGATCCACGCCGACCCGTCAGGCATGGCGGCGATTCCCGCGACGGCGTCGTCCACGCGCTGCGAGGGCCGAGGAATGTTCGGCTCCCCCACCGGGTCGGGCCAGACGTCGATGCGGTTCGAGGCGTAAGGCGAGTCTTCGGTGTGGAGCTCGGCGTCGTAGTACCGGCTCAGCGGATCGGAGCCCGTCGAGCTGGAGAACTTGAACCGCGTGGTGCGGATCTGTCCGCCGAACCAGATGTCCTGGGTGAGCGGATCGACGGCGATGCCGTAGTAGTCCTCGGTCAAGTACCAGACGCGGTGGTCGTTGGGGTCGTCGGTGGCGTATCCGTTGATGGCCGGATGCGTGTGCTCGAAGACGCCGGCGCAATTGATGCTCGACTGCTTGCCGGGATATTCGCCGTTGCAGGTCGGGTTGCCGGGGAAGTTCGCCTGGCCCAGAGCGAAGCCGTGGTTGCCGCCGAACCAGACGTAGTTGGTGCCGTGCTGGTAGACGATGCGGACGATGTTGCAGAGCTTCTCGCGGCCGCGCATCTCGTTCGGCACCACGTTGGGGCCGGAGAAGATGTCGTAGTGGACGACGGAGATGCCGTTGCCCGAGAGCGTCAGTCTGTCGGCGTCCCCCGACTTGTAGACGGCGGGATCGGGATTGGAGCTATCCCAGTTGTCCTCGCAGCCCGCCTCGCCTTGGACGGTCTTGCCCATGTAGCCGACGAACGCGCTGCCGGCGGGCCCGCCGGAGATGGAGAGCGCTTCCAGGTAGGGATTCTTGTCCGCGGGGCTGCCGTCGGGCATGTAGCCGTAGGGGTGGAGCCCGTCGGCGAGCCCGAATTTCTGGAAGCTCGAGCTCCCGCTGCGGAGCACGAAGACCCCGTCGGTACCGCCCGCCACCCAGAGGTTGCCGCCCTCGTCGGCGGTCGCGCCCATGACGTGGCTCGAGGTCAGGCCCTGGTTGGCAGCGTAGAATGTCCAGCCGTCAGCGTTGGGGATGGTGATGGCGACGCCGCCGTCAGTACTGCCGCCGCCGTCGGTGCCGCCGCCGTTGCCGCCGCCTCCGTCAGTGCCGCCTCCGCCTCCGTCAGTGCCGCCTCCGCCCCCGCCGCTGCTCCCGCCGCCGTTGCCGCCGTCCAGCGGAGGCTCGACGATGCCCGTCGCGTGGCCCTTGCCACAGCCCGCCGCAACGAATGCCGCAATCAGCAACGCCTCCGCCGACCGCCAGTACGAGCGCATGCCTGTCCCCCCTGACAGCTGAGCGAGGAGCAGGGGGCGTGCCAGCGATGCACGCCTCGAAGTTCGGCCTCGGTTGGGAAATGGCCTTCCTCCGCGGAGAAAATCGATGTCCGCCCGTGGCGAGCGCGGTGCGCGCGCGGCGTGTTATTTCCACCCCCATGGACGCCGAGGCTTGCTACCGGGCAGTGGAAGGCCGCGACGGGCGCTTCACCGGCCGCTTCTACCTGGCCGTGCGCACGACGCGCATCTACTGCCGGCCGGGCTGCCCGGCGCGGCTGCCGAAGAGGGAGAACACCATGTTCTTCCCCTCGGCGGCGGCGGCCGAGGCGGCCGGGTTCCGCGCCTGCATGCGCTGCCGGCCGGATGCCTCGGCCGGGTCTTTCGCCCAGGCGGGCACGGCAGCGACGCTCTCGCGCGCGCTCCGTCTGATGGAGGAGTCGGGCGAGGCGAGCGGGCTGGCCGGGAAGCTGGGCGTTTCCGACCGGCACCTGCGGCGGCTCTTCGCGCAGCACCTGGGGGTGCCGCCGGCCGCGGTGCTGCGGACGCGGCGGCTGCACCTGGCGCGGCAGCTGCTGGAGTCGTCGCAACTGCCGATGATCGACGTGGCGCAGGCGGCGGGATTCGCCTCGCTGCGGCGGTTCAACGAAGCCGTGCGCGGCGGATTTGGCCGCACTCCGACGCAACTGCGCCGGCAGGTCCACGTGCGCGAGGGACAGACGGCGATCCTGCTGCGGCTGCCCTTCCATCCGCCGCTCGACTTCGAAGCGCTCCTCGCCTTCTTCGCTCCTCGCGCGCTGCCCGGCATCGAAGAGGTCAGCGGCGGCGTCTGGCGGCGGACGGTGCGCGAAGGGGTCCTCGAGGTCCGCCGCGGCGGCGAGGCGCATCTCGAAGTCTCGCTGCCGGCCGCGCTCGCCCCCAAAGCGCTGCGCATCGCCACCGGCGTTCAGCGCGTCTTCGATCTGCGCGCCGATCCGGAGGCGATCGCCGCGCACCTGGGCCGCGAGAAGATCCTCCGGCCCTTCCTCCGCGCTGGCCTGCGCGTCCCCGGCGCGTGGGACCCCTTTGAGATGGCGGTGCGGGCGATCCTCGGCCAGCAGATCTCCGTCTCGCGCGCACGAGTCCTCGCCGAGCAGCTCACCGAAAAATACGGCGAGCGTGTCGCCCAGGGCTGGCTCTTCCCCACTCCCGAGCGCCTGGCGACGGCGGATCTGCGCGGCATGCCGGGGGTGCGCGCGCGGGCCATCCCTGCTCTCGCCCGAGCCGTCGTCGAAGGCGAGGTGCGCCTCGACGCGGCGGCCGATCCTGCGGCGCTGCGCACCATCCCCGGAGTGGGCGAATGGACGGCGCAGGTCATCGCGCTCCGCGCGCTCGGCGAGCCCGACGCATTCCCCGCCGCCGATCTCGGCCTCTGCCGCGCACTCGGCCTTGCGCCGCGAGAGCTCGCGGCGCGCTCCGAATCGTGGCGGCCCTGGCGCGCCTACGCCGCCGCGGCCGTCTGGCTTGCCTGAAAGGAACACAAGATGAACGACACTGTGACGACCCCGCTGGGCACGACCGAGATTGAATTGCACGAAGGCAGGATCCGCGCGCTCCGCTTCAGCGACGCGCCCGGCGGCCCGCCGCGCAGCGAAGCCGGCGAGCGCGTCCGCGCGTATTTCTCCGGCGACCTGGGCGCGCTGCAAAGCGCGCCGCTCGATCTTTCGGGCAGCGAATTCCAGCTTCGCGTCTGGTCGCTCCTGCGGGAGATCCCTGCCGGCGAGACCCTCACCTACGGCGAGCTGGCGAAGCTCCTCGACATGCCCGGCGCTGCTCGAGCCGTCGGCACCGCCAACGCCAGAAACCCCGCGGCGCTCTTCGTGCCCTGCCATCGGGTGATCGGCAAAGGCGGTCTGCGCGGGTACGCCTGGGGCCTCGAGCGCAAGCGCTGGCTGCTCGACCACGAGCGCGCGCTCGGCTGAGGGCACGCCCGCCCGTCCGTTGCACCCTCGCCCGACGGGTCCCACCTTCGTCTCACGGGCGGCGGGGGGGCTGGGATGCGCTCAATCGGCAAGGCGTGCATTGCGTCGGCGTTGCTTCTCTCTTGCGGACGGGGAGTTGGGGGCGGCGGCAGCGTCTCGATCGGGACCCCGCCCGACGTCGCAGTCAGCGTCGCATTCGCCGGGAACGGCTCGGGCCACGTCACTTCCTCGCCACCGGGCATCGATTGTCCGGGCTCCTGCAGCATGGCGGTGACGGCGGGCAGCACGGTCGCGCTCACGCCGGCGCCCGCGGCGAATTCGCAATTCAACGGCTGGGGCGGCGGCTGCAGCGGCCCCGGGGCGTGCGAAGTGGTCGCGAAAGCGGACGTGACCGTCTGGGCCGATTTCCAGGCAAAGAAGCCGCCGCCCGATCCGTGCGTGGGAATTGCCGCGCCCGATGGGGTCGCGATGCAGCAGTACGTGACGGCGCCCCACCAGGGCGTCACCTGCTACGTAGGCGTCGGAGATGCGAACGGCACGCTCGCCTTCCCTCTGTTGGTGAACTCCGCGAGCGCTCACGGCACGTCGATCGAATTCGTCAGCAGCGGCAACGTCTTCCTGCGCGAAGGCAGCTCCGCAGCGGGAGGGCCAAGACTGATCCAGCAGCCGAGCGGGGTCGCCTCGGCGGGCGGGCCTCCGCATTTCTGGCCCTTCGGGCCGGCGATCGATCTCGGCCGCTGGGACACCAACGGATTCGCTCTCGGGGAGACCACCTGGCTGGCGAGCAATTCCGGCGTCGCCGGCGATCCCTCCGGCGGCGTCCTGCTCGCGGGCGATCTCTCCTCCAGCGTCTCTGCGCCGCTCTCGCATTCCGCGGCGATGTTCACCGGCGGAGACAAGGCCGCCGGCGTCCGCTGGGGACCGAATGCGCTGGCGGCGAGCGGGCCTGTCTTCGGCGCCGGAGTCGACACGCTGGGCCGGTCGCTGGTCATCACCGGCCGCGGCAGCGACATCACCGCGCAATGGTTCGAGCGCGACGGCACGCCGCTGACGGGCGAGTTCACCCTCGTCACCGGCTTCAGCGCCGCCGAGCATACTTGGTTCGAGACGTCGGCCTTGATCGGCGGCGGGCTCGCGGTCCTTCGCATGGATCTGGAGTCTTCGGCCGTGAGCAAGTCGGGGAACATCCGCGCGCATGCGCTCGTTGTGGTGTCGAGCGGCGCGGCCTCCGTGCAACCGGCGCCCGACTGGATGGCGCAGCGGCCCGACCGGCGGCTGCAGATCGCCCGCGGCGGTCGCGCCTACGCGGCATTGCCGCTCCAGGCAGCGGGCGCCAGCTGCACGCAGACGATCGAAGTGGTGAGCGCGGAGGGAGCCTCGTGCGGATCGCGCGACTACGCCATCGCCGCCGGCACATGCGACACCAACGAGCTGACCCTCGCCGCGGACGGCACCGTCATCCAGCAGCTCCCCGCCTCGATGGAGACGTCGACTTCCGCGGGCAGCACCTGCACCTGGCGCTTCTGGACGCGCGCCTTGCGCTGAGGCTTTCCGCCGCGGCGCGCTCAGAGTACGTTGCGCCGCGGATGAAGGACGAAAAGGCCCAGCCGCCCGAGGCGCAAGGAGGCATCTCTTCCGCCCAGCGCCACGAGCGGCTCGCCGGTCTCTCCGCGCGTGAGAAGCTCGCCGCCCTCGACGCGCAGGCCGAGCTGGGCGGCGGCCGGGAGCGCATCGACAAGCAGCACGAGGAGGGCAAGCTCACCGCGCGCGAGCGCATCGAGCTCTTCCTCGACCCGGGCAGCTTCGTCGAGCTGGACAAGTTCAAGGTCCACCGCTGCGACGACTTCGGGATGGCGTCCAAGAAGATCCTCGGCGACGGCGTGGTCACCGGCTACGGCACCGTCGAAGGCCGGCAGGTCTTCCTCTTCGCCCAGGACTTCACCGTCTTCGGCGGCTCGTTGAGCGGCGCCTACGCGGAGAAAATCTGCAAGGTGATGGACCTCGCCGTCTCGACCGGCTGCCCGGTGGTGGGCCTCAACGACTCCGGCGGCGCGCGCATCCAGGAGGGTGTGGTCTCGCTGGCGGGATACGCGGAGATCTTCTACCGCAACGTCGCCTCGAGCGGAGTCGTGCCGCAGCTCTCCGCCATCCTCGGCCCCTGCGCGGGCGGCGCCGTCTACTCGCCCGCCATGACCGACTTCATCGTCATGGCCAAAGGGTCGAGCTACATGTTCATCACCGGCCCCGAAGTGATCCGCACCGTCACCCACGAGGAGGTCAGCAAGGAAGATCTGGGCGGCGCGCAGGCGCACAACGCGCGCAGCGGCGTGGCCCACTTCGCGGCGGAAGACGAAGCCAGCGCCATCCGCGTCCTGCGCGAGCTGCTCAGCTACCTCCCCTCCAACAACCTGGAGGATCCGCCGCTCCTGGCGAGCGACGATCCTCCCGACCGCCGCGACGAGGTCCTCAAGACCCTCGTCCCCGACAACCCCAACAAGCCCTACGACATGAAGGAGGTCCTCCGCGCCGTCGTCGACGATCGGCACCTCTTCGAAGTGCAGGAGCACTTCGCGAAGAACATCGTTTGCGCTTTCGCGCGTCTCGCCGGGCGGAGCGTCGGCATCGTCGCCAACCAGCCCTCCGTGCTCGCGGGAGTGCTCGACATCGACGCCAGCCGCAAGGCCGCGCGCTTCGTCCGCACCTGCGACGCCTTCAACATCCCGCTGGTCACCTTCGTCGACGTCCCCGGTTTCTTGCCCGGCACCGCGCAGGAGTGGGGCGGGATCATCGTCCACGGCGCGAAGCTGCTCTTCGCCTTCGCCGAGGCCACCGTGCCGAAGCTCACCGTCATCACCCGCAAGGCCTACGGCGGCGCCTACGACGTGATGAGCTCCAAGCACATCAAGGCCGACGTCAATCTGGCCTGGCCGACGGCGGAGATCGCGGTGATGGGTCCCGAGGGCGCGGTCAACATCGTCTTCCGCAAGGAGCTGGAGAAGGCGGCGACGGGGTCGGACGCGAAGGCCGAGGCATCGGTCGAGAAGGCGCGCGCGGATCTGGCGCAGAAATATCGCAACACCTTCGCCAATCCGTACAAGGCGGCCGAGCTCGGCTACATCGACGAGGTCATCCTCCCCGAGGACACGCGCCCGCAGCTCTGCCGCGCGCTCTCGATGCTGCGCAACAAGCGGCAGGGCGTCCCGCAGCGGAAGCACGGCAACATCCCCCTCTAGGGTAGACTCCGCGCATGGCCGGCGCGGGGAAGATCGAGTTCGTCACCCTGCTCGTCTCCACCACGAGCGGCGGGCTGTCCTTGCCCGTGCCGCGCAACGCGAGCGCCGCGCTCGGCTCGCGCGGCCGGGTCGATGTGCGCGGCACCTTGAACGGACACCCGCTGCGCGCGCCGGCGGCGCCCGACGGCAAGGGCGGCCACGCCATCGCCATCGATCGGCAGATGCAGGACGTGCTCGGCGTGCGCCCCGGCGATCGGGTGAGGGTGGCGCTCGACCTGGTCGCGGAGCAGCAGATCGTCGAGCCGCCGGCCGACTTCGTCAAGGCGCTCAACCACAACGTGCAGGCCAAGCCCGCCTGGGAGAAGTTCCCGCCCTCGCACCGCAAGGCCTACGTCGACTGGATCGAGGAAGCGAAGAAACCCGAGATCCGCAAGAAGCGCATCGAGGAGGCGGTCCAGCGCATCGCGCTGGGCAAGCAGAGCTGGGCCTGAACGCAGCGCTCAAAGCGATCGATCGAGCGCGCTGGATCTTCCTGCCGCTCGGGCTCTGCGCGCTCGTCGCGGTCGGCGCGCACGCCGCGGCCGACGTGGTCGGCAATCAAGCGCTCTGGCTGGTGGACCGCGTCGATGCCTTTTTCGACGCCATCTTCTCCCGCTGGTCGTTCACCGCGCCGCTGGTCGATCTGGTGGGGCTGGCGGAGCGGACCGTGTTCGCTCGCGGCGTGGCGCTCCTCTGGGAATTGTGCGCCGACTGGCTGATCGCGCTGCCGCTGCTCGGCTACCAGGAGCGGGCGCCGGCGGACGAGATCGAGCTCGCCAAGGCGCTCTTGCGCAAGCGGCCGACCCTGCGGATGGTGCGGCCCGTTGCGGTGCTTGCGACCGGCATCGCCGGAGCGCGTTCGGTGGCGCGCCTGGTGCAGGGATCGGCGCAGCTCGCGCTTCACTCTGCCCTGCTGGCGCAACTGCTCGCGGCGGCTGCGCTCCTTGCGCTGATCCTTCTGCTCGTGCCGCGCGCAGTGTTGCGTTCGCTCGAGTACGCCGACACCGCCCGCCGCCGCACAAGCGCGTTCGCCGCGATCGTGCTCGCTCCTCTCATCGCCGCGGCCATCGGCGCCCTCGTTCGATGAAGCGCCTCGCGGCCGCCGAATTGCTCGCCTGCCTGCTCTCCCTGTGGGGCGCCTGGTATCACACGCCGGCCGGCGCGATCGTCCGCATCGCCTCTGCGCATCTCTTCGGATTCCGCACCTCGGCGCGGCCGCTCCTCGCCTATTACGGCGCCGGCGTGTACGGCGGTCGGCTCGCCCCAGCTCCGCCGTTGCCTGCGCCGGTGCCGCCTGCGCAAGCGCTCGGCTATGGCGCCTGGGCGGCGGCGGCCCAGCTCGACGAAGGGGAGCGCGCGCAGTTCGGCGCAGCCTCGCCGGCGCAGCTCGCCGCGCAGCTGCGCGCGCTGTCGAGAAGCCTCGGTTCCGACGAGGCTGCGGTCTTGGCCCTCTTCTGCGGGGAGGAGCCCGCCCGCTACGCGCGCGACAAGGAAGGCAGCGGCGCGTCGCTGGAGGAGCTCGCCCGGCAGCTTCCCCCGCGGTACGCCGATCGCATCGGGCTCGCCTCCCAGGCGCTGATGCTCGGCAGCGCCTACGCGCTCGGCTGGCCTCTGCCGCAGTCGGTGCGGATCACTTCGCCTTTCGGCGTGCGCGCGCATCCGCTGCTCGGCGGTCGCAAGCTGCACAACGGAGTCGACCTCGGCGTGCCCCTCGGAACGCTGGTGCGCGCGGCCGGCGAAGGCGTCGTCCGTCGCGCCAGCAGCGACAGCCTCAATGGCCGCACCGTCGTGCTCGATCACGGCCGCGGCGTCGCCACCATCTATTGCCACAACGAGGACCTGCTCGTCCGCGAGGGAGAGCGGGTGGAGCGCGGCCAGCCCATCGCGCGCTCGGGCAACAGCGGCCGATCGACCGGCCCGCATCTGCATTACCAGCTCGACCTCGCGGGAGAACCCGTCGATCCCTTGCGCTATCGCGCCGACAAGCCGAAGGTCGCTGCGCTCGAAGCCGCGGATTGAGCTTTGCATCGCGGCGCCCTTTGCAGAAGATGCGCGCCCATGCGCATCCCGCTCCTCTCCCTGGCGCTCGCCGCCTGCACCGCCGCGCATCCCGCTGCGCAGAAGTTGCAGCTTTCCTCCGGCCCGAGCGCCGCCGCGCCGCGCAGCTGGGCGCAGCCGCGCGCGGTGATCATCCGCCACGCGACGGTGATGACGGCGACCGGGCCCGCGCTGGAAGACGCTTCCCTGTCCTTCGCCGAAGGAAGGATCGTCGCCGTCGGCAAGGACGTGCCCGACCTCGCAGGCGCGGAAGCGATCGACGCGCGCGGCCTCTTCGTCACGCCCGGCATCATCGACGCGCACTCGCACCTCGGCGTCTATCCGAGCCCCCAGTCGCAGGGAAACAGCGATGGCAACGAAGTCACCGGACCGATCACGCCGGAGGTGAGCGCCAAGGACAGCTTCTGGCCGCAGGACCCCGGCCTGCGCCGCGCTGCCGCCGGTGGCATCACCTCGCTCCTGGTCCTGCCCGGCAGCGCCAACCTGATCGGCGGCCGGGGATTCCCCGTCAAGCTCCACTTCGGCCGCACCGCCGACGAGATGCGCTTCCCCGGCGCCAAGGACTCGCTCAAGATGGCCTGCGGCGAGAACCCCAAGCGCGTCTACGGCAAGGAGCAGCACCGCGCCCCCGGCACCCGCATGGGCAACATCGCCGAGACGCGGAAGGCCTTCGCCGCCGCGCGCGACTACCAGCTCAAGCTCGACCACTGGGAGAAGAAGGGCGGCAGCGAGCCACCCCCTGCGCGCAACCTGCGCGACGAGACCCTGGTCGCCGCGATGCGCGGCGAGCTCCTCGTCCAGAACCATTGCTACCGCGCCGACGAGATGCAGGACATGCTCGACATCGCCGCCGAGTTCGGCTTCCACATCCGCGCCTTCCACCACGCCATCGAGGCGTACAAGGTCCGCGATCTGCTCGCCCGCGAGGGCGTGGGCGTCGCCACCTGGGCCGACTGGTGGGGACCGAAGATGGAGATGTGGGACGCGGTGCCGCAGAACCTCGGCCTGCTCTCACAGGCGGGAGCGAAAGCGGTGGTGCACTCCGATTCCGAGGACGGCATCCAGCGGCTCAATCAGGAGGCGGCGAAGGCGATGGCCTCTGCGCGGGCCGCGGGAATTCCCGTCAGCGAGGAAGAGGCGCTGCGCTGGATCACCCTCAACGCCGCCTGGATGATGGGCGTCGAGGACCGCACCGGCTCCCTCGCGCCGGGCAAGATGGCCGACGTGGTCCTGTGGAATCGCAATCCCTTCTCCGTCTATTCGCGCGCCCAGCGCGTCTGGTCCGACGGCGCGGTCATCTATGACGCGCAGACCGGCGCGCTGGTGCCGAGCGACTTCGAGCTGGGCGATCCGCTGCGGATCTCGGCGCTGCAGACGCCGCATCCGGCGCGCGCCCCGGCGCTGCCCTCGAGCGACCCTGCGCTGCTGCCGGTTGAGGCGGCCGACTGCACCGCCATCGTCGACGCCATCGGGCTCGACGGCTCGCCAGCCTCCGTTCTCTTGCGCGGCGGAAGGATCGCGAAAGGCGAGAGCGGCGGCTGCCGGCAGATCGACGCGCGCGGGCGAGTGGTCGCACCCGGCTTCATCCATCCCTGGACCGAGCTCGGGCTCGTCGAGGTCTCGCTCGAGGAGAGCAGCAACGACAGCGGCGCGCGCAAGTCGGACACGCCGATCCACGCTTCGCTGCGAGCCGCGGACAGCATCAACGCGCTCTCGGCGCTGCTCCCGGTCGCGCGCACCGGCGGGATCACCAGCGCGGTCTCCTCGCCCAGCGGCGGGCTCGTCTCGGGGCAGGCGGCCTGGATCGGCCTCGACGGAGCGGTGCTGCGCGCGCCGCTCGCAGTGCAGGTGCGGCTCGGCCTCGGCGGCCGCGACGCGGTCGGCTCGACCCACGGCGCAGCGGTGGAGCTGTTGCGCGAGCTGCTCGACGACGCCCGTGAGTACGGCCTGCGGCGGCAGGACTTCGAGCTGAACCGCATGCGCAAGGTGGTGGCGAGCCGCCTCGATCTCGAGGCGCTGCAGCCGGTGCTGTCGGGAAAGCTGCCGTTGCTCATCGCCGCCGACCGGGTGAGCGATCTGCGCGCAGCGCTTGCGCTGGCGAAATCCTTCGGCGTCAAGATCGTCCTGGTCGGCGCCGCGGAAGGATGGCTGATGGCGCAGGAGCTAGCCTTTGCGCAGGTGCCGGTCATCCTCGAGCCGACTCTGGACCTGCCGAAGAACTTCGACGCGCTCGCCTCGCGCTCGGACAACGCCGCGCTGCTCGCGGCGGCAGGAGTGAAGGTTCTCATCGCCCAGGTCGGCTCGCCGCATTTCGCGCGGATGCTCGCGCAGGAGGCCGGGAACGCGGTCGCCTTCGGCCTGCCCTGGGAGGAGGCGATCCGCGCTCTCACCAGCAACGTCGCCGCGGCCTTCGCTCTCGATGCGGGTCGGCTCGAGCCGGGCGCGCGAGGCGATGTCGTCTTGTGGAGCGGCGATCCGCTGGAGTTGTCGAGCCGGCCGGTGGCGATGTGGATCTCCGGCAAGCAGGTGCCGCTCACCACCCGGCAGACCGCGCTGCTGGAGAAATACCGGACCGTCCCCTGACGGGACCATCATCCGTGCTCGTCCTCGTGCTGGTTTTCGTGCTCGATTTCGAGCTCGGGCTGGTGCTCCTTTTCGAGCTCGATGATCGAGCTCGTGCTGGTGCTCGTTTTCGTGCCAGGCAGGAGCAATGGCCGCTAGCTGATCGGCACTGCCCTCAACGGCGCGACTGCCCTGACGGTCCGGGCGAGCCGCTCTGCAGACCGGGCACCGATCCTTCGCTCTCGTGCACCTCGAGCTCGTTGCGGATGCCGCACACGCCGCGCACGCGCGCCACACGGCGCAAGAGATCGTCCAGCTCCCTTCTCAGGATCGGTCCGGAGAGGATCACCTCGCCGCCTTCGACGCGCACCTCGATGGAGCGGGGATGCGAGACCGGCCGGCCGATCTGCGCACGCACGCGCTCGGCGAGCACGTCGTCGGACGGCTGTTCCTCCTCGATGCGCGCGGAAACCTCGTGGGCCAGGCCCTGGGCGCGCTGCTTGAGATCCCTGCCCTGCCGCGCAGCGGTGACGCCCGCCTGCCGCACGAGGGAGAGAGCCTTGTCGCGGATGAGCGCTCTGCGGCCCGCGCCCCGCCGTGGGTCGAGTAACGCAGCGAAGAGCGCGCCGGCGCCGAAGCCGGCGAGGAAGGGCACGAAGGAAGATTCGTTGCGCATGGTCATTCCTCCTCCGGCCACGATGGGGATGGCGCGCCAGTTCTGCTACCTTCCGCCTCGTGAACATCGCCAAGGTCCTGATCGCCAACCGCGGCGAAATCGCCCTGCGCGTGGCTCGCACCTGCCGCGAGATGGGGCTGCGCACCGTCGCCGTCTACAGCGACGCCGACCGCGCCGCGCTGCACGTCCGCTCCTGCGACGAGGCGGTGCGCGTGGGCCCGCCCGCCTCGCGCGAAAGCTACTTGTCGATCGAGAACATCATCGCCGCGGCCAGGAAAACCCGCGCGGACGCCGTCCATCCCGGCTACGGCTTTCTCTCCGAGAACGCGCGCTTCGCCCGCGCCTGTGCCGAGGCGGGGCTCGTCTTCATCGGCCCGCCGCCCGAAGCGATGGAGGAGATGGGCGAGAAGACGCGAGCCCGACGCAAGATGATCGAGGCCGGCGTACCGGTGGTGCCGGGGCTGCGCGAGCCCATCCCCGCGGGCGGGGAAGCTGCGGCCAAGGAGTTCGCCCTGCAGATCGGCTATCCCATCATGCTCAAGGCGGCGGCGGGCGGCGGGGGAAAGGGCATGCGCCTGGTCACCGATCCGCGCGAGTTCGATCCGGCGCTCGCCACTGCGCAGCGCGAGGCCTCGAACGCCTTCGGCGACGGCCGCGTCTATCTGGAGAAGGCGGTGGCGCGCCCGCGGCACGTCGAGATCCAGGTCTTCGCCGATCAGCAGGGCGGCTGCATCTGGCTGGGCGAGCGCGAGTGCAGCGTGCAGCGGCGGCACCAGAAGGTGATCGAGGAGACGCCCAGCGCCCTCGTCACGCCGGAGATGCGCCAGGCGATGGGCCGCGTGGCGGTGGAGGCCGCCCGCGCGGTCGATTACGTCGGCGCCGGGACCTGCGAATTCCTCGTCGACGGCAACACGCGCAGCTTCTTTTTCCTGGAGATGAACACGCGGCTGCAAGTCGAGCATCCGGTCACCGAGCTGTGCACCGGCCTCGATCTGGTGCGCTGGCAGATCGAGATCGCGAGTGGCGCGCGGCTGCCCTGGTCGCAGGAGGACGTGCTCCGCCACCTGCGCGGGCACGCCATCGAGGCGCGGCTCTACGCCGAGGACCCGGCGCGCAATTTCATGCCCAGCCCCGGGACCATCGCGGAGCTGCGCCTGGCGCAGGGGCCGGGGGTGCGCAACGACTGCGGCTTCGAGAGCGGTTCCGAGGTGCCGCGGCATTACGATCCGATGATCGGCAAGCTCGCCGTCTGGGCGGAATCGCGGGCGCTCGCCATCGAGCGGCTGCGGCGAGCGTTGGCCGAGACGGTGGTGAAGGGCATCACCACGAACGTCGCGTACCTCCGGCGCGTCCTCGAGCTGGAGGAGTTTCGCGCCGGCGACTACGACACCGGCCTTCTCGCGCGCGCGCAAGGGAGGCTCTTGCGCAAGGAGCGGACCGGCGACGAAGACATGGCGCTCGCCGCCGCGGCGATCTGGCAATTCGAGCAGGACCAGCGAGCGGCCTTGCACCAGGCAGACGGCGCGCAGCCGGCCGAGTCGCCCTGGGCGCGCGCCGGGCGCATCGCGGCGCTGCGGAGGCCGCGATGAGATACCACGCGGTGCTCGGCGGCGAGGAGCAGGTGGTCGAGGTGACGCCGCACGGCAGCGGCTATCGCGTCTCGATCGGCGGCCGCGCGCTGGAGGTCGATGCGGTCCATCTACAGGGATCGGCGCTGAGCCTCATCGCCGGAACGCGCAGCGTTCGCTGCGACATCGAGCCCAAAGGCGAGGGCCGCCTTCTCGTGCTGGTGAACGAGAACGTGCACGAGCTGGAGCTGCTCGACGAGCGGCGGCTACGCCTGCGGCGGGCCGCGGGCAAGTTCAGCCTGGAAGGTCCGCAGCGCGTCGATGCGCCGATGCCGGGAAAGATCGCCCGCGTGCTGGTCAAGGTCGGCGACGAAGTTGCGGAGGGCCAGGGCCTGGTGGTCGTGGAGGCGATGAAGATGGAGAACGAGCTCAAGAGCCCCAAGGCCGGCAAGGTGACGGAGCTGCGCGCAGTGGAAGGCGCGGCAGTCGAGTCGGGCGCGAAGCTCGCGGTGGTGACCTGATTGGAAGCCTATCTCCATGGCACCTCGCCGAAGGAACAGGAGCGGCTGGCGCTCCTGAATTCGCTCATCAACGACGCCGGCCTGCGCGAGCTGCGGCTGCGCGGAGGCGAGCGCATCGTCGATTTCGGCGCCGGGCTGGGGCAGTTCAGCGCGGCCATGGCGGAGGCCGGGGCGCGTGTGGTGGGCATCGAGCGCAGCGAAGAGCAGCTCGGCCGGGCGGCGCGGCACGAGCGCCTCGAGCTGCGCCGCGGCGATGCGCAGGATCCGCCGCTGCGCCCGGAGGAGTGGGGCAGCTTCGACGTCGCCCACGCGCGCTTCCTGCTCGAGCACGTCCGCGATCCGGCCGCAGTGGTGCGGCAGATGGTGCGCGCGGTGCGGCCCTCGGGGCGGGTCGTCCTGCAGGACGACGATCACGACGTGCTCCGCTGCCATCCCGAGCCCCCGGGCTTCGCCGCGCTCTGGCGCGCCTATCAGCGGACCTACGATCGCCTCGGCTGCGACCCCTATGTCGGACGGCGGCTGGTCTCGCTGCTCCACGGCGCGGGCGCTTCTCCCGTGCGCTGCACGTTCCTCTTCTTCGGCGCCTGCGCCGGCGAAGAGAAATTCCCCGCCCTGGTCGAGAACATGGCCGGGCTCTTTCTCGGCGCGCGCGACGCCATCGTCGGACAGCAGCTGCTCGACTCCGCCGAGTTCGACGCTGCGATCGCCGGATTGCGCGGCTGGGCCGAACGCCCCGACTCGGCATTCTGGTACGCCATCTTTTGGGCAGAAGGAGTGCGCAGATGACTCCGCTGGAGAAATGGGAGCGCGAGGTCTACGGCAAGGCCGCCTTGCGAAAGCCCCAGTTCCGCACCTCGAGCGGTATCGAGGTGAAGCCGCTCTACTCGCCGGCCGAGCCCGACCCGAAGCTCGGCTTTCCCGGACAGGATCCGTTCACGCGCGGGATCCAGCCGAGCATGTACCGCGGCCGTTTCTGGACCATGCGCCAGTACGCGGGTTTCGGCACGGCCGAAGAGACCAACGCGCGCTTCCGCTATCTGCTGCAATCGGGGCAGACGGGACTTTCGACCGCCTTCGATCTGCCGACGCAGATGGGCCACGATTCCGACAGCCCCAAGGCGCGCGGCGAAGTCGGCCGCGTGGGGGTGGCCATCGATTCCGTCGACGACATGGAGCGGCTCTTCAAAGGAATCGATCTGGGCAAAGTATCGACTTCAATGACCATCAATGCCACCGCCGCGACCCTGCTCGCCCTCTATCAGGCGGTGGGCGAGGCGCACGGCACGCCACCCGCGTCGCTCTCGGGGACGGTCCAGAACGACATCTTGAAGGAATACATGGCGCGCGGAACCTATATCTATCCGCCGGCGCCCTCGATGCGATTGATCACCGATACTTTCGAGTATTGCTCCAAAGTCATTCCCAAATGGAACCCGATTTCGATCTCCGGCTATCACATCCGCGAGGCCGGCTCGACGGCGGCGCAGGAGATTGCTTTCACCCTGGGCGACGGCATCGCCTACGTCGAGGCGGCGGTGAGGCGCGGGTTGGACGTCGACTCCTTCGCCGGGAGGCTCTCGTTCTTCTTCAACGTGCACAACAACTTCATCGAGGAGGTGGCGAAGTTCCGGGCCGCGCGCCGCATCTGGGCGCGGACGATGAAGGAGAGGTTCAAGGCGCGCGACCCGCGCTCCTGGACGCTGCGCTTCCATGCGCAGACGGCGGGATCGACGCTGACTGCGCAGCAGCCCGACAACAACGTCGTGCGTGTCGCGCTGCAGGCGATGGCGGCGGTGCTGGGCGGCTGCCAGTCGCTGCACACCAACGGCCGCGACGAGGCCCTCAGCCTGCCCACCGAAGCGAGCGCGCGCATCGCTCTGCGCACGCAGCAGATCATCGCCCACGAGAGCGGCGTCTGCGACTTCATCGATCCGCTGGGCGGCTCCCATGCGCTGGAGGCGATCACCGACGAGCTCGAGGCGAAGGCGCTCGATTCCCTGCGGCGCGTCGATGAGATGGGCGGGATGGTCGAGGCCATCTCGCGCGGGGTCCCGCAGCGCGAGATCGAGGACGCCGCCTACACTGCGCAGCGCGAGGTGGAGGAGAAGCGGCAGATCGTGGTCGGAGTGAATGAATTCGCCGTCGAGGGCGAGCCGCCCATCGAGACGCTCCGGGTCGATCCGGCACTGGAGGAGCAGCAGATCGCGCGGCTGCGCGCCTTCCGCAAATCGCGGGACGGCAGCGCTGCGCAGCGGGCGGTCAACGATCTGCGCTCCGCCGCCAAGGGAACCGAGAACCTGGTCCCGCGCATCGTGGCGGCAGTGAAGGCGCGCGCGACCCTGGGCGAGATCGCCAACGCGATGCGCGACGTCTTCGGCGAGCACGGACGTTAACGGTCAGTCCCACTCCCGGCGCAAGTGGTGGACCAGGTTCTTCTTCTGCCAGCGCAGCAGCTCGCGCAGGAGCTGCTGCGCGAGCCGAGCGCGCCGTGCTCGCTCGCTGCGGCGCAGGCCGGATGCGCGCATCACGCCGAGCAGCGCGATGCGCACGTCCATGTCGTGCAAGTCGCCGAGCATCTCCTGCAGCGGGACGAGCTGGCCGAGCAGCTTTTTACTCTGCTTGGGCAGGGCCGGCCCGGCCAGCTCGGCGCAGTAGCGCAGCTTCTTGACCGCGATCCGCAGCCGGTGCGCGGTCAGCGCATCGGGATTCTGCTCCACCGCGCGCATGCGCCTCGCCACCATGCCGAGCCGCTTGCGGACGATGCGCCGCATGCGGGGCCCGCCGAATCTGCCGCGCGCGGCCAACTCCAGGGTCGCCTCGACGATGCCCTGCGCAGTGCGTGACCGCCAGACATCGAGTGTGCGGCGAAAGGCAGCGGCCGCGCTGGGGAGGAGATCGCGACGGCGAGCCGCCAGCGCCCGCGAGCGCCGCGCGAACCAAGCAACTTGCAGCTGCAGATCGCGGACGGCTCCGAGCGCGTCCTGCAGCTCCTTCACCCCCGGCTCCAGATTGCGCAGGCCGAAGACGTCCAGCGCGGCGCGCAGGCGGCGCGAGGCGACGCGCATGTCGTGGATCGGCTCCGCCGGCAGCCCGCGCAAGAGCGCCTGCTCGTACTTGCGCACGTCGCCCAGGCGCGCCTCGAGCAGCCGTGGCGCCGCGATGCGCAGCGGAGTGCGCGGGCCCAGGCCTCTGGGGACGGTCGGCTTCGCCATCGCCGGGCGCAGCCTACCTGAAGCGATGCGTTCTATCGTGATAGCGTCTTCGACGAGCTGTCATGACCAGCGTGGAACCCATCGCACGCCTCCTGGCGCAGCGCGGGACGCTGCCGGAGGCCGCGCTCCAGGACGCAGCGGCGCGGGCGAAGAGCCCGGCCGACTTCCTCGGCAGCCTGCTCGAACAGGGCGTCCCCGAGCCAGACCTCGTCGGCGTGATGGCCGAGCACCTGGGAATGCCGGGGGTCGATCTCTCCCGCACCAACATCGACCTGGCCGTCCTCGCCAGGATTCCCCGGCTGGTGGCGGAGTCCGATCTCGTCCTGCCCCTCTCCGACGAGGGCGGCCGGCTCCACGTGGCGGTCAACGCCGCGGTGGAGAACGAGGAGGTGCTCGAGGAGCTGCGCTTCGCCACCGGCATGGAGATCTCCGCCTACGCCGCGCTGCCGGGGCCGCTGCGCGAAGCCATCACCTTCGCCTACGACGCCAAGGATCAGGGCGAGAGCTCCTGGCGCGGGGGCGCGCTCGCGGCGGATTCGGAAGTCGGCGTGGCGGTCATCCTTCCCGGCGTGAGAGGCGAGACCGGGCCGTTCGATCGCGGGCCGCCGCCGGCGGCGAGCGCTGGGCAGGCCAGGAAGGACGAGCTCGAGACGATCGAGGAGATCGAGACCGTCGAGGGCATGGAGAACCTGCAGGACCTCGACTCTCTCGAGGATCTCGAGCCCCTCGAGCTGGAAGTCGGCGGCGACGAGAGCGAGGAGGAAGTCCTCGGGTCCGTCGGCGTCCGCGTCGGCCCGGCGCGCATCCTGGCGGTGGACGACGACCCCGAGATCCTCCGGCTGCTCGACCGGACGCTGCGCAGCGCCGGGTATGCCGTGGAGCTGGCGCGCGACGGCCGTGAGGCGGAGAAGAAGATCGAGAAGGAGCGCTACGACCTGATCCTGCTCGACGCCATGCTGCCCCAGGTGCACGGCTTCGAGCTGTGCGCGCGGCTGAAGGCGAATGCGCGCACGCGATCGGTGCCGGTGATCCTCTGCAGCGCCGTCTATCGGGGCTGGCGCTACGCGAGCGACGTGCGCGAGACTTTCGGCGCCGACGACTACCTGGAGAAGCCCTTCCATCTGCCCGACCTGCTGCATCGGGTCGCCGAGCGGCTCTCGGGAAAGTCGGAGGCGTCGCCGCAGGCGAGCGAGAAAGCGGAGCGGCTGTACCAGAAAGGCACCGGCCTGCTCGAGGCAGGCCAGGCGGCCGAGGCGCGCAAGACGCTGGAGGAAGCGGCGCGCGAGGATCCATTTTCGGCGCGAGCCCACTTCGCCCTCGCCAAGGCCATGCAGGCGCAAGGCGATCTCTTCAGCGCGCTGACCGAGTACGAGCGGGCGGTCGAGCTGCGGCCGAATCTCTTCCCGGCGCTGCGCGCGCTCGCCGGCCTGTACGAGGAGAAGGGATTCCGGCGCAAGGCCACCGAAGCGCTGGAGCGCGCGCTGCACGCGGCTCCGGACGCGGAGTCGAGAGAGGCTGTTCGCGCGCGCCTCCTCCAGTTACTGTAAGGCCGTGCCGGATCGTTCCGAGATCGAGCGGCGCAAAGGGCAGAACCTGTCGGCGCCGCGACAGGACGCGCGCAGCGTGACGCCGTCGATCCGCAGCTTCGCGCAGGCGATCGACCGGCCCGCGCTCGAGCGCATCCCCCTCTTGCAGGCTGCGCGCGAGGACCTCGTCGAGGTTGCTCGCGCTCTCGACGAAGCGGAAGTGGCCGCCCTCGCCATCGCCATCGACGACGCGCAGGCCGAGCTGCATTGCTTCGCCGAAGCCGCGCGCGCCGTCTCGGTCCCGGTGCTGCGGACGGATTTGATCCTCGAGGAATTCCAGATCTACCAGTCGCGCGCGGCCGGCGCCGATGCGCTGCTCCTCTATTCGAGCGCGCTCCATCCCGAGCTGCTCGCGCGGCTGGCGCAGGCCACCTCGAGCACGCACATGTCGCCTTGCATCGTCTGCGACACCGCCGAGGACGTCGCGCGCGCCGCCGCGCTCCGCGCGCAGGTGATCTGCCTGCCCTCCGGTCTCGCCGCGCCGCCGCGCACGCTCGTTCTCGCCCTTGCTCCCGAGTCCGGCCTGCGCGCAAACGCGGTTCTCGATCCTTCCATTCAAGGCGCGGCGGCATTCCGCGCCGCGCTGGCAGAGGAGCCCTGAGTGCCGCCTCCCTTCAAGAAGCACCTCTTCGTTTGCCTCAACGAGCGCGAGCCGG
The DNA here is from genome assembly GCA_005879315.1 of Deltaproteobacteria bacterium. GTDB lineage: Bacteria > Myxococcota > Myxococcia > Myxococcales > 40CM-4-68-19 > 40CM-4-68-19. Next base: position 37,464 of record VBLC01000035.1, on the reverse strand, counting down.
GGAATCCCAAGGGCGACTGCACCTCGAAGGGCAGCCCGCTGGTGCTGAAGAAATTCAAGGACGCGCTGCGCGCGCGCGGGCTCGATGACGAGATCCGCGCCAACAAGGCCGGCTGCCTCGACAACTGCGCGCTGGGCTGCTCCGTGGTCGTCTATCCCGAGGGCATCTGGTACGGCCGCGTCACCGTCGATGACGTAGACGAGATCGTCGAGAAGCACCTCATCGCCGGTGCTCCAGTGGAGCGGCTCAGGCTGTACAAGAAGTAAAGCGCGCCGACCCCGTCGCCGTCCCCGTCCCCGCACGCGTGTACGACCCCGGGCCCGGGCCCGCGTCTCTTAATTGAGGAACTGCGACGCCCCTCGCAGCCGCCGCACTCGCGCCCGGAGCGCCGCCGCGTCGGGCGCGCCGGGCTGCAGCTCGAGCACCTTCTCCAGATCCGCCGCCGCCGCCGCCGGGCCGCCGAGCTGTTCGCAGAGCTGCGCCCGCTCCCGCAGCCCGCGGATGTTCTCCGGCGCGAGCAAGAGCAGCCGATCGACCGCGCTCAACGCCCGCGGCATGTCATTGCGCTCCTGGTAGACCGAGCGCAGGTTCTGCAGCATGCGGATGATGATCTCCCGGGGCCGGGCCGAGCGGAGGATGCGGGCATCGAACTTCACCTGATCGCCCACCGCCGCGGCCAGGCGCCGCTTCAGCTCCTCGAGTCCCAACAGCTGCCCGCGGTGGAAAGGATCGACCACCAGCTCTCCACCGTCGAGCTGCACCTTGCAGAGGAAATGGCCGGGGAATCCCACGCCCTCGACGCGCAGCCCGCAGCGGCGGCCCACCTCGATGTAGACGATGCAGAGCGTGAGGGGAATTCCCAGCCGCCGATCGAGGACTTCGTTGAGGAAGCTGTTGCGCGGATCGTAGTAGTCGGTCCGGTTGCCGGCGAAACCGAGGTCGTGGAAGAGATACGAATTGAGCCGCCCCACCCGCCGCTCGGGGCTGGCGCCGGAGGGAAGCCCCGACTGCACGCTCTGCGCGAGCTCGTCGAGCACGCGCAGATAGCGGCCCTCGTCCAGCTCGGGATACTCCTCGCGCGCCACGGCGAGCGCCGCTCGCGCCAGATCGGTTGGATCCTGCGCGACGAGTCGCTTGAGGAGCCGCCGGGATGCTTCCGCGCCGTCCACGGGCCGATCGTAGCACGCAAAATCTAAAAGGCCTCTTCAATCAACCTCTCGAAATCGACTTGCGTCACCGGCCGCGGATTGCTCTGGTGGCAGGCATCGGCGAGCGCTTTCTCGACCAACTGCGGGATCATCTCGCGCCGCACCCCCGCCTGCGACAGCTTGCGCGGCAGCCCGCAGGCGACGCGAAGGTCGTCCACCAGTTCGGCGCAGAGATGCGCCCGCTCCGCAATGCTCATCTTCGCATCGGCGCCGAGCGCGACCGCGGCTTCGGCCAGGCGCTGCTCGGCAGCGAGGCGATTGAAATTGACCACCGCGGGCAGCATCAGCGAATTCGCCAGTCCGTGGTGCGTTCCGGCCACCGGCGTGAGCGCATGCGCAACCGAATGGCAGGCGCCGAGCCCCTTCTGGAAAGCGATCGCTCCGAAGGCCGAGCCGAGCAACATCTGCTCGCGCGCCTCCAGGTCCTTGCCGTTCTGCACCGCCCGCTTGAGGCTTCGTCCGATGCGCCGGAGCCCGTCGATCGCCACCGCATCGGCGAGAGGATGCTCGCCGCGCGCGACGTAGGCCTCGAGATTGTGGGTGAGCGCGTCCATCCCCGTCGCGGCGGTGATGAAGGGCGGCAGGCCGACCGTCAGCTCCGGATCGAGAATCGCCGCCTTGGCCATCAGCGCAGGCGAGAAGAGGACCGTCTTGGTGCCGGCGATGATCAGCACGGTGCTGCGGCCCACCTCGCTGCCGGTGCCCGCCGTGGTCGGGACCTGCACGATGGGAGGCACCGGCTTGTCGATCCGCGCGTCGCCGCCTTTGGCGTCGTCGTACTGCGAGAGGGGCGGCGGGTGATTGACGAGCAGCGCGATGGCCTTCGCCATGTCGAGCGAGGCGCCGCCGCCGACGCCGAGCACGCTGTCCGCTTTCGCGGCGCGGTAGGCCTCGATGCCCTTCAAGGCATCTGCGTCGGTGGGGTTCGCCTCGAAGTCGCTGAAGATCGCCGCCTTGACCCCCGCCTGCTCGAGCAGTGGCGTGACGAAGCGGAGCAGCCCAACCTGGAGAATGCCTCGGTCGGTGACGAGCAGCGGCCGCGAGGCGCCGGCGCGCTTGAGCTCCGCCGGCAATTCCCGGATGGCGCCGCGGCCAAAAACGATCCTGGTGGGAAAACTCATCACGCTCGGCATTGTCCAGCTCCCTGAAGCCTGACGCCTGAGGCCCGAGGCCTGATTCAAATGATCTCGAAGTACCGCTCGAGCTCCCACTTCGTCACCGCCGACTCGAACTGGCGGCACTCCCACTCGCGAGTGCGAATGTAATGGTCGACGAACTGCTCGCCGAGCAATTCGCGCGCCTCCTTGCTCTCCGAGAGCGCCTGCGTCGCCGCCCGCAGCGTCGAGGGGAGCGGCTCGGCCTTGGCGTCGTAACCGTTGCCCTTCGTCTCGGGCGGCAGGGGCAGCTCCTTCTCGATGCCGTACAAGCCCGAGGCCACGCTCGCCGCCATGGCGATGTATGGATTCATGTCCGCAGCTGCCAGCCGATACTCGACGCGCGTGGAATTGGGCGAGCCGGGGATGACCCGCAGCGCGGTCGTGCGGTTGTCCACTCCCCAGGTCGCGAGCGTGGGCGACCAGGCGCCGCGCACCATCCGCTTGTAGGAATTGATGGTCGGCGCGATCAGCGCCGTGAAGGCCGGCATCAGCGCCAGCTGGCCCGCCACGTAATGCTGCAAGGACTTGCTCATTCCCCCGGGCGCCCGGCCGTCGTGAAAGACCGACTCGCCCGAGGCGGTCCAGAGCGACTGATGCAAGTGCCCCGAGCAGCCCGGCAGGTCCTTGTTCCATTTCGCCATGAAGCAGGGCATCACCGAATGGCGCGCGCAGATCTCCTTCACCGCCGTCTTGAACAGCGCAGCCTTGTCACCCGCGCGCAAGAGCCCGTCGTAGCGGAGGGCGGCCTCGTAGACGCCGGGGCCGGTCTCGGTATGGAAGCCCTCCAGCTCGATGTCGAAGGCGCCGAGCGAATCCTGCAGGTCGTGCACGAGCGGCGCATTCTCCGAGGCCCGCAGCCAGGAATAGCCGAACATCCCCGGTGTGAGCGGCGTCAGGTTCGCATAGCCCTTGGCGCGCAGCGACTCCGGCGTTTCCTTGAAGAGGAAGAATTCGTATTCGCTGGCGCACTTGACGGAAAAGCCCATCGCGCGCGCGCGCGCCTCGACTTTCTGCAGAAGCTGCCGCGGCGAGACGGCGAGCGGCTTGCCCGGCTCGGCCTCGAAGTCGAGCAGGAAAGCCGCGGTCCCTTCCTCCCAGGGGATGCGCCGGTAGGTGGAGAGGTCGATGACCGCGCGCGCGTCGGGATAGCCCGTGTGCCAGCCGGTGACGGCGGCGTTGTCGTAGAGCTGATCGCTCGAGTCCCAGCCGAAGATGACGTCGCAGAATCCCAGTCCGGCCTCGGCCACGCTCCAGAATTTGTCGAGCGAGAGGTACTTGCCGCGCAGGATGCCGTCCACGTCGAAGGCGCCGATCTTCGCCTTGCGAATGGCCTGCTTGTTGAACTGATCGCGCAGATCTTTGACCTGCCCCGCGCGGGCCTTCTGGATGTCCATGGCGAAGGAGCGTGTGCGCAGGGGGACTGCGCGTCAAGGCCGGAACGGTTACATTGTGACGCGATGACGGATCCGCGCCTGCTCATCGTCCAGACCGGCACGACCACCCTGCATGGCGACTATCCCGCCTGGTTCGAGCGCGCCCTCGGCTTCGCCATGCCGGTGCTCAAGGCGCACCAGGGCGAGAAGCTGGCGCCATCGCTGGAGCGGCTGCGGCCGCAGGGCATCATCGTGACCGGTTCGCCGCTGAGCGTGACCGAGAAGGCGCCGTGGATGCTGCGGCTGGGAGACGATCTCTTGAGGATCGGCGCCCGCGGGGTGCCGGTCCTGGGCGTCTGCTTCGGACATCAGCTGCTGGCGCGCGCGGCCGGGGGCGAAGTGGTGCTCAACCCTCGCGGCCGGGAGATCGGCACGGTGCACGTGCAGCTCACCGAGGCGGGGCGGCGCGATCCGCTCTTCGCCTGGGCCGGGCAGACCGACATCGAGGTGCAGGCCACGCATCTCGACGCGGTGGACCCACTGCCTCGCGGCGCGACGCTCCTCGCCTCCAACGAGAACTCGGCGGCGCAGGCCTTCCGCCTCTCGCAGACGGTCGCCGCCGTGCAGTTTCATCCCGAGCTGTGGCCGGAGGCGATGCGCGACCTGATCGAGTCGCGCAAGGACAAGCTCGCCGAGGAAGGTCTCGACGCGCAAAAACTGCGGTCGAACGTGCGCGAGGTGCGCGCAGGCGAAGTTCTCCAGGCCTTCGCCAGGCAGGCGCGCTCTACTTGAGCAGCTTCTCCAGGCAGGCGTCGAGCCGGCGGCGGAATTCGTCGTCGCCGCCGATGAACTGCAGCCCTGCGCCGGCCGCGCGGCCCGAAGCGCGCGCCTCTTCGGGAGTGGTGCGCTGCACCACCTCCGCCTTGGTGCGGGCGGGCGGCTCTCCGTCGGGCAGCTCGAGCTGAAGCTCCACCACTTCCCGCAAGGGCGGCGGATCGTTGGTGGCGACGAAGACTCCGCCACGGCTGATGTTCTGCGACCAGGCCTGGAGAAAATCCCTGGCCGATCTCCAGCTCACCTTCAGACGCGCCGGGGCTCGCCCGAAGGATCGCCGCTCGATCGGCGCCTGCGGCGTCGGATGCGCCCCGCGGCGCTTGATGAGGAAGTCCTCCAGGCGCTTGCTGGCCTCCGCGGGGAGCGAGGCGAAGGCGACCCAGAAGCCGGCCTCCTTGCCGGGCGAGCCGATCGGAACGATCTCCGTCACCCGGCCCGCGAGCTGCAGCGGCAGCCGCTCGCCGGGAAGGAAGAGAACCACCGTCATCTGCACGCCTTCCTTCGGCGAGACGATCGAGCGCACGAAAGCGGCCTCGGCGCTCATCCTGCTGGTGGTGCTCTGGAGAGCGAGCCCGCCCCCGGAGAAGCGGACTGGTACGACGATCGGGTGCGAGTCCATGGGGGCGGCTCAAGCATAACCGCCCCGGCGCAGAAATGAATGTGAGCAACGCGCGCCTACTTCAATAGATTGTCGATGCAGGCGTCGAGCCGGCGGCGGAACTCGTCGTCCCCGCCGATGAACTGAAGGCCTGCGCCGGCGGTGCGTCCGGCGCGCTTGGCCTCGTCGGCGGTGGTGCGCTGGATGACCTGCGCGTGCGTCCGGGCGGGGGCCTCGCCGTCGGGCAGATCGAGGGAGAGCTCGACGACCTCGCCCATCGCCGGGGGTTTGTCCGTGGCGATGAAGACGCCGCCCAGACTGATGTTGTCCGAATAGGCGACGAGGAATTCGCGCGCCGTTGCCCAGCTCACCCGCAGCCGCGTGCGCAACCGGGGAAAGACGCGCGAGCGCGGCGGCTCGATCGCAGGAGGGGCCGGCGCAGCAGCGGGGGGTGGCGCAGCGACGGCCGAGGGCGCCGCGGCGGCGGAGGGTGGCGCGGCGGAGGGCGGCGGAGGCCGGGCGAGCTGCAGCCCGCCCTTCTTCACCAGGAAGCTCTCGATGGCGCTGTCGCTCGAGGCGAATTGCACCCAGAAGCCCGCTTCCTTTCCTTTGCTGCCGATCGGCACCGTCTCGATGACGGTCCCGCGCAGCGGCACCGCGGGCGCGCCACCCGGCAAGGTGATCTCCAGCGCCACCTCCGCGCCCTGCTTCGGCCCCACCAGGCAGCGCACGAAAGCGCCGGTCATGCCCATCCGGCTGGTGGTGGTCTGCATGGTCAGACCTCCGCCGGAGAAGCGGATGGGGACGACGAGGGGCAGCGATTCCATGGGCACTCAGAGCAATACCGGAACTTCGCCGAGAAGATCCATGCCCCGCGGGTGGGCTGAGCAGCGCAAAGCGAGAATCTGCACGCCGGAGCGGCTGGCGAAGCGCAGCGCGCCGGCGAAGGCGGGATCGATCCGCTCGTCGGGCGCCACCGCGCGCACGTCGCCTCGCTGGGTGCAGAAGACCAGGGCGCAGCGGCGGCCGCGGCGCGCCAGCGCCGAGAGCAAGAGAAGGTGGCGCAGGCCGCGCGAGGTGGGCGCGTCGGGAAAGAGCGCCACGCCGTCGCGGGCTGCGCCGACGCTCTTCACTTCGCAGAGGACTCCGCCGGAGAGAAGCAGATCGATCCGGCTCTGCCGGACGGCGATCTCGCTGCGCGCGGCGCGCAGCCCTGCGAGCGGCGGCAAGAGCTCGCGGCGCAGCGCTTCGGCCACCAGCCGCGGGGCCCCGCCCGGATCGAGCCCGACCCAGGTCCGCGGCGACAGCCTGGAGCGCGCCAGCAGCACCGTGTGACGCGTCCGGCGCAAGGGACCGCCCGCCTCGACCAGCGTCAGCTCCTGACCCGGCACGAGCAGATCGAGACAGCGGCCGCGGTCGGGCACGTGGGCCTCGACCGTCGCGCGGCCGATCTTGCAGAGCGCGAGGAAGCGGTTGGGCCGCTCGAGCAGCGACGCCCGCAGCGGTCGTCCCGGCCAGCGGTGCGGCACCAGCATCGACCGCTGCATAGCATCGATCGGCCTTGCCTTGCGGTAGAGTGCGCGCCGTGCTGCTCAAGCTGGCGCTCTGGCAGGACGTCGAGGAATACCTGGAGAAGCGCAGCGACGTGGTCATCCCCGTCGGCAGCACCGAGCAGCACGGGCCGAGCGGCCCGCTCGGCACCGATCTGGTCATCGCCGAGGAGCTGGCCAACGAGCTGGGCGAGGAGCGGCGCGCGGCGGTGGCCCCGCCCCTCCCCTTCGGCGTCTCGCAACTGCACGGCGCGTTTCCCGGGACCATCTCTCTCAAGCCCGCGACGCTGCTCGCGGCGGTGGCCGACGCCATCGAGAGCCTGGCCAGCCAGGGCTTTCGCCGCTTCCTCCTCGTCAACGGCCACCACGCCTCGAAGGAAATTCTCACCGCCGCCTGCGCGCAGGTGCACGCGCAGATCTCCGACGCGCGCTGCCTGTCGGTGCAATGGTACGAGCTGCCCGAAGTACGCTCGATCCTGCTGGAGATGTTCGGCGCCCGCGAGGGCCACCACGCCACCCCGGGAGAGCTCTCGGTGGTGCGACGCTTCTACCCGCGCGCGGTCATCGACCTGCCGCCGATGGAGCGCTTCGAGCCGGTCCAGCAGATGGTCGCCTGGAGCGCGCAGGACTTCCGCCAGCGCTATCCCGACGGCCGCGTCGGGTCCGATCCCTCGCTCTCCAACAGCAGCCTGGGCGACCGCATCTTCGCGGCGGCCTCGCGCGCGCTGGTGGAGGTGCACCGGCGGCTGGTGGAGGACCCTTGATGATCGTCGCGCTTCTCCTCGCGCAGGCCGCGTCGACCGACGCCTATCTCGATCAGGGTCGGCAGCGCTGGGAGCAGGTCTCGCGGCAGATCTGGGAGTTCGCCGAGACCGGGCTTCAAGAGAAGCGCTCGGCCGCGTACCTCGAGGACCTGCTGGAGAAAGAGGGCTTCAAGGTGCAGCGCGGCGTGGGGCAATTGCCCACCGCCTTCGTCGCGACGGCCGGCTCGGGCTCGCCGGTCGTGGCGGTGCTGGCCGAATACGATGCGCTTCCCGAGCTGTCGCAGAAAGCCGGCGAGTCATCCAAGGCGCCCACCGCTGCCGGCGCGCCCGGCCACGGCTGCGGGCACAACCTGCTCGGCACCGCCGCCGTCGCCGCCGGAGTCGCGGCCAACCGCGCGCGCATCGAGCGCAAGCTTCCCGGCACGATCCAGATCTTCGGCACGCCCGCCGAGGAGATCCTCATCGGCAAGACCTTCATGATCATGGCGGGCGCGTTCAAGGACACCGACGCGGTCCTCTCTTGGCATCCCGACGACAACAACGAGATCGATCCCGGCAAGCGCACGGCGCTCACCGCCACTGATGTCGAGTTCTTCGGCAAGACTTCGCACGCCGCAGCTTCCCCCTGGCTGGGCCGCAGCGCGCTCGATGCGCTCGAGGTCTTCGAGCACTCCATGGCGCTGATGCGCGAGCACATCTTGCCCACCGCGCGCATCCACCGCGTCATCAAGAACGGCGGCGTGGTGGCCAACGTCATCCCCGAGTACGCCAAGCTGCAGATGTGGCTGCGCGACGCAAACATGAGCAACGTGGAGGAGATGATCGGCCGCATGCGCAAGGCGGCCGACGGCGCTGCGCTCGCCACGGAGACGCGCGCCAAGGTTTCGGTGCTGGCTTCGGTGCGCAACCCGATCGGCAATGAGGTGCTCGGCAGGCTGATGCAGAAGGAGCTCGAGCGGGTTGGCGCCCCTCGCTGGGACGAGAGCGACGTCGCCTTTGCCAAGGCGCTGCAGAAAGAGCTGGGGATGGAGCAGGCGGGGATGGACTCCGCCGTCGCGCCCTTCGGCCGAGGGAAGGGGAGCACCGCCTCGTCCGATATCGGCGAGGTGAGCGCCGCGGCGCCGCTCGCCGAGCTGCGCGTCGCGGCGCGGCCGATCGGAACGGCGGCGCATCACTGGGCGCAGACCGCCTGCGCAGCGCATCCGACGGGCGGCAAGGGGATGCTGGTGGCCTCGAAAGTGCTGGCGGCGTCGCTGGTCGATCTGCTCCAGGACCCGGCCTCGGTGCAGGCGGCGAAGGCGGAGCTTGCCAAGGCGACGAAGGGCAAGCCTTACGCGAGCCCGCTGGCGGCGGACGCCAAGCCGACGGTGTTCTGAGCAGGGAATCTCGTTTGAATCTTCCCGCCAGCGCGGCCGTCCGATCTCCAGGAGACGGAGAACACCATGGCCCGCATCGCAGGTCCCTTGATCGCCGCCGCCGCAATCGTTCTCGGCGCCCTCCCTGCCTCGGCGCACGAACGCGACGGTGAAGAGTACTCCGACCATCGCGGCGGCGAGTCTCGCTACCGCCACCACGGCGACGAGCGCGAGCGTTTCGGCCGCGCCCGCTGGGAAGAGCAGCGCCAGCTGCTCCGGCTCGAAGAGACGCGCGACCGATTCTTCGCCTTCTGGGACGGCTCCCCCTGGGCGCGCGCACGTTTCGACCGCTGGTACTCCTGGCGCCGCGAGCAGATCCGGCGCAGGTTCGCCTGGCTCGAGCGGGAACGCTGGCGCTGAAGCCTACCGCAGCACCCTCATCAAGAGGCCGATGAGCACGCCGATCAGCACCAGCGCGGCGAGGATCGATCCGTACCCCACAAGCGCCTGCCGGAAGGATGGCGCCGGCGGCTCGTCCTCGGCGGGCGGCGGGTAGCGCTGCACCACTTTCTTTTCGGAAGTCATCAGCCGAGCGCCAGCGGATGCCATTCGCCGCTGGCCGGGGCGAGGCCCTGTTCGTGCTCGCGCAGCCATTCGGGGACGTGGTGCTGCGCGAGGAGCTGGAAGAACGGATGCTCGCGCGCCACCATCTCGTAGATTCCCAGCCCGCCCTGCTTCTCGAATCCCTTGAAGAGCGCGCGGCCGACGAAGACGAAGAGCTCCTGCAGCGACTGCGCCGAGGGCGACACGGCCATCACCAGCTTGAGCGCCTTCATGGGAAAGACGAAGCGGCCGCGGATGCCGGGGTCGAGCGCGGCCACCTCGATGTTGCGGCGGATGAAGATGAGCTCTCCGCCGCGGGCGTCGAAATAGGCCCTGAGCGCTTCCTCGGAGACCGCCGCGCCGCCGTTGTAGATGTCGCCGCGGTCCTCGCCGGCGTCGGCCTCCTGCGAGAGCTGCTCGACGAATTCGCGCACCGTTCCGCCCAGCACCGTCTCGGCGCCCTCGAGGTCGCCCTGCGAGAGGCTGCGCCGCACCGCCAGCTCCGTCTCGGCCGGGACAGGCATCGAGAGCGGCTGCGAGACCGCCACCGAGAGCGGGCAGAGCAGATCGGCGCGCCCCAGCCGCGCTCTCTCGCTGGCGAGGATGGCGTCGACCCGCGCGCGCACTCCGCCGTTGCGGGCGGTCCCGCGCGCGCTCTCGTTGATCTTCTCGGCGATGGAGACCTTGATCTGCCCGAAGATGTGGTCGTCGAAGGTGGCGACCTCGGCAGGGGCGCCGTAGGAGATGAAGATTCCTGCCTCCAGCTCTTCGCCGGTGGCGCGGGCGATCTCGGCCTGGCGCTCCTCGCCGAGGCGCTCGTGCTCGGCCTGCAACATGGCGAGGCGCGACGCCGGCTCCTCGCCGGAGAGCCGGTCGAGCGTTCCGCGCCGGAGCGCGTCTTCCGCGGACCTGATCGCCGCCGCCAGCTGCTGCTTGCGCGCCGCGAATTTCTCCTCGACGGCGGAGATGATCTTCGCCACCGACTCGCTGCCTGCTTCGCTCTCGAGGCGGCGCGCGTAATTGCCCAGCGTCTGGCGGATGTCCTTGGCCAGCTCGACGAGGCCGACGATGTCGCCGGAGAAGCTGATCGCGTCGCCGAGCAGGTTGTTCAGATAGATGCCGCCCTTGTCGGCCAGATGTGCAGCGCCGTGGGCGTGGCGCGCGGCGGCCGTGAGGATGGGGCCGTAGAACTCCCGGGAGAGGAAGTCGGCGACCACCGTCTCCTTGAGGAACGCCGTGCGCTTGGTGAAGTCCTTCATGTCGCAGAAGAGATGGCCCATCTGCTGCGCGCGCGAGCGGCCCATGAGGATGGGCCTTTCCTCCACGCCGAGGAGGTAGAGCTTGCCGCCCTCGTGCTGGGTGGTGAGTCCTCCCTCGCTCTCGGCGCCCGTGCGGTGGACCAGCTGCAGCTCGGCCTGGTCGAGCGCGCGGTCGATGGCGCCGTCGATCGCCACCGCTGCGACCGCCTGCGACCATGCCTTGATCGCGGAGTCAGGCGTGAGATAGCCGCCGGGGTCGTCCTCTTTCCACTCTTTGCCGGCGAGCGCGATCGAGCCGAGCACGGTTCGCGCCTCTTCATTGCTCGCGGACTTGGCGGCGGCCTTGGCCTTGCTGGCCAGATCCTTGCGCGCCGACGCGTTGGTCATCGTCCGCTCGAGAGCGCCGGGGCTCTGGTAGAGCTGCGCCACCGTCAATCCCTCGATGGAGAGCGGTGGAGACCGGCCAGCCTCGGCCAGGCGAAGCAGCTGGAGCAATTCGCCGCGCAAGTGCATGAGCGCGACTTGCCTCGTCGCCTTCCGCTGCGTCTCCTTCGAGCCGACGGCCTCCAGCGCCGCCTCGCGCGCCACCGTCTCCGGCGTTGCGCCCTGGAGCATCCGGGCGATGTGCTGCTCGATGTGCGGCACAGGCTCGACGAAGGGTGGACCGTAGCACTGCAGGCCATTGCCCCAGAGAGCCCGCAGGCCGCCCGCCCAGGGCAAGGCGAGCGCTGCCGCCTCGCACTGCAGCGGCGAGGGCAGATTCGCCTCGCGCACCGCGAGGCGGACCGCGACCAGAAGGCCCGCCGCCACCGCGCCGTTCATGATGCGGCCGACCGGTCCGGAGACCGGCAGGTCCTTGAGCATCTCCAGCGCCTTCTGCGAAAGCCCGCGCAGCGCCAGGAGCACGAGATAGGGCGTCGGCTCCTGCGGGTCCTGCGCGGCGCCTTCCTCGCCGGCGCGCTTGAACAGCGCGTTGAGCGCGCCGACCAGCACGCGGCCCGGCCGGCCGGAGCTGATCCAGCTGGCGACGAGCCCGCTGTCGAGCGCCGGGTGCAGCTCGGGCGCCTCGAGAAAAGCCTGGCGCACTCCCCCGCGGGTGACGCTCGCAGGCGGCAGGAAGGAGGGCACGCGCGAGGCCTTCGGGTCGAATCCGTCGAGCAAGAGAAGCCGGTCGTACTCGTTCTCGCGCAACGCCGCTCGATGGCGCAGGCAGAGCAGGAAGAAGAGGTCGCGCACCGCGGCGCGCAAAGCGTCGCCGAGAGAACCGTCGACGTGGACCGGCACGCGCAGATCGGCCAGCGAGGTGCCGACATGGAAGCGCATGTCGCGGCCGTCGAGGCGCAGCGCCTCGACCAGCGACTTCCCCGCCACCTGCTTGCGGAGCGCCGCCGTCAGTTCCAGGCGCTCTTCGGCGTAGCCCACGCTCCCAGTTTACCAGCAAGATGCCTCGCACAAGGCAAGTCGCCGCGCTGTTAGAAAAGCTCTTAGGCCGTTGCGCGCTCCAGCCTCGGCAAGTACATTGCGCCCGGCCACCGGGAGAGCAGATGAAAAAGATCGAGGCGATCATCAAGCCCTTCAAGCTCGACGAGGTGAAGGAAGCTCTCGCCGACGTGGGCGTCCTCGGGCTCACCGTCACAGAGGTGAAAGGCTTCGGCCGGCAGAAGGGGCACACCGAGCTCTACCGCGGCGCCGAGTACGTGGTCGACTTCCTCCCCAAGGTGAAGGTCGAAGTGGTGCTGGCCGACGAGGTGGTCCCCAAGGCGCTCGAGGCGATCGAGCGGGCGGCCAAGACCGGCCGCATCGGCGACGGGAAGATTTTCGTTTCGACGGTCGACGAGGTGGTCCGCATCCGCACCGGCGAGCGCGGCGAGCCGGCGCTGTAACGCAAAAGGAGCTGGAGATCATGCCGAAGGCGAAGGACGTACTGGGGTTGGCGCAGGACAAGAAGGCCGTGATGGTCGATCTGAAGTTCATGGACTTCCTCGGCCTCTGGCAGCACTTCACCATCCCCATCGCGGAGCTGACCGAGGCGGTCTTCGAGGAGGGCCTCGGTTTCGACGGCTCGTCGATCCGCGGCTGGATGCCCATCCACGCGAGCGACATGCTGGTCGTGCCCGACACGGACACGGCCATCATCGATCCCTTCATGAAGGACACCACGCTCTCGCTCATCTGCAACGTGGTGGACCCGATCACCAAGGAGCCCTACTCGCGCGACCCGCGCTTCATCGCGCAGAAAGCCGAGCGCTACCTGAAGCAGAGCGGCATCGGCGACGTGGCCTACTTCGGCCCGGAGATCGAGTTCTTCATCTTCGACGGCGTCTCCTACGACTCGAGCGTCAACCACGCGCACTACCACATCGAGTCGCACGAGGGGCAGTGGGAGACCGGGCACCGCAGCGAGAAGCACTTCGACGGCAAGACCACCGTCGAGCGCCCCAACCTGGGGTACAAGCCGCGCTACAAGGAAGGGTACTTCCCCGTCGCGCCCGTCGACTCCCTGCAGGACATCCGCACCGAGATGTGCCGGGTGATGGAGCAGGTGGGCATCCAGGTCGAGCGGCAGCACCATGAGGTCGCCACCGCAGGCCAGGCGGAGATCGACATCCGCTTCGACTCGCTCACCAAAACCGCCGACAAGTTGATGTGGTACAAATACATCATCAAGAACGTCGCCGTGCGGAACGGCAAGACGGTCACCTGCATGCCCAAGCCGCTCTTCGGAGACAACGGCTCCGGCATGCACACGCACCAGAGCATCTGGAAAGGCAGCAAGCCGCTCTTCGCCGGGGAGGGATATGCCGGCCTCTCGGAGATGGCGCTGCATTACATGGGCGGCGTCCTCAAGCACGCGCGGGCGCTGGCGGCCATCTGCAACCCGACGACGAACTCGTACAAGCGCCTCGTGCCGGGCTTCGAGGCGCCGGTGAACCTGGCCTACTCGTCGCGCAACCGCTCGGCGGCAATCCGCATCCCGATGTACTCGCCCAGCCCGAAGGCCAAGCGGATGGAGTTCCGCTCGCCGGATCCGTCGTGCAATCCGTACCTCGCTTTCGCCGCGATGCTGATGGCGGGCCTCGACGGGGTCGAGAACCGCATCGATCCGGGTGAGCCGCTCGACAAGGACATCTACGGGCTCTCCCCGGAGGAGCTGAAGGACATTCCCAAGATGCCGGGCTCGCTGGAAGAGGCGCTCGACTGCCTGAAGAAGGACCACGAGTTTCTCCTCAAGGGCGACGTCTTCACCTCGGATGTCGTCGAGGGCTGGATCGAGACCAAGGTGGAGAAGGAGCTGAACCCGGTCCGGCTGCGGCCGACGCCGATGGAGTTCGCGCTCTACTTTGACATCTGAGGAGCGCCCGATGGGGCGTCGCGCGCTGTGGCTCTTGGCGCTGCTCGGCTGCGTCCCGGGCGCGGCGCAGCGGCCGGTCAATCCTCGCGCCCTGCAAGGAATGACGCTGGGGCTGCCGCCGCCCACGGACTTGCGGCAGACACCGGGAATCGGCTGCGGTCAGCTCTCGCGCGACCTGGCGCTGCGGGCGCACAAGGCGCTGGTGTCGTCTTTCTCGGAGGCGGGCGCAACCGCGACGCTGGACGAGCACGCGCCGTGGACGCTGACGGTGACGTTGCGCGAGGCGGCCATGGGTCTGGAGAACGTCGGCGGCCTGCGCCGGAGCGACAGGCCTGTGGAAGACATGCCCGAGGACGCGCCTTCGCTCAACGAGCCGCGCGCCAGCCTCTTCAACAGCGGGAACGGCAACGCCGCAGTGGTGCTGGACGCGGCGCTCTCGCGCGGCGGGACGGTGGTCTGGCGCGGGACGGTGACGGGCCATGCTCGTTCGGCGCCTTGCGTGGAGGCGATCGACAAAGTGCGCGAGGCGCTCGCCGATGCCATCGGAGAACTGCGCGACCGCGTCATCCGCGCAATGGGACGTTAGCCGCGGCCGCCGCAGGCGGCAGAGCGGCTACGCCTGTGCTTCTACAGACCCTTGAGGCGGTAGCTGGCGATGCCGCCCGTCAGCCGCTGCTCGACCAGCTTGCCCTCGCGGACGAGCTCGTCGAGGAGGGAGGCGGCGAGGAACTTGTCGATCTGAAGGCCGGCGGCGACCGTCTCGGCGCTGAGCAGCAGCTTGGCGCGCATCATGCGGACGATGGCCTCCTTGCGCTCCTCTTTCTCGCGCAGCTGGTCGGTGCTGCTCCTCATGCCGTGACGGATGCCGAAGAAGAGCAGCGCGGCGATGGCGAGGCCGAGCAGCGGAAAGACGATCTCGCCGTTGGCCTCGAGCCAGTTCCACAAGCGGGAGGAGTCGTCGGGGGGCAGCGCCTTGCGCGGGCGTGGGAGAACCGCGAGCAGGAGATCGAGCGCGCTGCGGAACGACACTTGCGGCTGCTCCTCTACACAGGTGGGATTCGCGGCCGCGCGAACTCCGGCTCGGCGCCGGGCGGGAGCACCTTCCCGCGCTGCCAGAGGACTTCCTCGCATCGCGCGATCAGCTGCGGCAACCCTTGGCCGGTCAGCGCCGACACCGCGACGCCGCCGGCCGCATGGGCCAGCGCCTGCGCCGCCTGCGGCGCGCGGTCCACCTTGTTGAAGACCAGGAGCCGCGGCGTGCGGGAGAGGTCGAGCGTCGAGAGCACCCGCTCGACGGCCTCCGCCTGCTCGTCTTGGCGCGGGTCGCTGGCGTCGACGACGTGCAGGAGCAGATCGGCCTCCTCCAGCTCCTCGAGCGTGGCGCGGAAGGCCGCGAGCAGGTCGCGCGGCAGATCGCGGATGAACCCCACGGTGTCGGTGACGATCACTTCGCGCTGCCGCGGAAAGCGCAGCCGCCGCGAGGTCGGATCGAGCGTCGCAAAGAGCCGCGGCGAGGCGAGCACCTCCGCCTCGGTGAGCGCATTGAGCAGCGTGCTCTTGCCCGCGTTGGTGTAGCCGACGATGGAAATGACCGGTACGCCGGCGCGGCTGCGCTGCCGCCGCCGCGTGGCCCGATCGGCCGAGAGCCGATCGATGCGCTCCTCCAGGACCCCGATGCGATCGCGCGCGCGGCGGCGATCGACTTCGAGCTTCGTCTCGCCCGGGCCTCGCCCGCCGATGCCGCCCGCCAGACGCGAGAGCGAATCGTCCTTCCCTACCAGCCGCGGCAGCCGGTACCTGAGCTGGGCCAGCTCCACCTGCAGCTTGCCATCCGCGCTTTGCGCGCGCTGGGCGAAGATGTCGAGGATGAGCTGGGTGCGATCGAGGATCTTGAGCGCCGTCTCCTCGCCGATGTGGCGCGCCTGCGAGGGAGTCAAGTCGCGGTCGAAGAGCAGCAGGTCCGCGCCGAGCGCCATCGAGCGCACCAGGATCTCCTGCAGCTTCCCCTCGCCCACCACCGTGCGCGGATCGATCGCGCGCCGGCCCTGCAGGACGTTGTCGAGCACCTCCACGCCCGCGCTGCGGGCCAGCTCGCACAGCTCGGCGAGCGAAGCCTCGGCGGCCTCGCGATCCCCCTTGTGCACGCCGATGAGGATGGCTCGCCCCTGCACGCCCACTTCGCGCAGCGGCGCGGCGCGGGCCATCTCCTGCTCGAGAGCCGCCACCTGCGCCTGGGCGTCGAAATCGAGCTCGTACAAGCTGGGCGACTCGCGTTGCTGGTAGAGCTCGCTCGCCGCGTTCCAAGGCAGCAGGGTGGCCAGGTACACCTTGCCGGGCAGCCCGTCCTCGCGCGACACCACCGCCGCCACTGCATCGAGCCGCAAGAGCACGAGGTCGGTCAGGTCGTCGCGGGTGAGGGGCTCATCCTTCAGGTGCGTGTGGACCAGCCGCAGACCGCGGAGGCGGCTCTGGGCGGCGCGGGCGCGGCCGATGTCGGGCAAGAGCAGCTGGCGCGCATCTCCGACGATGACCTGCTCCACTTCGCCACGGCGGGTGAGGAGCACGCCCAGCTGGCGGCCGACTTCCCGGGACAGCTCAGTCAGGTGCCGCGCGAGCTCGGCGGAGACGAGCTCGTGCTGCTGCACCCTGCGCCGGTAGGTGGCGAGCAGGCGCCTGCTCTGGCTCGCCTTCAGACCTGCCGTGTTTCCGAAGAGTTCTTCTCGCGTAGCCGTCCTGCCTCCCGAGACGACGGGTTGTAACACGCCAGACGCGCGCGCGGGGCCGGCCTTTGCTACATTTCAGTGGCAGAAACGAATGACGGACTCCTCCCGCTCCTTTCTCGCCCGCTGCCGCAGGCCGGTCATCAAAATCGGCTCGGCCGTGCTCTCGGGGGCGGGCGGAAAGGCGGGGGGCGCGCAGCTCGATCGGCAGCGGTTCGCCGCTCTCTGCGACGACATCGCCGGCGCGGCGCAGGGTCGCACTCCGGTGGTGGTCTCCAGCGGCGCGGTGGCGTTGGGGGTGGAGCGGCTCGCTCTCGCCAGCCGGCCCAAGGAGATGGCGCTCAAGCAGGCGGCAGCGGCCGTCGGCCAGAGCCGGTTGATGCGCCTCTACGACGACGAGCTGGAGGAGCGCGGGCTGCGCTGCGCCCAGGTCCTGCTCACCCACGCGGACATCGCCAACCGCGGCCGCTATCTCAACGCCCGCCGCGCGCTGGCCGAGCTGCTCGCCCGCGGCGTCGTGCCGGTGATCAACGAGAACGACACCGTCTCGGTCGAGGAGATCAAGTTCGGCGACAACGATGCGCTGGCGGCGATGGTGGTCGATCTGATCGAGGCCGACCTGCTCGTCATCCTCACCGACGCCGGCGGGGTGTACAGCGCCGACCCGCGCAGCAACGCCGCGGCCGAGCGCATTCCGCTGATCGCCAAGGTCACCGCGGAGGTCGAGGGGCTCGCCAAGGACAGCGCCGGCGGCACCGGCACGGGCGGCATGATCACCAAGCTTCGCGCCGCGCGGCGAGTGAGCGAGGCGGGAGTTCCCTGCGCGATCATCCCCGGCCATCCGGGCGCCTTGACCAGGCTCCTCGAAGGCGAGGACATCGGCACGCTCGTCCTCGCCCAGGGTGAACGCAAGCGGCTGCGCAAGCGCTGGATGCTCGATCTGAAAGCGCGCGGCGAAATCCGCGTCGACGAGGGCGCTCGCTCGGCGCTGATCGACGGCAAGAAGAGCCTCTTGCCCAGCGGCGTGCGCGAGGTGCTCGGCTCCTTCCTCTCCGGCGATCCGGTGGAGATCGCCACCCTCGACGGCCAGGCCTTCGCGCGCGGCCTGGCGGTCTACTCTGCCGACGAGGTGCGGCGCATCTGCGGCCTGCGCAGCGCCGAGATCGAGTCGCGGCTCGGCTACCGCTTGCTCGACTGCGTCGTCCATCGCGACGATCTGGTGGTGACGGCGTGAGCGTCGAGAACCGTCTCACGGCGCGCGAGCTGGCCGAGCGGGCGCATCTCGCCGCGCGCAAGCTGGCCCGCAGCAGCTCGCAGGAGCGGGCGCAGGCGGTGCGGGCAGCGGCGGAAGCGATCGTGCTGCGGCGCAAGGACCTCGAGGCCGCCAACGCGGCCGACATGGCCAAGGCGAGGACAGACCTGCCGGCGGCAATGCTCGACCGGCTGCGGCTCGACGGCGCGCGCATCGACGCGCTCGCCTCGTCGCTGCGAGAGGTGGCCGCTCTCCCCGACCCGGTGGGCGAAGTGGTCGAGGCCTTCACCCGCCCGAACGGGCTGCGCGTTGAGCGGGTCCGCGCGCCGCTCGGCGTCATCCTCATGATCTACGAATCGCGGCCGAACGTGACCGCCGAAGCGGCCGCGCTCTGCCTGCGCAGCGGCAACGCCGCGCTCCTGCGCGGAGGCAGCGAAGCCCTGGAATCCAACTCGGTCCTGGTCGACTGCTTCGAGGACGAAGCGGTCCAGCTGGTGCCGCCGGAGCGCGCCATCCTCGATGAGCTGCTCCAGCTCGAGGACAAGATCGATCTCTGCATCCCGCGCGGCGGTCCCGGATTGATCCGCTTCATCTCCGAGCGATCGCGCGTGCCGGTGATCAAGCACTACCAGGGAGTCTGCCACCTCTACGTCGCGGCCGATGCGGACGTGGAGATGGCGAAGGAGCTGCTCCTCAACGGCAAGACGCAGCGCCCGGGAGTGTGCAATGCACTCGAGTGCCTCCTGGTCGACTCGCGCATCGCCGGGACCGCGCTGCCGGTGCTGCTCCGCGGCTTGCGCGCCGAGGGGGTCGAGCTGCGCTGCGATTCGCGCGCCCTGCAGATCGCCGCGCGAGCGGACGTCGGCGCCATCGCCGCCGGGCCCGACGACTTCGGGCGCGAGTTCCTCGACCTCCAGATCGCCGTCGCCGTGGTCGACGGACCCGACGCGGCCATCGCCCACATCGCCCGCTACGGCAGCCGCCATACCGAAAGCATCTGCACCCGCGACCGCACACTGGCGGACCGTTTCCTCCGCGAGGTCGACGCCAGCTGCGTGCTCTGGAACGCCTCCAGCCGCTTCAACGACGGCGGCGAGCTGGGGCTGGGCGCCGAGATCGGCATTTCCACCAGCAAGCTCCACGCCTATGGACCGATGGGCCTGCGCGAGCTCACCTGCACGAGATTCGTCGTGCGCGGCGAGGGGCAGGTCCGCAGATGAAGTCAGGAGGAAAGAGAAGGATGCAGAACCCGCAGACCCCGATGGCGCTCTCCCACCGCCCAGCGGTGGACGATGACTCGCAGCGCATGGCGGTGGCCGCCGCCCGCGCCGCGCTGGAAAAAAAGGCCGAGGCGGTGCTGATCCTCGACCTGCGCGAAACGTCGGGGTACGCCGACTTTCTCGTCATCGGCTCGGGGTCGAGCGACCGCCAGCTCGAGGCCATCGCGGAAGGCGTCGAGAAGGAGCTGGTCGCGCAGGGGCGCCGGCTGATCGGCGCCGAGGGGCAGCGCGGCGGCCGCTGGGTGCTGCTCGATTTCGGCGACATCGTCGTGCACGTCTTCCACCAGGAGGAGCGCAGCTACTACGACCTGGAGGGGCTCTGGGCGGACGCGCCGCGGGTCGCGCCCTGAAGATCCGGCTGCTCTCCGTCGGGAAGGACAAGGGGCCGACCGCGGAGCTGGCGAAGGAATACGCGAAGCGCATCGGACGCTTCGCGCAGCTGGAATTGTTGGAGCTCAAAGCATCTGACCTGGCGCGCGAAGGGGAGCTGCTGCTCGGGCAGGTGCGCGGTGAGCTGTGGGCGGTCGATCCGCGCGGGGTGGAGCTGAGCAGCGGGGAGCTGGCGCAGAAGCTCTCGCGCACCGCGGCGCTCACGCTCTGCATCGGCGGCGACGAAGGGCTTTCGCCTCGCGTGCGGGAGGAGGCGCGCTTTTCCTGGAGCCTGTCGCGACTGACCTTGCCGCACCGGCTGGCGCGCGCGGTGGTGCTCGAGCAGCTCTATCGCGCCTTCGAGATCCTCCGCGGCGGCCCGTACCACAAGTGAGCTACTTCGCCTTGCCTTGCCGTTCGACCGCCTCGGCCGCGCGGCGGGCCCGGTCCTCGCCGCCCAGGTAGTAATGGCGCATCGGTCGCAGCTCCTCGTCGAGCTCGTACACCAGGGGAATGCCGGTGGGAATGTTCAGCTCGGCGATCTCGGCATCGCCGATCTTGTCGAGGTGCTTGACCAGCGCGCGCAGGCTGTTGCCGTGGGCGGAGATGAGCACGCGCTTTCCCTTGCGCACCGCCGGCGCGATCTCCTGCTCCCAATAGGGGAGGAATCGCGCGACCGTCGACTTCAGGCTCTCCGTCACCGGCACCTCTTCAGGGCGCAGGTCGGCGTAGCGCGGGTCGCGGCCCGGCCACATCGGATCCTCCTTGGGCAACGGCGGCGGCGCGATGTCGAAGCTCCGCCGCCAGATGTGCACTTGCGCCTCGCCGTGCCGCCGCGCCGTCTCGGCCTTGTCCAGGCCCTGGAGCGCGCCGTACATGCGCTCGTTGAGGCGCCAGCTGTTCTTCACCGGAATCCACATCTGGTCGAGCTCGTCGAGCGCGATCCAGAGAGTCTTGATGGCCCGCTTGAGCAGCGAGGTGTAGGCGACCTCGAAACTGAGGCTCGCCTCCTTGAGCAGTTGCCCCGCCTCGTGCGCCTCGGCCTCGCCGGCGGCGCTGAGCGGGACGTCGACCCAGCCGGTGAACCGGTTCTCCTTGTTCCAGGCGCTCTGGCCATGGCGCAGGAGCACGAGCTTGTGCATCGGCGACTCACCTCCCGCGGCGTAAGATATCCCCGATGACCACCGAAGAGGCGCTCTTGCGCGGCGCGGAGCTTTTCAACCGCGGCCTCTTCTGGGAGGCGCACGAGGCCTGGGAAGAGGCCTGGATGGAGGAGGAGGACGAGCGCAAGCTCTTCCTCCAGGGGTTGATCCAGCTGGCCGCCGGCTACTTCAAGGCGACGGTGCAGAAGCAGCCGCGAGGCTGCGTCATGCTGCTCACGAGCGGTCTCGAAAAGCTCGAGCCGCTCCCGCCCGACTTCATGGGAGTCGAGACGCGCCGCCTTCTGCCAGCCGTCCGACTGACCCTGACCGCCGCGGCGAGCTGGCTCGAGGGGGGTCCGGAGTTGGACCGGGGTCTCATTCCACAGCTCCAGATCCGGACCCTCTCCGGCGGCTAGGGGTCGCGCGCCGCCATTTTGTACAATTTGTACAAATTGGCCCGCGAGGTGCACCGGGCGGTGGGGTGGACATCGGGGGATGCCTTGGGACCGCGGCGCTGGCGGCGCTCGACTGGGTCTTTCCGCTTCGCTGTGCATCGTGCGATGCGCCCGGCGAGTCGCCCTTCTGCGGTGTTTGTGCCGAGACCCTGATCGCGCTGCCGCCGGGCTGTCCCGTCTGCGGCGCGCCGGCCGACGATGAAGTTCTCGCCGCACTGAGGCCGCGACGCTGCCTGCATTGCCGGCAGCGCGCGCCGCCCTTTGCGCAAGCCTCGGCCCCGTATCTCCACGGCGGGGCGCTGGCGGAGGCCATCCACCGCCTCAAGTACGAGAGGCGCGAGGACCTGGCGCGGCCGCTCGGGCTGCTCTTCGAAGCCTGCGCGCGGCCTCGCGCCGATGTGCTGGCGCCGGTGCCGCTGCACCTCTCGCGGTTGCGCGAGCGAGGCTTCGATCAGGCCGCGCTTCTGGCGAGCGAGGCGGGAAAGCGCTTCGCACTGCCGGTCGAACACTTGCTCCTGCGCGTGCGGCCCACCGGGCAGCAGGTCGGCCGCGACCGCGTCGCGAGGGAGCGCAATGTCCGCGACGCCTTCGCCGTTCGCGGCCACGTCATGGCCCGGCGGATCTGCCTGCTCGACGATGTGCTCACGACCGGCGCGACCGCATCCGCGGCTGCTCAGGCCCTGCTTGCGGCCGGCGCGGCGCGTGTCGAAGTCCGCACGCTGGCGCGCGCTCCCTGACCGGGAGAGGTGGCGGCCGGGCGCTTGCCGCGCTACAGCATGGGAATCGGGACGGTCGACCCGCCGTTGCTCCGAGACGCATGCTCAAAGCGCCAAGCCTGCTCTTTGTCGCCGCCCTGCTCGCTCCGGCGCTGCACGCCGACGAGGCCACCCCCTCGCTGCAGGCGCGCGTCCTGGGCGAACTGGACAAGCCGCAGGCCATCGCCGACCTCTACCGGCTCTTCGAGCGGAGGGACGAGAAGGGCGACCTCGCCGGCCTGATCGGCTCACTGCAGGCAGCCGCTCGCGCGCCCAGGGCACGGCCGGACGTGCGAGCGCTCGCTCAGGAAATGCGCGCACAGCTCGCCGTTTCCCAAGGGCAGCTGGCGCAGGCGAAGGCCCTCTTCGACGAGGTCGCACCGATCCGCGTCTGGAGCGTCGTCGGTCCCTTCGACAACGAAGCTCGTGCGGGCCTGCTCGCCGTCTATGGTCCCGAAACGGACGGCTACGACCCCAAAGCCCTCTACCGCGGCAAGGAGCACGACGTGGCCTGGCGCACGCTGCCCGCCAACCACGCTCCCTATGGTTTCGTCGATCTTTCTGCAGTCATCCATCCGCGCCAGGATGTCGCGGTCTATGCAGCGACCGTCTTGCGGTCTGCCAAGGCGCAGCCGGTCGTCTTTCATCTCGGCGCCAGCGGCGGTTCTCGTGTCTGGCTCAACGGCTCGCTGGCGCACGAGGACGGGGCGCTCCATCCCTCGCGCTTCGACCAGCAGACGTTCGCCGCCGCGCTGAAGGCGGGCGACAATTTCCTGCTCGTCAAGATCGCGCACTCGAGCGGCAAGCTCGGCTTCAGCCTGCGGATCGCGAGCGGCAAGGACGCGCCCCTGGTCGAGGTCGCCCGCGCGGCGCGTCCGCCCGATGCGCGCGCACAGGCCTTCGCCGCAGCCGCGGTCCCCGAAGGCGCGCGCAAGGCCGCGAAGCCGGCGAAGAAGCCAGCCGATGCAGTCGAGGAGCTGAAGGCGCTCGCCGCCAAGAACGAAAAAGATGCGCGCGCGCAGGAAGACCTCGCGGTCGCGCTCTCCTTCCGCAGGCCCGACGACGAGGCCGAACGGCTGCCGCTGCACGCGATGGAGCGGGCCCTCGAGCTGCGGCCCAGCGATGCGGAGATGGCCCTGCGCCTCTCCCGGCTGGAGGATCGCGACGCGAACAAGCGGCGCGCGGCGCTCGATGCTGCGCTCGCCGCGCATCCCGACGACGCGGAGCTGCTCGACGCGCTCGCCTCCTATCGGTTGGAGCGGGGCGAAGGATGGGCGGCCCTGGAGCTCGCCCGCAAGGCGCGAACGGCCGCGCCAGCGTTCATCGATGCGATGCTCACCGAGGCGCGCGCGCTCGATGCGGTGGGTCTGAGCGCGCGAGCGGCGCTCCTGCGCCTCGAGGCAGCGAAAGCCCGCCCCGACCTGGCGCGAGCGCATCGCGCAGCGGCAGGCGCCCTGCGGCGGCTGGGCCGTCCCGCCGAGGCCGCCGAGGAGCTGCAGAAGGCGATGGCCGCCCGCTACGACGACGCCGAGGCGCGGGGCGAGTCGATCGGGCTCGCGCTCGACCGCGGCGATCTCGACGGGGCGCTCAAGCTCCTCGGCGAGACGCTCGCTCTCGAGCCAGCGGCCCTCTATCCGCGCCTGCGCGCCGCCGAGCTGCTCTCGCAGAATGGCCGCGCGGCGAAGGCGGACGAGGCCTTCGCCCAGGCGCTCGCTCTTGCTCCGGACGATCCCGAGCCGCACGAGCAGCTCGGCCGCCACCGGCTGCGCAACCAGGACGAATCGGGCGCGCTCGCCGCGTTCGCGCGGGCACTGAGCTTGCGGCCGCAGAATCCTGCGCTGCGCGAGCTGGTGCGCGCGGTGCGGCCCGAGGAGCAGTACGCCGCGCCGTATCTCTACGATGCTCGCGAGCTGTCGAAGCTCGCGGCCATCGCAGGCGAGGATCTCGAAGTGCTCGCCGATCTCTCCGTCACGAAGGTCTTCGCCAACGGCCTCTCCTCGCGCACCCGGCAGGTCGTGCTGCGGCCGCTCACCGCCCGCGGTGTCGATGCGGCGCGATCGCAGAGCGTCCAGTTCTCCCCTGACCGGCAGCAAGTGCGCATCGAGCGCGCGCGCATCTTCCGCAAGGACGGCTCGATCCTCGAGAGCAAGAGCGAGAGCGAGCGCAACCTCTCCGAGCCCTGGTACGGGCTCTACTACGATCTGCGCGCGCGGGTGGTGGGTTTCCCGCAGCTCGAGCCGGGCGACGTGGTCGAGCTGATCACGCGCACCGATGACTCTGGCTCCAACTTCTTCGCCGACTACTTCGGCGACTTCGCCTACCTCCAGGGCACGCAGGTGCGGCGCATCTCCGATTACGTCTTGCTCGGGCCGGCCGGCCGCCTCTTCTTTGCCAGCGCGACGAAGCTGGCCGGCTTGCAGCGCACGGAGGGCAAGCTCGCCGACGGCGGCACCTGGCAACGGTGGACGGCGCGCGAGGTCCCCAAGCTCGTGCCCGAGCCCTCCATGCCCGGCTACAGCGAAGTGCTCGCCTACGTGCACGTCTCCACCTACCGCAGCTGGGAGGACGTGGGCCGTTTCTACTGGGGGCTGATCAAGGACCAGCTGCGCGTGACGAGCGAGATCCGCACCGCGGCGTTCGACGCGGTCAAGGGAATTTCTCAGAGCGACGAAGAGGCCCGCATCCGCGCCGTCTACGACTTCGTCGTCTCGCGCACCCGCTACGTCGGGCTCGAGTTCGGCATCAACTCCTTCAAGCCTTATCCGGTCGAGACGATCCTCAGCCGCCGCTTCGGCGACTGCAAGGACAAGGCCTCGCTGATGCACGCCATGCTCGAGGCGCTCGGCATCGACTCGCGCCTCGTGCTCTTGCGCATGAAGCGGCTCGGCGGCATCGAGACCGCGCCGGCGTCTCTGGCGGTGTTCAACCACGCCATCCTTTACGTGCCCAAGTACCAGCTCTTCCTCGACGGCACCGCCGAGTTCCACGGCTCGGGGGAACTGCCCGCCGACGACCGCGGGGCGGAAGTGCTCATCGTCGAGCCGGACCGGCCCTCGCATTTCCTGCGCACGCCGGAAGCGCAGCCGCGCGACAACCTCGACGAGACCCGGCTGGTCGCGCGCCTGGCGGCCGACGGCAGCGCGACCGTGGAAGTGAAGGCGAGCGCGCGCGGCTCGTGGACGGCCGAGTTGCGCCGCGCCTTCGAGCCTGCCGACGAGCGGCGCGCCCGCGCCGAGGAGAACCTGGCGCGCTCGGCCTTCCCCAACGTCAAGGTGACGGCGGTCGAAGTCTCCGATCCGCACGACATCGAGCGGCCTTTCCAGACGCAGATCTCCGCGAGCGCGCCGGCCTTCGCCGCGCCGACGCCCGCGGGCTTGCGCTTCTCGCCTTTCGGGCAGCGGCAGAGCTTCGTCGAGTCGTATGCGCAGCTCTCGCGCCGGTCGCTGCCCGAGCGGCTGCCTCTGCCGCAGCGGACGGTGATCGAGGCGGAAGTACAGTTGCCGGCGGGCTGGACCGCGATCCTGCCCGAGGGCGCGCAGGAGTCGGGGCCGCAGGGAGCTTTCGCCATCCGCTACGCGCGCGAGGAAGGCAAAGTGAGCGCGCGCCTCGAGCTCACCTTGAACGGCGGGCTCCTGCAGCCCTCCGACTACGGCGCCTTCCGCGCCTTCCTCGGCCGCCTCGATGCGGCGCTGCAGCGCAGGGTCGAAGCCGCGCCGGCCGCGCGCACCGCCTCGGCCGAGGTCCCGCATTGAGGCAGGTCGCTCTTGTCCTGCTCCTCGCGGGCTGTGTGGTGGGCCATCGCGCCGGAGCGAGAGGAAATCCTGACGATGCGCTGCACGAGCTGGACGTCGTCGAGATAGCCGCGCAGCGCGATCCGGCGCTGCAGGCCCGGGCCGGCTGGTATCGCTACCTGATCGCCTCCGATCCCGCGGGGGCCGAACGCCACTTCCAGGCCGACGGCGCCTCGCCGCTGGCGCTGTTGGGAATGGCGGAGATCGCCGAAGACCGCACCGAGACGCTCGCGGCGGTCAAGCTCTGGATCCGCGCGCTGCAGGCTGCGCCCCGCGATCCGTCGGCGGAGCTGGCCGCGGTCCGCCTGCTCGACGCGGAAGGCGACTCGCCCGAAGTGGACGAAGCGATCCTCGCCGCCGCGGCCGCGCTCTCGCCGCCGGTCGCGCCGCGCGCGGCCCGGCTCTTGCGCGAGACCGCGGCGCGCATCGCCGGGCGCAAGGGCGACGAGGCCCGCGCCTGGCGGGAAGCCGGCGCAATCCAGCACTGGCGCGTGGCGGGCCCTGCCGGAGCGCTGCGCCTCTTCGATCTCTCGAAGGCGCTGGCACTCGACGGATCCGCGCCGGGCCGTCTTGCCCGAAACGATCGTGCGATCGATTTTCCCGACGGCGACGTCGGGCTCGAGCTCGAGCCGGGCGACGGCGACGTCTTCTATGCGGCGAGCGACGTCTCGCTCGCGCGCGGCGGCGACTATCTCCTCTGGGTCGAGGGCGCTGCCGCGCTCGAGGTGCGCCTCGACGGCGCTGTCGCGGTCGCCCGCGCACCCTATCCCCGCGAGGTCCCTCGCGCGCAGACTGCCGCGGTCCACTTGCAGCCGGGAAAGCGTGCGCTGCTCGCGCGCTGGAGCCGCGCCGAAGGGGGCCGCTTCCGCATCGCGCTGGTGCGCTCCGACGGCGCCGTCTCCGATGCCGAGAGCGCCGCGCCGGCCGAGGTGAGCGGCATGCGCGCTTCGGCGCAGTGCGCACTGGGAACATCGTGCATTGCGCCGCCAGCCTGGCGCGACTCGGCTGACTTGCGCGCAGCAGCCGCTGCGATGCAGGAGAAGGACCCCAACGACCCTCTCGCGGCCTGGCTCGCCGCGCGCGCCGCGATGGGCGACGACCGCGCCGCCTCGCGCGCCGCGGTCGAGCGCGCCGTCGTACTCTCGGCGAAGGGCGCGCCGGCCCTGGCGCTGCGGGCGCAGCAGCTCTTGCATGATCCGGAGGTGCCCGAGCGGATCGGCCGCGGCCGCGCGCTCTCCGACTTGAGCGAGGCCGCGACCCGCGATCCGCTGCTCGTGCGCGCCCGGATCACCGCTGCCGCGGTGGAGCGCGACTCGGAGCGCTATGACGACGCTGCCCAGGACCTCGACAAGGCCGAGTTGGCCCTGCGCGAGCGTTTCGGCCGCGACGCGCCGCTGCCGCCGCGGCTCCTCGCTGCGCGGGCCCGCCTGCTCGAAGCGCGCGGCAATTCCGCCAAGGCGCGGGCCCTGACCAACGCCGCGCTCGCCGCTGCGCCAGGGCGCTGCGATCTGATCCAGCTCGCTTTCGACCTTGCCCGCCGCGACGGCGCGCTCACCGATCAGCGCCGCTTGGCCGACTCGCTTTTGTCCTGCGCGGATGGTCTCTCCACCGTGGCGCAGTTCCTCCGCGACCACGGCGAGACCGCCCGCGCGGAGGAGCTTCTCGCGCGCTGGGCCGCGAGGCGGCCGGCGGTGCCCTCGCGGCTGGAGCAACTGGCCGAGGTCCAGTCGGCGCGCAAGGAGATGCCGCAGGCCATCGCCTCGGTACGGGCCGCCGCCGCGCTCGCTCCCCGCAGTCCCGAGCCACTCCGGCGCCTGGCGGGTCTCCTCGAGCTTGCCGGTGATGCAGCGGGCGCGACCGAGGCGCGGCGGCGCGCGCTGCAGCTCGCTCCCGGCGAGCTGGCCCTCCGGCAGCAGCTCGCGCTCGACGACAAGCAGAAGCTGCTCTTCTGGACCGACCGCGACGCCCGAGCGCTGTCTCGCGCCGGGTCTCCCGCCCCGGCGGGCGCCAGCGCAGTGCGGCTGCTCGACCATGGCGCGGCGCAAATCTTCCCAGACGGCGGCGGCGTCGAGCGAGTGCACACGCTCGTGCGCGTCCTCGACAAGAAAGGCGTGAGCCGCTTCGGCGAGGCGCAGATCCCGGGGGACGCGCTGGTCCTGCACCTGCGCAACCTCAAGGCCGACGGGCGCGTGCTCGAGCCGGAATCGATCCCGGAGAAGGAGGCGATCAGCCTCCCCGGGCTGGAGCCGGGCGATGCGGTCGAGACGGATTATCTGCGCGGTTTCGGCCCGCGCGGGCCGGAGATGCCGGGCTTCACGCTGAGCGGCTTCTTCTTCCGCGACGAGGAGACGCCGATGAGCGAGTCCACCTACGAGGTCGTCGCGCCGGTGCCGCTCGAGGTGGACTCGCATCATCTGACGCTGCCGCCCGGCGCGCTCTCCTCCGACCGGACCCGCTTTCGTTACTCGGCGCGCGACGTCGCTGCGCTGCAGCCCGAGCCGCACCAGCCCGGCGAGAACGAGCTGATGCCCTGGGTGCAGCTGGGCGTGGGCGCCGGGGAAAAGGAGCTGGTCCGATCGATCGCCGACTGGGCGCTCCTGCGCACGCGTCCCTCGAGCAGCACCGACCAGCTGGCGCGCGAGGCCGGCGGCGAGGAGCCGCGCGACAGGGCGCAGCGGATCTACGCCAAGGTGGCGGAGCTCGTGCGCGGGCGTTCGCAGGGCGGCGACTTCTCCACCAGCGCGGCGCACGTGCTCTTGCAGGGGCGCGGCAACCGGCTGGTGGTCGTCAAGGCGGCCCTGGCGGCAGCGGGAATCGGCTCTCACGTCGTACTGGTCCGGATCTTCGCGGTCGATCCTGCTCCGTATCGATTCCCGCGCAGCGAGCTCTACAATTATGCGGTGCTGCGGATCGATCTGCCCGAGGGTCCCCTCTGGGCCGATCCGCAATACCGGCTCGCGCCTTTGGGACAGCTGCCCGTCTATGCGCGCGGGCAGGACGCGTGGACCCTGCCCGAGCCGGGCGAAGAGCCGCAGAACCTGCGCACGCCCTCCGCTCTGCCGGAGCAGAAGGATGGCCGCGTGGTCTCCATCGAGCTGCAGCTCGAGGCCGACGGCAGCTCGGCGGGAACGGCGCGCGACGAACATCGTGGCTTCGAAGCGGCCAGCCTCAAGGATGCCCTCGAGCGGCTCGACCGCGAGCAGCGCAAGCAGGCGGTCGAGTCGATGCTGGGTCGCGGCATCCACGGGCTGACGCTGGAGACGCTCACCACCGAGCGCGAGACGGAGCTGGGCGGCACCGCGGCTCTGGTGGCGCTGATCCATGCGCAGCTGGCGCGGCGCGATGGCGACCAGCTCTTCGTGCCGGCGTCGCTCGTGCCCCAGCGGTTGGCGCGGCGCTGGGCGCCCAAGGCGGAGCGCACGGTCACGCTGCTGGTCGACGCGCCCGAGCAGACGTCGGTCCGTTGCGTCCTCGCGCTGCCGCGCAATCTCAGGCTCAAAGCTCCGCCGCAGCCGATCGCGCTGCGCACGCCTTTCGGCGAGTACCGCTGGGGCGCGCGCGAGGAAGGGGGAAAACTGATCCTGGAGGAGTCGCTCTCTCTTCCACAGCAGCGCGTGGCGCCCGCCGACTATGCCGCATTCGCCGCTTTTGCCCGCGCCATCGATGAGGCGCAGTCGCAAGAGCTGCTCATCGCCCCTTAAAAGAACCGCAGGGAAACTTCGCTGTGCAGATCGAGGCCGCGCTGGTTGAGGCGCAGCGTCGATCCCCTCAGCTCCGCCACGCCTTCGCCGACCAGCCGCTCGATCTCGTTCGCATAGCGCTGGCGTACGGGAAGATCGAGATCGCGCTCGAGGTCGGCGAGATCGACTCCTTCCGCAAGGCGCAGGCCGGTGAAGAGCCGCTCGCGCAAATGCTCCTCGGAGCCGACGTCTTCGCTGGAGGCCTCGCCGATGCCGGTCTGCTCGACGCGCTCCATGTACTTCTCGGGCGAGCGGTCGTTCGCATAGCGACGCCCGCCGTTGGCCCGGCGCGCAAACCCGCAGGCGCCGCAGCCAGCCGCCGCGTATTCGCCGCCGCGCCAGTACAGGGTGTTGTGCACCGATTCGAAGGCGGGCTTCGCATAGTTGGAGATCTCATAGCGGGCATAGCCGCCGCGCGAGAGCTGCTCGCGGACGGCTTCGCCCATCTCTGCGCTCGCCTCATCGTCGGGCAGCTCGATCTCGCCGCGCCGCGCCGCTTTGGCCATGGGCACGTCCTCGGCCAGGCCCGTCAGCGTCAGCGCGTAACAGGAGATGTGCTCGGGCCCCAGCGCCACGGCAAGAGCGGCGTCGCGGGCCGCGAGCTCGGGCGTTTGCCCCTCGGCGCCGTGGATGAGATCGAGCGAGACATTCTCGAATCCGGCCCTGCGCGCGGTCTCGAAGGCGCGGACCGCATCTTGCGAAGAGTGCTTGCGTCCCAGGGAGATCAGCTGGGCGGGCGCGAACGACTGCGCCCCGATGGAGAGCCGGTTGATGCCGAGCCGGCGAAAGGCGGCGAAGCGCGCTTCGTCGGTCGTGCCGGGATTCGCCTCGAGGGTGATCTCGGCCTGCGGCGCGACGGCCCAGAGCGCGCGAACTTCGGCGAGCACGCGGCCGACCTGGTCCGGATCCCAGAGCGAGGGCGTGCCCCCGCCGAAATAGATCGAATCCGCTGCGCGTCCGGCGAACTCCTTCTGCCGCGACCGCAGCTCGAGCAGGACCGCCTCGGTATACCGCCCCTGCGGAATGATCGCCTCCGCCCGCGAGGCGAAATCGCAATAGGGGCATTTGGAAAGGCAATAAGGAAAATGAATGTAGACGCCGAACATCAGGGCTCGTGAAATTTCGCGCGCAGCTTCTCCGCGCGCGCGGCCTTCAGCCACTCTTGCAGCGCGGGCAGGTCCCAGATCGCCTCGCAATAGGCCTTCACCGGTCCCTCGACGGGAATGGAATAGGTGCGGAACCGGCTCACCACCGGCGCATACATCGCGTCGGCGATCCCAAAGCGCGAGCCGAAGAGGAACGGCCCGCCGTACTTGCGCAGGCACTCGATCCAGATGGCCTTGATCCGCTCGATCTCCGACTTCGTCTCCGGCCGAAGCTCGCCCGGAGGAAACTGCTCGAGGAACTTCACCGCGCAGTCGTTGCGCAGGTTGGTGAAACCGGAGTGCATCTCGGAGCTGATCGACCGCGCGTGCGCGCGCGCTGCGGCGTCCTTGGGCCAGAGCGGCTGTTGAGGAAACTTCTCCTGCAAGTATTCGCAGATGGCGAGCGAATCCCAGACGGTGAGCGCGCCGTCGATGAGCGCGGGAACGCGGCCGCTCGGCGAATAGCGGCGGATGTTCTCGGCGGTGTCGGGCATGTCGAGCGGCACCACCACTTCCTCGAAGGGCGCGCCCGTCTGCTTGAGCACCAGCCAGGGCCGCAGCGACCAGGACGAGTACTTCTTGTTCCCCAGCACGATCTTGAGCATGGTCAATCCCTGCTGTTGGATAACGGCGGCCGCTTGCCGATGCTAGCGAGGAAGCGCGCCAGCTCCTGGTTCAAGAGGTCGTTCTCGCGGCGCAGCTGATCGACTTCCTGGGCCATGAGGCGGAGCCGGTCGTCGGCGACGGCGAGCGTTTCCACCTTGGCGCGCATCGCTCCTGCCTCGGAGCGGAGCGCGGATCGTTCGCGGCCGAGGCTCTCCACTACCGCTTGCAGCTCGGCGGCGTGCGCCTCGGCGCGGCCCTCTTTCTCCTCGAGCTCCTCGAGCGCGGCGCGCGCTTTGCGCAACTCTACCCGGAGCTCTTCGATCTCCGCCGTCTGCGAGCCCGCTTCCTGCCCGGCGCGCGCCAGCCGCGCGACGTTCCCGGCCGTCTCGGCGCGCTCCCTGCTCTGCCGCGTCATCTCCTCGATCTTCGCCTTCGCGGCGGCGAGCTGCTGCTCGGTGGCCTGCAGCGCCTGCGTCATCTGCTCGCGCAGCTGCTCGATCTCCCGATCGCGCGCCGCGAGCTTCTCCAGCTCGTCCGCGAGCGTGGCGGGGGCGTTCTCCTTGACGGCCATCGGCAATCCCAACATACCACGCAAGTCACTAGTGCTAAGGTGCGCGATTTCGATGGCGGAAAGGAATCTCCTCGAAGCGATCGCCCGCGGTGTCGTGATCTTCGACGGCGCCATGGGCACCACCCTGCAGCGCATGCAGCTTGCGGGGGAATTGACGGTCAAGGATTTCGACGGCCGCCAGGGCTGCAACGAAGTCCTCTCGCTGACGCGCCCCGAAGTGGTGGCGGGAGTGCACCGCGGATACCTCGAGGCGGGCAGCGACGCCATCGAGACCAATACTTTTGGAGCCAGCCGGCCCAAGCTGGACGAGTTCGATCTCGGGGCCAAGCTCTACGAAGTGAATTTCGCCGCGGCGAGCGTTGCTCGCGCCGAGGCGGACAAGGCCGAGCGCAGCGACGGACGGCCGCGCTTCGTCGCCGGCTCGCTCGGGCCGAGCGGGTTCTTGCCCTCCTCGAGCGATCCCGACCTGGGCCGCGTCCGGCCCAGCGAGCTCGCCGAGATCTTTCGCGAGCAATCCGTCCCGCTCTTGAAGGGGGGCGTCGATTGCCTGATCGCCGAGACCGCGCAGGACCTGCTCGAGCTGCGCGCGCAGCTCTTCGGGGCGCGCAAGGCGATGGAGGAAGTGGGGCGGCGCGTGCCGCTCATCGCCCAGATCACGCTCGATCCCTCGGGCCGCATGCTGCTCGGCACCGAGCCGCTTTCCGCCGCCGCGCTGCTCAGCACCGCCGGCGCGGACATCATGGGACTCAATTGCTCGACCGGCCCCAAGGAGATGGTCGACCCGCTGCGGGCGCTCTCCGAGCATGCGCCACTGCCTTTGAGCTGCCAGCCGAACGCCGGCATACCGGAGAACCGCGAGGGAGTGGCTCATTATCCGCTGACGGCGAGCGACCTCGCCGAATACCTGGCGCGCTTCGTCCGCGACTTCCGCCTCTCCGTCGTGGGCGGCTGCTGCGGCACGACGCCGGCTCATTTGAAAGCCGTCATCGAGGCCGTGCGCGGAGCGTCGCCTGCGCGCAAGCCGCCGCGGCGGGTGCCGATGCTCTCCAGCGGATTGAAGCCGGCGGCGCTGCAGCAGGAACCGCGGCCGCTGCTCATCGGCGAGCGGGTCAATTCGCAGGGCAGCCGCAAGATGAAGGAGCTGCTCCTCGGCAACGACTACAACGGCATTCTCGCCGTCGCCCGCGAGCAAGTGGAGGGAGGAGCGCACGCGCTCGACGTCTGCGTGGCGCTCACCGAGCGCGCCGACGAAGTCGAGACGATGACGCGGGTGGTGCGGCTGCTCTCCAGCCAGATCGAGGCGCCGCTCTGCATCGACTCCACCGAGCCGGAGGTGGTCGCGGCGGCGCTGGAATGGCTGCCCGGCGTGGGCATCGTCAACAGCGTCCACCTCGAGCGCGGCTGGGAAAAGATCGACCGGCTCTTTCCCCTCTTGAAGCAATACGGCGCCTGCACGGTGGCGATGGCCATCGACGAAAAGGGAATGGCGCTGACCAAGGAGCGCAAGCTGGAGGTGGCGCGGCGCATCTATGAGCGGGCCTTGAAGGACGGCCTGCAGCCCTGGCAGCTGCTCTTCGACGTGCTGACCTTCACGCTCGCGACCGGCGACGAGCAGTACAAGAACTCGGCGGTCGAGACCATCGCTGGAATCGCGGAGATCAAGGAAAAGCTCCCCGGCGCCATGACGGTCCTGGGCGTTTCCAACGTCAGCTTCGGCTTGTCCAAAGCGACGCGGCCCATTCTCAATTCGGTCTTCCTCACCCATTGTTTGAAAGCCGGGCTCGACGCGGCCATCATCAATCCACGCGAAGTGTTGCCCTGGAACGAGATCCCCGCGGAGGCGCGACAGCTGGCCGAGGATCTGGTGCTGGCGCGCGGGGACGACGCGCTGCCCCGGCTGATCGCGCATTTCGAGACGAAAGGGCCGGCTGCCAAAGCCGCGGCGGAAGAAAAGCAGTACGACACGCCGGAAGCGCGTCTCCACCATCTCATCGTCGACCGCCAGCAGAAGGGGCTGATCGAGACGATCGACGAATGCCTCAAGACCCGCTCGGCGGTCGGAGTCATCAACGACGTATTGCTCGGCGCGATGAAAGAGGTCGGCGACCGCTTCGGCGCGGGAGAATTGATCTTGCCTTTCGTGCTGCAGAGCGCGGAGGTGATGAAGAAAGCCGTCTCTCATCTCGAGCAGTTCATGGAGAAGAACGACAGCTACTCGCGCGGGGTGGTGGTGCTCGCGACTGTCTTCGGCGACGTGCACGACATCGGAAAGAACCTGGTCAAGACCATTCTTTCCAACAATGGATATACCGTGCACGACCTGGGCAAACAGGTGCCGGTCGACCGCATCGTCGACAAGGCGGTCGAGGTGAAGGCTGACGCGATCGGGTTGTCCGCGCTTCTCGTCAGCACCTCGCGGCAGATGCCGATGGTGGTCAAGGAGCTCGACCGGCGGGCGATGAAATTGCCTGTTCTGATCGGCGGCGCAGCGATCAATCGCAAATATGGCTGGCGCACTGCTTATGTAGAGGGAACCGATAACCTTTATCCCGGCGGCGTCTTCTATTGCCGGGACGCCTTCGAAGGCCTCGATACCATCGGCGGCCTGCAATCGCCCGAGGAACGTCCCAAGCTCTACGACAAGCTCAAGCGCGAGGCGCACCTGCACCGCACCATGGTTGCGGCCGGCGCGGAACGGGCGGCCACGCAGCAGCTCGTTGGCGTCAACGACGTGGCGCCGCGCTCGGTTTCCGAGCCGCCCAAGGTCGCGCCGCCCTTCTGGGGCATCCGCATTCCGCCCGCCGAGGACCTGGCGCTGCGCGACATCTTCGATTGTCTGGACCTGATCGAGCTCTACAAGTTGCAATGGGGCGTGCGCGTCAAATCGCGCGAGCTGTACCAGAAATTGATCGCCGATGAATTCGCCGCGCGCCGCCATGAGCTGCAGGAAGAGTCGATCGAGAACGGCTGGCTCACGCCGAAAGTCATCTATGGATATTTCCCCTGTTCCGCGAAGGGGAACGACTTGACCGTCTTCGATCCCGCGGACGCCGGGAAGGATTTGAAAGATCGCCGCGCCCTCTGGACCTTCAAGTTCCCCCGCAAGATCGAGTCGCCGCGCCATTGCCTGTCCGACTATTTCCGCGAGGACGACGTGGTGGCCTTCCAGACCGTCACGGTCGGCGACCGGGCCACGCAGCTGTGCGCCCAATGGGAGGCGGCCGGCGAATTCACCCGCTCCTATTTCCTCCACGGCCTCGCCGTCGAGACCGCCGAGGCCCTCGCCGAATACTGGCACCGCCGCGTGCGCGCCGAGATGGGCCTTCCGCCCACGCAAGGGAAGCGCTACAGCGCGGGTTACCCGGCCTGGCCCGATCTCGCCGATCAGACGGGCGTGTGGGCCATCCTCCATCCGGAACGGATCGGCGTGACGCTGACCGAGGCGCACCAGATGGTGCCGGAGCAGAGCACCAGCGCGATCGTCGTCTGGCACCCGGAGGCAGGCTACTACTCGGTGCGAACGCTCGCGGGCATGCCCTGATCATGAGCGCGAACAGAAGCAGCGTCGAGGCGCAGACCACGCAGAGTCGGAAAGTCACTCCGGCTGGAGCGTTGCGCCTTCGCCTCGGGAGCGTCCGTGGCTGAACCTGTCGTGTTCGACAAGGCGGCTTGGCATCTGGAAGGAGATTGGCCGAAGAATCTCGACTCCAAACAGGCTTATGTACACACCGGTTTCTTTGTTGGATGGCTGGCGGAGCGTGGACTGCTCTCAGATGAAATCGCCGCCGAGCCAGCGGTAGCGGACTTCAAGAAGAGGATTATCACTGCGCCCGAGCTGTACCGAAGACTGGGCGGTGTTCTGGCCTCCGACATGATGTCCCCCGAAGGGACTCAATTCGCCACGGACTACCATGTGCCGGACAGCCGGGAGAATTACGAGACCATGCGCGCAATCTTGGACGGTCGGTTTGCGTCATGGCGCAAGCAGCGCACCTAGATTGGCGCGCGCCGCAAGTCCCACTTGGCGCGGCGCCAGCCCACTCGCAGCAGCCATCCGAGAGGCCGTGACAGCACCTTCGCCCTCTCTGCAGTGTCGAGCGCGGCCGAGCTGAAGCGATCGACGCCGCGCTCTCCGTGATGATGGCGGTGGTTATTGAGCACGTAGGTAATGGCGCGTGCTACTTCTGTAGGCGAGCGCAGCAAGCGCGAATGATAGTGGTCAGCGAAGACCCGTCCTGAGCGCCGCATCATTGCGTTGAGCGCCTTGGCGATGCGGATGCACAGCCCCTGCATCCCATGGGAGAGCGCCTCCGTGTCGTTCGCCTCGACGATGAGATGCAGGTGGTTGCCTTGGATGCTGAAGGCGATCATTCGCAGCCCGAATCTTCCGGCAGCCGCTGCAAGACATGCCTTCAGCTGGCGATAGCTGCGCCCGCTTCGCAGGTTCCAGACGTGCTCGCCCACTCGCAAGGTGACGTGGACGGGCAGCGGCTTGTCGAACTGCACTCTCGCCTTGTGCGAAACGAGCGGTTTGGGCCCCTTCGGCTTGCGCCCCGCCCCGTTCCGCCTCCCGCCGTGCTGCCGTAGTAGCAGGGTGAGTTGTCTCGCCGATCTCATGATTGGGGATATATTGCGGCGGAGACATTCTGCAAGGAAAAAGCACCACCCTCACCGATTGGTCCAAACCAAGTAGATCCTTTACAGGTTGAACCAAGAACATCCTTTACACGTCGGAGGCATTGCGCAGCGACATCGCAGACAAGCCTGCGATGCCCTGGAAAGCGACGGACGCGATGAAGGAGCGAGTGAACTTCGTGCTGGAGTGGGAGCGCCGCTGGGACGAGGCGCAGGGCGGGCCGGTCGAGATGGCTGAGCTCTGCCGCAAGTACGGCGTGGCCCGTCCCACCGGCTACGCCTGGGTGAAGCGCTTTCGCGAGGCCGGCTTTGACCTGCGGGCCGTCGAGGAGAAGTCGCGGCGCCCGCTAACCAATCCGCATTCCATCTCGCGAGAGATCGAGGACTTTGTCGTCCAGGCCCGCAAGGCCATGCCCCGGCGAGGACCGCGGAAGCTGCGCAAGATCCTCCTCGAGCGTTACCCGGAGATCGAATGGCCCAGCACCAGCTCGATGGGCAACATCCTCCAGCGCCGCGGCCTCTGCCGCCTGAAGAAGAAGCGCAAGCACGTGCCGTCCGCGACGCAGCCGTTGCCAGCACCGCGGCACCCAATGACACCTGGTGCATCGATTTCAAGGGCAAGTTCCGCTTGCAGGACGGCAACTGGTGCCACGTGCTGACCCTGCTCGACGCGGACACGCGCTATCTGCTGCGCGCCGAGCCGATGCTCGACCCGACCGGCGACAACGTCGAAAAGGTCCTCGATTCCGCCTTTCAGGAATGTGGCCTGCCCAAGGCGATGCGCTCCGACAACGGACCGCCCTTTGCCTCGACCGGCGCCGGCCGCCTCTCCAAGCTCTCGGTCTGGTGGCTCAGGCTCGGCATCACCCTCGAACGCATCGAGCCAGGCAAGCCGCAGCAGAATGGCCGTCTCGAGCGCTGCCACCTCACGCTGGAAGAAGCGGTGACGC